>NZ_JALEGS010000085.1 GCF_022763345.1 Phaeodactylibacter sp.
ACTGCAAAACTGCCCACTGCAAAACTGCCCACTGAAGAACTGCCGACTGCAAAACTGCCCACTGCCCCACTGCCGACTCCCCCACTGCCCACTCCAAAACTCCCCACGCCCAAACTCCCCACCAAAAAACTACCCACCACCAAAAACCCGACCTTCTTCATTTTCAAAAAAAGCTAAATTGACAGAATCGCCATCGAAGACAGCGTAAGAATTACTAAAGAGCCATTCCCCCAGATTAACATAACGACTGTACCCGTTCTTTAGCGTGTATTCGATAGGAAGATGCCGGTGTCCGAACACGAAGTAGTCGATAGGCTCCGTTTCCAGCTTGCGGTTAGCGTAAGTGATTAGCCATTCCCGGTCCTCACCCAGGAAGTCCTTTTCTTCAGGATGGTCCGCAGCCCGGCTACGCTGTGACCAAAAGTTAGCCAGCCCGATCCCAAAGTTTGGATGAAGCCGCTCAAACAGCCATTGGCATGCCGGATTGGCAAAGACTTTCTTAATGCGCTTGTAGCCATAATCGCCCGGTCCCAACCCGTCACCATGCCCAATCAGGAACTGCTTGCCCATGATCTCCCGGCGGATCGGCTTGCGATAGGTCGGAATATCCAGCTCTTCTTCAAAGTAGCGGAAAACCCACATATCATGGTTGCCGGTAAAAAAATAAATGGGAATACCCTGATCGCGCAGCTCCGCCAATTTTCCCAACAGCCGCACATGCCCTTTAGGCACTACAGTCGTGTACTCAAACCAAAAATCAAATACATCCCCCACCAGGTAAATCGCCGCCGCATCCCCCCGGATATGCTCCAGCCAGCGGACAATCTGCTTTTCCCGCTCACCACTCGTCAAACGGCCATCAATCCCCAAGTGAAAATCAGAAGCAAAGTATACTTTTTGCATAGGCTATCATCTACCCCCACAAAAGTAATAAAACTCCCCAACTGCCCCACTGCCCACTGCCGACTCAAGAACTGCCGACTCAAGAACTGCCGACTCAAGAACTGCCAACTGCCGACTCAAGAACTGCCCACTCCCCACTCAAGAACTGCCAACTGCCGACTCAAGAACTGCCAACTGCCGACTCAAGAACTGCCAACTGCCGACTCAAGAACTGCCCACTCCCCACTCAAGAACTGCCCACTCAAGAACTCCCCACTCAAGAACTCCCCTACTCCCCCTCCATAACCGTCCCACAACGATCACAAGTACGCAGCTCCTCCGAGCCCATGAAGTTCTGAATAGCCGCCTTCAACTGCACAACGATATCCTCCAGCGGGAAAGCCTCCTCGTGCAATTTATGGTTGCAATTTTCACAGAACCACATCAGCTTGTCCATCTCACCCTCCCGGCGGTAGCGCTCAATGACGAGCCCAATGGTATTTGCAGGGCGTTGCGGTGAATGTGGAATACGCGGTGGCAATAGGAACATTTCGCCCTCTTTGATTGGGATATCTTCCGGCGCTCCGGCTTCATTGATGATTTTGAGGGTAATGTCGCCTTCAATTTGGTAGAAGAGCTCTTCCCCCTCTTCCCAGTGATAATCCTTACGCCCGTTTGGCCCGCCTACAACCATGACAATGTAGTCATCGTTGCCTTTGTAGACTTGCTGATTGCCCACGGGGGGCTTAAGAAGGTGGCGGTTGTCATCTACCCATTGCTGAAGGTTGAAAGGTTTGGCTAGTGGCATAAATTAAGGTTTGTATGAAATTCTTTAAATTTAGCCGGAATATACAAAACACACTCCATGAACTTAGACTTGAAAGGAAAAAATGCGCTCGTCTGCGGCAGCAGCAAAGGTATTGGAAAGGCTGCCGCCTTTGAACTGGCAGAGTTGGGCGCTAACGTAACCTTGGTTTCCCGTTCTGCTGATAAGATGGCAGCCATCACCAAGGAAATGGCACGGGTCAAAGGGCAGCAGCATGACTTTCTTGCTGCTGACTTTACCGATACCGCTGATCTGCGTAAGAAGGTCCGGGGGCTCACTGCTACCAAGCCTATCCACATTTTGGTCAACAATACTGGCGGCCCTCCCGGCGGACCGATTACTGAGGCTGAACTGGAGGAATTTACCAAAGCCTTCACCACACACCTCATCTGCAACCACCTTTTGGCGAAAGCTGTACTCCCTGGCATGCGCAAGGAAGGCTATGGCCGCATCATCAACGTCATTTCCACTTCCGTAAAGGCACCATTGCCTGGCCTGGGCGTAAGCAATACAGTACGTGGAGCCGTTGGCAACTGGGCTAAGACCCTCGCCAATGAAGTGGGGGCAGATGGCATCACTGTCAATAACATCCTTCCCGGTGCGACCAACACTGGCCGCCTACAGGAAATCATTGAGAAAAAGGCTTCTGCAACCGGAAAGTCAATAGAAGATGTGACGACTGCCATGCAGAGCAGCATCCCCCTTCAGCGCTTCGCAGAGCCTGGAGAAATCGGCGCTGCCATTGCTTTTTTGGCTACACCTGCCGCCGCCTATATCACAGGTGTGGCCCTGGCGGTAGACGGCGGGCGGTTGAAAAATATGTAAAACGCCTGTTATGCGATACTTCATTCTTCCTGTTTTACTGCTTTTTATCTTGGGCTGTCAGGAGGAGAAGCCTTCCGCTGAACCGTCCCGCTTTCAGCCTTTTACTTATGAAAACTCTGAGTTTATCGGGCCGAAAAGCGGGCAGGTCTACCTGCCTCCTTCCTACTTCACGGATACGCTGCGGCAGTACCCCGTGCTCTATATGATGGACCAGCAGAACCTCTTCTTTGACAGCCTGGCCTACGGTGGTGCCGCCTGGCAGATCCACCGTACTACAGACAGCCTCTCCACTGCAGGGCTAATGCCTGAAGTCATTATCGTTGGGGTCAACCATGCCAGCGAAAAGCGGTTTCAGGAATACCTGCCTGAAAAGCCTACCGCTCGCTTCGACAGCTTGCTTGAGGCCCGGGTGGGCGGCACTGCCTTTTCTGATGCTTACCTGAAGTTTCTCACCCGCGAGCTGAAGCCTTTCATCGATCGCACTTACCATACCAAACCAGGTAAGGGGCATACCTACATCGGTGGCTCAAGTATGGGCGGGCTGATATCCATGTATGCAGTTTGCGAGTACCCGGATGTCTTCGCCGGTGCCCTCTGCCTGTCTACGCATTGGCCGGTTTCCCTTCAGAATGACACTCCGGAAGCAGCTCAGGCCATCATTGATTACTTTGCCGCCAATTTGCCGAAAGGCAAGCGCTTGTACTTCGACTACGGCACAGAGGGACTGGACCAATTCTATGCACCCTATCAGCAACAGGTAGACTCCATCTTGCAGGCGCAGGGCTATCAGGCGGGGCAAAACTGGATGACACAGGCTTACCCTGGCCACGACCATAATGAGCGCTACTGGCGGGAGCGGGTGCATTTGGGGTTGCGTGGGGTTATTCAGGAGTGAAATTCTGCAAAAAATGCCTATTTTTCCCGAAATCAAACTAATGACCGATTACATGCAACGTCTGACAATCCTGGCGCTCCTGACTCTTTGGAGTGCCGCTCTTTTCGCCCAATCTCCCCTGCAGCGCGTAGAGCCGCCCAACTGGTGGGCTGGTATGCATAACCCTGAGCTCGAACTCCTGCTCTACGGAGACAACCTGGCGCAGTACAAAGCTGCCCTGAGCGACTACAAGGGCGTGAAAATCACCTCCACGGTGCGGGTGCAAAACCCCAACTACCTCTTTGTCAATCTGGAGTTGGCGGAGAGCGTGGAACCGGGCACTTTTCAGGTGCAGCTGTTGGATGGTAAGGATGTCGTGGCTTCCTACGACTATGAACTGCAGGAGCGCGAACCGGGATCTGCCCTGCGCGAGAGCTTCACGCCGGCGGACGTCATGTACCTCATTACCCCGGACCGCTTCGCCAACGGCAATCCGGATAATGACGCGGTGGCGGGCATGATGGAAAAGCCCAACCGCGACTTCAAAGGCGGGCGCCACGGGGGCGATATTCAGGGCATCATCGATCAGCTGGATTATATTGACGATATGGGCTTCACGGCGATCTGGCTCAATCCGGTTTTGGAGAATGATATGCCTGACTACTCCTACCACGGCTACGCCGCCACGGACTTTTACAAAGTGGACCAGCGCTTTGGCAGCAATGAAGAGTACCTCGACCTCATTCAGCGGGCAAAAGATAAGGATATCAAGATCATCATGGATATGATCCTCAACCACTGCGGCTCCGAGCATTGGTTCGTAAAGGATATGCCCACGGATGACTGGATCAACTTCGGAGGGGAATACGTCAACACCTCCCACCGCCGGAATACCGTGCAGGACATCCACGCTTCCGAGTACGACAAGCGCATGTTCTCCGATGGCTGGTTTGTGGAAACCATGCCGGATATGAATCAGCGTAATCCACTACTGGCCACCTATCTGATACAGAATACCATTTGGTGGATTGAATACTCCGGCCTTGCCGGTATCCGGATGGACACCTACCCTTATCCGGATAAAGATTTTATGACAGAATGGACCTGTGCCTTGCGTGCCGAATACCCCAATTTCAATACCGTAGGCGAAGAGTGGGTGACCAATCCGGCGATCGTATCCTACTGGCAGGAAGGCAAAGACAACCACGATGACTACACCTCCTGCCTGCCGAGCCTGATGGACTTCCCCATTCAGTTTGCGCTTACGCAGGGGCTGGTACAGGAGGAAAAGCAATACGGCAGCGGGCTCATCGAGCTGTATAAAATGCTGACGCAGGACTTCCTTTACGCGGACCCCTACAGCCTTGTGACCTTCCCGGACAACCACGACATGGACCGCTTTTACACGCAGGTGAACGAAGACCTCGGCCTCTTCAAAATGGGCGTTGCCTACATCCTGACCCTGCGCGGAACGCCTCAGCTGTACTACGGCACCGAGATACTAATGGACAATGAAGGCTATCCGGGCGACCATGGTATCATCCGCACCGACTTCCCCGGTGGCTGGGCAGGCGATGAGGTCAACGGCTTCACCGGCAAAGGCCTCACCGAGGACCAGAAAGAAGCCAAAGCCTACATTAAAAAGCTGCTCAACTGGCGCAAAACCAGCGAGGCGATTCACCATGGCAAGCTTATGCAGTTTGTGCCGGACGGCGGCTTCTACGTCACCTTCCGCTATACCGATACCAGCAAAGTCATGACCATTCTTAATAAAAACGAGGAAGCCACGCCCCTGCAGCTCGACCGCTTTGCAGAAATGCTGGGCGGTACCAAGCAAGGCAAGGACATAATGACCGGAAAAGCGTACAAAACTTCGGGAACCATCAATGTGCCCGGTAAATCGGCTATGATCCTGGAAATCGAGTAACCCTCCCTACACGGTTAGCTCGTAAGGATTGGCGATGGTTTTTCGGCCTAGTTAACGGAGCAGTTGGGTTGAGTTGATGCCCAACTGCTTTGCTTGTTTACACGGGGTAGATGGATGGCTTGTATAAAAAACTCAGGAGGTAGTGATCATGGAATTAGGACGGGAGGTGTAATATCCTGTCAGGTGGCAACCCCAAAGTCGAAATTTGACTTAAGATGATAGTTTAACACACCATATTAATTTCTCTACAAAGCCACCTGCCTTCCCCTCTCCAAACCTCTCCTCCTGAAAACAACAAAAGCGGACCCGCCCACGCGAATCCGCTCCTGTCATTTTTTATTTTAGCAGGTAGACTTTTAATCCACCACAATCATGCGCTGCGTGGCGCGGTCGTTAGCTGTTTCCACGGTGTAGAAGAGGACGCCGCTGCCCTTCAGGTCACTGCGGTTGAGCTGCCACTGCTGCTCGCCGGCATCGTAGTCGTTTTCCTGTACCAGGAGGACCTTGCCGCTGATGTCCGTCACGGTCAGGCGCGCCCATCCAGCCTCCGGCATGCGGAAGTTGATGAGGGTGGACTCCCGGAACGGATTGGGCTGGTTTTGCTGAAGGGCAAAGCCGCTCGCATCAGCGCCGGTGCCTTGCTCAAATACCAAGCCAAGGTTAGATACCTGCAAGCCATTGCTGTAAGCTTCTGCCTTTACTTTCTGCTCGCTCAGTGCCAGTGCTTCGCTCAACTGTACCGGGCGCTTGGCCTGGAAGGTGAGGAAGAACAAAGGTTCATCCGCTTCTGCTTCAAAGCCGGAAGGTTTTACCCAGCTGTTGGTGATTTGACCTTCCTCTTCGAAGATGCCAAAGTGGTCTTCGGTCAGGTTAGTCAGGCTGCCGGGTTTCATGCCCTGGAAGTCCAGCATGTCCGTATCGAAGTTGAATCCGAACTGGTAGCCTTCCAGATTGGCAATAGCGGCTGAGGTGACCGGGATGTCATAAACCTGCCCGGCCTCAAGCTTCATATTTTGCATTTGGAAGAGGGTCAGGCTACGCTCACCGACTTCACCGGAGTGGAAACCATTAGGAATGGCATCGCCGGTAACGTCCGCAACTTTAACCGCAATAAACTGCAGGTCCATATCTTCAGATAGGACGTCATCCACCGTAATGGTTTCCGGGAAGTCTTCCCCCTGCGGCTCGTCCGTCTGGAATTCGTATTTAGCATCTACAAAACGCCAGGAGAAGTTGTTGGGAAAGAAGTCTGCCTGCCCCAGGATGACCCGGCGGATGTAAATTTGGTCCAGTACTGTAATAGTGCCGCTGCGGTTAACGTCTGCGGCAATTTGCTTGTAGGGGCTGTCCAGGTTAATGACACCAAGGATGTGCTGCTGAATACGTATCAGGTCAGCCGTAGACACGCCGTTGGTAAGGTCATCGTCCCGTTCCATGCCGATCATCGTTACATCACATGCCGGTACGCCCCAGAAGTCAAAGCGGCCTTCGTCATTGGTCATCAGGTTCATCGGGCCGGTGGTGTTGATGACATTCACCATCACGGAAGGAACAGCCTCGCCGGACTCTGTGACTACCTCGCCGGTAATATCAGAAGTCATGTGGTCACAAATCTCATCGTGGCTCATGGCATCAAATACTTTATCCTGCATGAGCTTGATGGTAGTATTCTTCATCAGCACATCGTGCAGGGTCGTATTCTTGATCCAGTCCTTTTCGGCATCGGTCAGTACGGGGTCGTTTTCGTAGTAAAAACGGTCTCCGTCCCGCAGGTTTGTAAATTGAACCTGAAGAATACGGTTGAGCGTTTGCCCGAGAATGGATCCTGGTGCAGGCTCTTCGGCCAGCATGCCCACCCATGGATCAAGCTCATCAATATTTCCATACAGACCAATTAACCGGGCATACACCTCCTGATCGTTGTTGATCTGCTGGAAGAAAGAGTAGCGGTTGAGCCCAAAGTTTTGGCGGATGGTGTTGAAGTCTGCCACACCACGCTCCCGTGCCCGCTGAATGTTGATAGACACCAGGTCAAGCCCGCCTGAGCCCGGAGGGCCAAAGAGGAAGTTACGGACATCATCGACTACCTTGGAATCAAAAGTTTGCATCATCTGCTCTCCCATGCCCTGGAAGAAAGGCTCCAGGCCCACCTCCATAACCGGATAAGGGTTGAAGAAGGCATCGCGCAGCAACATGTGCCCTTCAGGGATCTCGTTGCCATTCTCATCTACGCGCAGCAGCTGACTGTTGAGCAGGGTATGACCGAGGCGGAAAGCAGCAGCGGTGAAGACGTTGAACAACTGTGGGTGCACGGTTTCATCATAGCCCTGATAAGGTTCCAGTTGAACGCCCATAGCAGGCAGCCATTCGTCATAAACGATAGACTGAATCAAGCCGCCCACCAGCTTGCGGGCATGCTGATAAAGCTGTTCATCGTTCCAGTCCGGATATTCCTGTGCCAGTTCGTCGCACAGTCGGTTGTGCTCCCGTACAAAGAGCGCATGGAAGGCGAGGAGCAAAGGGTTCTCCCCGGCACGGGGGTCGCCGCATACGAAGACTTTCTCCGTCAGGCCGACAGGGTTGTCCATGTGTGGCGTATTCGGGTCGATGGGGGCATCATATTCGCCGTTGAAAGTATTAAAGGGCGGAAGGTTGCCCGCAGATACCTTCAGTTTGCCCCCTTCAAAGCTCCGTAGCCAATTGGCCCGGAATTCATCAGAACCGTAAACACCAGAACCATCAATGAACGCAGTGATTTCGTTTGGATGGCGGCGTGGGTTGAACGTATTAGTTCCGGTGGAAGGATCAAATGTATTCCGGACCATAGGGATAATCGCCTGACCAGTATTGAACGGGTCAAACATAGGGTCGCCTTGAGGCACGCTTATGTTCATAGGCTCTGTCCCATCAGGGGTGAGGCCAAAGTCGTGGTCAAGAAACTGTCCGAATGCCCAGACAAAATCGCTCAGTTCAAAAGGGTCAAAGAGGGGAGCGCCCTGAGAGAATAGCGAATTGCTGACCCGCCGTGGATTAGGGCGGTTGGGCCCAGCTGGCTCGTCAATGAGGTTTTCATAGGCAACCTGATCGCCGGAAATAAGCAGATTGGTGTGTGCCTGCCCCCAATCCGGATGGTTCGGGTTGTTGAAGGAGCCATCGTAGGTCCGATAAAGGTCTACGTTCAGCGGCTGCGCGAATAGTGCCGTTGAGACCAGGACTCCAAGTAGCATTAATTGTAAAGATCGTCTTTGCATAGTGCGATAATTTAGCTCATGGGTATTTATGACTTATACCTCGGTCAAAGTAACAATAAACCAATAACACAAAATTTAAGCTACTGCCAAAATTTAAGGGAGCCGTAGCCTGTTTTGGGTAGATGACCAGACTTATTTGTTTTGGTATGCAGACGAGTCAGCGTAACCCGATTCTTTTACGCTGTACCTAAATTAGCCTTTTGGCAAGGCTCTTTCAACATAGTTTACGAGGGGGGATTTTAGACTGTTGCAATCTGAGGCGAAAATAACTAAATATTTTAGATTTTTCTACTCCTTGCATTCAGTTTGTCTGTCCAGACCCACTTAAAACCAGCTTTGGCTAAACTCTGTTGCGATTCACAGCGGCTTTTTTGCCCTGATTTTTCACTGAAATGTTAAATTGTATTAATTTACACATCCAAATTTCCTACTTAGCGAATAAATCCTAGCCTGAATCGGTTTAACAACCGCTACGGCTAATGAGTGGTATGGCAAGAGTGCCTTACACTCAATAGCCATACAACAGTCGGGTGATTTCTTGAAGAAAGGGCAGCTTTGGTTGCCCTTTCGTTTTTGACTTTACCCGGACATCCTCTCCGTCCCGGTGTACGCCAACTGCTTTTATTTCGTTATTTCGGGAAACGCAACGCAAGTAAACACGCATGCCAAAGGCATTCAGGATATGGGAATGGATTGAAGCATGGGGAGGTATGGCCTGCCGGGCGATAGCCTTCTGCTGGTTCCTGTCCCTGTTTACCAGTCTGTCCGCTCAGGTGGCACCTGCCAACAATTTGCGCACAGTGGACTATACTCCGGAGTCTTCCTTATTATGGTCGGATTCGCTGACTATCGTGCCGGGCAGCCTTTTGGTTAGGGATACCCTTGGAGAACCGCTTCCCAAAGCCTGGTTTAAGGTGGCGGACCGACAGATTAGGTTTGATACTGCCATTTTGCAGTACCCCAAAGTGCAGCTTTCCTATCGTGTGCTGCCCTTTGCGCTGGGTGCCGAGCAGCAACGCCTGGATACCAGCCTGGCCAAGCCTTTGGATGACGGAGGCATCGGCCTGGCGTACAATCCCTATGAGCGCGATGAGCAGCTACTCGACTTCCGGGGGCTCAACTACAACGGCAACTTCACCCGGGGCATTTCCTTCGGCAACAATCAGGACCTGGTCCTCAACTCCAGTTTCAACCTGCAACTCGCGGGCGAACTTGGCGACGGGGTGGAGATCGTGGCGGCCATTACAGACGAGAACATCCCCATTCAGCCGGAAGGCAATACACAACAGCTTCGGGAGTTCGATCGCATTTTTATTCAGTTGCGTAAAGGGCAGAATCAGCTCACAGCTGGAGACTATGAATTGCAGCGGCCGGACAGCTATTTTATGAATTATTTCAAAAAACTGCAGGGCGCGACTTTTTCCAACGTATCCAACTTTGAAAATGGCGGGCAGCTATCGTCTCAGGCAAGTGTGGCCATCAGCCGGGGGCAGTTTACCCGCAATTTCATTGATGCCATCGAAGGGAATCAGGGGCCCTACAAACTACGGGGTGGGGAAGGGGAGCGCTTCATCATTGTCCTTTCCGGTACGGAACGGGTTTTCCTGGATGGCGAACAATTGGTGCGGGGGCTGGAGGAAGACTACATCATAGATTACAACCGGGGCGAGCTCACCTTCACCAATAAGCGCCTGATCACTAAGGACAGCCGGATTGTCGTGGAGTTTGAGTACGCCGATCAAAACTATGTGCGCTCCCTTTATGCGGTCAGCTCCGCCTATGAAAAGGACCGCTTTAAGCTCAATTTCAATCTCTTCAATCAGCAGGACAGTAGAAATGCCACCGGGGAATTGCAGCTTACCGATGAGGACAAACGCTTGCTCAGTGAGGCGGGCGACCGGGAGGGTGGAGCTTTGCTGCCGAGTCTGGATACACTTGGGGAGTTTTCTCCGTCACGAGTGGCTTACCGGCAGGTCGACACACTGATTAGTTGCGGGCTGCAGGATACGTTGCTGCAATACCTGGTCTTTACCACTGAGCCTCAGGACAGCCTGCTTACGGCCCGCTTTTCTTTTGTGGGGCAGGGCAACGGGCAGTACATCCTTGATGCCAGTCAGCCCGCCAATGAGCGCGTCTATCGCTGGGTGGGGCTGGATGAGAATTGTCAACCTGCCGGGGACTTTGCACCGGTAATTCAGCTGACGCCCCCCCGGCAGCAGCAGCTCTATACCCTGGGAGGCAGCTATGATTTTTCTGAATATACCAAAGTAAGGGCAGAGGTAGGTATGAGCCGCAATGACCTCAACCGCTTTTCGGACCTGGACAGCGAAGACGACTTAGGGTTTTCGGCCTACACCGAGTTGCAGCACCGGTTGCTCCCGGGGGGCGACAGCAGTGGATGGCAGCTGGATACCCGATTGAGCTATGAGTGGGTACAGGCCGATTTCGAACCCCTCAACCCCTACCGCAACCCCGAGTTCCTTCGAGACTGGAGCCTGGCAAATGTACAGGGGCAGGGCAGTGTGCCGGAAGCAGAAGAGCAAATTGGAAGAGGTGGTTTTGATCTGCGCAAGCGAGGCGTTGGGGAGCTGAGCTACGAACTGAGCGGCTTTCGCAGAGATACCCTCTATCAGGGATGGCAACACCGCTTGCAGGTGCGGGAACAGCTCGAAGACTGGCAGGTGGAACTGGATGGCAGCCTGCTTAGCACGGAGAGCACTACGCAAAGTACCCGCTTTCTGCGCCCGCGAGGGACCATTGCTTACGCCATTCCCTGGCTGGGGCGTACCCGCCTGGGGGCGTATGGCGAACAGGAGCGCAATGAACGCTTTGCCACCGGCATAGACACCCTCGATGCGAGCAGTTTTTACTACAACCGCTACCGGTTTTTCCTGGAATCGCCGGAGCAGGACAACTGGCAGTGGGGCAGCAGCTTTAGTGAGCGGATCGATTATGCGCCGGTAGGGGAGCGCTTTCTGCAAAGCGCCCGGGCAAGCGAGGCGAATATCAATGGCAAATGGCGCTACCAAAAAGCCCGAAACCGGCTGCAACTGGCTGGCAATTTTACCTACCGCCGCCTGGGCATCAGCCGGCCAGAAACGACCAATCAGGAAGCCGGGGAGACCTTCCTGGGGCGGGGCGACCTTAACTTTACCATCCTGAAGGGGGTGGTGCAATCGTCAAACACCTATGAGATTGGTTCAGGGCAGGAGGCCAAGGTGGAATTCACCTACGTGAAAGTGCGGCCGGGCGAGGGTACCTACATCTGGCTGGATTCGCTCTATAATAATGATGGTGTCATTCAGCAAAATGAAATGGAAATTGCCCCCTTTCAGGACCTGGCTGATTATGTACGGGTGACGGCTGTGACGGATGAGTTTATCCGCACCGATGATGTGCGCCTGAACCAAAGCCTGCGCATTACCCCCAAAGCCGTGTGGTACAACGAAGAGGGTTGGAAGGCGACGCTGGCCCGCTTTTCCACGCTGTCCAACCTAACCATCAACCGGAAGACCCAGGCCACGGAAAGTGTGTCGGCCTGGAACCCGTTTCAGCTGGATGTAGCGGATTCCTCCCTGGTGGCCGTTAGTTCTAATATCCGGAACGTGCTTTTTTTTAATCAGGCGGACCCTACGTATGACTTGCAGGTCGGCATGAGCGATGTGCGGAACAAATTTGTACAGACTTCAGGCTTCGAAAGCCGCCGCAACAGCGAGCAGTACCTGCGGGGCCGCTGGAATATCTCCAGGGCGGTGAGCACTGAGTTTGCGCTGTCCCAGGGCCGCCGCACCAATGACTCTGAGTTTTTCAATAATAAGGATTTCGATATCCGCTATTACGAGGCGGGGCCCGAAGTGACGCTGATCCCCTCCCGGGCTTTTCGGGCCACGCTATCGTATGAGTTCCGTCAGGATGATGACCAGCTACCGGATGGGAATGCCTTTGCCCAGCGGCACAGCTTTGAAGCGGAAGCCCGGTACAATCAATCCACTCAGACGTCCATTCAGCTCCGTACCTCTCTGGTCGCTGTGGATTTTGACGGACCGGCAAATTCTCCGGTGGGTTTTGCCATTCTCAATGGCCTGCAGGATGGGCGCAATTTCCTATGGAGCCTGACCCTTGACCAGCAGCTGGCCAAAAACATACAGCTCCGCCTCAGCTACGAAGGGCGGAAGACGGGGGAGGCGAATGTCGTCCACACTGGCCGGGCGCAGGTGGCCGCCAATTTTTGATTACCGGGGGCTCATCCTTACAACCGGGCAGATGATCTCCTCCAGGCTGATGCCGCCGTGCTGGAAAGTATTGCGGTAGTAGTTGTTGTAGTAATTGTAGTTGTTGGGGTAGAGGAAGTATTTGTCCTCCTTCGCAAAGATGAAGGTAGAGCTAACGTTCGGCCGCGGAAGCTTGGCGTGTTTGGGGTCGCGCACATCGAGGACATCCTTACGGTCGTACTGCAGGTTCTTGCCCACTTTGTAGCGCAGGTTGGTCGTGGTGTCCCGGTCGCCGATCACCCGGCTCGGTGTTTTGACCCGGATGGTGCCATGGTCGGTAGTCACGAAAAGCTGCGCTCCTTTTTCAGCGGCCTGCTGCAAAGCCTCCCAAAGTTGAGAATTGCGGAACCAAGAGCGAGTGAGGGAACGATAGGCCTTCTCATCACCCGCCAGTTCCTTGAGGACCTCCATCTCCGTACGAGCGTGGGACAGCATGTCAATGAAGTTGTAGACGATGACTGTGAAGTCGTTATTCAGGTGGTTAAGGATGTTATCGTTGAGCTGTTTGGCGTGGTTGGCATTGGTGACCTTGACATAGTCAAACTTGATCTCTTTGCGGATGGTTCGCCCAATCAGCTCCGTGAGGAAATCATGCTCATGTAAGTTTTTACCGCCATCATCGATATCATTTTTCCACCAGGTAGGATAGTATTGCTCGATTTCGGAAGGCATAAGCCCGGCAAAGATCGCATTGCGGCTGTACTGCGTAGAGGTAGGAAGGATACTGTAAAAGTAGTCCTCCTCTTCGGTGCGGTAAAATTCGTTGAAGATGGGCTCGAGCATACGCCACTGATCATAGCGCAGGTTGTCGAGCAGCAGCAAAATGGTAGGGGCATCGCTATCCATTTTCGGAAACACCTTAGAACGTAGCAAATCGTTGGACATTACCGGGCCGTCCTTATCGCGGATCCAGCCCAGGTAGTTCTTTTCAATGTATTTGGAGAAGGCCGCATTGGCTTCGCTCTTCTGATCAGAGAGGATGTCCCACATGCCGCTTGAGTTGGATTCGTCGAGCTTGATCTCCCAGTTGATGATTTTGCGGTAGATGTCCACCCACTCCTCGTAGTTGAGCCCGCTGTTGATTTCCATGAAAATCTGCCGGAACTCCTGCTGGTAATCAGAGGAGGTCTTTTCCCGCACCAGGCGTTTGTTGTCTACAATTTTCTTGAGGGTCAGCAGGATTTGGTTGGGATTGACCGGCTTGATGAGGTAGTCGGTAATCTGAGCGCCGAGGGCTTCCTCCATCACATTCTCTGCCTCATTTTTGGTAATCATCACGACGGGCAGGTGCTGCCGTTTCGCTTTGATTTTTGCGAGGGTTTCCAGCCCGGTAATGCCCGGCATGCTTTCATCGAGAAAGACAACGTCGATGTCATTGCGTTCGTCGCACTCTTCCAGCGCGTCGTACCCGTTGGTAACGGTAATGACCTCGTAGCCTTTCTTTTCCAAAAACATAAGCTGAGGTTTGAGCAGATCGATTTCGTCATCTGCCCAGAGAATGGTGATGTTTTCCATATTGCTTTTTTGACTGTTTCTTCGCCTTGGTCTATTGTAATAAGCGCATATTGAAGGAAAACGTTGTATAGCGGTAAGTTTATTATCTGCTAACGGGTGTTATTCGGAAAAAGGGCACTGATTGGCACAGCCTTTCCCCGGAGTGGGTTTAAAATATTAACTTTATCCAAAACCAGCCGTTTCACCTGACAAACAGCAGAAAGACCTCAAATGAAGAACAAAAAAATCCTCAACGATCCGGTCTATGGCTTCGTTGGGATTCCCTACGGCATCATCTTCAATCTGGTAGAGCATCCCTACTTTCAGCGTTTGCGGCGCATCAAGCAGACGAGCCTTACGCACTTGGTTTACCCCGGCGCCTTGCACACCCGCTTTCATCATGCCCTGGGCGCTCTGCACCTGATGCAGCAGGCTATAGAAGTGCTGCGCTCCAAAGATGTGCACATCACGCAGGAAGAAGCCGAGGGCGTTTGCATCGCCATTCTGCTCCACGATATCGGGCATGGCCCCTTTTCCCACACCCTGGAGCATACGCTCATGCAGGTCACGCACGAAGACCTGTCCCTCTACTTTATGGAAGAGCTCAACGAAGCTTTTCAGGGAAGGCTGGAGCTGGCCATGTCCATTTTCAAAGATGAATATCCAAAGCCTTTTCTGCATCAACTGGTTTCGGGCCAATTGGATATGGACCGCATGGATTACCTCAACCGGGACAGCTTTTTCACCGGGGTGCATGAGGGCGTGATCGGGTATGACCGCATCATCAAGATGCTGGCGGTACGGGATGGTGAGCTGGTGGTAGAGGAAAAAGGCATTTATTCCATAGAGAAATTTCTCATTGCCCGCCGCATCATGTACTGGCAGGTGTACCTTCACAAAACGGTCCTCTCGGCCGAACAAATGATGATCGTTGCGCTGAAGCGCGCCAAAGACCTGGTCAAACAGGGGGAAGCAGTGGAAGCGCCCCCGGCGCTAAGTTTTTTCCTCAACGGCGCCCCTGCTGCTGCTGATTTTGCGGAAAACCGCAGTGCCCTGCTCCAACGCTTTGCTGCCCTGGACGATTACGATGTCATGACCGCTTTCAAGTACTGGCAGCACCATTCAGACAAAGTGCTGGCTTACCTGTCGCAGTGCCTCATCAACCGCCGCTTGTTCCGCCTGGAGTTCAGTCACGAGCCCTTTGATGCCGCTTATCTGGAGCGGGTCAAACAGGCCGTGCTGGACTGGAGCGAGCTGGACCCAAGTGCGCTGGACTACCTTTTTATACAGGGTGAAGAAGCCAATGCCGCCTACCGCAAAAGCAAAGACGAGATCAAAATCCTCCGCAAAAACGGGCAAGTGCGGCCGATGTCAGAAAGTACGGATTACAACATACAGTCCAAAGCGGTGCGCAAACACTATATCTGTTACCCCAAGATTAAGTTCTGATCTTTAGCAGCCCGGGTGAAACTATTGCCCGCCGTTAAGGGTTTGTGTTGGAACTCGAAAGCTGCTAAAAATGGTTAAACCTGCACTGAATGCCCCCGAAACACCCGTCATGAACGAGAAGCTGCTGCTTTTCCTCCTGGCCATGGTGCAATTTACCCACATTATCGACTTCATGATCATCATGCCGCTTGGCAAACAGTTTATGCAGCTGTTTGATATTAGCCCGCAGCAGTTTAGCGTCATTGTATCGGCCTATGCGCTAAGTGCTTTCGCTGTAGGTTTTCTGAGTGCAATGTACATCGATCGGTTTGACCGGAAAAAGGCACTCGCTTTTACCTATCTGGGCTTCACCCTGGGGACGTTTGCCTGTGGGCTGGCCGATGATTACTACATCTTCCTGGCAGCGCGTAGCATCACTGGCGCTTTCGGTGGGGTGCTTTCCGCTCTGGTCCTCTCTATCATTGGCGATGCCATTCCGCTCAAGCGGCGCGGGCAGGCAATGGGGGTGGTAATGACCGCCTTTTCTGCGGCCTCTGTTGTGGGCGTGCCGGCGGGGCTTTACCTGGCGGCATCTTTTAGCTGGAGGGCCACCTTCTTCGTGATTGGCGGCATCGCTGCGGTCGTCCTGGTACTGATTTTCTTTTTCATTCCGGCCCTCAACCGGCACCTGCGGGGAGAAGGTATACAGCGCAACCCCTTTCGGGTTATGGGCAATATTTTCAAGGACGGCAATCAGCGAATGGCGCTGTTGTTTACGACTATCCTGATGTTGGGGCATTTCACCATCATCCCTTTCATTGCCCCGTATATGCAGCTCAATATCGGGTTTTCGGATCATCAGGTGACCTATATTTATGCGGTTGGCGGGGCGCTCACTATATTTCTGTTGCCGTTCTTCGGGCGGCTGGCAGACCGGTTTGGGCATGCGCGCGTGTTCACCTTTGCCAGTTTAGGCGCGTTGGCGTCTATTTATGCCATTACCAATCTGGATACGGCTTCCATTGCACTGGCCTTGTGCGTGACGTCCAGCTTCTTTGTGGTGGCCAGCGGCCGGAATGTGCCGGCTACAACGATGGTGACTTCAGTGGTGCGGCCCGAGAGCCGGGGCAGTTTCATGAGTGTGCGGACTTCCATCAACCAAATGGCGATGGGGCTTTCCTCTTTTGTGGCGGGCCTGATTGTACAAGAAAATACGGATGGTTCGCTCGTTGATTATGAATACGTTGGCTATATCGCTATTGTCATGAGTTTGCTCGCAGTAGCCCTGGCCTGGCGGTTGAAGGCGGTGGAGTAGGGCTCAATTCCGCATGTCCGCAATTTTTTCCTGCAGCCACTGTCGGGAAGCGAGGGCTTCACAAGCCTGAACCTGCTGTTCAATTTTGTCGAGCGCTTTGTCGTCGCCCGGATTGACTCTCGACAGCCGGCGGGTAAACCGGATGACATTCACATACTGCTCCTTGACGTCGCGGGCAATTTCCCGGTTGCGCCTCAGGTAAATGCGGAAGCTATCGAGCAAAGAATCCAGCGCCAGAAATTCGCCCATCTCAAAGTAGGTCAGCAACAGGAGCAGCTTACTGCCCAGTGTGTAAACAATGGACTCATACTCCACCTCCCGCAATTGGGCAATCACCTCATCGTACTTTTCCTGGTGGAAATAAACTTTTGCGAGGTTATAAGTCAGGGCATTGCGCCGGTGCTCTTCGGGTAGCTTTTCAGTGTAGTTTTGGATGAAGTACTCCACCCAGTCCAGCTCTTTGATGTGCAGCCCCACGGTGATGATGTTCTTGTAATCCTGATAGCTGAGTACCCCGTTTTTCATCAGCAGGCCCGCTTCGATCGCCTGACGGTAGACATCAAACAGCTCATGGAAAAACCGGGCTTCTCCGGCATTGATTTTTTTGATGATGCAGTAGTTGCTCAGGTGGATGCACAGCGCGTTGGCATCGGGCTCGGGGACTTGCTGGACAATATCCTCAAAGAAAGCAGATTTGAGCTGGTAGAATAATTCCTCTCCGTCTTCAGCCTCAAAGAGCCTCGCAACCAAGAGGTAGGCGCGCAGCCAGGGTTCCTGCCTGGCATAACCGCCCTGCTCCATTTCCTGAAAAAGGTGGCCCGGCAGCCGGATGTCTGGTTTTTGCGCGGAGAACAAGCCATAGCCCAGTGCATCGCAGTAGTGTCGTAGCTTATGCAGGTAGTAAGAGCAATTCAGGTAATAGTCGGCTCGCTCCAGATGAGAGAAATCGGTCTGTTTTTCGGCACGGGCTTCCAGTTGCTGATGGCAGGCCAGGTGGTAGTCGTAAAGCTGGCGGTAATGGTCCTGTTCCGGGCGCTCAGCGTTTTGTTGAAGGGTGTTAAACTTCTTGGAAAGCCCTCTGAAGTGCTTGTCCTGATGAGGTTCCACCACTGTTCCCAGTGTTTTTAATACCTCTTCCTTTTCCTTTGAAGCACAGGTGTTTATGTAGGTGAAGCGGTAGGCTAGCTGTAATAACTCGGAGCAAATCCGCCTCAGGGTACCATCTTTGTAAGGCGCCTTTCCATACAAACTTTTCCAAACAACCGCTTTGTCTAATTGTTTGTCTCGTTGAAGCTCGTGCATCCTGTCGCTGCTCAACTGGTCATTTAGGTATCGAAAAAGCAAAAGCAAAGTCTCGCTTTCATTGAAGTACGGAGAGCGCAGAAATCGCTCAAATTGCAGCCGGTCTCTGGCTGAAAGAGCGGAAAGAAAGGAGATGAGCTTAGGGCTGATCATTTTGGGTCCGAACAATTTTGACGCC
The DNA here is from genome assembly GCF_022763345.1 of Phaeodactylibacter sp. Lineage (GTDB taxonomy): Bacteria > Bacteroidota > Bacteroidia > Chitinophagales > Saprospiraceae > Phaeodactylibacter. The sequence goes on from NZ_JALEGS010000085.1 coordinate 18,574, forward strand.
TTGATTTTGTATATTGCTTTAAATCAAGTGTTTATGTTATTTTAGGGTAATCAAGTGGCTGACAAAATACAATTTTTGTCCTTTGGCGCAAGTACAATTATGTGCATTTTTGAAACATGGATGGTCTAGATAAAATGATTCACATGCAACGCTTACGTTTTTGGTTGGTCTTGGGGGGATTTATTTTTTTCATTGGCAGCGATCTATCGGGCCAGGAAAATTGTATTGATTCCCTTCAAATTGACGAAACTGTCATCTGTCCTACGATTGCAGACCCGGTCTGTGGGTGCAATGGGCAGACCTATGTTAATTCGTGTGTGGCAGAGACCTGGCATGGCGTGACTTCCTGGACGCCAGGTGCCTGTCCGCCAACCTCCTGCCAGGCCAGCTTCCTGTTTAGCTTTGTGTCGGACGCTAATGTTTACCTGTTCAATACTTCAACGGCTTTCGATAGCGCCATCGTGACCATTAATGGCGTACTCGATGCTTCTAACTTTCCAATGGGCAATAGTGCCTTCCTTGAGCTGCCTGGCGATACGGCAACCGTTTGCCTGACCATCTGGACGGCCGATGGCTGTACGGATACTTACTGTGAGGCTATTTTCGCTGATTCCCCGAACGACCTCTGTGCCCAAACCGACTGTGTCTGGCCCGGTGATGCAAACGGGGACCGCCTGCCTAACATATATGACCTGGTCAATATCGGGCTGGGCTACGGTAGTGCCGGCCCGGAGCGGACGGTCTTCCCTGATCCCAACAATCCAATTGCCTGGGCGCCTAATTTTAGCGACGATTGGCAGGAGTACGCTGGTGCGGTTGATTTCAAGCACCTGGACTGTGACGGGGATGGCTTTATTGATGAATGGGACGTCGACGCAATCAACTTTAACTATATGCCCGATAATGCCGTGGTCAGCGCCCCTACCCCCGGGGCTGTACCGGTCTATCTGGAGTTTGATCAGGAAAGCTTCACTATTGACAACAATACACCGGAGTACTTCTCCTTTAGTGCAGGGCTTTATGTAGGGGATGCGGATCATTTGGCAGAAAACCTCCATAGCATCAGTTTGAACTTTGATTATCCAATCGGGCTGACGGTACCGCATTCCATCACAGTGGACTATAACGATGATGCCTTTCTGGGGCATTCTGAAGACCTGCTGACCGTCCGCCGGGACCTGGTAGAGTTTGGGCAGGGGCGGTACGATCTGGCCTGGAGTCAGAAGAGTGGGCCGGGGAGTAGTGGCTACAGCCGCCTGGCCACGGTGAACTTCATCGTGAGTGCCGATATCATCATGGGACGCTCCGTGCCCGAAACCCCATTCCCCACTCAGGTAAACGGCGTGTACCTTATTGATGCAGCGGGCGATACGCTTGATTATGACCTGCCAGGTGGAGATACGCTCGTCATTTTCGACCAAACGTTGGCTAATGACGAAGTCTTGCCGGGCCCGGTTGGTGAATTGGGCGCTTTCCCCAATCCCACCACCGGAAAAGTCTACCTTCAGCTGCCACAGGGCGGCAGCAACGGCACCACACTGGAAGTGTTGGATGCTCAGGGCAGGCTGGTTTGGGCATCCCCTGCTGTGCAGGAATTGCCTTATGTAGACCTCAGCCGCTTTGGACCGGGGCTATTCTTGCTACGGGCAAGATTGGACGATGGGCGAATCCTGGTCCGCCGCGTGCTGCACACGCCCTGAAAATAGGCCGTAGCGCAGTTTCTTCTCCTTCAAAGGATTTTTTATCTTTGCGGCGATAATTGATATTTATTAACATCAACTCATATAAAGATGGGAAAAGGTGATAAGCGCACGAAAAAAGGCAAGCGCTGGAGTGGCTCCTACGGCAACAGCCGTCCAAAGCCAGAAGACGAAAAGAAGAAGAAAGAAGAGAAGCAGAAAAATAGCTAAACTTCAATACGCGCCTTGCAGGACATGTCCCGCAAGGCGCGCTTCATTTTTACAGAAACATCCTTCTGTTATGCCCTCCGCTGCTGGAAATTTTCTTATTTTCCGGGCGTCCCGTGTTGCGTTAATGCGGGTATCAGCAACGATAACCAACTATGAAGGTATTACACATTAGCGCAGAGTGCTACCCGGCCGCCAAAGCAGGCGGGCTGGGCGACGTAGTAGGTGCACTGCCTAAGTATCTCAATCAGGCAGGTTTGTCTACGGGCGTCGTCATCCCCAAATACCGCCTCAAGTGGTTTGAGGGCAAAACCTTTCAGCCGGTTTACCAGGGCGTCGTGCGTCTGCACAACCGCCACATCCCATTCAGCATACAACAATTTACAGGCGACAGCCTTGGGTTCCCTTTCTTTGTTGCGGACATCCCAGGCTTGTTTGACCGGCCGGGCGTCTATGCAGACCCGGGCGGGCAAGGGTATAGTGATGAAGTGGAGCGCTACCTGGCCTTTCAGCAGGCGGTGCTGCAATGGATCGTCAACAGCCCGGGCAAGCCGGCCCTCCTGCACTGCCATGACCACCACACCGGGCTGATCCCTTTCATGGTGAAGCATTGCCCGGAGTACCGGAGCCTGCAACATATTCCTACCGTTTTTACCATTCACAACGGTGCTTACCATGGCAACTACGGTTGGGACAAAATGTACCTGCTGCCGTTTTTTGATGCCGAAGCCCGGGGCTTACTCGACTGGAGGCATACCATCAATCCGCTGGCAACAGCGATCAAGTGTGCGTGGCGGGTGACCACGGTATCGCCTTCCTACTTGGAAGAGCTGCGTGAAGATTCCAACGGCATGGAGGCGCTGTTACAGCATGAACGCCACAAATGCCTGGGCATCATCAACGGGATTGATACGCAGGTGTGGTCCCCAAAAGAAGACCCCTTCCTGCTGTACAACTGGACCGGTAGCCTTGCGGAGTTTAAGCAGTCCAGCAAAGAAGCACTGGGCCCTCGTTTTCGCATCGACCTTAAGCTGCCGCTGGTGACTTTCATCGGCCGGCTGGTGGGTGAGAAAGGCGCAGACTTACTGCCGGACCTCATCGACCGCGTCCTGCAGTCAGGCATGCAGGTCGCTTTTGCTGTGCTGGGCACCGGGCAACATTGGATACACGATGCTTTCCGAAATCTGGCCAACCGCTACCCTGGGCGCTTTGACGTGGTGCTGGAATATAATGAAGGGTTAGCGCATCAACTGTATGCCGGTTCTGACTTCCTGATGATGCCTTCCCGCGTGGAGCCCTGTGGGTTGAACCAAATGTACGCTATGCGCTACGGAACCCTGCCCATAGTACGATCAGTGGGCGGGCTGAAAGACACCGTGCCTGATATCGGAGTACCGAATAACGAAGGGCGTGGCATCCGCTTTACCCACTTCAATCTGGATGATGGGCATATCGCGATCTACCGGGCTGTAGAGTTGTTTCATAACCGTGCTGTGTTTGAAGATATCCGGCAGCGAATTACCGAAATTGACTTTTCCTGGGAGCGCTCCGCTGCGGATTACCAGGAAGTGTATGAACAAATGATATAAACCACCTAACCACTTTGCACTATGATCCGAATGATAAGCCTGATCCTGGGGGGCGGCGCAGGCTCCCGCCTTTACCCACTTACAAGTGAGCGCTCCAAGCCCGCTGTGCCGATTGCCGGTAAGTACCGCCTGATTGACATTCCGATTTCGAACTGCCTGAATTCCGGGGTGCGTCGCATGTTTGTACTTACCCAATTCAACTCAGCTTCCCTCAATCAGCATATCAAGAATACCTATCACTTTGATATGTTTTCCCATGGGTTTGTAGACATCCTGGCAGCAGAGCAGACTCCGTCGAGCAGCAATTGGTTCCAGGGAACAGCCGATGCCGTAAGGCAAACCATGCACCATCTGCGTGCGCATGAGCACGATTACGTGCTGGTCCTATCAGGCGATCAGTTGTACCAAATGGACTTTGGTGTCTTGGCGAACTACCATATTGATCAGGAGGCCGACCTTACCATCGCTACTATTCCTGTCACTGCCAGAGACGCACCGGCTTTTGGCATTATGAAGGTCAATGCAGAGGGCTTTATCGAGGACTTCACAGAAAAGCCCGGCCCTGACCTCTTACCGGATTGGAAATCAGCCGTGCCGGAGGAGTATGCTTCCCAGGAGAAGCACTACCTGGCCTCTATGGGTATTTACATCTTCAAGCGCGAGTTCCTGGCTAAGCTTTTCGACGACCACCCGGATGCGACTGATTTTGGCAAAGAGATCATTCCTAACGCCATTACCGGAGGCTACAAAGTGGCCAGCTACGCTTTTGATGAGTACTGGTCCGATATCGGGACTATCCGCTCCTTCTTTGAAGCCAATATTGCACTGACGGACAACATCCCCGACTTCAATCTATTCGACAATCAAAAGCTGGTCTACACCCGGCCCCGACTGCTGGCACCTTCCAAGGTGTACGGTACTTGGTTCAATAAAGCACTGATCGCAGAAGGCTGCATCATTCATGCCAAGAAGATTGAACGTTCTGTGGTCGGTATCCGCTCGCGTATCGGTGAAGGCACTGAAATTTCAGAGGCCATTGTAATGGGTAACGACTACTACGAGACCCTGCACGAAATGGAGAAGGCGATACAGCCAATGGGGATCGGCAACGAGTGCGTCATCCACCGGGCTATTGTGGATAAAAACTGCCGGGTAGGTGATAATGTGGTAATCAAGGGCAGCCCCGATATGGAAGACACAGAGACCGAGACTTATGTGGTCCGGGATGGTATCATCGTACTGAAAAAAGGCGTCCACATCCCTGACGGCACGGTCATAGGTGAAAAATAATGCAGGGAACGGTCCGCTTTCTGGAGTTGCTGAACGGGCGGGTAGCTTACCGTGAGCTGGGCTATGGCCCAAAGTGCCTGTTGGCCTTCCATGGTTTTGGACAGGACGGCTCAGTGCTGTTGCCCCTGATGCGTGCTTTTCCGGAAGCGGCGTACACCTGTTATTTCATCGACCTGCCCTTTCATGGACAAACGAAGTGGGAAGACCCGGTTTTTTCACCTGGCGATTTAATGCAGGTCATCCGGAAGCTTACGGCGGGCCGGCCCTGGGAAGGGCTGGGGCACAGCCTGGGTGGGCGGCTCTGGATCAGCCTGTTGCCGGAGCTGAAGCAGCGGCCCGAACGCCTCTACCTGCTGGCACCTGATGGATTAGGCAGCAGCTGGGGCGGGCTGATCGATCATACGCCGGCAGGAATGCGCTACCGGACAGCCCGTTGGCTAAAGCGCCCTATGCGGTTCCTGCAATTGGCCAGCCTGCTCCGGGACTGGGGCGTGATCGACCGGTTTGCACTTCGGTATTTGCAAACGCAACTCGCTACCGAAGCCACCCGGCAACGGCTATTCGGTACCTGGCAAAGCCTGTTGGCCTTTAAGCTTGGTAAAAATCGGGCACAGCAGATTTTGGCCGGCGCGGACTGTCCCGTGGAAGTTGGGATGGGGAATAAAGACATCCTGGTCCCCGCCCGAAAGCTTACTGCCGCCCTGGAAGGTATGCCTCAGGTACATTTAAAATTGCTGGACTGCGGGCACTGGGATATAGTGAAGCAATGGCAACCCGCAAAAGGTGCGCATAATTCAGGATAAGCCTCAACACTACCGCCCCCCATTCAGTTATACAAGGGTGCCGAATAATTCACACCTTATGACAGAGTACCCAGCGAGCGGGCTAGCCGCCTATGAGCAGATTAAAGAGAAGGACTATATCGAAGTGATTGGTGCCCGGGAGCACAATCTCAAGGATATCGACTTGCAGATTCCACGCAACAAAATGGTCGTCATTACGGGCATTAGTGGAAGCGGGAAATCTTCCCTGGCTTTTGATACCATCTACGCCGAAGGGCAGCGCCGTTACATGGAGACTTTTACCTCCTATGCCCGGCAGTTTATCGGGGAGATGGAGCGCCCGGAAGTGGAAAAAATCAACGGGCTCAGCCCGGTTATTTCCATTGAGCAAAAGACGACCGGACGCAATCCCCGCTCCACAGTAGGCACCATCACGGAAGTCTATGACTTTATGCGGCTGCTCTACGCCCGGGCAAGTGAAGCTTACTCCTATGCCACGGGCAAGCGCATGGTGAAGTACACCGAGGAGCAGATGAAGGAGCAGATCATGGGGGAGTATGATGGTAAGAAAATCCTTCTTCTGGCTCCGCTAGTCCGGGGGCGGAAGGGGCACTACCGCGAGCTCTTTGAGCAGACCCGCAAACAGGGGTACGCCAAAGTCCGGGTGGATGGCGAAATACTCGACCTGGTCCCCGGCCTCAAAGTAGACCGCTACAAGGTACATGATATTGAGGTGGTCATTGACCGCATCAAAGTATCCGAAGACCGGGCGGCCCGCCTGAATACATCTCTGCAGGCTGCCCTGAAGATGGGCAACGGGCTGGTCTTTATCATGGAGCACAATAAGGAGGAGGTCCGGACTTTCAGCCGCAACCTGATGGACCCCGATGCTGGCATTTCCTATGAGGAACCTTCGCCCAACAGCTTTTCCTTCAACTCCCCTTACGGTGCCTGCCCCAACTGCAATGGACTGGGTAAAATCAACCGGGTGGACCTGGATAAGGTCATGCCAGATGAGGAGCGGAGCATCAACGAGGGCGGTATCGCTCCACTGGGAGAGCCCCGAAAAAATATGACCTTCAAACAGCTGCGGGCCATTGCCAAAAAATATAAGTTCAGTTTTACCACCCCCGTAAAAGACATTCCGAAGGAAGCCCTGGAAGTCATCCTGCACGGCGGCGACAAATCCTTTAAGGTCAAGGTCAATGACTACAACGACTATTCTTACGACCTGGCGCAGGAGGGCATCGTTAATATGCTGTCTCGCTGGTACGAAGACACGAGCTCGGAGAAAATCCGGCGCTGGGCAGAGGAGTTCATGACCATTGATACGTGCCCGGACTGCAACGGCTATCGCCTGAAGCAGGAGTCGCTCCACTTCAAAATCAACGACAAGCACATCGGTGAGCTGGCGGAAATGGACCTCACCATGCTCCGCGACTGGATGGAAGGCCTGGAATCCCAAATGTCGGAACGTCAGGCCCTGATCGCCCGGGATATCCTGAAGGAAATCCGCCTACGACTGGGTTTTTTGCTCCACGTAGGGCTGGATTATCTCTCGCTCAACCGCCCGGCGCGCACCCTGTCTGGAGGGGAGGCACAGCGCATTCGCCTGGCTACCCAAATTGGCTCCCAGCTGACAGGCATCACCTACATTTTGGACGAGCCCAGCATCGGTCTGCACCAACGCGATAACCAACGCCTGATCGAAGCCCTGCGTGAGCTGTCTGACATCGGCAATACCGTCATTGTAGTGGAGCACGATAAGGACATCATGCTGGCGGCGGACTATGTTATTGATTTGGGTCCTGGTGCGGGCAAGCACGGGGGAGAACTCGTTGGTGCAGGCACCCCGGAGGAATTTATCAAAGGGCATACCCTGACTTCCGACTACCTGAACAACACCCGGCAGATCGAAGTGCCGAAGGCCCGCCGTAAAGGCACCGGAGAAGTCTTTGAGCTCAAAGGGGCGGAAGGCAACAACCTGAAAAAAGTAAATGTCAAAATACCGCTGGGCACCCTGACCTGCGTAACCGGCGTGTCGGGCAGCGGCAAGTCCACGCTCATCAACGAAACGCTGTACCCGATTTTGCGGCAGCATTTCTACAAAAGCCTGAAGCCGCCTATGCCTTACAAAAGCATTAAGGGACTGGATAAGCTGGATAAAGTCATTGAAATTGATCAGTCGCCGATTGGGCGGACACCCCGTTCGAACCCGGCGACCTATACCGGGGTTTTTACAGATATCCGCAAGATCTTTTCCGAACTGCCGGAGTCAAAAATCCGCGGGTACAAACCGGGGCGCTTTTCCTTCAATGTGAAGGGCGGCCGGTGCGAAACCTGCAAAGGTTCCGGAATGCGGGTCATTGAAATGAACTTTTTGCCCGATGTACATGTCGAATGTGAGACCTGTATGGGGCGCCGCTACAACCGGGAAACTCTGGAGGTGCTGTACAAAGGCAAGTCGATCAACGATGTGCTGAATATGACGGTGGAAGAAGCCGCCGAGTTCTTCGAGCCGGTACCCAACATTTTCCGAAAGCTGCGCACGCTTCGGGAAGTGGGGCTTGGATACATCACGCTGGGGCAGCAGGCTACGACCCTGTCGGGAGGCGAAGCACAGCGGGTGAAGCTGGCAGAAGAGCTGGCCAAACGCGACACAGGCAATACCATTTATATTCTGGATGAGCCCACCACCGGCCTGCACTTTGAAGACATCCGACATCTGCTGCGCGTCATCAATAAGCTGGTGGATAAAGGCAATACCGTGATCATCATTGAGCACAATATGGATGTGATCAAGGTAGCCGACCACATCATTGACATGGGGCCTGAAGGTGGTCACCGGGGCGGCACGGTGGTCTGTACAGGCACCCCCGAGCAGGTCGCAAAGAAAAAAGACAGCTACACCGGGCAGTTCCTGAAGCTGGAGCTTTAATAACCGGTCAAGTAGCTTTTCTCGAAAGGTAAGGGGCTGCGCATGGATTAATACTTAGGCAGTGGTGCAAAAGCACCGCATAATCCTTATATTTGAACACATACATCGCCAACAACACCATCGCCTCTATGAGGAAGTCGATCAACCGGGCCTTTAAATGGTATTATCAGCAACGGTATAAAGGTATTCGGCATTTTATGGAGCACCCCCATCAGGTTCAGGAGCAATTGCTGAAGCAGCTGCTGCAGTTTACCAAACATACCGAATGGGGGCGGCGATATGGCTACCGCGATATCCGTGATGCGGCACAATTTGCCCGCCGGATACCGGTCAATGATTACGATGGCCTCAAGCCCTTCATCAAGCGGATGATGTATGGCGAGAAAGATGTGCTCTGGAGTGGTCAGGTCCGTTGGTTCTCCAAGTCTTCCGGTACGACAAGCGATCGCAGCAAATTCATCCCCGTACCTGCTCAGAACCTCCGCAAATGCCACATCCGCGGTACTTGGGACACAATGGCGCTTTTTTACCACAACCGCCCCGATGCCCGTCAGTTTGAGTGCAAAAGTATGATTATGGGTGGGAGCTTATTTCCCTTCGAGCCTTATCCCAAGACTACCTATGGCGATGTGTCTGCCATTATGATTCAGAATATGCCTGCGGTGGGGCGCCCGTTCTTTACACCGGACTTTAAAACAGCGTTGCTGCACGACTGGGAGGTGAAGCTGGAAAAACTGGCCCAAATCGGAGCCAACGAACCCGATATGGTCATGATTGGCGGGGTGCCAACCTGGACGGTGGTGCTGTTCCGGCGCATTCTGGAACTTACCGGAAAAAGCAATATGTTGGAAGTCTGGCCTAATTTTCAGGGTTATGTGCACGGTGGGGTCAGCTTTACCCCTTACCGCAAGCAGTTTGAGGCCTTCTTCCCTTCGGAAGACATCAGCTATCAGGAAATTTATAATGCTTCTGAGGGATATTTTGCGGCTCAGGACGACTTCAGCCGGGACGATATGCTGCTGCTGCTCAATAACGGCGTGTACTATGAATTCCTGCCCATGACAGAGTGGGATAAGCCCAATCCCGTTGCGGTGCCCCTGCATGAAGTACAGGCGGGTCGAAATTATGCCCTTGTGGTCACTACGAATGCAGGTCTTTGGCGCTACACGCCTGGAGATACCGTAACCTTTACCTCAACGGAGCCCTACCGCATCAAGATCACGGGGCGCACCAAGCAGTTTGTCAATGCTTTTGGCGAGGAAGTCATGGTGGAGAATACCGATCAGGCATTGGATGTGGCCTGCCGCCGTACGGGAGCGATCGTCTCCGAGTACACTGTAGCTCCGGTTTATTTCAATGGCAACAGCAAAGGCGGCCACGAATGGCTGGTTGAGTTCGAGCGGGAACCCGCTGACGAAGCGCAGTTTGCTCATATGCTGGACAAAGCTTTGCAGGCCGCCAATTCAGACTACGAAGCGAAGCGCTCCAAAAGCCTCGCCCTGGAGCAACTGCGCCTGCATGCACTCCCTCCAGGAACTTTCCACGACTGGATGCGTTCCCGAGGGAAGTTTGGAGGGCAGCATAAAGTGCCCCGCCTGGCCAATCACCGCAAATACGTGGAGGAAATCCTCAATTATCTTGGCAATAAGGTCTAAACCTTAAACAGCCCTACGCTGCCGCCTACCCAATCCTTGTCCCGGTTGTAGCGTACGCCGACCATCAGGCCTTTGCTTAGCCGGGCCAGGTTGTTGACCATCACCGGACGGGGGGCGCCGCGTTCCCAAAGCATGAGCATCCGGATTTCACACTTCGAAGGTTCGCCGGGCGTCTCTACCACCGGCGCGTACGTTACCTTGCGCTGCAGAATGTAATTCTCAGGGTCTTTGATTGCATCCACATCGTGCTGATTGATGTTGATGATGACTCCGGTACCAGCGAAGGAGTACAATGGTTTGAGCACGTAATTGTGCAGGTCTTCCGGCAGTGTCTCCAGCTCGTTGAGGAAGTAAGATTTGGGTACATACGGGCTGTCAATCAGCGGCAGGGTATGTTTGCTGATGCGGAAGAACCAGTTTGGATGACCTACATATTCCACGTCGTGCTCTTGGATGAAATAAAACTCCCGCTTGAGGTCGTCGCGGCGGATCAGCTCATCAAAAATAACACGGTTGAAAATGCGCCTCACCTGTATCTTGCGGCCCTCCTTGAAGTAGAACACTTTTCTGCCTTCCACTTTGACTTCAGACACACAAACGGACTCAATGCCAATCATATGCTTAGCTGCAATGAAGTCAATTCTGGTCACCTGAGTGTCCGGCTCGACTTCCAGCAGGATGACTTCTTCCGGGTCGTGGTCGCCAATGATGACCTGCCGCAGCTTTTCGAGGTACGTTTCAGAAGTCAGGCCACCAAAGAGGTGAGAGTAGCCTTCCGGAAGATCGTAAATTTCCTGGTATCCCCGAGCCACCAAGTCCTGGAAAAAGTAAAGGGAGGGGAAGCCCTGCACTTCAATAAGCTGAGGAGTCAGTGTCCCGTCTGCTTCCTGGCAAATGCCAAAGTCCATTTGTAAGAAAGTGGTGTGCGGCGTTTCGTTAGGGACTTCCTGCCCGGCGAGCAGCGCACTACGGGAACGCTCCTCAAAGTCGGGAGCGACGATCACATCCGTAATCTGATCGCAGGCTTCAAAGAGTTTAGCTTTCAGGTCATCCGGTATAAAAACGGGTGTCTCGGCAATGCGAAAGGGCGGTCGGTGGTTGTACTGCTTTTCTACCCATTCGAGCAGCGCCTGATAGCGCTCAGATGTGAACGCATCGTTGAATTGTTTCCGCAGATCGGGAACCATAGGTTTAGCGTTTTGTGCCGGCGGCGTGCCGCATCGGCATCGGTCAAACAAGGGTGTATGTGTCGCCGGCAATGCCAAAGGCATGCGCGGTCATGGCTCCGGATCGTTTGGTCAAACAGCGGCCGGAGCCTCTTCTAAAGCATTGATGGCGCGGTGCAGGAAGAGCGGCAGGACGATCTCATGCGTCAGCCCGATTTTATCGGAATCCCGCAGGTGCTTGATCATGCGAAGGTACTTCTCTTCTCCATGTTCTTCCACAACCGCCTTTTGCCGGGCCGGGTCCATAAAGTGCTCCCGCATACCATCGGGGTCCGCTTCCGGGTGGAACTGCGTGCCAATGATTTCCGGTGAAAACCGAATGGCCATTACAGCTCGCTCCAGCGGGACATGAGGCCTGATTTTCTCCAGGGCAAGTAGGTCCGCGCCTAATTCCGCCAGCCTTTTCTCATTAGGCTGTATGCACTGCCAGTGACGGAAGTCCGCGATGAAAAAAGGATTGGGCAGCCCCTGGAAATTGGGGTCGCTTGCACCTGCATCTGTCATGTGGCAGCGGAACGTCCCAAAAGACATGGACTTACGCTCCGTTACTTCTGCCAGTTCGAAATGCCGCACCGCCATCTGAAAGGAGTGGCAAATGAAAAAGACATGCTTCTTCCGGTTGCCGGGAATCTGATTCCAGTCCCAGACCTGCTGCATCCAGTCGAAGTAGCGGGCATCCCAGATGCCGTCTCCTTCAAAGGGGCTGCCAGGGCCGCCGGTGGAAATATAAATATCGTAGTCCATGCCAGGCACCTCAGCTTTGCCACGCACGTCGAAGATTTTCCATTCGTAGTGCGCCTCAAAGCGGCGCACGATATCCTGAATGCAGCGCATGCCCTGATTGGGCGTATTGTCGTACATGTCCAGGATCGCTAATCGTAATGAAGACATATCAATTGCTTGTTACAGCGGCAAAGCTAAGGATTTTGACGGCAAGCCTTTGGAAGAAAACCTGCCGTCAGCTGACTATTTTAAAGTTTTGCACCGTTGACTGCACCTTTCATAAAGGTGCCCCAGGTCAGGTTGTCCTGTCCGTCTACCTGTGCCTGTGCACGCTCAATAGCGTAGCTGGCAGCGGTTTCCACCACCCAGTCAAAGTTGGCTTGCCCGACTGAGTGTAGATCGGCATCCGGTGCCGGGTTGCAAAAGTCGATAGCGTAAGGCACGCCATCACGGATGGCCAGCTCTACGGTGTTGAAGTCGTAGCCCAGGGCCTGATTGAGGCGCAGCACGTAGTCTTCCAGTGTTTTCATCATCTCTTCGCCCACGTCAAAGTGCGCAGCGTAGCGCAGGTGATGCGGGTTGCGCGGCTCATAGGGCATGATACGGACGTGCTTGCCGCCAATGCAGTAACAACGGAAGTAAGCGCTGAAATCAATAGCCTCCTGCAGCATCATCACCAGCTGATGGGTTTCGTTGTAGGCGCGGAAGAAGTCATCAGCATTATCCAGTTTGTACACATTCTTCCATCCACCGCCTGCGAACGGCTTCATGAAAGCCGGGAAGCCCACGTACTCAAAAATACCTTCCCAGTCCAATGGGAAAGCCAGGTTGGAAAAGGACTCTGCAGAAGTATCCGCCGGGTGGTCCTTGGAAGGCAGAAGCACAGTTTTAGGGACAGGCACTCCGATTTTCTCAGACAGGGTGTTGTTGAAGAACTTTTCGTCCGCACTCCACCAGAAGGGGTTGTTGATCACGGCGGTGCCACTGGCCGCTGTATTTTTCAGGAAAGCCCGGTAGAAGGGGACATCCTGTGAGATACGGTCGATGATCACCGCGTAGCCCGAGTGGGCTGCTTGTACCACTTTGTCGATGGAAACGGGCTCGGCTTGGATCCCTTTCACCTTCTTGGAGTTGATACGGTCGATCAGCGCGTGCGGGAAAGAACGTTCCTGACCGAAGAGAATGCCAATTTTTTTCATGGAGTTTATGGTTTTTAGACAAGTGCTTGCGTAAATGGATGTTCTAGATCAGAGATAAATAATGCGGGAACATTTCCTGCCAAAGCGGCCAGTCATGCTCCTTCCAGCCCCGGATGTCCAACCAGTGGTTGATGCCTTTTTGGTTGAGCAGGTGCGAAAGGTGCTTGTTGGCATCCAGGCAAATATCCCATTCAGAGGTGCCCAGGACGATGTTCATCTGCCAGAGCGCCGGATGGTTGTTGCCCGGAAGGAAATCTACCGGGTTGTTAAAATAGACATTATCGTCGTAATAACCATCCATAAACATTTTTATGTCAAAGGCGCCGCTCATGGAAAACATGTGGCTGACCAGTTCCGGGTGCTTAAAAGCGAAATTGGCCGCATGGTAGCCGCCAAAACTCGCACCTGCAACGGCTACCTTGCCCCCTGCTGTATTCCACCGGATGCTCGGCACCAGCTCGTGAAGGAGCATCTGATCATACCAGACATGGTTCCTGACCCGGTCTGCCGGATGGATACCCTTGTTGTACCAGCTCAGTGCGTCCACGCTGTCGGGGCAGAAAATCTGAATAAAGCCCCGCTCCACGTACCAGTGCGCGGTCTGTACCAAACCGAAGTCCTTGCCCTCGTAATACCGGCCCTGACTGGAAGGGAACAGGATCACCGGATAGCCCTGATGTCCGTAGATGAGCATTTCGATCTCCCGGCTAAGGCTCTGGGAGTACCACTTGTGATAAGTCTCTCTCACGTTTTTCGTCTTGATGCCGCCCCGAAAGGCAGAGTAATTGTACTTTTGACAATAAGTTCTGCAAAAATACGGGCTTTTCCGGTTTTTCAAAGTTTTAAATTGCTGATGTTCAAATGCTTATCAGGTAGCAGGGCAATAGTTGAATGTTTAATACTTCGTACACGAATTAATCGGTGGTATTTTTGTGCGCCTGCGGAGCTGATGTCAAAATAAATCCTTGAAATTCATGCGGTTGTTCAAAAGGGAAGCCATTCGGAATTTTTTTCAATTTTTTTCGCCGGATGCGGGTAGGGTAGAGGTGGAGGAACTGCCTGGCTTGCGGTCTGCCTGGCTGAAACGGGAAGTCAGGGTGCGCGTACTGTTGCCGCCCGGGTATTTGGAGTCCGAGCGTAGCTACCCCTTGCTTTGCCTGAATGATGGGCAGGACCTCGAAGCGCTGCGCTTCGTCAGGGTATTGGAGCGGTTATACCGAAAGAGAAAGGTAAGCCATTTTATTACAGTTGCCGTAGATGCCGGTGACCGCATGCAGGAATACGGCACGGCCGGCCGGGCAGACTACATGAACCGGGGCCGCAAAGCCGGGGCTTATACCCGGTTTTTGCTTCGGGAGTTGGTGCCGTTGCTCAGGCAGCAGTACCGGATTGCTGAAGGCCCGAAGGCCAACGCCATAGCGGGCTTTTCACTGGGCGGACTTTCCGCTTTTGATATCGCCTGGCACCACCCTGAGGTTTTCGGGCAGGTTGGGGTGTTCTCGGGCTCCCTTTGGTGGCGCTCCAAGCCATTCCGTAAGGATGCTCCGGATGCCGATCGTATTGTGCAAACTTATGTGGAAAAAAGCAAAGCCTTTCCGCCACTCCGTTTCTGGCTACAGGCCGGGACGGATGACGAACAGGCCGACCGCAACAACAACGGCATTATTGACGCCATAGACGATACGCTGGACCTGATCAAGGCTTTGGAAACCATTGGTTATGACCGAAAGAAAGCCATTCGCTACGTTGAAGTGAAGGGGGGCGAGCACAATCCACAAACCTGGGGCCAAATAATGCCGGATTTCCTGCAATGGGCGTTTCCCAAACGAGCAACAAATAAATAACTTTGCCGTTTTCAAAATATGCCGGAGCAACCGGTGCCAATACTGCCCACTCAAACGCGGCAGGCGAATTAACTTACAGACATGCAGCGATTACTCTACCTTTCTATCATACTTTTTATTGCCTGTTCCGCCAATGCTCAGCAGCTGGTACCCATCGGTGGCAACGCGCTACTGGAGCACTACCGGGCACAGGAAGGCCTTCAATTGCCAAAAGGCTACGACCGGGCAAACAGTCCACTTCGTAGCCGGAACTGTCAGCTCGAAGAGACCGATGTCACCTACATCGACGCCAGTGAGACCGTAGAGCTGTCCGTGGATATTGACACCTTTGGCCTGGGGCAGGTGGCCGGTGCGTTTGAATGCATTGAGTGCGAAGGCAATCCCATTGGCGATGCTGAGCTACAGGTGGAAGATGGGCAGGCAACCCTGGTCATTACCGGAGCTGATGACCTGCTTGGGGCAGAATACCTCTTTATTGTCGAATTTTGTAACCCGAACGGCTGTGCCAGCACCTCCTTTGATGTGGTGGGGCGGCGGGTGGCACAGGAATACGATATAGCGCCTATCACCCTTCAGTCAGAAGAATCCATCGCTCTTGATGTGCAGGCTTCACAGCTGCCGGGCCCGCTGGCCTGCAATAAGATTACGGATGTCCCCGATGATTACGAGGGGCGCGATAAGCTGGTCTACTTTAACAACTACAGTGCACCGGACAGCAGCTTTGTCTATGTAGCCAGCCGCTATGCCGGAGAAGATAAAATCGACATCACCGTTTGTGACTCCTTTACCGTTTGCGATGTCTACCACTTCACCTTCCGTATTCAGCACGATACGCTGAAGCTGGGCGGCAGTGCAGGGCAGGAAGCCTTTCTGGATGACTTTGCCTACGATGCCATCGTACCTCCCACGGAGTTATGGCTGGATGAAGATGTATACATCAACCGTACGTTCGCTACGGATCAGCCCAGCCTTGGAGTAGCCACTTTTGATGGGTTGGACCGCAACGGCCGGCCCTACAGCTCAGAAGGGGTAAACGACCGCCTTACCTCCACTTATTTAGACCTGACACAGCTCAGCGGGAATGTCTACCTCACTTTCTGGCTGCAGCCAAAAGGCTTGGGGCAGTCTCCTGAAGAGGATGACTACATGGTGCTTGAGTTCAAGCAGCAAGGTGGCGACTGGGAGGTGATCCATGAGTTTTTCCCGGAGGAGATGAACCTGGATACCGTACCTGCCGGGTTTTTCTTCCCCTTTGAAGTACCGAATAATTTTAAGCATAGCGCTTTTCAGTTCCGCTTTTCTGCCTACAATAGCGGGAATGGGATTGATGACATCTGGAACCTCGACTACGTTTGGCTGAGCAATGAATTCGTGACTTTCCAGTCTAATATCACTGATGTGGCCCTCACCCGGGTGCCCGCTGCCTTCACCATTCCTTATACGAGCATGCCCTGGAGGCACTTTGATGGCCGTGCAGCTGACTTCCTGCCGGAAAGCTATAATACTTTCCTGTTCAATCTGGACAATGATCAGGCGCTCAACGCAGGTGCCGGCGTACTGCGGATTGCCGAAGCAAACACCGGCATTCAGGTTCTGCAGTCCAACTTGCTGGATGCCTGTTGCCGTACGGTTTTTGCTAACGAGAGCATTGGATATGCACAAGAGTTTGAAGGGCTGGGCAATGCTATTGATGCCCTTGGGAATGCGGTCTTTGATGCCGAGCCCCGCCTGGAGTTTGAGGTGGAGTACAACCTCACGGATGTGACCAATGAGCAGGACGGGCAGGGGTACGAAGCTGTGGCGAACAATAACCGCGCGGTGAGGACCACTGTTTTTGATAACTACTTTGCCTACGACGACGGCACGGCAGAAAACGGGGTAGTGGTGCAGGAAGGTGATCAGGTCGCCGTAAAGTATACGACAACGGTCGATGACTCTTTGCAAGCGGTTCAGTTCAATTTCCCACGCATCATCAGCAATGTATCCGGACAGGAATTCCATCTGCAGGTTTGGGTGGGCGAGCTTGATGATGAGCCGGAAATCCGGATGACCTTTGAGCGGCCGTTCTATCCCTCTTCTTACTACGATAGCCTGCAGGCGTTCACTACCTATCCCCTGTTTGGGGATAACGGGCCGACGGCGGTGTTTATCCCGGCTGGTGATTTCTATATCGGCTGGGAGCAGGTATCGCCCTGCGACTACCTCGATTGCATACCGGTAGGCTTTGACCGCAACTCGCCCGCTGGCGGCTCTGCCTTGTTTTTCAATAACGACGATGAAGGTTGGCAGCCTTTCCCGGAGGGCTTCCTGTCGGGGTCTTTAATGCTGCGCCCGGTTATGGGCAATGAACGGCCACTGAGCTCTGGCACCTCTTCTGCGGAAGCGCTGGACCTCGATCTTCGTCTGTACCCTAATCCAGCTCAGGAGCGCGCCTACATACGCATAGAAGGCGTACGCTGGCCAGAAGACTACCGTATGCAGCTCGTGAACCCGTTGGGGCAGGTTGTATTGGATCAAATGCTGGTCAGAGAGCTCGGGCTGAACGAATTCCGGCCTGGAATGTATATAGTAAAGGTCTATGACCCAGCGACGAACCGGTCCCTGCACCGCAAGCTCGTCATCACTGAATAACTAAAACAAAAATGGCAGAAGATATCCGCGTTCAGGAACTCAAGTCCAAAATGGACGGTAACGAAGATTTTGTACTGCTCGATGTACGGGAGCCCAATGAGCGGGCAGCCTTTAATATCGGCGGTGAATTTATTCCATTAGGCAGCCTGATGGGCCGTATGGGCGAGTTGGAACAGCATAAGGAAGACGAGGTCATCGTCTACTGCCGCTCTGGCAACCGCTCCGGGCTCGCAAAGGAATTCATGGAGCGGGCTGGCTTTAAGAATGTCCGCAACCTGCTCGGCGGTATGATGAGCTGGGCCGAAAACTACGGCACGGGCAAGTAGCAGGTCAGTTGCGGCGGTGCTACCGGATGCCGAGCGTTATTTTCAGGACTTTCTCCATACGGCTGACGTAGTGAAATTCAATCCCCTTGATGTAATCCGGGTTGATTTCCGCGACGTGCTTTTCATTTTCCTGACAAAGGATGATTTCCTTCATGCCCGCCCGTTTGGCCGCCAGTATCTTTTCCTTGATGCCACCCACCGGCAGGACTTTGCCCCGCAGGGTGATCTCTCCGGTCATGGCGACATAAGTCTTAGCTCGCTTGCCGGTAAAGGCAGACGTCAGTGCCGTGAGCATGGTAATGCCCGCTGAGGGGCCATCTTTAGGTATAGCGCCTTCCGGTACATGCAGGTGAATATCTTTCTCTTCGAATATTTTGGGGTCGATGCCCAGGGTTTCACTGTTCGCCTTGATAAAGCTCAATGCGGTAGATGCGGATTCCTTCATGACATCGCCGAGGTTGCCGGTTAAGGTGAGTTTGCCTTTGCCCGGGCTGAGAATGGCTTCTACGAAAAGGATGTCGCCTCCGGATTGCGTCCAGGCCAGGCCTACCGTTACGCCGGGCACTTCGGGCGTAGCGTAGCGGTCTTTATCGAAGCGGGACGGGCCCAGCATGCCATTCAGGTGCTCCGGCTTGACACTCACTTCGTATTCCTCCTCCATAGCTACCTTCCGGGCCACGTTGCGCATGACGCCGGCAATTTGGCGGTTGAGCGACCGTACGCCGGATTCACGGGTGTAGGTTTCGATGATGGCTTCCAGCGTACGCTTGCCCAGTTTGACCTGATTCGCCTTCAAGCCATGCTCCTTGCGTTGCTCAGGGATGAGGTGGCGCTTGGCAATTTCTATTTTTTCTTCTGTAGAGTAGCCGCTGACCTGAATGATTTCCATACGGTCCAGTAAGGCCGGCTGAATGGTGTTCAGGGAATTGGCTGTAGCGATGAACATGACTTTGCTCAGGTCGTACTCCAGTTCGAGGTAATTGTCGTAAAAAGTCCCGTTTTGCTCGGGGTCCAGCACTTCCAGGAGGGCAGAGGAGGGATCGCCGCGGAAGTCCTTTCCCACTTTATCAATTTCATCCAGAATAAAGACCGGATTGGACGAACCTGCCCGCTTCAGCGATTGTACGATACGCCCCGGCATCGCCCCGATGTAGGTCTTGCGGTGGCCGCGGATTTCCGATTCATCGTGCAGCCCGCCCAGCGACATGCGCACAAACTTGCGCTGAATAGCCCGGGCAATCGACCGGCCCAGTGAGGTCTTGCCCACACCGGGAGGGCCCACCAGGCAAAGAATAGGCGCCTTCATGTCACCCTTGAGCTTGAGTACGGCAAGGTGTTCGAGAATGCGGTCCTTGACTTTTTCCAGCCCGAAGTGGTCCTCATCCAAGACTTTTTTGACCTTCTTCAGGTCGAAGTTATCCTGTGTGAATTCTTCCCAGGGCAGGTCGAGGAGCAGCTCCAGGTACGTGAGTTGTATGGAAAATTCTGCTACCTGCGGGTTCATACGGCGCAGGCGATTGATTTCCTTGTCAAAGGTTTTGGCAACGGCTTCGGGCCAGTCTTTGTCCTTAGCCCGCTTGGCCATATTGTTGATCTCCTCTTCCTGCGGGTTTTGCCCCAGCTCCTCCTGAATGGTCTTCAGTTGCTGATTGAGGAAGTAGTCGCGCTGCTGTTTTTCGATATCTACACGGACCTTATTCTCAATTTGGTCCTTGAGTTCCAGCAGTTGGAGTTCGCTGTTCAGTTGCTTCAGCAACGCCTGCCCCTTCTCCTGAAGGTTGTCTTCCCGGAGCAATTCCTGCTTGATGCCTACCTTAGCGCTTAGGTTGGAAGCAATAAAATTGAGGAGAAAAGAGTGGTTTTGAATGTTCTTCAGCATCACATTCGCCTCGGAAGGAATATTGGGCGAAAGCTCTATGATCTGTTGCGCCCGTTCCAAAACGGAAGAAATCAATGCTTCAAACTCCATTGGATCGGTCACGGGCTCGTACTCGAGGGTACGGACATTAGCCAGCATGTAGGGCTCATCGGTAATGAGGTCTTCGAGCTCAAAGCGCCTCCGGCCCTGCAAGATGGCTGTAGTGGTGCCATCGGGCATGCGCAGCAGTTTCAAGATGCGGGCGATCGTGCCCACCCGGAAAAGGTCCTCAACACCCGGCTCCTCCACTTCGCTGTCCCGCTGAGAAAGTACGGCTACCAAGCGGTCGTTATTATGGGCCTGATTGATGGCCTTGATCGACTTGTCACGGCCTACTGTGATTGGAATGACAATGCCCGGAAACAAAACGGTATTCTTCAGGGCCAGGAGGGGCAGGGTTTCCGGAAATTGCTCGTTGGGGTTTTCGCCCTCCTCTTCCTCTATGGACAATAGAGGGAGAAAGTCGCCGTCATCATCTAATCGCTGCTGCATATAATAGTCGTCAAACATGCTTGTATGTTTACAGCCGGAGCTGTTGTATTTTTTAATCGGGCGGTGCTTGTTTACACCAGCGTGCTGCCAGGGCGCATGCCAATAAGGCAGCGAAAGGGCCAAGCCGCACCGTGCTCCCTATGCACCAACATTCGTGCCACTATTCAAGGAACCGACAAACTGACGCGCCCGGTGCTGAATTGCCAATTCGGCAGTTCTTATTCCTACTCTGCTGCCACTGCTTCTTCCTCCAGTTCGGCTTCGGCTTCTTCCAGGGCTTCCTCTGCATCATCTTTTTCTACCCGCAGGTTGTCAATGATGAATTCCTGACGGGAAGGGGTGTTTTTGCCCATGTAATATTGCAGCACATCGTCAATATTGGTGTCCTCATTCAGGATCACAGGCTCCAGGCGGATGCCATCGCCAATAAAGTCCTTGAATTCGCCCGGAGAAATCTCGCCCAGCCCCTTAAACCGGGTCACTTCCGGCGCGCCCCGCAGCTGCTTGATGGCTTCTTGCTTTTCCTCCTCGCTGTAGCAGTAGAAAGTCTTCTGCTTGTCCCGCACCCGGAACAGAGGCGTATCGAGGATGTAAAGATGCCCGTTGCGCACGAGCTCCGGGAAAAACTGAAGGAAGAACGTAAGCAGCAGCAGTCGGATGTGCATACCGTCTACGTCGGCATCCGTAGCAATGACCACGCGGTTGTAGCGCAGTTCGTCCAGACCGTCTTCGATATTCAGGGCATGCTGCAGGAGGTTGAACTCCTCGTTTTCGTACACCACTTTTTTGGTCAGGCCATAGCAGTTGAGGGGTTTACCGCGGAGGCTGAAGACGGCCTGCGTCTGTACGTCCCGGGCTTTGGTAATGGAACCGCTCGCCGAGTCCCCCTCTGTGATGAAGATGGTGGTGGCTTTGCGCAGTTCCTCTTCCGTTTTGCGGTTGCTGTCGGTAAAGTGGAGGCGGCAGTCGCGCAGCTTTTTGTTGTGCAGATTAGCTTTCTTCGCGCGCTGGTTGGCCAGTTTTTTGATGCCGGCGATTTCTTTGCGCTCCCGCTCGGACTGCTTAATGCGCTTCTCCAGCGCCTTGACGGTATCCGGATGGCGGTGCAGGTAGTTGTCGAGCTTTTCCTTGACAAAGTTGACCACAAACGTACGCACGGTTGGTCCTTCCGGCCCCATATCGCTTGAGCCCAGCTTGGTCTTGGTCTGCGACTCAAAAACCGGCTCTTCCACCCGGATGCTGACTGCGGCAATGACCGAGCTGAGAATATCCCGCCGGTCGTAGTTTTTATTGAAGTGCTCCTGAATGGTTTTCACAATGGCCTCGCGCAGCGCATTAAGGTGCGTACCGCCCTGTGTCGTATTCTGCCCGTTTACGAAGGAATGGTACTGTTCTCCGTAGTGGTTGCCGTGGCTGAGGGCGATTTCAAGGTCGTCCCCCTTCATATGGATGATGGGGTAGCGCAGGTTTTCAGAAGCCGTTTTGCGTTCCAGCAGGTCGTACAGGCCTTTGCGGGAAACCAGGGTTTTGCCATTGAAATTGAGCTTGAGCCCGGCATTCAGGTAGGCATAGTTCCAAAGCTGATTCTCGACATAGTCGCTGCGGAAGCGGAATTTTTTGAAAATCGCTTTATCCGGGAAGAACTCAATCAGGGTGCCATTCGGCTCGCTGGATTTTTTCAGCTTATGGTCTTTGACCAGTTCGCCCCGCTCAAATTCCGCCACTTTGGCTTTGCCGTCCCGGATGGATGTCACCCGGAAGTTTTCCGAAAGGGCATTCACGGCTTTGGTACCCACCCCGTTCAGCCCTACCGACTTTTTGAACGCCTTGGAGTCGTACTTGCCGCCCGTATTGATTTTGGAGACACAGTCCACAACCTTGCCCAGCGGGATGCCCCGCCCGTAGTCGCGGATGGACACCAGGCCCTCTTCAATTTTAAGGTCGATGTCCCGTCCGTGGCCCATGACGTACTCATCAATAGAGTTGTCGATGACCTCCTTGAGCAGGATGTAGATGCCGTCATCGGCCGCCGAGCCATCGCCCAGTTTACCGATGTACATGCCCGGGCGCATGCGGATGTGCTCTTTCCAGTCGAGCGAGCGGATATTGTCTTCAGTATAGGTAACTTCTGCCATTGGATTAAAATGCTTGGGTGGTTTCGGGGTGAAATTGTGCAAAAAATCACAAAGTAAGGTCAGCAAAAAGCCGCTTTCCTTGTTAATGAAACGTACAAAAGTTATGCACATTTCATGAATTGAATACCGAGTTTAAATTTTTTGTGCTAAAATACAATTAATTTACAACGGAAACAACAAATTGTTGTCTTAAAAAAACGATGAAGGCAGAACAGACCGATCAGCATCCGGCTATGCAGTGTATCCTGAGCGGGCTTCGGCGGGAGCACCGGCTCAAGGTGGGCTGTGCCGTGGCCTTGCTGTTGCTGGGGCTGGTCTTCATCTACGCTTTCTTTACCAAGAGCATTATCCTGTCGGTATTCGGGCTGATTTGTGCTGTGCTCGGCTTGCGCTTCTGCTTTCACCTGATCAGCAACTGGAATGTCGCCAACAGCCGCCTGATGATCCTCCTGCACTTCCACCCCAAAGAGATCGTGTGGGTCTACTCTGTGGTCACCGAGCAGCTGCCCTTCGGCTTTCAGCTCCTGCGCAACGGCACCCTCTACTTCAAGCTGCGCGATGGGGACGACATCTCCGTCAGCCTCTCCACCGATGACCTCAAAGCCGTCTCCAAATACCTTAATGGCCTGCTGCCCCACGCCACCTTCGGCTACACTAAAGACCGGGAGCAGTGGTTTATGGCCAGCCCGTTGATGTTGTTGCGGGAGGAGGGGGATAGATAGTTGGCGATGACATTGTGTTTGCCCGCTCAATTCCCTATCTTACCAATTATTCACTAACCGCTAAAAAACGGACCTCATGTTTACACACACCTGGCTTCAAGCGCTTGCCGATTTATCTGATGTTATCAGGGTGGAATCTCCGAACCTATATGCAAACTATAAAACCGCCCATAGAACAGCCTAAAAGGGGGGAACAGGCGGCTGAATTCCGCATTTTCCCCAATCCGGCACAAGGCACTTACAAATTATGCTCCCTGCCGGACAGGAAGCAGGATGCTTACGAGTATACAACCTTCAGGGGCAGCGGCTTTTGGAGCATAGCCTTCAGGGGCGTTTATCTGAAGTGGATATACCCCTCTCATCAGGTGTTTACTTGTTTGCGGTGCAGCCCGCGTCTAATGGGGCACCTTTCTGGCAGAAAATCATCATTCAATAATCGACTCCTTTGTGTGCAGCGAAAAGCTTAAGTGAATCTGTAAAGCCACTTAGCGTTTCTCCATGCCTTTCCTAAAAAACCATTTTGCTATGTATAGATATATCTGCATCTTAGGGTTTATTTGTACCTTCTTCATGTATTGCACAACAACAACAGGGCAACCCCTGAACCGGGTTGATGACTTTGGCTATATCCTCAACTTTTACAACGATGCTGTGGTAGGGCATGAAGGCGAAATACTGGGTTTTGGTACCGCCCAGGTAAATTTTGGAGAAGGGCCAGAGTTTGGGGTGTTGATTGGGAAGTACACGCCTGAAGGGGCGCTAACCGCGCACCAAGTTTTTACAGATACATCATACATTGATACAATACTTAATCAGCTTAAAGATGGTGAATTTTACGGTGGCCTTATTCCTACATCAGACGGTGGGTACCTGTTTAATGCCGTCACCAGCCGGTCTAATGCAATTGTGGTCAAACTTGATAGTGAGCTGGAGGAAACTTTCCGGTATGAATACGAGGACAGCACCTCTAATTCCTCTTTTTCAGCCGTAGAGCCCATTGAGGTAGAAGGTGGCTATCTGCTGTACGGAACCGCTACAGGGCTGGACGGCTACGCAGAGCCTTTTGTACGGCGGATAAACTACGCCGGTGAAACAGAATGGATGCGCTACTATGGGGAAGAAGGTGTGGCTGAAATTTGTGGTGATGCGGCCACGGTCGGAGATTCCATGCTAATAATGGGCTGTAGACTATTTGACCAGTCCATAAATGTTTTTTACAAAATAAGAATAACCGATGGCGCCCCTCTTGGCTCATGGCTTTCAGAAACGGACCCGGAAATGGGCTGGATAAGAGAGTTGACAACCCTTCCCGAGGGTGGTATCATTACCTATGGCTTGCAGCCTCAATCCCAGAATGAAGACGGATCCTGGATCGTACAACCAGTGCTCTCCCGTCTCGATACGGCTTTTCTGCTGCAGTGGTCCACCTTGATTGGCTATCCGTACCGTGCAAACGGGGGCGTTAATACCCTGCACGACCTCAAGCCCGTTTCCGATGGCAATATCATCGGTTCCGGGCAGATAGTTACCGAAGTCAATGGGGAACAGGAGCTTACGGGCTGGCTGATCAAGTTCACACCGGAAGGGGATACGCTCTGGTCCCGCAATTACCTGCCGCCCTTTGAACAGGAGGGCAACTGGGCACTGCGGGGTGAGTTTGGCCGCTTTGGTGAACTGCCCAATGGGGATTTAGTCGTAGGAGGCTGGGCACAAGGCGATGGCACCCGCAGCTGCTGGCTCGTCCGCACCAACTCAGAAGGCTGCATCGGGCAGGATTCCTGTGAGTACCTGGTGCATGCCGGTCAGCTTTTGCCGCCTCCGGCGCAGCCTGAGCTATCCATCTTCCCCAATCCCGCCTCCCGCCACCTCACGGTCGCCTGGCCGGGGGCAGCGCCCACGGGCACCGGGCATTTCACGCTCTACAATATGCAGGGGCAGGCGGTATGGGCAGTGACAAAGCCATCTGCACCAGAAGTGCCACTACAGCTGCCGGAGTTGCCGCCGGGCGTGTATGCCCTGCGCGTGGAAATGGAGGGGCAGGCTTGGGTGGAACGGGTGGTGGTTCGGTGACGGGCTTTGCGTCTGAGCTTTCTGCTCTGCGGCAGGTTCTTCCAGGAAATGCTGGGGCAGAGCTATTCGGACGTACCACGCTTAAGCTCTACACCAGCGGGCGGGCTCCTGTTGGGAAGCTTCTTCCCGATACTTTACCTGAATCCGGTGGGTTCGAGAGAGAACGGTATACCAAAACAGCCCCGCAGTAACTGCTACGGGGCTGTTGTTTCAATGAGGTCACTCAGGAGGAGAGTAGGGTACAGGTTACAAAAATACGAGGCTGAACAAGTACTAGCGCTTTACGAATGGCATAACTTGAACACCTAGTTTACCAGTTATGGCCAGCCAGTAATTGCCAGCAGGTAACTGTCGGACATCCAGTTGAGGAGTAAATTGTAACTCCCTGATGATCTTGCCCGTCGCATCGTAAAGGCTTAGACCTTCCGGTTGAGCAATGCCTGGCTTAACATCCATATTCAAAATATCATTAACCGGGTTGGGGTAAATCCCAGACAACCATTCTGTTTTAGGTTCGTTAAGTGCCAGAACCAGTTCCACGGTGTACGTTTGTACGGTTTGGCAGCCATTGGCATCTGTTATGGAAACGGTATAGTTGCCGGCGCTAAGGTTGCTCAGAGTGGTCCCGTTTTGGCTGGGGGTAGTGTCCCAGGCAAATTCAAAAGGGGGCGTGCCCCCCTCTGCACTAATTGTTATGGCACCATCTTGCTGATTGTCGACTTCTGGTGTTATAGATTCCAAGTTGACAACAATCGGCTCCGGACCAATCTCAATGGAAAGCTCAATGGGGGCTGCAATGCTTTGGTCTGATACCGTCACGCTGTAAGCCCCGGAAACAAGCCCCTGAGGGTTTGCTCCTTCCAGCCCTGCCTGTGACCATTCATAGATATATGGAGGCAGACCGCCGGCAGTCACCACTTCAATGGCGGCATCGGAATCTTCCGCACATTGATTAGACGCCACCTCAATAATTGATGCAGATAGAGGCGGGTCGGCAATTCCGGTTTCAACAAAATATAGTTCCCGGCCTATTTCGCTGTCCAGATGGCCAATGAAGTACAGCTTCCCATCTTGGAAGAAAAGTGGTTGTATACTTGTGGGTAAACCTCCTTCAAGTGAAAAGTAGGTATAATCAATAGATTCTTCTGCTGCATTCACTCCGAAAATCTGGGGTTCAAACCCATTTTGGGTACCCACTGCAAAGAAGACATAATCTCCGGAAGAGATCATGTTGGAAATGAAAGGGACTTCAGTTGGGACAAGCAGAGAGGTGCCGGAAGTTGTTCCGTCCGTAATGGAAATATGCTCACCGAAGAAACTGGTAGCGCTTTCATCAGAATGGAAAATTACCTTTCCTGCTGCACGGGCATTAGGGATAGGGTCCGTGCTGAGGGGGCTTGGATTGACATCCGTTAGTAATGGAGTAGCAGAGAAAGGTGAAATGGATAGCGTATAAAACCCATCTGCATTTACATATCCGATAATTCGATCTTCACTTAGTTCAATGTACCGGGAGCAGTTTTCTAATTGAGGGTACTTTGAGATGACATCATTTGCGGCCCGGTAAGCAAAGGTGCCGTTGATTTCCGGATCAGGTGAGAAGGATTTGAAATTCGAAAATACGAGCCCTCCTTCTATTTCATTCAGGCCAAGAGGTTCAGAGCTGAAGTCGGTCGCCATATCGGACCCCAGCTGCACGATGGTGTCGGTATAGGCGAGCAATTGTAGTACCGAAGAGGAAGGTTTACGAAAAAACGCAATCCCGTCCTGATAAGTGGTGTAATTTTCTGCCCCATTCCCTGAGTGGACTTCGAATTCTACTTCGTCGGCCAATTCAGTAATTTCATTACCATCAGAGGTTCGGTAGAGCTTTCCGCCCATAGTGAAAAATAAATCACCAGCCTGAGAAACGATGAGGTGCCTGGGGCTCCCGCTAACCGAAAGAGCGGAAACAGTGCCCGCTTCAGTGCCGTCGGTAGACCAGATAGAAGTCTGCCCGCTTTCGTCCGTTGCTACAAAATACAATAGGTCATTAAAGTAAACAAAGTCCCGGAGGTTAGCATCTCCACTGCCTGCATTGATATCCTTCAGCAAGCGAAGCTCGCCGTTTTCAAAGGCACCAAGCTCTTTTCCTGCAGCCGAATCAATGACCGTCATAATATAAAGGTCTCCTAAAGGATAAGCCTTTGGGCTGAATTGGTCAAGCCCGTCTCCCTCACCGGGGTTAAAGTCCGTCACGAGTACAGGTTGAGCATAGGAAGAAAGACCCAATAGGATAAAAAGCGAAACAAAGAGCAAGCCTTTGGTTTGGTAAAGGTTACACATGATGATTAAGATTTGATATTCGAGTATAGAGCGGTAAAGGAGAGCTGAAAAGAGAGCTGCGAAATTGCCTTTTTTCCAGAGGCATAGTGCACTCTTTTCTGACGTGCCCAAAACCACAGGTTCAACTGCAAATATAGCCAGAAAATCCTGCAAAGAAGACGGAAAATGGCCGCTTAATTTGAATCCTCGTGAGGTCAAAAGCAGCAAACCAGGGAGGAAAACTAAAACAGCCCCGCAGCAATCACCGCGAGGCCATCCTTTTGTATCAGCAAATTAATTCTTCAGCTTACGAAGCGCAGCTCACGCACTCCTTAAACTTATTCGCCATCTCCTGAGCCACGCTGGAAGAGCGCTGATAGTACAGGCTCTTCACGCCCAGCTTCCAGGCTTCGATCATCAGGGCATTGACCTCTTTCACCGGCACCTGTGGCGGGATGTTGAGGTTGAGCGACTGCGACTGATCGATGAATTTCTGGCGGCCGGCCGCCTGAATGATGATCTCCCGCGGATTAATTTCCCGGAAGGTCTTGAAGACAGCCTTTTCGTGCTCGGTCAGCCCATCGAGGTGCTGCACAGAGCCGTTTTTGAGGAGGATGGACTGCCAGATTTCCTCACGGTCCATGTCTTTTTCCTGCAATAACACTTTCAGGAACTTGTTCTTGCGCATAAAGTTGCCCTTAGACAAGCCCACCTTGTAGTAGTTGCTGCTGTACGGCTCAATCCCTGGTGAAGTCTGCCCCAGAATAGAGGAGGAAGAGGTGGTGGGCGCTACTGCCATAAGCGTGGTGTTGCGGCGGCCATAGCCTTTGAGCAGTTCCGGCTCGCCGTAGGCTTCTGCCAAATCGCGGCTGCCCTGCTCGGCTTCCCGGCGGATGTGGGCGTGGGCGCTGCTGTTGAATTGCTTGGCTTCCATGCTCTCAAACGGGATGTTGTTTTTCTGCAGGTAAGCGTGGTAGCCCATGACGCCCAGCCCGAGGGCACGATGGCGCTTCGCAAAGTTGTGCGTGCGCTCCATGTAGGGCTGATTGGCAGACTTTTGCACAAACTCTTCCATCACGGCATCAAGGAACCAAATGGCCGTCTGCACCGCATCGGTATCTTTCCAGTCCTCGTAGTACTCGAGGTTCATGGACGACAGGCAGCAGACGAAGCTCTCATCTTCCTTCACCGGCAGGGCGATCTCGGAGCAGAGGTTGGAGTTGTAGATGCGCATGCCTTTGTCTCGGTAGACATCCGCCGCGTTGTCGTTGACGTTGTCGCTGAACATGATGTACGGTAGGCCTTTCTCCTGACGGCTGTGCAGCACCTTGGCCCAGGTAGCGCGCTTTTCCGTGTCGCCGGCCACCATTTCTTCCATCCATTGGTTGGTCACGGTCACGCCGAAGAAGATATTCTGAATGGCGTTGCCGATGTCTTTGATCTTGAGGAACTCATTCACATCCGGATGCTCAATATCCAGGTAGGCAGCGAAAGCCCCGCGGCGCACATTGCCCTGACTCACAGTATCAATCATGGCATCAAACATCTTCAGGAAGGAAACCGGCCCGGAAGACTTGCCGTTGTTGCGGATGCTCGCGCCCCGCTCGCGCAGATGGCCAAAGTAGGCCGAGGTGCCGCCCCCGAATTTGGTCATCATAATGCACTCGGAGAGGGTCTTGGTGATACCGTCCATGCTGTCCTCCACGTAGGAGCCGAAGCAACTGATCGGCAGACCGCGGTCGGTGCCCATATTGGCCCACACCGGAGAAGAAAGCGACATCCAGCCGTTAGCCACGAGGGCTTCAAATTTCGGTTGCAGATCGGGGCGGTCCAGGCGGTTAGCGGCGGCGGTGGTCACGCGGCGCACGGCATCTTGTGGCGTCTCGCCGGGCAGGAGGTAGCCCCGCTGCAGTACGGTTTCAGTCTCAGGCGTTACCCAGTGGTAGGGCTTGGTATTGTTATAAATGGTCTTGGTCATGGTCAATGCGTGTTTTTTGGGTATTTAGAAAAGGTCGTCGGCGGTGAACGACTGATTATGCTTGGAATACTCTACCGGGCGCTTGGCGAAGAAATCGTCCAGGGTGTTGGCGTAGATTTCCTCTTCAAACCAGCTCATGCGGCGGAGTTGAGATTCGTTGATGTCGAAAATGTCCTGCAGCCCAATCTGCTTCAGGCTCGTATTGATGCGGTGCTTCATGAAGTTGAGCAGGTCAGACTTGGAGACGTGCTCCAACTCGCCCATCTCGAAAATCCAGTTGAGGATGCGCTCCTCCTGTTGGATGGCGGCATGGGCGGTCTCGTAGATGACCTTTTGGTACTTG
This sequence comes from Phaeodactylibacter sp., assembly GCF_022763345.1. Classification (GTDB taxonomy): domain Bacteria; phylum Bacteroidota; class Bacteroidia; order Chitinophagales; family Saprospiraceae; genus Phaeodactylibacter. The sequence continues at coordinate 48,646 of NZ_JALEGS010000085.1, forward strand.
TCGGTCAGCCAGCCTGGATTTTCCTCAACGATTTTGTTGAAAATGTAAATGCCGGCATTGGCATGCAGCTGCTCGTCTTTGCTCGTCCAGGCGATGATGTTGCTCGTGTTCTTCAGCAGCCCTTTGAAGTGGGTGAACGACAGCACGGTGGCAAACTGACTGAAGAGCGATACATTTTCTACCAAAATGGAAAAGAGGATGAGGTTGAGCCCAAAGGACTGCTCCGGAGAGTCCAGCTGTGCAGCTGCCCGGCGGTCGCGCAGGAAAGCAATACGGTCGCTAAGGACAGAAGACTGAAGTGCCGATTCAAATTCATCCGCCAGCCCCAGCACGGTCAGCAGTTGGGCGTAAGCTTCAGAATGGCGGAACTCGCACTCCGCGAAGGTACTGCCCAGCCCGTTGAACTCCGGCTTGGGCAAGTGCTGATAGAGGTTGCCCCAGAAGGACTTCACATCCACCTCCACCTGAGCGATGGCCAGGAGCGTCCGCTTGATGGCATTGCGCTCGGCTTCCGTAAGCTCCACTTTGAAATCCTGTATGTCACCCGTGAAATCGACCTCCGAGTGTACCCAGAAGGTCTGATTGATGGTGTTGATAAAGTCGAGCACTTCCGGGTACTCGAACGGCTTGTACGCTAGTCTGGGTTTGAAAATCGCGCTCATGTGGCTAATGCATTACCGAGCTGTGGGGGAGGGCAGGAGCGCGCACCGGCAGGCTGCATCCGGGCTTTGCCCGGGCAAGAACGGTGGCACTGCGCTGTCCTAACTCCCGAAAACTCGCAGTTAAAGAATGATATGTTGGCAACGGCAGGTCTTCTGACTCGCCCCGGCTTTGCCGCCTTCCCGCCTGTAGGCAGTGGCTTGCTGGCAAAACCTGGTGAATGAGGCTCACAGCAGCGGGTACTGTCCGGGATTTTCACCCGGTTCCCTGTTCAATATCGAATGGCTAATCTGTCGCTTAAAGTCATTTGATGTGTGCTCGAATTGAACGCAATACCGTTGGTTCGGGCAAGATACGGAGGTCCGGCTGAGCGATCAAGCAAAGCGAGCGTATAATTACCAACACAATGTGGATAAGTCCCGTAAACCCCTGAATACAAGGGGTTGGAAAAATAGTTTTCCACATATGGGTGTGGAAAACATAGTTGATAAAAGATTTCCCATAATTTCCGTACCTTGTTTGCTCATAAAATTTTGCAGGAGCAGCGCTACTGGGCTGCAGTCCATCAATCATGAGAATTGTTTCCTTCTTCTCGGGCGCCGGCGGGCTCGACCTTGGGTTTACGCGTGCCGGTTTTGACGTGATCTGGGCGAATGAGTACGACCGGGACATCTGGGAGACCTATGTCAAAAACCATGGGCATACGCACCTGGAAAAAAGGAGTATTACGGATGTGGACGCTGCGGACATTCCGGACTGCGACGGCATGATTGGCGGGCCGCCCTGCCAAAGCTGGAGCACCGCGGGCAAGCTGCGGGGCATTAAGGATAACCGGGGCAAGCTGTTCTACGATTTCATCCGTATCCTGGAAGCTAAACAGCCCAAGTTTTTCCTGGCGGAGAATGTGGCGGGCATGTTGCTGCCCCGCAATGCACGCGCCCTGAGTAGCATCAAGCGGCTGTTCAAAAACGCCGGAGAGGGCTATAACCTGTCTTTCCAAAAAATCAATGCGAGCGATTACCTCGTGCCGCAGGACCGCAAACGGGTCTTCTTCATCGGTTACCGCCGCGACCTGGGCAAAAAGTTTGAATTCCCTGCCCCAATTGATATGAAACTCAGCCTGAAGTCGGCCATCGGCGACCTGGCAGATACGGCTATCCCGGCCAAGGATGGCAATTACACCAATGGCAGTGCCTGCCGGGTGCCTAATCATGAATACTTTACCGGTGGCTTTTCCAGCCTCTACATGTCGCGCAACCGTGTGCGCAGTTGGGACGAGGTGTCCTTTACTATTCAGGCGGGTGGCCGGCATGCGCCCCTGCACCCTCAGGCGCCCAAGATGGAAACCGTGGACAAGGATACCAAGCGCTTTGTGCCCGGCAAGGAAGACCTCTACCGCCGGCTCAGTGTGCGCGAAGTAGCCCGCGTCCAAACCTTCCCGGATGACTTCATCTTTTACTACAAGAACCTCGGCGCGGCCTACAAAATGATCGGCAATGCGGTGCCGGTACGGCTGGCGCAGATTATTGCGAGTAAAATAAAAGAAGACTTTGAGTAAGTTATGGAAGCACCTCCTGCTTCAACCGTTTCATGTTGTCCACAAAACTAAAAAAGTCTAGGTCAGTATCCACCTCCTGATCAGTACGGCAAAGCCCAATGAACTCTAACCAATCGTGGTCCAGTTCAGCATCGTAGTAGCCGAAATCTAACTGGGAGATTCCCAGTGCCCTGGGCAGAAAGTATTCCTCATCAATCAGTACATCGCGCAGACGTCGTTCCATTTCATCAATCGTATACTGTCCGCTGCAGGGCAGAACCCGCTTGTCGTAAATCTTGTAATTACCGGCATCCCGGTACAAGTACAGGACTTCGATTTTAGTGAAGGAATCGCTCATCATTGTGGTATTTTAGGAGTTCGGGATCAGGTAAAAAACGTTGCGGAAGGCGGATTGGCTGCCCTTCGTAACGGCTGAAGAATGTACTGGCTTCCTCTGTGGGCAACTGGGGAGATACCCTAACCTTATAATCTGGCGTAATGGTAATCAGGCCAAGTTCGAAAGCCTTATCGTGAAGGGCATTTAGAGCGAGCCCGTTATGTGGATTCAGTCTGAGTTTAGGGGCTTCTGCCCATGGCCGGATATGACCGGCGATCAGGAGCGAAGGGATACCAATACCGGTTATACAGCACGTTTGGTTATAGGCTGCCATGATCATAGACCGGAAAAAATGTTGGTTGACTCTGGCTTTTACAAGGCGTAGCTCTTCTTTACCTTCTGTGATGCCGGGTTCCTGAACAAAATCGTTGGCTCCCTGGCCTTTCCCATACAATTGAGCCCTCAACTGCTCACTTTCGAAAGCCAGTTCTTCCCAATTGTTATTGAAGGCGTCCCAAACTTGTTTGTCCAGCTTGCTATGATTGGAAGCCCCTTTTATACCTCTTTTCTTGAGGCTGGGATCAAGGCTGGCAAAATTTACCAGTTTGAATGCTACAGCATTTGGAGACCGGCCGATCAGCGCTGCCAATTCGATAACCTCCGGGTTTCGGCTGTGCAGTTTGCCGAAAGGCGTTTTGCAATACAGGTTAAAGGTGAGAATAAGCTCTTCTCGGGTCCAGCGTTTCTGTCCTTCTTTCATAGCATTGGATATTTACAACTCCCGCCACTCCAGCCCCTCCCGTTCTGCCGTTTTCTTCAGGTAGCTGCTGTTGCGGATGAACTGCCCAAGGCGCTCCATTTCACCTTCAAAATCGAGGCGGATATCGTCGTGCATTTTCGACAACAGCTTTTGCAGTTTCAGGGCCCGTTTGACCACATAATTGGAGAAAGTGCGCGCCTTGGCCGCCGGGAACTGATCGAGCAGTCCGTCTATGCCTTCCAGAGCCAGATTGAGCATCAGCAGGTTGAGCTCGATCTCCCCGTACTTGTCTTTGGTCGCCTTCACATGCCGGTTGATGTCACCGCTGATGGCGCGCAGGTCAAGCAGCAAAAAGCCCGGCGAGTAGAAAGCCCGGATGGCGTAGGTCACATCCCGCTCGATGCTGATGGCGAGTTCGCTGCGTCTCTCCTCCCGGCTGCCAGCCCCTTCCAGCAGCTCGAAGGTCAGGCGATTGACCAGGGCTTCCTCTTTGGCGATAAGGCGGAAGAGCAGCTTGTCTTTTTCCTTGTCGGGCATTTTAGAAATCGCGGCTTTGAGTTCGTCCGGTAGTTTTTGCCTGGGCATTTATCTGGTTTTTTCCCAAAATAAGGAACATCACCTGTTCCCAAAAGCCAAAGTGGCATTTATCACTGAAACTCTTTTCGGGCCCTTTTACCTTTGCCCAAAATGTAGAACGATTATGCCACGACAAGTCAACCGTAAAACCTTCCGCCCTCTGGTCCTAAATGCCGAAACGCCCGTTGTTGTTGATGTCTGGGCGGATTGGTGTGGCCCCTGCCATGCCCTGTCCCCCAATTTTGCTGCCGCCGCTGAAGAAGCTGGTGACAACGCCCGTTTCGTCAAGCTCGATGCCGAAAAGAACCAGAAACTGGTCAAGCAGTATCAGGTCCGCAGCCTGCCCACGATTCTGTACTTTAAGGATGGGGAAGTGGTCGACCGCAGCACCGGTGTGGTGTCCAAAGGGGCTATCCTTAAGCGGTTGCGCCCCCTTTTGCCGGAAGGTGCAGAGGGCGAGGTCAAAGGCGGAGCCTGGTGGAAGTTTTGGGAGTAGGCGCTCAGCCCAGCGCCACATCCAAACTCATCATCAGCGTAAAGCCTGCCAGGGTGGCAATGGTTGCCAGGTCGGTATTGCCCGCTTGCTGTGATTCCGGGATAAGCTCTTCCACCACCACAAAAATCATAGCCCCCGCGGCAAAGCTCAGCGCATAGGGCAGGATGGGCTGCATCATCATCACCGCTGCCGCCCCAACGATGCCGGCAACAGGCTCCACAGCCCCCGACATCTGCCCGTACCAGAACGCCCGCCGCCGGGAAAAACCCTCCCGCCTCAGCGGCACAGATACCGCCGTCCCTTCCGGAAAATTTTGCAGCCCTATGCCTACGGCCAGTGCCACCGCTGCCCCAATGGAAGCCGATGGCAGCCCATGGGCCACCGCACCAAAGGCAACACCCACCGCCAGCCCTTCCGGGATATTATGCAGCGTGATAGCGAGTACCAGTAGCACGCTACGCCTCCAGTTGGTTGATATTCCTTCGGCCTGATCCATCTTCAGGCCCGGGTGCAGGTGGGGCAGCACTTTGTCCACACCTGCCATGAACAACCCACCGCCCATGAAACCCAGTGCAGCGGGTAGCCAGTTGGGCAAAGTACTCACCCGCTCGCTCAGGTCGATGGCCGGAGCCAGCAGTGACCAGAAACTGGCGGCAATCATTACCCCCGCCGCGAAGCCTAACATCGCATCCAGTACCTCCTGTCGGATTTGCCGGAAAAAGAAAACCACCGCTGCGCCCAGAGCCGTCACTCCCCAGGTGAATAAGGTGGTCAACAAAGCTTGTGTAACCGGATGATAATTTCCCAGGGCGGATAAAATGGCGTCCATTCTCTTGTTGTTTATGGTTGCTCAAAAGTAAAACATAACCCACTTAATCCCGGGCAAAGTGACAATGATCACTCATCCCCACTGACAATATTCATTTAAAAACCAACTGTAAACCTGGAATTTTAGGGCACCAATTTAATTAAAACCTAGTGCCATGCGCCAGCAAAATGCTGATCTACTCATTCAGGAAGCTGACCAGCTCCTTGAATTCGCCAGCCACGAAATTGAACGGGCAGAGGAAGACGTTGCCACCCATGCCGTCTGTTTCAACTCCCGCCAATCCATTGTCAATTACTTGTCTTCCTACCTGCAAAAACATGGTAGCGAGCTCCCCGAGCCCATGACGATGGCAGGCTTGTTGGACAAGTGCCGCGATATCGACGGCCGCTTCAACCTCATCGACATTTCCGATATCGGCTGCAAGCACGATGCAGAGGATGAAGCCTACTGTATGGATGTCAAAAAAGTGGCTGACTGCCTGCGTATTGCCAAACAGACCCGCGCCATCGCTATTGATGAGGCGCCCGCCTACTAAAAAAATCCACCATGAAGAAGCAAACCGAGCCCGCCAAGTATCCGGGCACTCGGGTAGCAATGGACGGGAACACCGCTGCGATAATGTGCGAGCGGGAGTCCTCCGACGCTGCCGGTGCCTATCCGATTACCCCCTCCACTCAAATGGGCGAGTATTGGGCCGACGCGGCCGCCAAAGGCCACCTCAATATCTCCGACCGGCCCCTCATTTTTATCGAGCCGGAAGGCGAACACGCTGCTGCGGCGGTCACCGCCGGCCTGTCTATGACGGGCCTGCGCGCTGCCAATTTCTCCTCCGGGCAGGGCATCGCCTACATGCACGAATCCCTCTACGCGGCGGTGGGCAAGCGCCTGACGTACGTGCTGAATATCGGCGCACGGGCTATGACCAAGTCCACCCTTAACGTACACGCGGGCCACGACGATTACCACGCCGTGGACGATACCGGCTTCTTCCAGCTGTTTGCCAAAAAGGCGCAACACGTGGCTGACCTCAATATCATCGCGCACCGCATCGCGGAACTGGCACTCACACCGGGCATTGTGGCGCAGGACGGCTTCCTGACCACCCACCTCATTGAGTCCATGACGCTTCCCGAGCGCGAGCTCATCAAAGAATACCTCGGCCGGCCCGATGACATCATCAAAACGCCGACCGAAGCCCAACGCATTATTTACGGGGACACCCGCCGCCGCATACCCGAGCTCTGGGATGTGGATAATCCGGTCATGGCGGGCATCGTGCAGAATCAGGACAGCTACATGCAGTCCGTTGCGGCACAGCGCCCCTTCTTCTTCGATCACATCAGGCAGCTCACCGAGCAGGCTATGGACGAGTATTATCAGCTCACCGGCCGCCGCTACGAGCGCGTGATGACGTATAAGGTGGAAGATGCCGACTACCTCATCCTCGGGCAGGGCAGCGTGGTACCGAGTGCCGAAGTGGTAGCCGACTACCTGCGTGAAACCCGCGGGCTGAAGGTCGGCGTGGTCGACCTCGTGATGTTCCGCCCCTTCCCGGCTGACCTGCTGGGCAAAATCCTCAAAGGCAAGAAAGGCGTTGCTATCCTTGAGCGCCTCGATCAGCCGCTGGCCGCCGACCTGCCGCTCATGCGGGAAGTACGTGCGAGCCTGACCAAGTGCCTGGAAAACGGCAACTACAAAGACAACCGCCCCTATCCGGAGCTGGAAGCGTACCGACCGGGCGATATGCCGCCCCTGTACTCCGGTTCCTTTGGTATGGGCAGCCGCGACCTACAGCCGGAAGGCATTATCGGTGCGGTAGAGAATATGCTGCCTACGGGCAAAAAGAAAAAGCAGTTTTACCTGTCTATCGACTTCATCCGCGATGTACCCTTTACGCCCAAGCAGCGGGCTTATCAGGAATCCATTCAGGAAGCCTACCCGCATGTGAAGGAACTATCGGTGAGGGGTTCTGAAAACCCGAATCTCATGCCGAAGGGGGCCGTGACGGTCCGTTTCCACTCCATCGGTGGCTGGGGCGCGATTACCACAGGTAAGAACCTGGCAATGACCCTGTTCGACCTGCTCGGGTACGATATCAAAGCCAATCCCAAGTATGGTTCTGAAAAGAAAGGACAGCCGACGACTTACTATCTGTCTGCTGCTCCGGAGCCCATCCGTGTCAACTGTGAGTACGTATACGTGGATGTGGTGCTTTCACCGGATCCCAACGTCTTCAAGCACACCAACGCACTGGCGGGCCTGAAGAAAGGCGGCACCTTTATTATACAGAGCGACAAGAGCAGCCCGGCGGAAGTCTGGGCCGATATCCCCAAGCCGTATCAGAAGATCATCGTGGATAATAACATCCGCCTGTTCTACATCGATGGCTTCAAAATTGCCCGCGAGGAAGCAACCGATCCCGAACTGCAACTCCGCATGCAGGGTATCGCTTTCCAAGGTGCCTTCTTCGCCGCTTCTCCGCTTATGGAGAAAGCCAACCTGACCGAAGACAGCCTGCTCAAGGCCATTGAAGATCAGGTGCAGTCGAAATTTGGCAGTAAAGGGCAGCGCGTGGTGGATGACAACATGCGCGTGGTACGCCGTGGCTTTGACGAAGTCGGCGAGGTGACGGACAAGGTCGTTGGCGCCGGGCACGATGCCAAAGCGAATGCTGTCAAGCCGATCCCGCTTCCCGCTATGCTCAAGGATACGCCACAAAGTGCATCCAAGCTGAGCGATATCCACCGCTTCTGGGAGCAGACGGGCAGCTTCTACCAGCAGGGCAGTGGCAATGATAATCTCACCGATCCCTTTATCGGGCTGAGTGTGATGCCTGCGGCCTCCTCTTTGTTCCGCGATATGACCGGTATCCGGTTCAATCATCCGGAATGGATTGCCGAGAACTGCACCGCCTGCGGCAAATGCTACACCATCTGTCCGGACACAGCACTGCCAGGATTGGTTTCCAAACTGTCTGATGTGCTCGACACCGTTGTGCAGCGCGTGAAAAACAACCACGGCAAGCTCAATTACCTACCGAAAGCGGTCCGTCAGATGGAGCCGGAAATCCGCGCCTTGTTCAACGAGGGCGATGACCGGGCCAAGGTCAACACCATGATCCGTGAGGTGGTCGACAAAACCGTTCGCGAAAGCGGCAACACCAACGGCATGGCGCAGGAATTTGACTGGTTCCTTGAGGAATTGGGCGACTTCCAGTTTGCGCTCACCCGCCCGTACTACGACCTGAAAGAAAAGCAACAAGCCGGCAGCGGCGGCCTGTTCAGCATTACCCTGAACCCGACCACCTGCAAGGGCTGTATGGAATGTATCGAAGTCTGCGATGACGACGCCCTGCGCCCCATCACACAGACCGAAGACTCCGTAGCTACCCTGCGGCAGAACTGGGACCTCTGGACCGACCTGCCCAACACGCCGGAAGAATACAACCGCATTGACGATCTGGAAGAAAAGATCGGCCCGCTGGAGACCCTCCTCCTCAACAAGGATGCCTATCAAAACTTCGCAAGTGGCGATGGCGCCTGCCTGGGCTGTTCTGAAAAGTCAGTTGTACACATCTTTACCGCTACCGTAGAGGCGCTCATGCAGCCACGCATCAGGCAGCACGTGACCCGCCTGACGGAGCTCATCAACCGCCTGGAGCAGCACATTCAGCAGAAGCTGTTCAGCACGGTGAATGTGAGCGACGCCGACCTGATGACGAAGATCGTTTCCGAAATGAGCAGTGGCGACCTGACCGTATCCGGTATCGCCCGCCGTTTTGAGTCGGAAAAAGGCACACAGCCGATCGACCAGGAATGGCTGCGCGAAGTCTCCCAGCTGCTGGCCAAACTGAAGAACCTAAAGTGGAAATACACAGATGGCCTGACCGGCAAGGGGCGTACCAATATGGGCATGCTCAATTCCACCGGCTGTACCTCTGTATGGGGCAGTACCTACCCGTACAACCCCTACCCATTTCCATGGGCCAACCACCTCTTCCAGGATTCCCCGTCAATGGCGATGGGCGTCTTTGAGGGGCATATGGCCAAAATGGCAGAGGGCTTCAAAACCATCCGCAAGGCCGAGCTGATGCTCGATGGCAAATACGACCCGAGCGAGCACGATTCCTTCCTCACCTACTTCAACTGGCAACAGTTTACCGATGAGGAATGGCTGCTTTGCCCACCGGTAGTCGCCCTGGGCGGTGATGGTGCCATGTACGACATCGGCTTCCAAAACCTCTCCCGCCTGATGGCCTCCGGCAAGCCGATCAAGGTCATCGTGGTGGATACGCAGGTGTACTCCAATACCGGAGGTCAGGCCTGTACTTCGGGCTTCATCGGCCAGGTATCCGATATGGCGCAGTACGGCAAAGTCTGGAAAGGTAAGCCGGAGCCGCGTAAGGAAATCGGGCTGATCGCTATGGCCCACCGCAACACCTACGTGATGCAGGGTACCCTGTCGAACACCAGCCATATGATCGAAGGCTTCATCGACGGCCTGATGGCGAAGCGCCCGGCTTTGTTCAACCTGTACACCACCTGTCAGCCGGAGCACGGCGTAGCCGACGACCTCGGCGCGCATCAGGCGAAGCTGGCGGTAGAATCCCGGGCTTATCCGGTATTCAGGTACAATCCGGATCTGGGTGTGAAGCCGGAAGAGGCATTCGACCTCAGCGGCAACCCGGACCTGCACAGCAACTGGCCCACTTATCAGCTCAAGTACCAGGAAAATGGCCGTGAGAAGAGCATGGAAGTGGCGATGACTTTCGCCGACTTTGCCCTTACTGAGGCACGCTTCCGCAAACACTTCCGTAAAGTGCCGCGCGAAGCCTGGAACGACAATATGGTCGTCCTGACCGATTTCCTCGAAATGAGCGCCGAAGAACGGGAAGGCAAATTCCCATTCATCTGGACGGTGGACCAAAGGCAGCACCTTACCCGGGTGCTCGTGGCAGAAACCATCGTAGCTTCCTGTGAGGAACGCCGCGACTTCTGGATCATGCTGCGCGCTATCGCCGGAGTGAAGGAGGAGGTGGAAGCCGCTCCGGAAGACCTGGAAGGCAAGATCCGCAACGAGGTGGTCAGCAATATCGCCAAAGGGCTGATGAAGATGGCCGCCGGCGGCAAGTTCGATGAGCTGGGTGTAGATACCGCTGCGCTCAACTTCGATGCAGCACCTGTCACCAATGGCAGCGCAGCAGAAGCAGAGACCGCTGTAGCGACCGCCACAGGACAAGGGCCCTGGATAGAATCCGAAGAGTGCACGGCCTGTGACGAGTGCATCAAGATCAACTCGAAGGTATTTGCTTACAACAGCAATAATCAAGCTGAGATTAAAGATCCCAATGCCGGTTCCTACGAGGACCTGGTGAAAGCAGCCGAGAAATGCACCGCGCAGGTCATCCACCCCGGCCTGCCCGCCAATCCGGAAGGACAGGAGAAATGGATCAAGCGAGGCGAAAAGTACAACTAATGGGGCTGTTTAATTTTAGAAATAGCACCTTTCGCCACGGCATCCACCCGCCGGAGCACAAGAGCGAGACCAATGGCCTGCCCATCCGGCAGTTTGCCTTTGCGCCGCTGCTCGTACTGCCTGTATCGCAGCACATCGGTGCCCCTTCCAAAATCATAGTTCGGGAAGGGCAGGAAGTGATGCGCGGGCAGCTCCTGGCGGAAGCCGGTGGCTACGTTTCGGTACCGCTGCACGCGCCGGTCTCCGGCCGGGTACGCAAGATCGCGAACGTGCCTACGGCAAAAGGGGAAATGTCCCTGGGCATTTACCTGGAAGCCTTCCCTGCCTCCGGGCAGGAAGTGCTGGAAAGCGACGGGCTCGACTGGCAGGCCGCTACGCCGGAGGACATCCTGCAAGGCATTCAGAATGCCGGTATTGTGGGCCTCGGCGGGGCGGCCTTCCCTACCCACGTCAAGCTGAAAGTGCCGGAAGGCAAGCAGTGTGAAGTACTGTTGCTCAACGGCATCGAATGCGAGCCTTACCTGACCACCGACCACCGCGTCATGCTGGAACAGGCGGAGGATATCTTCATGGGCATCCGCTACCTGCTGAAAGCCACCGGTGCGCCACGCGCCATTATTGGCATAGAAGCCAACAAAAAAGACGCCGCGGAGCACCTGTCCCGGAATATCCCGGAAGGGCTGCCCGTGACGGTGGAAGTCGTGCCGGTCAAGTACCCGCAGGGCTCTGAGAAAATGCTCATTACTTCGGTCATGGGCAGGGAAGTGCCCTCGGGCGGGCTGCCGATTGATGTTGGTGCGGTAGTGGTGAATGTAGCGACTACGGCTGAGATCGGCCGGCTGTTGCCCCACGGGCGCGGCATACAGGAGCGGGTGGTAACCATCACCGGGCCGGGCGTAAAAAAGAAAGGCAATTACCTTATCCCCGTTGGGACGCCCCTGCGCTTTGTACTGGAAGAAGTCGGCGTAGCGGATAACCTCAGCGAGGTCTACCTCGGTGGCCCGATGATGGGCATGGCGGTCTCCAACCTGGATATTTCCATCACCAAGGGGACTTCCGGTATTTTGGCCTTTACGGATAATGAAGTGCGCCGGGCGGACAAGGTCTACCCCTGCATTAAGTGCGGGGCTTGCGTAGACGCCTGTCCGATTTCCCTCAACCCGTCACAAATGGGCATACTGGCGAAGTTTGAAGCCTACGACGAGATGGCAGCCAATCACAACCTGATGGACTGCTTCGAGTGTGGCTCCTGCTCTTATGTCTGCCCGTCCAATATCCCGCTGGTGCAGTATTTCCGGATGTCGAAGGGCGTGGTCCGCAAGCGGGCGGCGGCCAAAAAGGAAGCAGCGAATGTTTAAGCAGACCCTACATATCAGCACCTCTCCCCACCTCAAGCTGGGCGTCAGTACGGACGACATCATGCGCAATGTGGTGTGGGCGATGCTGCCGGCATCGGCTTTTGCGGTCTACGCCTTTGGGCTGAGCGTATTCCTTTTGCTCGTCACCTCTGTAGCGGCGGCCATTCTGACCGAGCACCTGCTTTGCCGCTGGTCGGGTAAGGAAAGCACGGTCAATGACTGGTCCGCAGCGATCACAGGCCTGCTTTTGGGCCTGACCCTGCCCCCGGCCTTCCCGCTGTGGATGGCCTTTGTGGGCAGTGTAATTGCGATTGCCCTCGGTAAATTTGCTTTCGGCGGATTGGGGTACAACACTTTCAATCCGGCGCTGGTCGGGCGTGCGGTACTGCAAGCGGCTTTCCCGGCAGCGATTACCACCTGGCATCCCGCTTTTCTGGAAGGGCGCTTTACGGATATTGCGAGTTCCACTTTGGCACTGCCTTTTATGGAGCCCACTTACGATGCGGTTTCCGGCGCGACACCGCTGTCGGCTTTCAAATTTGACGGAGTAGCGGCAGATTCAGCAGACCTTGCCCTCGGGCTGGTCAGCGGCTCGGCCGGCGAGACCTGCGCCTTGCTGATTGTGCTGGGTGGTATCTACCTCATCGCCCGCAATATGATGAACTGGCGCATACCGGTCTCCATCCTGCTGACGGTATATGTGCTCAGCGGCATCATGCACTGGGTGGATGCGGAGGCTTACCCTTCGCCGGTATTCATGCTGTTTTCCGGCGGATTGATGCTGGGGGCGGTATTCATGGCCACCGATATGGTCGCTTCCCCGCTTACTGCAAAAGGCGTGGTGGTGTACGGTGTGCTGATTGGGCTGCTGGTGGTGGTCATCCGGCTCTGGGGCGGTTTGCCGGAAGGCGTGATGTACGCTATCCTGCTGGCTAATGCCGTATCGCCCCACATTGACAGCGCCCTGCAAAACCGCGTTTACGGAACGGTTAAAAAAGCCAAAGCGACATGAGCGATACGATAACCATAGCACCCGAAAAGAAGCAAGCCGACACCGGCAACAGCAACAAGATGCTGTTCGCCATGGTTGGCATCGGGCTGATGTGCGCCTTGCTCATTGTGCTGACGTACGAGGGCACCAAGCCCATTATCGCAAAAAACAAAGCGGCAGCCCTGGAGCAGGCGATTTTCAAAGTCCTGCCCGGCACTGTGACCACCGCCGGCTACTACTGGGACGGCAACGCATTCACGCCTCTGAACGGCACCGAAGCCGAAGGGCAGCGCGTCTACGCCGGTTTTAGCGAAAGCGGCACCCTGACCGGCTTTGCACTGCCTGCCGTAGGGCTGGGCTACGCTGGTGAAGTGCGCGTACTATACGGATACGACCCTGCGCAGGAAGCCATCGTTGGTTTCTACGTACTAGAGAGCAAAGAGACGCCTGGGCTGGGCGACAAGATAGAGAAAGCCCCCGCCTTCCTGGCCAATTTTGGAGCCCTGTCGGTGGCGGTCGGAACGGGTGGCAACAGCCTGAAGAACAAGATCGCTTACGCCAAAAGCGGCGAAAAGCAGAATGCCTGGGAAGTGGACGGCATTACTGGTGCTACGATTTCCTCCAAGGCGGTGACCGAAGCGCTGAGCACGAGCACCGCCGAATGGGTGCCCAAGCTCTACGAAGCAAAAGAACGATTCAAGCCACAAACGCAAAGCCATGAATAAGCATACGGATAAACCCGGATTTTTCGCGGCACTGGAGGACAGCCCTTCGGCGGATACCTTCCTGCGCGGCTTGTGGAAAGACAACCCGGTTTTTGTGCAGGTGCTGGGCATGTGCCCGGTGCTGGCCGTGACCAATACCGCTGAGAATGCCCTGGCGATGGGGCTGGCTACGGCCTTTGTGCTGTTGATGTCGAATGTGCTGGTGTCTTCCCTGCGCCACTTCATACCGAAGCAGGTGCGCATCGCCTCCTACATTCTCATTATCGCCACCTTTGTGACGATTACGGACTATGCCATCATGGCCATCAGTGTGGAGCTGCACAAAAGCCTGGGCGCATTCATTTCGCTCATCGTGGTGAACTGCCTTATCCTGAGCCGGGCAGAAGCTTTCGCCTCCAAGAATACGGTGGGGCAATCGATGCTTGATGCGCTGGGCATGGGTGTGGGCTTCACTTTCGCCCTGCTTTGCTTAGGCGTTGTGCGGGAGGTACTGGGTAACGGCAGCGTTTTTGGCTTCGGGCTCTTCCCGGACACTTTTCAGGAATGGATTGTGATGATACTGCCGGCCGGTGGCTTCTTCACCCTGGCCATCTGGCTGCTGCTGTTTAATATTCTGAAGCAAAAACGAGCAACGACATGAAAGAGGAATCCCTGTGGTACATCTTCATCAACGCCAGCCTGATCAACAACTTTGTGTTGGCGTACTTCCTGGGCATATGCCCCTTTCTGGGGGTGTCGGGCAAGCTCGAGACGGCTACGAAAATGGGGGGTGCGGTGACCTTTGTGATGCTGATCAGCTCCGTGTGCGCGTACGGTATTAATGCATTTTTGATCGCTGTGGGTGCGCCGTTTCTGCAGCTCATCAGCTTTATCGTGGTGATTGCCTCCACGGTGCAGCTGGTGGAGATGTTTGTGCGCAAGATGAGCCCGGCGCTGTTCCGCGCCCTGGGCATCTTTTTGCCGCTCATCACCACCAATTGCGCGATTCTGGGGCTAGCCCTTTTCCAAACCCAAAAGGGGTACGGAATGGTGGAAAGCCTGGTCTACGCCCTGGGTGCCGGTGCCGGTTTTACCCTCGCCCTGGTGCTGATTGCCGGCTTGCGGGAGCGGCTGGATTTTGCGGAGGTGCCCGGAGTGGTGAAGGGCACGGCTCTGACCCTTTTGATAGCGGGAATTTTGTCGCTGTCGTTTATGGGGTTTGCGGGCTTGGGAGGGTAGGAACTGGGAAATGTAAAACTGCAAAATGATGAATGTAAAATGTAAAAGGCATGTGGGGCGGGTAGGAAATGTAAAACTGCAAAATGGTGAATGTAAAATGTAAAAGGCATACAGAACATGGCTAGGGCAGTCTTCGAACAGAGGAGGCATCCCAAGCTATACCGCATCTCCTGCAAGAGCAGCGCCCCCTTTTTACATTTTACATTACGCATTTAGAATTTTGCCGTTTATAAACCCGGGGGCAACCCCACAAAAATAAGAACCATGACCTCTTCCCTAATCATCGGACTCGTCGGCGTAGTCGCCCTGATGGTCTACTGGCTGCTCATCCAAACCGTATGGCGGCAGATGTTTGCTGATCAGATCACCGATGAAGATGTGCTGGCGGAGCGCCGCAGCTGCGGCAACTGTGGGTGCGGGGGAGGCGTGTGTAAAAAAGAGAGCTGACCTGATTTGACGATTTACCCGAGGCATTGCCACAGCACTTGTCAAGTCTTGAGAATAAACCTTTAAAAACAACAACCATGGCATACTTAGCAGATTATCAGACCGAGCCCCGTTTCCGGGCTGCCGTGCGCAAAACCGAGCGCCTCACGCCAATGGATACCGATGAAGTCCGGGAAATACAGCTGGAAGTGCTGGAGCCTGGCTTCGACTGTGCGGTGGACCAAAGTTTTGGCGTACTGCTGGACCACAAAGATGAATTTGGCAATACCCACCACCACCGCCTGTACAGCGTAGCTGACCTGCCGAAGCGGGAGAATGGCCACACGCTGCTTACCATGCTGGTCAAGCGTTGCGCTTATGTGGACGAGGTCAACGGGGAGCGTTACAAGGGCGTAGCATCCAACTACCTCTGCGACCGAAAGGCCGGGGATGAAATCACTATTACCGGGCCATTTGGGCTGCCCTTTTCGGTGCCGGAAGACAAAACCGCAAACCTGATCCTCATTGGTATGGGAACGGGGATTGCACCCTTCCGTGCCTTTGTCAAGCACATTTTTACGGAAGAGAAAGACTGGAAAGGCAAAATCCGCTTGTTCTACGGTGCCCGTTCCGGCCTGGAGCTGCTTTACCTCAATGACAAGGACGGCGACCTCATGAACTACTACGATGAGGACACTTTCCGCGCATTCCGTGCCCTTAGCCCGCGGCCGAAGTGGCTGGACCCGATTGAGCTGGACAAAGCTATCGAAGACCGCGCATCAGAGCTGCTCGAGATGCTGAATCAGGTGAATACCTACATCTACGTGGCCGGCTACGCTAAGGTGAAAGACAATCTCGACAAAGCCTTTGCCAAAGTACTGGGCTCCAAAGAAAAGTGGGCACAGCGCAAAGCCGAGCTGATTGCCGGCGGCAAGTGGGCGGAGGTGATTTACTAAGTTTTTGGGGGATTAAAACCTGGAATGGGCAAATTGAAGTAGGAGAAAGGCTGTTCCTCAAACCGAGGAAATATGCGACTTCTCCGAAGTCGGTTGACAGGGTGTTAGCAGTGATACAAAGGTGCGACTTCTCCGAAGTCTTCCAGCATATACAGCTTGCTGATACTCTTCACTTGATGTTTGAGGCCGACCGCTACTTTCGATAACTTCAAAATGCTCAAATCTGCATAGTATAAACGAAATGAAATGACAATCCTGACCGCCATAGCTGCCCTCGGAGGCCTGACTTTCTTGCTCGCCCTTATGCTCGTACTGGCCAATAAAAAGCTGTACGTGTACGAAGATCCGCGCATCGATAAGGTAGAGGATATGCTGCCGCACGCCAACTGTGGAGCCTGTGGTTATCCCGGTTGCCGCCCCTTTGCGGAAGCGCTGGTTGGCGGGGAAGCCCTGCCGGGCAAATGTACGGTAAGCTCTGAGGAGGCACGGGAGCGGATCGCCGGGTACCTGGGCGTGGCGCTGGGCAATGAAGACCGCAAAGTCGCCCGCCTGGCCTGTGCCGGTGGGGCGAATGTTGCCCGGGTGCGGGCGCAGTATGAAGGCATGCAGAGCTGTCAGGCTGCCGCATTGGTCAGCGGTGGCGGCAAGGGCTGTTCCTGGGGGTGCCTGGGCTACGGCGACTGCGAGGTAGTCTGTGATTTTGATGCCATACAGATGGACGAACAGGGATTGCCAGTGGTGGATACCGACAAGTGCACGGCTTGTGGCGACTGCGTGGAAGCCTGCCCTAAGGGCTTGTTCTCTCTGGAGCCCCTGCAGAACCACCTCTGGGTAGCCTGCAAAAATCTGGAGCAGGGTAACGACATACTCGAAGACTGCGAGGTGGCCTGTACGGCCTGCGGGCGCTGTGCCATGGATGCGCCCGGCGAGCTGATTGAGATGGCCTATAACCTGCCCGTCATCCACCACGGTGCGGCGGCAGAAAGCAAGGAAGCCATTCAGCGCTGCCCCACCGGCGCTATCGTCTGGTGGAATGCCGATGGGCAGGCGGAGAAAGGCCGGGACGCGAAGAAGATTATCCGGAAGGGGGCGCGGGAAGTGGGGGTGAGCTGAGGTGTTTTTTACTGAATGCTCGGGAAGTGAAAATCTTTCTATATTATGGCGGTTTTATTTCCAGCTTTGGCTTCTTATTGGCACTTGATGGTGGCCTAAGAAAGAAAAAGAGATTGATGCGGCTATCAGATTTAAATCTGAAAAACTGGTAGGATGCTATAAATTCGAAGTGATTTTACTGAAGGCGTCTTTCTTTTATGCAACTTGACATGCTCACGTATCTAATGAACTTACCTACTTTGTTAAAGTATATTCTGATTGGCACGGTCGTTTATGCGGCATTTGTGCTTGCAAAGCAGAAGTATGATGAATATTTATTTCTAGAAAATTACACCCTTTTGGAGGACAAAAATTTTGAACAGCATCTGGTCGAAAGGGGAATTGATACGGATAGTACCGTAAATGGGCGAATCGCAAATGTGGATGCCAGAAAGGTAAAGTCTTTACTTCTGAATGATAAGGACATCAAAAGCCTAAAAGGGATAGCCTCATTTAAAAATTTGGCACACCTTTATTGTGTAAGTAATCAGTTACAGAAATTGGATATTTCTAGTAACGATGCACTGGTTTCATTGTACTGCCACAGAAATAAGCTGACCGAACTTGACGTGTCTAAGAATTTGGAATTAACGCACTTGGAATGCTCTGCAAACCAAATCGAAGAAATAGATGTGTCAGCTAACACCTCCTTAGAATTACTTGGAGTTGGAGCTAATCCCATAAAAAAGCTGGATTTATCGACTAATAAAACATTAGAAAAGCTTTGGGTAGGAAAAACTCAAATTGAGAGGCTAGACATATCCGGTAACCAAAATATTACAACCCTGTATTGTAGACAAGGCACCTTGCGCGAAATTGTCTTGCCAAAAGACTCATCTCAGCTTAAGGCACTTTATTGTGATGGTAATCGAATTAAAGAGCTAAATCTTGCTAGCTTGTCTTTGTTGGAGAATCTCCAGTGTTTTGGGAATGAGCTCAAATCACTTGATTTGAGTGCTAATCTAAACTTGAAGGAATTGGATTGTTCTGAAAACAAGCTGCGGCGCTTGGATTTAATAAACATGAGGCGGCTAAAGAGGATGTCATGTGATAAGAATGAGATCGTCGAGTTGAAACTAAATGGTTGTTCCAAATTAGAATATATTAGCTGTGAATTCAATAAAATTGACGAAATTGATCTTTCGACAAACATGGCTTTGGTCACCTTAAATTGTAGATTCAATTTATTGAAAGAACTCAATATAGATGCTAATCATAAGTTGTCAGCTCTTGATTTTATGAATAACCAGCTGGATAAAATAAACCTTTCCGAGTGTCCAAGATTACATATTATATCAGGTGTAGGCAACCGTTTGGAATGGGTGAATTTATCCAATGTCGAAGCCAAAGGTATTGTTAAACTCACTGAAAACTCAGCTCACCTGAAAATATGTGTTACAGAACATTCAAAAAACACAAGGCTTAAGTGGCGAATAGACCCTTCAGCTCAATTCGTATTAGATTGTTCTGGGTATGGTGAATAGGAACCGGGAAAGATAAATACTGTGCAGTTTCTCATGGCTTAGCGGAATAGCCCCGGCTTTACTAATCACATCGCACTGTAGTGCAACTCTTATTCAGAATAATGCCTGCAAAGCATACGGAACACCAACAAGTTGACCCCTTCATACTTTAGCGCAAATACCAAATGAAGGTAGAGCGCCTCAAGTTCGGTGGCCACCGTCCCTCCCTCCGGATTATAGATCTTTGGAAAGTGAAGAATGTCGTGCGCACCCAGCCTCGTCTTCCTGCGGCTGGTATTGACCACCGCGATCTGCCTCGGTACCGGTACCGAGGCAGCGCCAGGCGGTGAATGATGGCTGCATAGCCAACTACACTAACCTTACCCGGAAGTGCCAGGACCTTAAAATCAGGCGCAGCTGTCGAAAAATAGGCGCTCATGAGTTTATTTTTTAAATATAGGCGCAAGATACGCTTTTTGCAAGCCGTATTCAATGCCTGCCGCAGGTGCTTCTCAACGGCTTACTCTGGAGCAAAAGCCGGGATCCGCTTGCATTTGAGCCTTTCGGATGGCACAAATTGGGGTGGAAAAGTGTTTTCTTATAAGAAGATTCATTTTTTCTGAAAGCACAACTTTACGCCCATGGTAGCCTTTGAAAAACCAGATTATACCTTCCCTTTTTCCGTAGAGGCAGAACGGCAGCACCTGCTGCAGCACAAAGACAAGCGGGGCATCCCAGATAAGAGAGCGGACCGCCTGTTGATTGCCACCTGGAACGTAGCCAACCTGGGGCTGCACGAGCGCACAGAAGCCCACTATCAGCTGATTGCTGAGATCATGAGCTGGTTATATTGTAGCCGTTCAGGAAGTTTACGACGACCTCAGCGGGCTGTATCAGTTGGAGTCCTTCATTGGCTCTTCCTACGAGCCCATGTTCACTGACCGGGGCGGGAATGATGAGCGGGCCGCCTACTTTTACGATACGGCCAAGGTGGAGCGGATGCCTATGACCGGTGAGCTGGGGATAGAGCCCTTCGCGCAGCGCTGGATCCGGCTGCCGGGCGTGGATCAGGCCTTCCGCGGGTTCGACCGCAATCCTTACATCGGCAGTTTTCAGTTTGGCAACCATCGGTTCATGCTGGTCAATGCGCATCTGTTCTTTGGAGGCACGGCTTCTGCGGATATGAACCGCCGGGCGCTCGAAGCGTACGCGGTAGGCCGCTACGCAGACCTGCGCCGGGACGACGAGTATGCCTTTTCTCCCAACATCATTGCGCTGGGCGATTTCAACATACCGATTGCCGCATCTGGAGATCCGATTTACGATGCCCTGTCCAGGCGCGGGCTGACCGTCCCGAAGCACTCCACCCGCATTGCCTCCAGCATTTCCACCGATGCACAGTACGATCAGGTGGCGTTTTTCCCAAGCCTGAAGCGCAAAATCAAAAACAGCGGAGTCTTTGACTATGACAGCGCTGTCTTTTCCGAGCTTTGGGACCGGCTCAGCGAGGAGGACTTTAAAGCGTACTGCCGGTACTACATCTCAGACCACCGTCCGATGTGGGTGGAGGTGGATTTTGATTGATAAGGGGCGGGATCCCCCTTAGAATGGGCCTGGTTTTCAGGTTGGGTCGCCGTATTTTAGCTTGTCAGACTATAAATATTGATTCAACTCTTGGACCAATTGAAAAACAGTTGTACAGGGGTTTCTATCAGAAAAAACCAAATGAGCTTGCTCGTCATGTATTTTTTTTGCTCGATAAATGGCTTTTTCTTGATTCGCATGCTCATCTTCTAAAAGCATTTGGTATATCCTTTCACAAAAAGCCTTAGCTTTTCCATCCTTTGAATAATTGCATCCCCAAAGCTCACTTAGCCTTTCAAAAAACTGACCCCTATTCCAGGGCGTGTCAAGGTATTGATAATGCAAAACAAACCAAAGTTCGAAGGTGTCGTTTGAGTAAGCCACGTTGATATTGTTCTTGTGAGCCAGCTCTATAGCCCTATTGTAATCCTCTTTTTGTTGGTTCGCATGCTCGTGATTAATATCCATATCAAACACTACCCACACTTCTTTTTCCTTAAGGGATTCATCAGATGTCAGAAGCTCTATGACACTTTCTACCAATTTAGTTTTCGATTGCCCCAGCCCGAAAGATTCAACCTGAGCATTTCCGAGAGGAAAAGATTTAAAATATTCGGGTTCGGTGTTCATGCCTTCGCACACGATATAAAAGGACTTGGCCTTGGACCGCGTTTCAATATGAGGTGGTTTCGTTTTAGTCAACTTTTTGTTCCAAGCCTTTCCCCGATCAGTTTTCTTAACTTTCCTACTCACCGCCCACATAGTTTTCAACAGCTCTTTCCAAGGCTGTCAGGTTATGCGGAACGGCGTTGTACTTGCCCATCAAATAATCTTTCTCAAACGAACTGTCATTACGCACGCCTTTAAATTCTGCCAGAGCGTACAGTTCTGTAGCACCCGTGGTATCCTTTTTAGTGAAGGCGATCTGATCTCTTCTCAGCAATCGGGCGTCCAGTAAATTAGAGTCATGGGATACAAAGATGAGCTGAGCATTCCGCTTGTTTGTATTGGGAGAATGAAAAAGCTCAATGATTTTTCTACTAAGATTGGGGTGCAGCCGGGCATCAAACTCGTCAATGACAAACAGTCCCCCATGATCCAAAGTGTGAAAAAGGAAAGGACTTAAGGTAGCCAGTTTTTTTGTGCCTTCTGCTTCCTGTGAGTGCAAGGTTAGAGGAACCTCCATCAAGTTGCCGCCACTATCCTTGGCCGATCTGTAAATGACCACATAGCCCGCTTTTCGGTTTTCATTGGGCTCCTGAACCATAGATATGCGCGATGTTGCTTCCGCTTTTGGAACATCCACTATGTCCAATCTGGATATTTTGGGATCGATAGATTGTAAAAAATGGGTTAATCGCTTTGAAAAACTTTTATCTTGATCTAGCTTATTTAGCAGAACTACCCAATTGAAAGGGTCTTCAAGGCCAGACGAAACATTGATGTTTTTTAAAAAAGAGTGGTGTATACTTTTGGCAATACGGCCGTTAAATGCATTGACTAGTGAAAGGAAAAGCACATTTTCGCGGTACAAAGGAGATGCCTGATTAGTTTTGGGAACAAACGCTAACCCTTCCCGAAATTCTTTTTCGTTGATCTTAATTTCATCGCCCTCTCTTTTGAAATAGTACCGTTCTCTTATTTTCGACCCTTTATCTGAAGCGAGTGGTTTTCCAAACAGCCATTCCGTAATTATTCGTGTTTTATCAGCTTCAAAGCCGTACCGATACTGTACGCCCTCGGCGATAAAGGCGATCTGAAAGAAGCTGGGTTCATGGTGTGCTGCTTTTTGGAATAAGAATGGGACGATCTCTTTCTGTAGAATCTGCTCATCCTTTATGCATTCACGAATGATCCTGATCATACTCCGAACCCCCCGGATCAAATTGCTCTTGCCACTCCCGTTCGCACCGAAAATAGCCTTGCTTTTTAGCAGGCTAAAATCTTCCCCTATCTGAAAAAGATTCTCCTGATCTACTTTCTGGAATTTGGACTTGATGGCGGCCGACTGCATGTGCAGTGTCTGAACTTCGTTAAAGGACCAAAAGTTACCAAGGCTAAATTCAATGATCATAATCGCATTATTAGTGTATATTTCACAAATATACGAATAAAATCATTAAAATGCTTGTTCTTGGAGCCGCGAAGAGCGCCTGTATTAGACCACAGCAGAACTGGGTATGGTCTCAAAGACCGGTTCAAAAACCAAACAACTCATAATAAGATTCCTTCCCAAGGTGGTACAAGTTCTTTTGAGCCAGCGCTTCTAAATCGCTGCCGGAATCAATAACGATCCAATCGTCAATAGAGCCCCGGTAGCAATACCTTTGGAAGACGAACTCACGCTCGCTTTTGTGCTGGGTAAGGATGACCCGCATTCGTTCTTCGTACCGTGCAAATCTATTCCAAGTCGCTTCAGGGTTTCCCCGGGTAGCGGAAAGGAAACCTTTCAGTAAGTCTGCCCCCTCGTTTGCCGCTCCACTTTCTTTGGTAAATATGCGAATCTCATCCCCGCAGATATCCAGCTTGAAATCATGCAGCAACTTGTTTTGGCGCAATTCCTTTTCAATGGCAGCTATCTCTGTTGGTTCAATGTGGCTCGCCTTGACTTTTCGGATGTAGGCTTGCCCGGAATCGTATTTTTCAAACACTTCGTACCACGCAGGCACTACGCTGAGTGTATGTTTGGAGCAAACGAGAGTTGATAATCAAAGAGTTGTGGTTATGACTAAATGGAAAAATGCGCGTTTGGCGGGTCAAATAAGTATTTTTC
>NZ_JALEGS010000086.1 GCF_022763345.1 Phaeodactylibacter sp.
CGCTGAAAAGCTTTAAATTGGGGCGCATAGACTGCGTATTCTGCTGCTGAAGCGTACTGAGGTCCGCAATACCGGCAATTTCCGGATAGAAATGCTGGAGATAAGCTTTGACCACTTCCGGGTCGCTCATGGCCGACTTGAAAAAGCGGTCGTCCGGCTGATGGATTTTTGGTTTTGAGGGCATAATCATACAGAGTGTGCGTATGCCCCTAAATATACAAAATGTTTTCAAAAATTAGAATAAAAAACAAAAAACCAACACTACACCTTTTTATCTACCCCGAATACCGCAGCGCGGCGCTCCCCTGATTCGACACGTATCAGTCCTTCTCCATTATTGAAAGCATCGATATTGCAAGTCATCGGCTCAATAGCCAGGCAGGTGCGGTGTGGAGGCGTAAAAAGCTGAACGTAAGGGAACCCCCTCTCCCCCACTTCCTGCCAGTAACGGAGCTGCTGATCGGCATGCGTAAGTACAATCTCAATGCGCCCTTCCTGCTGCTGCAGGGCGAAGCAGTTATCCAGCACTTCGCTGCCGATGCGGCGGGGCTGTGAGAAAGTGGTGTACTCGTAGCGTTTGCCCGTGGGGATCATTGCCGCATTCACACCAATCATCTCACAGGGAGGAAGGTGCAGGTGATGATTGGCAAGGTCATCAGAAAGCCGGAAGTAAGGGTGCCAGCCCATGCCGAAGGGCAATGCAGAGGCTCCGGTATTCTCTACAGATAACTCGACCTCCAATGCACCGGACCGAAGGGTGAAAGCAGCTTCAAAACGGAAGGGGAAAGGATAATACTCTAATGCCCCGTCATAATCAAACCGGCAACGGACCAGCGCATAATCTGCCGTAGCTTCTGAGCCCGCCACTTCCATCTCCTGCTCGGTACCGAAACCATGCAGCGCGTTGTCAGTGGGCACATCATTGACCGGAAACGCATAGGCCTGCCCGTCCCATTCGTACCGCCCGTTTTTGAGGCGGTTTGGAAAAGGGTAAAGCAGTACATTCTTTGCCCAGCGGTTGATCCCCATCTCACGGGGTGTTTGGTAGGTGTCCAGCACCGACTGTCCATTCAGTTGCAGGTCAATCACACAGGCACCAAATGCCGGTACAAGCTTGAGCTGATGAGCTCCGGTAGTATCCGAAAGCAGGTACGCTTCGTATTCGCCAAAGGCTTCGGTCTTAATTTGAAACATGCTTCCTGTTTTTTGTCAATTTACTGCCCTTCTGTTTCACTTAGCAGGCGCAGCAAAACCCCATTGGTCCAGCCAAAGCCGTCCTGCACCGGGTACTCGCCACCGCCGGCTTCCAGCCCCATGTCCTCCACATTGTACTTTTCCACCATCTTGCCGGTATTTTCGTACACTTTGACGTTCAGGGCGACCCAGTTGTCGCGTACGCGCTGCGCCAGTTCGTCTTCTCCGTAGTTGCGCAGGCCCTTGATGCTCATCCACTGCAGGGGAGCCCAGCCGTTGGGGGCATCCCATTGCTGCCCGTTGTGGGTCAGGGTAGAAACGAGGCCACCATCGCTGAGGAAGTCCCGCTCCAGCACACCAGCTACGTAGGCAGCCTGCTGAGGGGAGGCGATATTAAAAAATAGCGGATACACAGCAGCCAGAGACCGCTGCCCCGTGAAGGCTTGCTGAACAAAATTGTAGTCCTGATAAAAGCTCTCCTGCTCATCCCAGAGGTACTTTTGGATGGCAGCATGGCGCTGATCTGCTTTTTCCTCGTACAGCGCTGCCCGATCGGTCATGCCGTTCAGGGCGTTGGCTTTGGACAGGATGAGCTCCAGGTTGTAAAGCAGCGCATTCAGGTCCACCGGAATGATCTGCGTGGTCTGAACGGTCTCCAGGCGCTCAGGGTCAGCAAACCAGCGGCTGCTGAAGTCCCAGCCGGATTCGCAGGCAGAGCGAAGGTCCCGGTAAACTTGTTCGGCAGGGCGGTCTTCTGCTTTCTCCGCCGTTTCGATATCATCGCGGTGCATCTCCTCCCGGGGATAATCGCCTTCGTCCCAATAGCGGTTGAGGATTTCGCCTTCCGGCAAACGGACGACGTGCTTTACGGCCGGATTTTCGGCACTCGCCTGCTCTTCTCCATTCATCCAGAAAGCATATTCTTTTTCCAGCTGAGGGAGGTAACGCAGGTAGACCGCCTGCTGATCCGTGGACTCCAGTTCCGACTGTGCCAGCAGGTCAACCATAGCGGCAAAAAAAGGCGGCTGGGAACGGGTCAGGAAGTAATCGCGGTTGCCATTGGGAATGAAGCCCACTGTATCAATAAGGTAGGCAAAGTTGTCCAGCATATTGCGGATCATATCGGTTTTGCCGGCAACTTCCAGCCCCAGCATCGTGAAGTAGCTGTCCCAGTAGTAAATTTCGCCGAAGCGACCGCCGGGTACTACATAGGCATTGGGCAGCGGTATGAGCGACCCCATCGTGCTTTGGTTGTCGGGCTCACGGGTCAGCACCGGCCAAAGGGCATTGATGTGCGCTGCCGGGCTGCGGGAAGGGTCTGAGGTAAAGCCGGAGGCGTAATTTTTAGGCAATTCGAAGTGCTCCAGTACAAAAGCCTTGAGCTGAAACTCCGGTTCGTCTTTCATCGCCTCATAGGCTGCAAGAATCTCCTCCGCAGGCTGCTTAGGCGTACAGTCCACGAAGGTTTTGCCATCAGGGAAGACCTTTGCCATTTGAACATCGACAAAAAGCTGCCCCCAACGCTCTGCCGGCGGCAGGAAGGGATGGGCTTCAGCAGCTGACTGTATGGAATTTTGTTCGGCACCAGCCTGTGCATTTTCAGTTTGGCAGGCGGCCAGTGCGAGTAAGGTGCTTAGTGCGGCCAATAGGTATGATTTTTTCATAGGTGGCGGTGGTTTAGGTTTAATCCCGATGTGGATGCTCAATCAGTTCTTCCTGCTCTGTTTTGGTGACTACGGGCATGCCCAGACGGTCTGCCAGTACGTACAGGATAATAGCGGCAACGATAATGAGCCATAGCCAGTCCCAGCGGGACAGTAAACGTCGTTTTTTAGGTTGTTCTTCAGACATAATCGAATCAGAATTCCATCCGCAAGCGGAGGTTGATCCGCCGGGAAGTGAGGTAATTCGGTATAGCGTATTGCTGGTTAAAGATAGTTTTTATCCAGGTATTGCCGGCCTGATTTCGGACCTGCATGAGGTTGAAGACTTCCAGGCTCAGCCAGGTGTTGCGGGTGAAGCTGAGGAAGTGGCTGGGATTTTTCCGGCGCCTCTCCTCATCAAACAGCTGCAGGCTAAAGCCAATATCCACCCGGTGATAGGGCGAAAAGCGGTAGGTATTGCGGAATACCTCGTTGTTGCCCTGCAGGCCAAAAGGCAGGCCGGTGCCTACGGTCAGGTTGAGGTGCATGCGGAAATTCTCGCTGTTGGGCAGATAGTCCTGGAAGAGCATCGACAGGTTCATAAACTGATCAGTGGGGCGGGGCACATCCTCTACCGGCTGCCCTTCTGCCTGCCCGACTTCGCGGATGAGGTGCTGCACGCCATTTAGGCTTTCACGCGCGCGCAGGAAGGAAAGATTTATCCAGGACTCAGCACCCGGCACAAATTCGCCATTCAGGCGCAAGTCGATGCCTGTCACGTAGCCCGTGGCATCATTCTGGCCGGAGTACCGGATGCGGACATTCTCAATCTCATAGGAAACAACGTCCCAAAGGCTCTTATAATAGGCTTCAGTGATGAAGCGGAATTTCTTAGGGTTGCGCTTGCCCAAGTAGAAATCGTAAGTGAAGCCCCCGACAATATGTGCGGACTTTTGTGCCTGCAGATCCGTGTTCACACTACCGTCAAAGCCTCGCATTTCCCGGTAAAACGGGGGCTGATAGTACAAGCCGCCCGCCAGGCGATAGGAAATGTCGCGTTTGCCCGCCAGCGGTTTGTACAGCAGCTGGGCACGGGGCGAGATGAGCAATTCCTGGTTCAAATCCCAGTAGGAAGCCCGCACGCCGGCAGAAATACGCCACTCACCGCGCTCTTCGTCACGATAGGTATAAGTGTCTTGCACAAAGGCGGTGAAACGAGTGCTCACCAGCTCATTTCGGGTCTTAAGGACATTGAACAACAGGACATCCGAAGTGTCGTAGGGCAGGGAATAGCCCGCCGAATCCAGGCGTTCCCACTCGTTGATGCGATCATCGATGAGCTCGTTTTGCACCTTGGCGCTCCATTGTACGAAGTGGCTGGCCGTTACATCGTCTTTGTCAGGATCGAGCTGCAGCTCAATGCCCCCTTTGTGTTGGAAATTGTAGAGTTGAATGTCCAGAAAATTACGGACAAACTGTTGCTGCGTGCCCGTGCCCAGCTCGGCAATCACCTCCCCGAAGTTATCGCTGCCCAGCCCGGTCTCAATTTGGCGCAGGCTGTACCGGCCTATGATGTCGAATCGCTCATTCTCATCACTGCGGAAGGAAGAAGCGAGGAATTTCAGGAAGAAGGGGTTGCGGCTGCGGTCGGGCAGATAGGTCAGGGACAGCCCACCCATTGAGGTGGTGAAATCATCGACCTCCTGCCCATCGAATACGCTGAAAAGCTCCAGGGCAAAGTTGATCAGGCCCAGAGCCGTGCTACGCTCCGTAGGCGTGAAGTTGTACTCTGAGCGGTTGTAGTTGGCCAGCAGGCCGAGCTGCCAGTTGCGGTTGATGTCGTAGGTAATATAGGTCTGAAAGTCGGTAAAATTGGGGATATATTCGCCCTGTACATCCAGGGAGCCGAGGAGGTAACGGGTCGTTTTGTAGCGAGCGCCGAAGAGGTAGCGGAGCTTACGGTAGCTGTCCTTACCCACATTCATACTCCCCTCCACATGCGCAGAGCCGCCCAGGAAACTCAGCCCCAGGGAAGCCCTGAGGCTATCCGGCCGCTTGTACTTGATATCAAGCACAGAGGACAGCTTGTCCCCATATTTGGCTTCAAAGCCGCCGGAAGAGAACGACAGGCTACGGATCAGGTCGATATTGGCAAAAGTCAGGCCCTCCTGCTGCCCGGCGCGGATAAGCTGCGGGCGGTACACTTCGAAGTCATTGATGTAGACCAGGTTTTCATCGTAGTTGCCCCCGCGCACGTTATACTGTGAGCTAAGCTCACCTCCGGTGCCGCCGCTTGCCCCCAGCGCGATGTGCGGCAAGAGGCTTTCAAGGTTACCGGTGGTGGTGGGCAGGAGCTTGAGCTGCTCCACATCTTCGGTGATGATGCCCGCATCCTTGATTTTGCTTTCCCGCACGATGACTTCCACATCAGAATTGATGGGCGGCATTTCCACATCCACCTGCCGGGTCGTCCGGGGCGGCATATTGGCAATTTTGGCTTCGACCTTCTGATAACCAATACGGCTGAAAACCAGGACAAAGTCTTCATTAGCCGGTACGGTAATGCTGTAACGGCCGGTTGTGCTGGTTTCCACCGCTTTGCTCGTTCCGTCAATATACACCGTTACCAGATCTACCGGGGCGTCACTGACCGCATCGGTGACCAAGCCCGTGACTTTGGCCAGGTTAGCCTCCTGCGCAGCAAGCGGCAGGGTAACCATCAGAAAAAGGGCAAAAAGAGACAGTTGAGTATGCTTCATAATACAGTTGTGGAGCAGGATGGTCCCTGCGGGATCGTCAAATCGGGCCTTCTCAAAAGGGAACGCCAGATGGTATTTTTTATTTAGGCGAACCGCTGTATTTCGCCTCCTATGTCTTTCAGGCGCGCTACAGTATCCGCGGGGTCATTGGCTTTGAAGACACTGCTGCCTGCAACCAGTACATCAGCACCAGCTTGCAGGATTTTCTCGGCATTGTGGAGCCCTACCCCACCGTCCACTTCGATAAGTGTTTCGGTGTTGCGTACGGTGATGAGGTCTTTGATCCGCCGGATCTTGGGAATGGTGTTGTAAATGAATTTTTGCCCGCCGAAGCCAGGGTTGACTGACATGACACAGACCAGGTCAGCCAGCTCGATGATGTCTTCCAGACTGCTTGCCGGCGTGTGCGGGTTGATGGCTACCCCTGCTTTGGCACCGGTTGCCTTGATCTGTTGCAGCGTACGGTGCAAATGTGGGGAAGCTTCGAGGTGTACGGTGATGGTATCTGCCCCGGCTTCACGGAACTGCTCCACGTACTTTTCCGGCTCCAGTATCATGAGGTGAACGTCGAGGGGTTTGGTGCAGAGTTGCTTCGCCGCGTCGATGAGCAGCATCCCGAAAGTAATATTGGGCACAAACCGGCCGTCCATTACATCGAGGTGAAGCCAGTCTGCCTGACTATCATTGACCATTTGAATTTCATCAGCAAGGCGGGTGAAATCGGCCGCCAAAAGCGAGGGTGCTATTATGTGGTTCATTGGTTATACGGTTGAGGAAGGCGAATATAGGGACGAATAGGGGAAATGTGGCAATTTAGGATAGAGTACAAAAAAGAAAACCGGCCACAACGGACCGGTTCCAAAAGAGCTTTGAGAGGCTATCTACATACCAAAAGGAGGGTGCCCATTGGCACCCTCAAAAAATTCATGAGATTATAATTGCATTATTCGTGGAACTACAATTGCTTGTAGTGATTCGGCTACTAAAAAGTTGTGGATTATAATTTGTTAGTAGTAAGCCGAATGCTTTTGAGTGTCGTCGTTTAATTATGATTTGTCATCAGCAAGAAGGCTCCTGAAAAAAAGATTATGATTTGTCATTAGCTCAAAAAACAGGTCGTGTTCATGAGATTATAAGTCGTTATCAGGGTTTTGGATCTCGCATTGAAAGCCGTTGCTTCCCGATCACATTACAAAGGTGAAGTAAATTTTGGGGGATGCTAAGTACATTTTTAAATATTACTGTGCTCTAAAACAAACCAATACAAAACACAAACCTTTGATTAACAGATATATAAAACCAAAAACAAAGGCTATCATTCTCAAAAAACGTGCATTTAAGCCTGTATTCCACTTCATTTTTCCTGAGATCTTTTTCGAAAACGTCTATGCGTGTTAACAAAAAGGCCCCCGAATCGGGGGCCTGAGACATTTCGTTCGACTTAATGAATAATGGTTTACTGGCTTTTATACTCAGTTTCAGCAGCTTTTAAGGACTGCTGTTGTGAAGTACACGCTGACTTTAATCCTGGCGTAGTCAGCAGTTGGGTACCGTTGGTAAAGAACGGCATAGACAGGGCGGCCGAAGCGCGCTCCAAATCTTCAAAGGAACATGCTTGTCAGTCAAAATGGCAATAAAGTAGCCAAAGAGCTTGGGTAGAAGCGTACTGAACATAGCGGTCGAAGGGGTAGTAAAGGGGGGGGTGATGATGCCGGGCAGCAAAGGGAACGAAATACCTTTGCGCTCTTTTCCCATCAGTTTTGCCGTTCTTATTTGCGTCGAACTGGCATTAAATTTAAAATAGTGTTTCATTGTGAGTACGCCACAAATATGACATCATTTTATGTATAAAATAAGTACATTTTCGTATATTTCTGACCGAAAAAGACAAACGGCCACCTACCAAAAAACTGATTAGCAACACTTTACCACGAAAGCCCAAAACCAATTCTGTATTTTTTAATTTAAAACCTATGTATCAGAGCCGCCTCGTACAGCACATCCGGGAACTATCTACCAAGAAGCGGGAGCGCTTCCGTCAATTTGTCAGCTCCCCCTACTTCAATCAACACGACCGGACTACCGCCTTGTTGGAGTTCATTCTCAAAAAACTCGATGGGCGGCCAAGTGGGCTATCCAAAGAACGCGCCTATAAAGCGCTTTTCCCCGGTGAAGACTTCAATGAACAGCAGCTGTACAATGTGATGTCTTACCTCAACAAGCTATACTATCGGTTTATGGCAGCTGAATATACCGAAAAACAAAGGTATCAGGAAGCCATCTTCACACTTGAGGAAGCTTTCGACAACCATCAGTTCGATATCATGACGAACCGGGGCAAGCAATTGATGAAAAAGCTGAAGAAGGACCCGGTCCACGACTCCGAGTATTTCCACACCAGCTACCGGCTCAACCACGCTATGGGCTACTACAGCGGCACTTACTTCGACCGGGCTGAGACCAATACCTTTCAAAACATGCTGGACGAGCTCGACAATTATTACATCCTAGAGAAGCTTCGAAACTGCTGCCATCTTACTGCTAACTCCCTCATTCTCAATACCTCTTATAACTTCCGAATGCTAGACGAGCTGCTGGCATACCTGCGGGCTAACTGGCCGGACTTCGAGGGGGAATACTCAATTGTCATGTATTACACGGCCCTTATGAGCATGCTTGAGGAAGATAACCCCGAGCATTATCAGCACATGAAGCGCATGCTGGCAGAGAATATGAAGTCCTTTTCCGAAATCGAAGGGCGTGACCTCTACAGCTTCTCTTATAATTATTGTATCCGGATGATCAATGCCGGGCACCGGGACTATCAGGTAGAATTATTCCAGCTTTACAAGCAGGGCCTCAAACAGGACCTCCTGCTGGACAAGGGCCTGATCTCGGAATGGGACTACAAAAACATTGCAACTCTTGGCGCCCGGCTCAAGGAATTCACCTGGACCGAAAACTTCCTGCAGGAATATCAGGAAAAGCTGCCCACTCACCGGCAGGAGAATGCCTACAATTACAATCTTGGCAACCTGTACTACAATAAAGGTTTATACGAAGATGCCCTTTCCGCACTGCTCCTCGTACAGTTTACAGACGTTAAGTACCACCTGAGCACCACCTTCCTCCTCCTGCGCACCTACTATGCCCTACAGGATACCGAAGCCCTGCTCTCGCTCATTGAAACCTTCCGTATATATGTCATTCGCAACCGCAAGATGACAGTAGAACAGAAGCGTGGCTACACCAATTTCCTCCGCTTTGCCAAAAAGCTGGTCCTTATCAAGCACAGCGCCTCGACCTACTCCCGCAAAGATTTTGAAAAAGAAATTGACGAACTTCGCGACAAAATAGAAAACAGCGAAAATGTCATCAATAAATACTGGCTGCTCGAAGAATGCCAAACCGGCGCTAAAGCAACGGCTTAAACCCACTCTGTTACTGTTCCTGCTAGCCCTGGGAAGTATACTGAACGGGCAGGCAGACCGCCCCCTGAAGCGCGAATTCCGTGGCGTCTGGGTGGCGACGGTCCTCAACCTCGACTACCCCAAGTCTCCCTCTACCTGGCCCACCGCCCATCAGGAGGAGTGGCGCAATTTGCTGGACAAGCTCAAGGCGACTGGATTCAATGCCGTTGTTGCTCAGGTGCGCCCCGCAGCAGATGCTTTTTACCCTTCTGTATATGCCCCATGGTCGGCCTATCTGACCGGGAAGCAGGGCTTGCCGCCCAGCCCGGAGTACGATGTCCTAAAGTTTATGATAGAGGAAGCACATAAACGGGGTATGGACTTCCACGCATGGCTCAACCCTTACCGCGTGAGCATGAACCTGGACACAGCCCAACTCTCGCCCAATCAAGTATTCTATCAGCACCGCGACTGGGTGGTGCCTTATGGCAACCGCTATTACCTCAATCCGGGGCTGCCGCAGGTAAGGCAACACCTGAGTGCCGTAGTTGCTGAGATCGCCAGCCGGTACGATATTGACGGCATCCACTTTGACGACTACTTTTACCCCTACCCGGTGGCCGGTATGCCATTCCCTGACAGCCTGGCCTTCGAGCAATATGGCAATACTCAATTCGACACCATTACAGACTGGAGGCGTTACAATGTCAACCGGCTGATCGAAATGGTCGACTCCACGCTCGAACAGCACGCCCCACAGGCAGAGTTTGGCGTCAGCCCGTTTGGTGTATGGCGTAATCAGGCAGAAGACCCCAGAGGCTCTGCTACTCAGGCCAGCATCGGTGCCTATGATGCCCTCTATGCAGATGCGCTCCACTGGGCGGAAAAAGGCTGGATCGACTACCTGGTGCCGCAGCTCTACTGGCATATTGGCTTTGAAGTCGCAGACCACGCAGAGTTGCAGCGCTGGTGGAGCCGGCACAAAGGAAAAGCCAAGCTTTACATTGGCTATGCCGCCTACAAGGTAGGACGTGATAGGATGGAACAGTGGCTGTTGCCGGATGAATTACCCCGGCAGATACAACTGGGGCGAAGCAACCCCAATATTAATGGCGGCATTTTCTTCCGTGCCGCATCCACGCTTTACGGCGACCTGGGTGTACGCGACAGCCTGCGGGCGGCTTTTGCCACTCCTGCCCTCCTGCCAGAACACCAGTACAAGGAAGCTCCGGTACCCGCTGCCCCCCGGCTCCGAAAGGCCAAAACCCGGCGGGACGGAACGCTGCTCAAATGGAAATTTGGGAAAGGAGACCGCAAAAACCGGCCGCACTATTATGTGGTGTACCGTTTTAAGGACAATCAGCCGGCTGACTTAGATCAACCGGAGCACATCCTCCACCTTACCCGCTTTGGGACGGGTAAGCGACGGCACAAATTTTTGGATACTACTGCAGAGCAGGGGCATAGCTATACATATATTGTTACAGGCATCAACCATACACACCGGGAAGGCCCTCCCAGTAAAAAGGCTGAGGTCAGGCGTTGAGCAAACGGTCATATAAGGTATGGTTTTCCTCATCGAAGCACACCAGCAAAACTTCCTGCAAGGTACTTTCCGGGTAATCATCCCGGTAGGCTTTGATGGCTTGCAGGGCAACTTCCGCTGCTTTTGACTTCGGATAACCATAGACTCCCGTACTGATGTTAGGAAAGGCGATGGATGTCAATTCATACGCCTCCGCCAGTGCCATGCTGTTTTGATAACACCGGTGGAGATACGCTGCCTCATCGCTTCCACCCCCCTGCCATACCGGCCCGACTGTATGAATGACATATTTCGCAGGCAATACCCCTGCTGTCGTGATGACCGCTTCTCCCGTGGGGCACTTCCCCTGCCTGGCCCTAATTTCCCTGCAAGCTTCCAGAATAGCCGGGCCGCCTGCCCGGTGGATGGCACCATCCACCCCTCCTCCTCCCATAAGCGAGGAATTCGCGGCATTAACAATAGCCTCTGCTTCGACCTTTGTTATATCCCCTTTAAGTAATTGGATTTTCATATTCCTGAGTTTCTGAGTGGCACCATATCCAACCCTCCCATTTGTGCTTTTAAACCCATATCTGCCAATTAAAAGCACATCGATTTGCTAAAAAACAGACCATTCTGATTCATTTTGTGCACAAAATAAACCCAAAGCCCTTTCTCTATGTTAAAAATAATAGAAAAAATAAATTATATGGCATTGATTAACAATTGGAAAAAACTAACGAATGAGACGCCAAAAAACCTCGTGAATGCGATGCAGCAGCTCCACCACGCTTCGCAGTGCGTGGCAGCTTTTGGCAACAGCCTAATCCCTAAAGCTTCTGATGACTCCCAATCCAGCCTGAATTGGGTGCCGGATATCCGGGCACTGGCTTCTCAGGAAGTCAACCTGAAGCGACGTGTCCGTTTGGCACTTGTCTATGACAAGTTCGAGCTGCGCATGATTAACGAAAACGAAAACACTATGGGCGTTTTCCCGCTGTCCGGGCAAACCAAAAGCACTGCACTCAGTTTTGTGCGCACGCAGGCAAGGGCCATGGGATTGAGTGGAGAAGATGTACAGCCTATTGACCACTATCAATTGCCAGAACATGACCTCGACAAAGGGGCTCCATTCCTAATGACAGCCCCTGAGGACCACAGAGAGCTTGCCAAATACCGGCATAACGCCAGCCTTGTGCTCCGCGAAATCGCTAAGATGTATGAATACGCCAGTGAGGTGGCCACCTGGCCCCACCATTTTGATACCGCCAGCCTGATTACTGTAAAATTCGATGACACCAGTAATCCGGAGAAAACGGTGGGCATTGGCTTCGCACCTGCGGACAACTTGTGCGACGAGCCCTATTTTTATGTTAACCACTGGACAAAGAAAAGCGACATCAGCTATGATAACTTGCCCAGCCTCCCTGATGGTGGCGTGTGGAAGACTGACACGGACTGGAAAGGAGCTATTCTGAAAGCATCTGCTATTGCTAAGCTTAAGAAAGGTACTGCACAGTACGAACTTACGGATCAGTTTTTGAAGGGTGGTATTGAAGCATCCCTCGAAATACTTGAAGAAACCGCTGTAAAAGCTTAATTTACAGCTGAATTTTTCCCCGAGACGGAAAGAAGGTTCGCACCTCTTCGGAGTGGTGGGCCTTTTTCTTTTCCGGTCTGTGCTGCGGCATTTACCATTTATCCCGGTTTTCGTACCAATCCGCAGGCAGAACCTGCAAACAAACTGCCGCTTTTCGCATTTACAAATGCGTACCCAACTTAACAATTCTATGACCTTGCACGCGACACCTGCCTCAGCAGGCACCCTCCTCGACCGGTACCAGTCTATTCGCCGACAAAGCCTCCATATTTGTGCGCCTCTACAGACAGAGGACTATGTGGCTCAACCCGTACCATTTGTCAGCCCGCCCAAGTGGCACCTCGGCCATACCACCTGGTTTTTTGAGAACTTCATCCTGGCGGAGCAAATGGAAGGTTACCAACTGTTCAATGAAGCGCTGAACTATTGCTTCAACAGCTATTACCAAAGCCAGGGCCCACGGATTTTGCGCGATAAGCGCGGCAACCTGACCCGACCGCCTCTGGAAACCATCAAGGCTTACCGCGAATATGTGGATGAGCATATGGCCCGGTTTCTGGAACAGTATGCACAAGGTGGCCTGCCCGAAGACCTGGCCCTGCTGCTGGAGGTCGGCCTGCAACACGAACAACAGCACCAGGAACTGCTCGTAACGGATATCAAGTACATTTTGGGGCACAACCCCATGCATGAGCCTTATCAGACAGACCGTACACCCGTAACCTCTCCTGAGCCTGCGCCACTGTCTTTCACTCAGGTGAAGGAAGGCGTCTACACCATCGGGCATCAGGGAGAAGGGTTCTCCTGGGACAATGAGCAGGGCGCACATAAAACCTACCTGCACGACTTCGCCATCGCTAACCGGCTGATCACCAACGGAGAGTACATGGCTTTCATGGCCGATGGCGGCTACGAGCACTTCGGGTACTGGCTGGACGATGGCTGGAGCTGGGTACAGAAACAGGAAGTTCACGCCCCCCTCTACTGGTATGAACAAGCGGGCAATTGGTGGCACTACACCATGCAGGGGCTGCAACCGGTAGACCCCAATGCGCCGCTCACGCATATCAACTACTACGAGGCGGATGCCTTTGCCAACTGGAAGGGTATGCGCCTGCCTACGGAGCAAGAGTGGGAAGCCGCCTGCCGCCTACTCTGCCAGGGCATTCCCGAGGAGGCTAACTTTGTGGAATCAGAGCGCTTCCACCCTACTGCCCCGGTCAACAGCCAGGATTTTCAGATGCTGGGCAATACCTGGGAGTGGACCGGTAGTGCCTACCTCCCCTACCCCAACTACCCACGCTTCAAAGGCGCACTGGGCGAGTACAACGGCAAGTTCATGGTCAATCAGATGGTGCTCCGAGGCGGCTCCTGCGCGACCCCGCGTTCGCACATCCGAATGAGCTACCGCAACTTCTTCTACCCGCAGGAACGCTGGCAATTCACCGGGCTGCGCCTGGCTAAATAACACCAAAACCTCAAAAAACCGGACCTATGTCTTCTAATACTGCTTCCACAGCAATCACTACGGCTGAACTTTCCGCATTCGCCCGAGATGTGCTTCACGGGCTATCGAAAACACCTAAGCAGCTGCCCTCCATGTATTTTTACGATGAGCAGGGTGATCAGCTATTCCAGGACATCATGCATATGCCGGAATACTACCTGATGAACTGTGAGCTGAATATTTTTGAGCAGCAAAAAGCCCAAATTCTTGATACGATTGGAATGGAACACTTCCATCTGCTGGAGCTGGGGGCCGGCGACGGGTACAAAACCAGGGTGCTGCTCCGCTATTTCATGGACCAATCGGTCGACTTCGAGTACCAGCCGGTGGATATTTCACCCAATGTATTGCTGGAGCTCGAACAGCGCCTGCGGGAAGAACTACCTAAGCTTAAAGTGCACCCCTTACCCGGCGATTACTTCAAAGTACTGCACGAAGTAAAGGAGACGGACGCCACGCCTAAAGTCGTCCTTTTCCTGGGCGCCAATATCGGCAACTATCCGCAAGAAAGGGCGGCTGCTTTCCTGCGCCACCTGCAAAACGAACTTAACCCCGGTGACAAACTGCTCATTGGCTTTGACCTGAAGAAAGACCCTGATGTCATCCTTAATGCCTACAATGACCCGGCAGGGATCACCGCCGCCTTCAACCTCAATCTTCTGGAGCGCATGAACCGGGAACTGGATGCCAACTTCGACGTGCAGGACTTCCGGCACTGGGAATCTTACGACCCGGTAACCGGAGCCACGCGCAGCTTTTTGGTGAGCAAGAAAGCGCAGCACGTTTTCATCAAAGCCCTCAACCAGTCTTTCCACTTTGATGCCTGGGAGGCCATCAATGTAGAGCTGAGCCAAAAGTACAGCCTGCCGGAAATTGAAAGCCTGGCCCGGGAAGCAGGGTTCCAGGTTGAACAGCACTTCACTGATGATCAGGGCTACTTTGTAGACAGCCTTTGGTGCAAGGTTTAGGCGCTTACTCCACTACAGCATCGCCCCAGCCCAAAAAGGACATCCGTACTACCTCCAGGCTGGGAAAGCCAAATTCAAGGACCACTCTGCCTTCGATTTTGTAAATGCCTTTGCCCCGAAAGGGTGATCGTTTGAGGGTGGGCGGAAAGTGGACCGTATCAAAGAAGTGCCCATCCTGCCCGATCCAGCATCCAAAAGCCATCAGCTTGCCTTTGCTGGTGCGTACATCTTTTTTGCAAACGTAGTACCCCAGTATCCGGATAATCCGCCCTTCCAGCTCCCCCAGGCGGACCGACTGGGAAATGGTATCTGTGAAAACCTGCTTGTCCAACAGGTCAAAGGGCGGGCACAGGGGGAAACCAAGCAGCTCCAGCTCGTCTATTGCATCGGCATAAGGCTCAGGGGCATCTGCTTCGCCCCCGGACAAGAACTGACGGGCAGTGGCTTCCACCTCTTCGTCTTCCTGCGGGAAAAGGCTCATGGTATGGCGGTCCTGGCCCGGTGGCTGAAACAGTGCTACCCGTTCCCACATCAGCTCTTGCTTGGTTTGCCCGGTAAAACGGAAGGCACCGATGCGGATGAGCAAGTCGACCTGCTCCCTACAAATTTCCACCCGATTGAGAAAATCAGACAGGCCGCGGAAGGCACCGCCCTGCGCCCGCTGATGCACGATGCGGTGGGCTACCTGCTGCTCCATTTGGTGGAGGTGCACGAAACCAATGTAAATATCCTCCCCGTCCAGCGTAGTCAAGTGCTGACTGTGGTTGACGCAGGGGGCATGCACCTGCCCGCCACAGCGCCGCGCTTCATGAAAGTAGTACTCCGAACGGTAGAAGCCTCCGAAATTATTGATCACCGCTACGATGAATTCCAGCGGGAAGTAGGCTTTCAGGTACAGGCTTTGAAAGCTCTCCACAGCAAAACTGGCAGAGTGGGCTTTGCAAAAGGAATACCCGGAAAAGCTTTCTACCTGCCGCCATACCTCTTTGGCCAGGCCCTCCGGATGCCCCCTCGCCCGGCAGTTCCCGAAGTACTTGCGCTGCAGGCGTTCGAAGGTATCGCCCTTTGACTTCTTGCCACTCATGATGCGGCGCAGCACATCGCTTTCGTCCAGCCCCAGCCCGGCAAAGTGGTGCACGATTTTCATGACATCCTCCTGATAGACCATCACGCCAAAGGTTTCGCCTAGCTGTTCCTCAAAAACAGGGTGCAGGTACTCAAAACTGTTGGGGTTGTGAAAACGGCGGATGTACTCCTTCATCATGCCCGACTTGGCCACACCCGGCCGGATGATGGAACTGGCAGCCACCAGGTGCACGTAGTTGTCGCACTGCAGCTTTTTGAGCAGGCCCCGCATGGCTGGCGATTCAATGTAAAAACAGCCCATGCAGTCCCCGGAACGGAGCTGTGCCTTCACCCGCTCATCCGCCTTTAGCCGGGGAATATCATGAATGTCCACCGCCTGCCCCCGGTTTTGCTTAACCAGGTCTACCGCATCCTTGATATGCCCGAGCCCCCGCTGACTGAGCACATCAAACTTATGGAAGCCCAGGTCTTCGCCGTGGTACATATCAAAATGAGTGATTGGGAACCCTTTTGGCATCAATTGCAGTGCGGTCTGATAGTAAATCGGCTCTTCGGAAATCACAATGCCCCCGGCATGGATAGACAGGTGGTTGGGGAAGCCTTCCAGCTTACGGCCGTAGTGGATGATTTTGCCCCCCAGCTCATGATGTTCCTCCGGCTCAAAGGGCGCGGCTACGATTTTGTCAATCTCCGCCTTGGGCAGGCCGTATACTTTGCCCAGTTCGCGTACAATGGAACGCCCCTTGAACGTAGAGTAAGTGGCCAGCAAAGCCGTGTAGTCCCGTCCGTAGCGCTTAAAAATGTAGTCCGTTACATCATCCCGTTCATCCCAGGAAAAGTCGATATCGAAATCCGGAGGCGAGGTGCGGTGCGGGTTGATAAAGCGCTCAAAGTACAGCCCCAGTTCCATGGGGTCCACGTCAGTAATCCGAAGGCAATAGGCTACGATAGAGTTCGCCCCGCTCCCCCTCCCCACGTGGTGATATCCAGCTGAAGCAGCGTAACGCACAATATCCCAGGTAATGAGAAAATAAGCGCAAAAGTCCTGTTGCTCAATGACCATCAACTCCCGCCTGACCCGCTCCAGCGTACTGCGGTAGGCCGGAGTGCCCGTGCCCAGGTGGGCGTAGCGGCGTTCGCAACCATTCAGAGCCAGCTTCTCGAGCAGCTTATAGTCTCCTGCTTTGCTCCCGGTAAAGGTTTGGCGGTTGAGGTGTAGCCCGGGGCGCAGGTCTGCTTCGCAGGAGTGGAGCAGGTGTTCGGCGTTCTCAATCAGGTAGGGCTGTGTTTTATAGAAGGCGCGGAGCTGCTCGAGCGGCATCAGGCGCTCAGAGGCTTTGACCGTTTGCTTGGGCGTCAGCTTGCTCAGCAGGGTATTCTCATCAATAGCCCGCAGCAGGCGGTGAAGCTCAAACCCTTCGTTGTCTGCAAAAAAGACCGGGCTGAGGGCCACCAATTTGTTTGTATACTGTAGCAGTTCGTGGCCAAAAAGCCGGGCTACGTGCTCCGGGCGGACCCCCAGGAATTCTTCCTCCCGGAATGCCTGAATGGGCTTGACCAAACGGGGATAAATGATGTAAGCATGCTGCATGGACGGAGCCACTTCGGGCAGCGGCCGGCCCTCGATCGACGCTTCACTCAGGAATTGATTGAGCTCCCGTAGCCCCTCCCGGTTGCGGGCCAGACCGATATACAGGCAGCGCCCTTCTTTACGGAATTCAAGTCCCAAAACAGGTTTGATGCCGGCTTCTTCGCAGCAGCGGACAAACTCATATGAGCAGCTGGTATTATTGATGTCCGTGAGTGCTATAGCTGTATAACCCAACTGTGCGGCGCGTTCAGTCAGGGCAGACGGTGGCAGGGTGCCATACCGGAGGCTGTAGTAGGTATGGGCGTTGAGCAGCATACGTTTTTCTCATAGTATTCGGCTCGCTAATTTAAAATTATTGTTTGAAACAAAATATTTACCCCGGGGAATTCCTCAAAAAAATCCCGGCTCCTGATCAATATACAGAAGCCGGGATCATCCGGGTATCAGAAGTGGGCTGACGCTAGTTGAGGTAGTATTGCTGGAAAAACAAGCGGTAACCGTCAATCTTACGCTGCTTGAGGATTTCGCGGTAGTTGTTCTGGGTGACAGGGAAGAGCTCAAACTCCACTCCTCCCTCGACAAACTCACTCTTATTGCGCTGTACGCCATTATAGTACTTCATAGCGTCCTGCTTGTTCTTAAAGCGGCGCAGCACGAGGATCGGAATACGGTCATCGGCTGTTGTGCCAAGATAAATATTGGATATCCGGATGCGGTCAAGCTTGTGGTACTTCTCATTGTAGTCTGACACCTGTACCTTGGCATCTGTGAGGCTCACTTCTTTGTCTTTAAAGGCGATAATGGTATAGTGCAGCTTGTCATCCTCCTGTGTAAAGGCTTCGATTTCCTCTTTTGCGCCGGCAGGCAGGCTCGTAGTCGTCTCGCCCAAGAGGCGCAAGATTTCCCGGGCACGCAGTTGCTCTTCCGTGTCAGGGTAGCGAGCCACGACTTTGCGCAGCGCTTCCACGTAGGCTTCCTTACCTTCCATATTGCCGGTGCTCATGGCTGAAAGCAGGGCAAACTTGGGCTGAAACGGATTAGCTGCCCCAAATTTATCCTTAGCCTGCTGACTGCGGTCAAATGCCAGGCGATAGTTACCGGAAGTAAAGGCGGCATAGGTCTCATCGTAGTAGAGGTTGAGCTCCCGCTCTTCCTTGACGAGCTCCTCAGCGTAGTTTGGATTTTTAATGATTAGCGCATAGGCGGTATTCGGGTATTTCTCCAAAATCTTATCGGCATAATACCTTGCTTTCTCGTTGTTGCCCATATCCGTGTACGCCAGATAGAGCTGATACCAGGAATCCAGCTCGTAGGTGTTGCCGGGGAAGCGCTCGTTGAGCCCCTCCAGTACAGCTACGGCCTGATCGTAGTTTTCGAGGCGTTCCCGGTACAGGGCGCCCAGTTTGGACATCGCTTCCTGCAGCTGAATTTCAGCCGCTGCGATATCGCCTTCGGTTTTAGGGACTGCACCCAGGAGTTTTTCGATCTCCTCGTCCGTCAGGATATCGCTACCATTATCGGAGCTAATTTCCTCCAGAATATCGTTAGAGCTTGCCGCTGAGCGCCGCCAGTTATCCTCCAGTGGGCGGGTGCCCCAAACCCGTTGGAAATCCCGGATACCCCGCTTCTGCCTCCGATCGTCGTAGGCAAAAAAGGAGCTTTCTTCAGAGCCAAGGCTTGCACTCGCATTCACCCGGTTATTGAGGTTGCCAAAACGCTGATTAGCTTGTTGGTTGGCTTGTGCGATCAATTGCTTACGGCGGGCCTCATCCTGTTTTTTCTTAATTTCCAATGCCAGGGCTTCCTGC
Source organism: Phaeodactylibacter sp. (assembly GCF_022763345.1). Classification (GTDB taxonomy): domain Bacteria; phylum Bacteroidota; class Bacteroidia; order Chitinophagales; family Saprospiraceae; genus Phaeodactylibacter. The sequence continues at coordinate 19,092 of NZ_JALEGS010000086.1, forward strand.
TCGGCCGGCGTCATCTGACTGATGGTCAGGAGACTGTCCTGCAGGGCGATGATTTCCAGGTTTTTGGCGATATCTGTGAGGCTGCTGGCCATGCCTTTGACCCGCTTGTAGCGCTCGTCCTGTTCTGTCATTACCATGAGGGTGCTGTCGTAGTAATTTTTGGCTTTCACATAGGACTCTCCCTCATAGTAGAAGTCGGCCAGTGTCACGTAAGCTTCGGCTTTCTGCCCCTGATTAGCAGATTCATGCTGCAGGGACAGCTGTAGGTTGCGCACCCCTTCCGCCTGATCGCCTTCCTTGAAGGCAATCATTGCCAGCGCAAAGTAGATTTGATCTTTAAACTCGGCATTTTTTTCGTCTTTGAGCAGCTTTTCGAGGCTGGCACGCGCTTCCCGGGCGCTTCCGGTACCGTTTGCCCAGGCGTTTTGCGCCATATTCAGTTTGCAGTTGAACGCCATCACGTAGTCCGGCCGGAAATTCAGGGCCTGCTCGAACCCGGCATAAGCGCCACGGCTGTTGCCCAGTTTCTGATAGATTTGTGCCATAATAAAGGCGTAGCGGGCTTTGAGGGTCTTATCGTCCGTCATTTCTATGGCGTTCTCCAAAGCAGGCAGGGCATCTACGTAAGCCTCCTCCGAGATATAGAGGTGCGCTTTAATGACCGCCAATTCGGCTTTGGTCTCCGCGAAGGTCCCCGGGTCCTGTTCCAGCTCCCGAATCACCCGTTCTGCGCCGTCAAACTTGTCGCGTTCAATAAGGGTTTTGGCATAATACAACATGCCCTCCTGGTAGGCCAGCTGATGCTTCAGCGGGTTTTTCTTCGGATCATCGTTCGCTGCATTTTCTTCCTCCAGGGCGGCTTCATTTTCCTTTCGCTTTTCCTCTTTGGCATCTGCCATTTCCTGGTCTTTGCCACTTTGAAGGATAGCCGGCTTTTCCGGTGCCTGCCCGCCGGATTTACGGGCTTTGCGGACAGCCTTGTTGTACTTTTTCAATGCCCGCGCCTTCTTCTTGCTCATCTTGTTTTTCTTGCTGCGGGACTTTTTGCGCTTCTTCTTTTTCTTTTTCTTCTTACTGGCTTTTTTGGCAGCATCGGCTTTTTTCTCCTTTTTGCGCATCTCCTCGGGGCTAAACTCATTGGAAAAGAAGCGGAAAGTCGCCTCTGCAGCTTCGTAGTCGCGCTTGTAATACTGGGCTTTGCCGAAGACCAGGTAAGAATCATCCACCCACTTGCTGTAGGGGTGCAGATTGACCACCACGGTCACCTTTTCCATGGCGATATCGAGGTCTTGTGCAACCACGGTGGCATCTTCCACAGCCAGGTGTTTGTAGATGGGCAGCAGCTTGGTATAATTGTCTGTGTATGATTGTTCCAGCAACGCTCTACTGAGCATGATGATTTCATTCGCATTAAAATAACCATTGTAATGCGCCGTTGTGTTGTGGTACGCTTCGCTGAGCGCTGACATATCGCTGCGGCTCTTGGTGGTGGTACAGGCTGCCAGTACCACCATGCTCAGGAATACCCAAAGTATCTTATTGATCTGTTTCAAAGTCCAGTTATTTTCCGAATGCGCCTGCCGGGGCGCCAAATTGTAAAGAAAAAGGCCGAATTACTTCCGGGCGCTGGGGACACTGCCTAACTTTACGGCCCCGGAACTGTATAATAAACGCCAAATGCCAAAATTATTTTATTATTAACAGACTACAAACCTTTTAGCGGCGGAGAAAAAATAAATGATGTCATTTTGATTCGCTAATCTTTTCTAAACAACCGACCAGAGGGAGGTCGTGTGAAAATATTAGCAACTTGGCAGCGTTATTCAGGCGGGTACAAGAAACAACAGTGAGTATTACTTTAGGATTCGGCAGGAACAGCGTGCCTTTAGGTACGTCATATCGGTAAAAGTTGGGATACGAAAAAAGTCCGTGCCGTAGGTACGGAATGTATTCTGTGTTTTGGGGTTTCACATTTCGTACCTAACGGCACGAACTTCGTGCGCTATACCTTTTTTACCGATATTTTGTGCCTAACGGCACATCACCAGCAGTCAAATATTGTTCTAAACCGAGCGTCCCAAAAGAAACAACAAACACACATGGCTCCGAACGAAGATAAATTCAAAGCGTGGTGGAAACGGACGAAGCAAAACCTTCAGCATACGTACCGTTTCATCATCATGAACAACGAGACCTTCGAAGAAGTGGGCTCGTACCGGCTTACCCTGCTCAATGTGTACGTCGCAGCCAGCACTATCCTGGTATTGGTGGCTTTCCTGGTGGTGACGGCCATTGCCTTTACCCCGCTGCGACAGTATGTGCCCGGCTACGGCGAAGGCGATAAAGCCCGCCGGCAGGTGGAAAAACTGTACGACGAGGTACAGTCACTGGAGCAACAACTCGCCGCCCAGCGAGCCTATTCTGAAAATATCCGAAAGGTCCTCGTGGGGGATGTCGAAACCGCCGAACAGGCTGAGCAAAAAGCTGGGCCTGAAGTACACATGGACTCTCTGCAGGAGGTGGAACGCTCAGAGGCAGAAGAACAACTGCGCGAAGAACTGGAACTCAAGGAAATTGGAGACGTGGCACGCCGTGGCCGCCCCGTCAACTTCTCTCCGGGCGATGTGCCCCTGGAGCAGTTGTTTTTCTCCCCGCCTGTTACCGGAGAGATCAGTGCCGCCTTCATGCCTGACAAAAAACACTACGGCGTGGATGTACTGGCACCTAAAAACACCGCGATCAAATCCGCGATGGATGGGTTCATCTTTTTCTCTGACTGGACCCTGGAGACGGGCAACACCATCGGCATTCAGCACTCCAACAATACCATCACCTTTTACAAGCACAACTCCGTGCTGCTGAAGGAAGCGGGCAGCTTTGTCAAAGCCGGGGAAGCGGTTGCCATTATTGGCAATACCGGGACACTGTCGGACGGGCCGCACCTGCACTTCGAGCTTTGGCACAAAGGCAAGCCGGTAGACCCGGTGGAGTATATTAAGTTTTAGTGCAATAGTGCCTGAAGTGCCTTATCAACAGTAGGGTACTCAAAGGTGAAGCCCGCAGCCTGAATCTTATCCGCCAGTACGCGGGTGCTGTCCAGTACGGCGTCCGCCATTTCGCCCATCGCTAAGCGCATGGCAAAAGCCGGCGCCGGCACAATCAAAGCCGGGGAGTTCAGCGCTTCCTTCATTTGGGCAACCAGGCGTTTGTTGGTCACCGGATTGGGCGCTACGCCGTTGTAGAAACCCGACAGCGCTTCCGTTTCCAGCGCATAAATGAACATCCGGGCGATATCATCAATATGGATCCAACTATACCATTGCTCGCCGTCTCCAAAGTAAGTCCCCGTGTAAAACCGGAAAGGGATGAGCATTTTTTCAAGTGCGCCGCCCTGAGTAGACAGCACAATCCCGATACGCAGACCAACCGTCCGTACGCCTGTTTCCGCTACGCCTTGAATGGCTTCTTCCCAGGCCTGTGTACTTTCCGACAGGAAGCCGTCGCCGGGCTCTGCATCCTCTGACATCCACTCGTTGCCGCGGTCGCCGTAGTAGCCAATTGCAGAGCTGGAAAGATAAGCCTTAGGCTGATGCCCCAGTTTTTGGAAGGTCTCGGCCAGCAGGGCTGCGGATTGGACACGGCTGCTGATGATCAGCTTTTTCCGGGCTTTGGTCCAGGGGCGGTCGGCAATGCCTGCACCCGCCAGATTAATCACGTAATCCGCTTTTGCCACAGCGGCTTCATCAATCGTGCCCGCTTCAACATCCCACTCAAAGGCAGGGAATTCAGCATCAGGCCGGGCCGTCCGGCTGAGGTGCATCACCTCGTACCCTTTTGCTTTGAGCAATGCGCTGAGCCGTGTTCCAATTAGACCTGTACCGCCACCGATGAGAACTGTAGACATATCTGTTGGTTTTTGTTTTGAAGGTAACCCTTGCCGAGCACCGCAGGGCTTGGCGTAAATATTTAACAATTCATGAAAGGCAAGGTTCAGGTTGAGCTCCAGCCTGCGTCACCCAAGAGCAACGCCTGCTTTGCAGCCACTCCCCGGCCGCCGAAGTCTCGACGAAGGATGACTAAGCCTCAATTGACCGGCCATTTACCTAAAACACCTGATTGGAAAAAACCTGTTTCACTCACCACTCTGCCCCGGCGCACCAAGGCTATTGGTCCACCAACAAGCCGCCTCCGGAAAAATAATTATAAATTACTCACCAAATCCTTTAATTTAGGGCAGGCCCGAAGCTTAGTAGCTTGACGGAAATAAGCCAGACCGTTTTCTCTTTGGGCTTTTGCGATATTTCAACGCAACTTCCAAGTTTTCGATTGCTTATGAAATATCGCAAAACCTCAAACGGTCTAACTTATTTTGTTTCCGTCTCTCATTCTACCTTTGAACGAATCTAAAAACATGATCAAAATCAGCCCCGCAGTACTACTGCTGATGCTTAGCTTTTTTCTTTGGCGTTGCCAGGACAGTTCGACTGCTTCCGGCGGGCAAGCCTCCGGAGTGGATTTTAAACGCAAAGACAATGTCGTTTATGCCCGGCTTCCTGCCGAGCCCGACCGGCTGAATCCTATACTTGCGGCAAGCACTTACGCCCGCGTGGTGAACGAGCAGCTCTTTCTCAACCTCCTCCACTTCAACCCCACTACCCTGGAGCTGGAGCCACAGCTGGCAAAATCGCCCCCCGTAGTTGAAGAAATCAATGAGGGCCCCAACGCCGGTGGTGTCGCCTATACTTTCGAAATACATGAGGCCGCGGTTTGGGATGATGGCAGCCCGATCACCGGGCATGACCTCGCTTTTACGCTCAAAGCCATTCTCAATCCCAAAGTCAATGCCGCGCACTACCGCGCCTACCTGGAGTTCATCAGCGAGGTGGAGGTAGATGCTGACCACCCCAAAGCATTCACGGTTTATGCCAATAAGAAATATATACTCGGCGAGCCTGCCATCAGCAATATGACGGTGCTGCCCGCCCATATTTACGACCCGGAAGGCCTGCTTAGCCCATACCGTGTGGCGGACTTGTCCGACCCTGAGGCAGCAGCCCGCCTTGTGGAGTCCGACCCTGGCCTACAGGCTTTTGCAGATGCCTTCAACAGCCCTAAGTACTCCCGGGAAAAAGGCTTCATTTCCGGTTCCGGCCCTTACACTTTTGAAGGCTGGGAAACCGGGCAGAAAATTGAATTGTCCCGCAAAACTGACTGGTGGGGGGATGACCTGAAGGCGGATTACCCCATGCTTAGCGCGGCACCGGAGCGGTTGGTCTTTACGATTATCCCCGATCAGACGGCCATGCTGGCTGCGCTTAAAGACGAACAGATTGATGTGACGAGCCAGATTGATGCCGAAGACTTTGTCGGCCTCAGGGACAATGATCTGGTAAGCGACCGGTACGAACTGCATACGCCGCCGGCACTCGTGTACTACTTCATCGGGCTCAACAATAAGTCTCCAAAACTGGCAGACAAAAGGGTACGCCGGGCGCTGGCTCACCTGCTTGACGTGGATGAACTGATCAACACCCTTTACAACGGCCTGGCCACCCGCACCGTGGGGCCCTTCCACCCTACCAAGCCTTATTACCATGACGAGCTGCCCCCTATCCCCTTTGATCCGGAACAGGCGCGCAGCTTGTTGGCAGAAGCTGGCTGGGAAGACACCAACGGCAATGGAATTGTAGATAAAAACCTCAACGGCGTACTCACCGAACTGGAGCTGGACTATATCATCAGTTCTGCCAGCAAGTTTGCCAACAACCAAGCCCTCCTCTTTCAGGACAATGCCAAACGGGCCGGCGTGAGCATTAATATCGTGCCTAAAGAATTTACGGTGCTGATCGACCAGGTCAAAAAGCGCGATTACGAAATCTACTCCAGCGGCTGGGGGCAAGCGCCTATACCCGATGACCCTAAGCAGCTCTGGCACTCGGAGAGCGACACCCCGTCCGGCGGCAACCGTGTCAGCTTCCGCAACGAAGAAGCCGACCGGCTCATTGAAGCAATACAGGTAACCCTGGATGAGCAGAAGCGCCGCGAGCTTTATCTCGAATTTCAGGAGCTGATATACGAAGAGCAGCCTTACATTTTCCTATTTTCGCCACTGGAACGCATCGCCATCAGCAAAAGATTCGAAGCGATGGCCTCCGCGCGAAGGCCTGGCTTTTTTGTTCAGGACTTTGTTTTGCGGGATGTAGCGCCCCAATAATTTATTCATTGGACCTATTTTTACCTTATTTAGCCCCAATTCAATCTAAAAAACCGACCATATGACTTTACGTTATACCCTCCGCTTCTTGTTATTTGCTGTACTGATTGGCTTTTTCAGCTGTGGCAGTGATCCGGACCCCGCATCAGAGACCGACCAAACGAACCAAGGCATTGCACCTGAATCGGTAAGCCTGCAACTGGATGCGGAGCCCGATCAGCTCAACCCGGTGCTGACCATAAGCAATTATTCTAATACCATTATTGGTGCCACCTTTTCCTATTTGCAGCGGCTCAACCCCACTACCCTGGAGCTGGAACCGGCTCTTGCTGTGAGCGCGCCTGAAGTGAAAATTCTGGAAGAAGGCCCCTACGCAGGCGGCGTTTCCTACACCTTTGAAATCCGCCCGGAAGCCATCTGGGACAATGGCAGCCCGGTGACGGCAGAGGACTTCCTTTTCACCATGAAAGCCACCTTCAATCCCAAGGTGCCGGCTGCGCCCTACCGGGTTTACTTGTCTTTCATTAAGGAAGTGGAAATAGATGCGGAAAACCCAAAACGGTTCACCGTCTATTCTGACCAAAAATATATCATTGGGGAGGAAGCGATAAGTGCGGCTTTGCCTGTGCTGCCCATGCACCATTATGACTCCCTTGGATTGATGGCGGACATCCCCCTGCCCGACCTGATGGATACCGAAAAAGCCAAAGCCCTCGCCGAAAGCAATGAAAAGATCAACCAGTTTGCTGAGCAATTCACCAGCCCCTTTTTCAGCCGGGAGCCGGAAGGTGTGAATGGCTGCGGGCCTTACAAGCTGGTGCGCTGGGAAACCGGTCAGCGGCTGGTCCTCGAACGCAAAGCGGACTGGTGGGGCGATCAGGTGGAAGGCGCAGGCATTGTCATGGAATCCTATCCGCAGGAGATGATCTTCCGCCCCATTCAGGATCAGACCGCAGCGGTGGCTGCCCTGAAGGACGGGCAGCTTGATGTACTGACGAACATTGCGCCTGAGCAGTTCAATGAGTTGAAAGAAACGGCATTTGTAGCTGAAAAGTTTGACTTCTACACCCCCCCCTCTCTGGTGCATGCCTTTATTTATGTCAATACCCGCCTTCCAAAACTGGAGGATCCTAAGGTGCGCCGGGCTTTGGCCTACGCCACTGATGTGGAAAGTATTATCAGCACAGCCTTCTCTGGGCTGGCAGAGCCTTCGACCGGCGCCGTACTCGCTTCCTCTTCTTACCACAACCCGGATATTAAGCCAATCCCCTATGAAGTGGAAAAGGCCCGGGCACTGCTGACCGAAGCAGGGTGGGAAGACAGCAACGATAATGGTATTGTGGACAAAAAAATTGATGGGGTACTTACGGAATTATCGCTGGAGTACAAGTACACCGCCGGGCGGCAGGTTTCTCAAAATGTAGCCCTGCTGCTTCAGGAGTCTGCCAAAAAAGCCGGTATCGAAATCACCCTGACCCCACAGGAGCACAACGTGAATATGGAAGATGTCAGCCGCCGGGACTTTGAGCTCCTGGCAGGTGCCAAAGGCATTCAGCCGATCACCTGGGAGCCCAAGCAGGAGTACCATTCCGAAGGTGATGACCGCAGTGGTTTTGCCACTCCTGAAACCGATGCGCTTATTGACCGTATACAAGTTACCCTGGACCCCAAAGAGCGCAAAAAGCTCTACATAGACCTACAGGCCAAAATCCACGAGTCTATGCCGATCATTCCCATTTTGGTACCGACCGGCCGGCTTATCATTAATAAGGAGTTGGAAGCCCCGATCACACCGGTGTTCCCGGGCTACGTCCCTGCATTATTAAAATTTAAAACCGAGGGCTAGGTGCCCGCCATTTATGCTGCAGTACCTGCTTAAACGCCTGTTGATTTTTCTGCCCACCCTGCTGGTCATCTCATTGCTGGCCTTTGGGCTGAGCAAGATGGCACCCGGCGATCCGGTGGAACAGCGCAACCGCGATATGGGTGGAGGGCTGCAGCGTGAGCTAAGGGATGCGGACCGGGTGTACCGGGAAACTTCCGAATACCTGGGGCTGGACAAGCCTGTTTTTTACCTGAGCCTGTCTTCTGAGGCCTACCCCGACACGCTCTATCGCATCTTTAAGCGCGATGAGAGAGAAAACCTGGTCAAGCTCATTCAACAGTATGGCAATTGGGAAGCCATTTCCCACTACTATCATGCGATACGGAAGGCAGACCGGGGTACCGAACAGCTCCTAGGCAAAACCGAAGCGGTCCGGTCCGTACGCCCACTCATCAAACAGCTGTACCTGGCCTATAAGGACGAGCGCATCAGTAGCCTGCTCGACAAAGCCGCCAGCCAAACCGCCGGAGACAGCACCCTTCAGGCAACCATCGGCATTTCGGTGGCTCAACTGCAAGAAACGTACAGTCAGCTTAAGACTCAAGCCAGCCCCGGGCGGCTCTACATACCCGATATCAAATGGTACGGGTTCGACAATCAATACCACAACTGGATTACGGATTTTCTGACCCTCGATTTTGGAGAATCCTTTGTTGACAGCAGACCTGTAGCTGATAAGATGGGAGATGCACTTCGGTGGACCCTGACGATGAACCTCCTGGCCATCTTTATTGCCTATCTTTTATCGGTGCCGATTGGGGTATTTTCGGCGGTCTGGAAAGACAGTACGTTTGACCGTGTGACGACTTTGCTGCTCTTCGTGTTGTATTCGCTGCCCAACTTCTGGATTGCCACGATGCTGGTGGTTTTCTTTACTACGCCGGAGTATGGTATGGACTGGTTCCCGTCTCTGGGGCTGGGCGATCTGCCACCGGAGGCACCGTTTTGGCAGCGCTTTGTGGAAGCAGGCACGCACCTAGTGCTCCCCGTCTTTTGCCTGGCCTACGGGGCGCTGGCCTTTATTTCACGGCAGGTACGGGGCGGCATGTTGAACGTGATCCGGCAGGATTACATCCGTACCGCCTGGGCCAAAGGCCTGAATGCGCAACCGGTGATCTGGAAACATGCATTCAGCAACGCTTTATTTCCCATTATCACGATGTTTGCGAGTATCTTCCCTGCTGTATTTGCCGGCTCAGTAGTGATTGAAGTGATTTTCAATATACCCGGTATGGGCAAACTGACCGTTGACGCCATTTTTCAGCGCGACTGGCCGGTAGTGTACACCGTATTAATGCTTGCCGCAGTACTGACGATGAGCGGTATACTTGTGGCTGATATCCTTTATGCGACGGTAGACCCCCGGGTTTCCTACGGAAAAGACAAGAATTGACTATGCTGATTGGCGTACGCAAAGAACAGGAACTGGCTGACCACCTCAGCCAACAGCAAGCTCCCCCACAGAGCTACTGGTCGATCGTGCGGCAGCAGTTCCGGAAAAACCGGATGGCGGTCTGGTCGCTGCGGGTACTGTACCTCCTTGGGTTTATTGCCCTTTTTGCAGACTTCATCGCCAATGAAAAGCCGATATACGCCAAGCTCGACGGGGAGTCGCACTTCCCGGTATTCCGCTCCTATGCGGTCGGGCTCGGGCTGGATAGCTGGGAAGCCCGCTTTTTTCAGAACAGCTGGCATGAGCACGACTACGACTATGTGATCTGGGCACCTATCCCCTATTCTGCCCAAACGATGGACCGCAACAACCGCAACTACGTAGCTCCGGGCGATGAGCAGGATGTGCCTTCCACGCGCTTCCGGCACTGGCTCGGCACCGACCAACTGGGCAGAGATGTGGCTGCCGGGATGATTGCCGGCACCCGTACGGCCATGCTGGTCGGTATTGTAGCAATGAGTATTGCCGCGGTGATCGGCATCTTCCTCGGCGCACTGGCCGGCTACTTTGGGGATGAGCGGTTCAGTATCAGCCGGATTCGGCTGGCTCTGAACGGGTTGGGGGCCTTCCTCGCCTACTTCTATGGCTTTCAGGCCCGGTCCTTTGCCCTGAGTGAGGGCACCTTTGGTTGGGAAATATTCAAGAGCCTGGCCCTCATCGCCGCCATTATGAGCCTGGTCAATCTGCTTGCTGTGTGGTTGAAAGGCAAGGGGGTCTGGTCGCGACCGATCACTATTCCGCTTGACCTGGGCGTGATGCGGCTGATCGAAGTCGTCAACTCTATTCCCGGGCTGCTCCTCATACTAAGCATCGTAGCCATTATTGAGGAACAGTCGGTCTTTTATATTATGGCCATTATCGGGCTGATAGGCTGGACGGGAATCGCCCGCTTCATCCGTGCAGAGCTGCTTCGGGTGAGAAACCTGGAGTACATTGAGGCCGCACAGGCCCTGGGCTACAGCGAATGGCGGATCATAGCCCGGCATGCTATCCCCAATGCACTAACGCCGGTACTCATTACCATCGCGTTTGGAATCGCCAGTGCGATACTGATGGAAGCGTTTTTATCCTTTCTGGGTATTGGCGTTGCCGCAGAAGAGGTCACCTGGGGCTCTCTGCTCAACCTGGCCCGGAGTAAATTTTCTGCCTGGTGGCTGGCGATCTTCCCCGGGCTGGCGATTTTTGTGACAGTCACGGTATTCAACCTGCTGGGCGAAGGGCTCACTGATGCCCTGGACCCCCGCCGGAAGCAGTAAGACTATGTTGGGATTTCACCCATTGGGCTGCATTTGCCAAATTTTATCCTGCACTTCGTTACTCTTCAGTCACTTAGCTTAAGGCTATGCTCCTTCATCGTGCCTCGTTCAGAATAAAATTTGACTAAATTCGCTCCAAAAGCGAATTCCCAACATAGTCTAAGTCTAATTCTTGTAGAACTTCTTCGGGAAGAGCTGCGACTTGCCCCCCCTTGTTGGCAATTCCCCCTTACGGTTGGGCTTGACATGAGCGTTTTCCACTGCCGGGCACCCGGCTTTACGGTTGCAGGAAGAGGTTGTAACCGTCATAAAAGCCAGAACCGTACAAAATCCTAATAACAATAAGCTTCGGCGCATGTATGCAAATTTTATTCTGATCGGAAGAAAAATAAACAAGTGTCAAAAGTAATTCACTCCAAAGATATATCCAAAACGTCCAAAACCCTTGAAAATTCTGGCTTCCCGCATTTTTTTTGAGTAGCAAAACTTGGTAATGACAGTTCCAGCGCATAAATTTGCCGCACGTTAAGTTTAACTAATTAAAACATTCAGAAATGAATAAGGGAGATCTTATTAACAAAATCGCCGATAGCGCGAACCTTTCTAAAGCCCAGGCTACTGACGCACTGAACGCAGTGCTCGACGGCATCACTGACTCACTGAAGGGCGGTGACAAAGTTACCCTGATCGGCTTTGGTACTTTTTCTGTTTCCCACCGCGAAGCACGCAGCGGACGTAACCCACAAACCGGTGAAACCATCCAAATTGCAGCTAAGAACGTTGTAAAATTCAAGCCCGGTAAAGAAATTTCTGACGCTGTTAACGCTTAATTACAGCTAAGTCTTATAACACACCGGTTGGCGGCTAGCGCCTCTGGTGTCCTAAAAGGGCAATCTGGTATGCTTATCAGATTGCCCTTTTCTTCATTTTTTAAATCACAACCCGCTGCAGGCGGGCCGAAAGTACACAGCCCTACATATGAAATTCGGAACCAAAACCATACACGCCGGCGTACACCCGGACCCCGTGACCGGTGCCGTCATGACACCAATCTATCAAACGTCCACCTATGCACAAAGCGCGCCGGGCGACCACAAAGGCTACGAATACGCCCGGACTCAAAACCCCACCCGGACCGTCCTGGAAAACAACCTCGCTGCGCTGGAAAACGGAAAACATGGCATTTGCTTCGGCAGTGGCCTGGCAGCCATGGATGCCGTGCTTAAACTCCTGAACCCGGGCGATGAGGTAGTCTCCACCAACGACCTCTATGGCGGCTCCTATCGCCTGATGACCAAGGTTTACGAGCGATATGGTATCAAGTCTACCTTTGTCGACTTTAATGACACGGACGCGGTGCGGGCTGCCATCTCAGACCAAACCAAACTCCTTTGGGTAGAAACACCGACCAACCCCATGCTCAACATCGTGGACATCGAAGCGGTCTGTGGCATTGCCCGGGAAAAAGGTATTCTGAGCTGCGTGGACAACACCTTTGCCTCTCCTTACCTCCAAAACCCGCTGGATTTGGGCGCTGATATTGTCCTGCACTCCGCTACCAAGTACCTGGGCGGCCACTCTGATGTGGTCCTGGGCGCTTTGGTCACTAGCAACGATGAGCTAGCGGAGCAGTTCCACTTTTTCCAGAATGCCGTTGGTGCTGTACCTGGCCCTCAGGACTGCTTCCTGGTACTCCGGGGCATCAAGACACTTCACCTTCGGGTGGAACGAGCCTGCCAAAACGCTGCCCAAATTGCTGAAGTGCTCAAAGGTGCTGATAAAGTAGGCCGAGTATACTACCCCGGCTTTTCGGATCACCCGGGCCATGAGGTCGCAAAAAAGCAGATGCGCTACTATGGTGGCATGGTCTCTTTTGACCTGAAAGATGACCGCTTCGACCTCGCAGTGAAAGTGCTGAGCAATACCAATATCTTTACCCTGGCCGAATCCTTGGGTGGCGTGGAGTCGCTCATCGGGCACCCCGCTTCCATGACGCATGCCTCCATCCCGCGTGAGGAACGCCTGAAAGTTGGCCTCACGGATTCGCTCATCCGGCTGAGTGTAGGCGTGGAAGATGTCGAGGACCTTGCTGAGGACCTGAAGCAGGCACTGGCGCAGCTTTAATACTCCGGCAAAAACATATAAATGGCCTAAGGCTTCGGGATTACAACCCGGAGCCTTTTTTATTTAATTCTCCAGTGTAGGTCTGGAGCAAAATAGCCTTGATAATTAAATAGTCATACCCAAATGCTGTGCCAGTGTGCCGACAGATTAATGGCTAAACGGAAAATGCGCGTTTGGCGGAGACTGCCCCACAGCATGCGGGATTCACAAGGCTTTGGTTGTCAGCCGAAGTGCATCTCCAAACATACACTCGTGATCAGCAGCATAGACGCACCAATTTGGATGTCGTACTGAGCTAGCTAAAATAGCTCACAAATTGTTTTTAGGTATTGCAAATGAAAACTTTTTGTTTTACTTTTGTTTAAAACACAGTTCTAGGAAACAAAATGTATTAAAAATGAGCCCGAAAGCAGAACACATCAAAGGCTATCTACAGCGCAACTGGTTTAAGCTAAGTATTGCTGCCTTACTAATTTTTGTTGCCTTAAAAAAAGACCTCAGCTTTAAGCTCAACCTCAACACACCGGTACAACTGGAGCAAAGCCCGGAAGAACGACCACAAGAGAAAGCCGTCAAAAGTGAGCGGTATACGGATAATGCTACCATTGATGCTACTGCCAGCCAAACAGAGCATTTTGACCTGACTGCTGCGGCACGCAGCCCTAAGAAGACCAACGCGCTGGAGCGACTACAGCGCACCGGGCAGGACCGAATTAAGCAATACATTGAACGCTTCGATAAAGTAGCTCAAAGTGAGGAGCGCAAGTTTGGAATACCGGCAGCAATTACACTGGCAAGTGCCATACTGCACAGTCAGGCCGGTACGGCCCCCTGGTCCGGAGAGGGGCGCAATAACCATTTCCTGTTGCCTTGCACGGATGACTGGAAAGGGGCAGAAAAGACCTATGATGGGCGTTGCCTCAGGCAGTATGAAAATGCCTGGACCAGCTTTAGAGACTACAGCTTCTTCGTTACCACCGGACCCTACAGCGAACTGAAAACACTAGGTGTGGATAATGTACGCGGCTGGGCGGCAGCACTGGAAGACAAAGGGTTTTCAGAAGAACCTGACTTTGCAGCCCAGTTGCTGGAGGTGATCCGGGTGTATGGGCTGTAGCCGTTGGGAGGGTTGCAGGTGTCTTGGCGGTGCTAATCCGTCTCGACTCCTTTAAGCTCGTGCTTATAGTAGTCAATGCAGGCACCAAACACCCAGCCCTCCTTACCACTTGGCGTTCGTACTTTCACCCAGGGTTCTTCTGCTGTGATCTCGCCGAGGTCAATGCGTTGTGTCGTATCCGTCACCTCGCCCAGGAACTGCAATTCATCATAGAGCTCCAGGCGTTCCATGATTTTGAAGCGAAGGCCTGGCCCGGTGCGCATATTCAGAGCTGGTGTAATGACATAGAGCGGTGTAGAAATAGCCGTCGCACTGCTTTCTACTTCAGACTCCGGTTTCTTTAGAGGCTTTACGGTCGTATCCAGGGGCATGTAATCCCCAACGAGACCGGCACCGCGCAGGGAGTCCACCTGAGCTTCCTCTATGGCTTCCTGCTGTGCCTGTTCTTCGTAAGCCTCCTGCGTAGCCGCACATTTGGAGACCGCCCAAATCATAAATAAAATAAAAAAGCCCCCAATGATGAGGATCTCTACCTTTGGTAACATACCACCAGATTGCTCACTCATACAAGATTGTTTTCAACGCTTTTTGTGTTACCAGCCATGAAAAAGCTACAAAAACTTGCTTTCATAGCCTGAAAAAGCCTATCTTTAAAGCGAAATTATAAATTAACGCGGAATTGTCCTCTGAGCCTGCCCTTTGTGGCAATATATTTCGGTTAACCGCCAGTTTAGGCTTCGCTTTTCTGAGTACCATTAATCAAACTGGCTTAGTGTTTTGTCTTGCCTGTGCAGGGTGTTTGCGCCACCCGTTATTCTGGTTTATTGTGTGATTCATGTTTAGAAGGCTTACTCCGCGCCAGCTATTCTACCATGAATGATGATATTTTTTATCAGGTCGCTTTGACGCTCATCCCCAAAGTCGGTGCGGTGACGGCCCGTAACCTTATGAGCTACTGCGGCGGAGCAAAAGCTGTTTTTGAGGCGACAGCAAAAGAACTGAATGGGGTGCCAGGCATCGGGCCTCAGCTTCTGCACAACATCCGTAACTCAGATGCGCTTTTCATGGCAGAGCGCGAGCTAAATTTTATTGAAGCGCACGGCATTCAGGTTCTATTCTACACGGATCCCGAGTATCCGCAACGGCTCAGGCATTTGCCAGACAGCCCGCCATTGCTTTATTACAAAGGCAGCGCTGACCTTAATACCAAACGCACGGTGGCAATTGTTGGGACCCGCCGGCCGAGCCCGCAGGGGGTGCATTTCTGCGAAGAGCTTGTAGAGGGGCTTAAACCTTATAATGCAATGGTAGTCAGCGGGCTGGCCTTTGGCATTGATATCGCCGCCCACCGGGCCTGTATTGCGAATGAAGTCCCTACCATAGGCTGTGTTGCGCACGGGCTGGAGCGCATCTACCCAGCTCAACACACCCATGCCGCCCTTGAAATGGTTGAAAACGGAGGCTTGCTCTCCGAATACCCCAGTCAGACCAAGCCCGACCGGGAACGATTCCCCATGCGCAACCGCATTATTGCCGGTCTTTGTGACGCCCTTATCGTAGTGGAGACCCAGCGGCAGGGCGGGTCCATGATTAGTGCGAAGATGGCCAATGACTACCACCGCGACGTTTTTGCGGTCCCCGGCCGGATACGGGACAAGTCCTCAGCAGGCTGCAACCTGCTTATCAAAAGTCACCGAGCTAACTTACTGGAAAGTGTGGATGATCTTGCCTACGTGATGCGCTGGGAGAAGTCAGATGTGCAAAAAGGCATACAGCGTGAGCTCTTTCCTGACCTGACCCCCGGAGAGGAAGCCATCGTAGCACTCCTTAAACAGCAGGACTTATTGCCTGTAGACCAGATATCGGCCGCTACGCAGCAAAGCAACAGTGAGCTGGCAGCGCTGCTACTGGGGCTGGAGTTTAAAGGGGTGGTTCGTACGCTTCCGGGCAAGCGGTACACCCTTGTCTGAAAACAAGCGGGTTTTGTAACTTAGCGCGATTTGAATTGGCAAACCCAACCGCTCTGTTATCAGCGCGTAAAATCATTTTCATGAACTTTCAGCCATACTACCTGCTTTTATTACTCTTGCTGCCGCTAAGCTGCAAAAGCCCGGAGCACCTCAACCAAGAGCTTTTGGAGCGCGAACCACCTGCCCGGAATATTATCTTTCTGATCGGTGATGGTATGGGTATCGGCCAAATCAGTGCTGGCATGTACAGCCATAAAAAGCCCCTGAATATTGAGCAATTCAATATCATCGGCCTTCAGAAAACCTATGCTGCGGATGACCTGATCACCGACTCAGCAGCCGGAGCTACGGCTTTCGCCACCGGGCATAAGACCAATAAAAGTGCGTTGGGGCTGGATGCTGAAGGGAACGTGGTGCCCAACATCTTTGAGCAGGCCAAAGCGCGGGAATATGCACTCGGGCTGCTAACCACATCTTCTATAGTACACGCCACACCGGCCGGCTTTTTCGCACACGTCCCCCTGCGCAGTCAGTACGAAGATATTGCAGAACAACTAATGCAGAAAAAGATCGACTTTTTCATGGGGGGAGGCATGCGCTACTTCAATAACCGGGATACAGATGGCCGGGACCTTATTAGCGAGATGAGAAAAAACGGCTATAACATATACAATGCCTACGAAACGGAGCTGTATACGATCACGCCTGACTTTAGCCGGGGTTTTGGCTATTTCACAGCAAAAGAAGACCCGCCTAAAAACATAAATGGGCGAAAATACCTCCCACCGGCCACCCGTATCGGGAACCGTTTTCTTCAGAAGCGCAGCAGCCGCGGCTTTATTTTTATGGTTGAAGGTGCTCAGATCGACTGGGCCGGGCACGCTAATGATCAGGAATACATGATTACAGAAATGCTGGACTTTGATGAGGCCGTAGGCGAAGCCCTGGCTTTTGCCAAACGCAATAAAGGGACGCTGGTCGTCGTCACGGCCGACCATGAGACCGGAGGCTATGCCATTCAGCCAGGCTCTACCAGGGATTCCCTGATTGCCGGATGGACAGCAGAGGACCATACCGCCAGCCTGGTGCCTGTTTTTGCCTATGGCCCACGGGCAGAACTTTTCCGGGGCATTTACGAAAATACCGCCATCTATGAAAAAATGGTGCAAGCCCTGGGCTGGGGCGAGGAGGAAGCTATAGAAGAAGAATAAAAAAAGCAGTTGCGGATGAACAGCAACTGCTTTTTTCGTCAAAACTCAATTCACTTAATTCAGCTGGAAACGGACGATAATACCTCCCGATGCATCTGTTCTGGGCGCTGCCGGGCCAATAGCCGGTACTGTACGCCGGTAATCAAAAAACAGGCGCAGTGAGAGCCGCTGACTGATCGCGTACTCCGCTGAAGGTGATATCGAGAAGGCATAAGTACCCCGGGTAGGCTCCTGAATGCCCTCATCCAACCGATGGGCAAAGCTGATATCATCCCGGATCGACATATCGAAGTTGATATCCAGGTCCTGCCCCTGCAGTCCACGGCCTCCACCGCCACGCCGGTTGTTCCGGCCCTGATTTTGCTGATTGGGGTCTTCCTCTTCCTCTTCCTCCTTTTTACGGTCTCGCTTCTTATTGCTCCCGGTCAGGAATGGAATGTCCACATTCCGGATCAGGTAGCCAAACCCTACAGTGAACTCTTCAGATTGTGTTTCATTCAACTGGTAGTTGACCGTACTCAGAGCCAGTGTACGGGATTTCTTATAATCCACATTTAAGCTAATCCCATTTTGCAGGGTCATATCCACCGCAATCAGCGGAGCAAACTGCTCCTGAATGACAACATCAGCTATCTCCAGGCGTGGGTAAAAGTTAAACGTCCCGGTATCTATGGGCTCCGTGGCCCGGGTAGCCAGGAACGGCAGACTTGACCGGAAGTTATTCACGCTAAGCGTGGACCGGTACCCGTGGGAGATAGAGAAGTTCTGGAAGATATCCCTGAAGAATGGAATCCGGGATAAGCCGTTGTATTGCATTCTCCAGTTAATAGAAGGAATCTGATCAAAAATATTCAACCGCACATTATTCGGGTCCACATCCCGGTAAGCAGCAATGAAAGCCGGCAGAATGACCTCCTGCTGGGTATTACCATAGCCCCGGGTGTAACCCAGTGCGCTAAGGTTTTCATCCTGGTGATTTCCCACCCCTAAACGACGGGAAATGATGACACGATTGGCTTCGAACGTGTTAAAGAGCTCGCTAATATCATCCCGGCTGTCACGGAATAGCGTATTCAGCGCATTGTAAGTCATTTGTGTGCTGCCCGTCTCATATGGCACCGTGTGGACTAACCGCCGCACGCCATCGCCCGGGAGGGTATCTTTAAACGTCTCCGAATAATTTTCTGTGAAGGTTCGGTTGAGCTCCAGGTCAATCCTGAAATCCTGGAAAGGCTCTATGGTTGCCCGGGCGTCAAACCGCTGTGAGTAGGTTTGCATGACCTCCCGGTTGAGGAAGGAGCTCCCGGTGATCCACTGCTCGTTTTCCCTAAGCCAGTCTCCCTCCACATTATTGGGGTTCGGGTTGAACAGCTGGTCTTCTGTTAAATTTCGGATGTTGGGCTGCAGTCCAGCCACGAAGCCCCAGCCCGGAGAATCAAAATCTGTCATACCCAGTATTTGTGACTGAGGCATGTAGCCTGGCACTGTGGTCGAAAACTGCTCATTATAATTGAAGCGCACCCGTCGCACCAGCATCAATGGCCGGATCAGTGCCCGCTCAATGGCGGAAGGCCCGTTGCGTTTCTTCTTTTTGTCCTCCTCGTCATCTTTTTGGCTCTGATTATCATCACGGGAATCTGGGCGCCGGCCGCGTGACCGGTTTGCACCACCTCCGCCTCTGGAGCCCCGGTTGATTTTCCGTAAGTAATCGACTTTGTCGTAAAGCCGCTCCAGGTTAAAGTCGAGGTCCGCCGTTCGGTTTTGGTTGTTTTGAATGACGTTACCCAGGCTATCCACGTTAAGAGCCGCAGCAGTCCAGTTGTAGCTGCCCTGATACTGTACCTTGGCCGTCACCCAGCCCTGCAACAACGGCAGGTGCTTGATGGGCAGGTCATACCCCACGCTCAGATTATGCTGATAATTTTTCGGACGGCCGAAGTTGCGGATATTCGTCCAGATACTATCCCTCCGGATTTCCCGAGCCTGGTCAAACCCAAAGGTCTCTACCAGGAAGGACTCATTGGGCTCATCAATTACAGCACTGTTGGTCGCATTGAAATTGAACTTCAAAGCTCTCGTCAGGTCCCACTGCAAGTCATAATCCCGGTCCCAGGTAAACCTTTTGTTGTAGAAAGTCCGGTACTCCGGTGCCACATCCGTGAAGCGGTAGCTCGTCGTTTCGAACACCCGGTTCATGATTGAGCTGAAGCTAAAGGCATTAGGCAACGGGTTGAAGTTAAACTCCGAAATGATCTTGAAAGCATTGCCCTGTATCCCTTTAAAAGGCTCGATGTAGTTGGTCCGCCTGCTAAAGGCATAATCGATAGAGCCCGTATGCCGCTCTTCTTCATTAAATTCAATAATGGGGTCCCGGAACTCAGACTCTGTATAGGAATAGGACGCGCTGAAGTTGGAGATATCCCACGGCATAGCCGCCTTGGAATTATCAGCCCGCTCTTTGCGGACATTTGTCAGGTTTAAACTTTTGATCGTGGTGACCTCCTGAGCAGCAGCTCGTATAGAATCACGCTCTGTACGGTTATCCGCATCCCTGAGTTTATCTTCCAGGAGGATATCCAGATCGTAAGGGTCAAATTCCGGTGTGCTTGTGGTATTGGATAACTGTGCGTAGAATGGCAATTGAAGCCCCCAGCGTTCCGGCAGGAACTTATCGAGATTGAAGTTGACCGCAAAATCGTAGCCAGTCAGCCGCTCCCGGGCCCGTTCCTGCACTTTCTGGTCCAGCGCACCAAAACCGATGGTACTGATGTTACCAGCTGCCGCAATCGAACCAAAGTCCGCCAACTGTGCATCAACCCTTGCAGTAGCAGCGGCACCGCCCCGCTCATCCAATCCGGTGAGGCGCATTTCATTGATCCAGACCTCCAGGTCGAAGTTTTCATCCTCCGTCACAAAGTCGTACTGATTTCGCACCCCGACCATCAGGACTTTCACCTGCCCCACACTGGGGTTGCCCCTGATTTTCAGGCGGTGAATCTTAGAGCCTACCTGCTTCTGCTCTACATATTCCTCGCTTAGGTTTACGCTGCCCTCATTACGCCGCTTTTTAAGCTCCACAAAGTCTTTCAGCGCAAAGTCAAACCCGTTGTCCGGCCGCCAAACTGCATTTTTATAGGAAGAACTGGTTGGCGCTCCCGACAGGTCCTCCACTTCCGACATCGTCAGCGGAATCTCGTACTCGTAATAATTGCCCTGAAAGTCGCTGCCCAGGCGGACGAAGATAGAGGTTGCACCTTCCGGAATCTCCGTACCATTTTTTTCTTCAGCGTGGATGAACATTTTAAAGCGTTCGTAAACCCGCATGTCCATATTGATGACTTTGAAGACCGAGCGGGTCGCCCCATTACACAGGTCTTCGATATTGAGGGACAGGGACTGCTCATTCTGCAGGTTGGTGAAAACCCCTACTGCTCTTTCGCGCTGAATACCTTCCGGCAGCACGTAGTTGAACGGTTCACGGCCGCTATTCTCCTCGATATTGACGTTGTCGACTGTGAAGTTGGTCTCGTCGTCAATACACTCCGGTGTGGCAGGGCCTCCTACCTCGGACAGGTCCGGGCGGTAGCGGCGCCATTGGTTGCGGACCAGCTCCAGGCGGGCAAAGCGCAAAGTTACCGGCGCGTTGAAATTGTGCAGGTACATCCGCATAAACTGAATGGAGCGGAAGTCCCGGATGCCACCGACTGCCTTATCGGGCTCCGTCAATGGGATACGGAAACGGTACCAGATCCGTCCGTTGGAAGCCTGCCTGCGGTCTGTGATGTAAGGTGTCTCTTCAAGGTCAATTTCACCGGGGTTCTCCAGGCTACGGCGCAGTGGGATCTTGTACTCGAAGTAGGTTTCCGATTCATTCAGGGTGTTGTCCTGATTGAGGTCCTCTGCATCCGGAATGTTGGTGCCGGTTTGGCGGAGGTTTTGGTTACCTGTATTTTGAGAAGCAGAGCGGGAGTTGCCGTCCGGGTTGTTGAATTGGATGTAGCGCTCGTAGACACCGGCTTCATTAGGCCATTGCCCGTCGTTATAGTACCGGAAGTTATCCTGTGAAGGGTCTTCTGCTACCTGCTGTCCCACCACCGCGTTGGTAGCCGAAATCGCCTCGATGTAATCCTGGTATTTTACCCGCTCAGCGGCATCACTCAACCCATCCAGGCCTACGTCCTGCTGCTCCCGGGTTGCCTCGTCAATGTCGAAGCCCCTGGTAATCTGCTGGGAAACGGGCACCCGTGACCATTCCGTATCATTGGTAGGCCGGCTGGGGTTGGTCGGGCCGGGAAGGCCGTTTTCGTAAAACAAGCGGGAGTCCCGGAGGATGTCCTCTGAAATGTTACCCAGGTTGATGTAGAGGTCCCCCTGCTTGGCATCGGCGTCAGAAGCAGCGCCCTGCCCGGACTCGTCAAGGAATGGGCTCAACATCCAGAACTCCAGGAATTCAATATTGGCAGACTGGAAATCGTTGGTGGTCATGTCACGCATAATGCCCGCCCATCGGGTTTGGGGGTCCTTGAGTTCCACCCGCCCGTTGGAGGTTTCCACCCCTCGTGTGTAGCCAGGATAGCCTTCGGGGACATCAAAGTTATAGGGGCCGCGAAGGGTTGGGTAATAGCGCAGGTCAAAGGTCTGTACGTTCGGTAATTGGTTAGGCTGCAGCTGCAAGTTAGGGAAGACCTCAAGCTGAGGCACCTGGCTGGTGTAAATATTGTCATTATCGGTTCCACCCCTTGCAGCCTGATCGATACGATACCAATTGAGCAGGGCCCGGTTGGCACCGTAGCGCAGGTCATTGATCAGCTGCCCTTCCGGGAAAAGCTGTTCTGCACCGGGATCGTCGTTCCGCGGCACACTGGCCAGAAACCAACGGTTGGCCTGAGCACGGAGGTCAAAGCTTGCTCCACTGCCTTCAAAGTCATCGATATAGACCACCCCTCCTTCATCCACAGGGTTGAGGCTAATCGCCCGGGCATGGCCGGGTTGAATAGCGGCGACCTCTGCAGCTACCGTGATATTGGACGGCTCCTTCGTGGACAAGCCCGGGAGGGCATCTACTGCGCGGGTCAGCCAGGGTGCCTGACGGCTCAGATTCATATCCAACCCGTAAATATTATTGTTGATGGGGTCATCTCCAACGTTTACTTTCTGGGTAAACGGACGCTCGAAAAGCTTCAGGAAAGTCGCACCGATATTAAAGTTCTCATCAATTTCATAGTCGGCCCTCAAACCGACCATCGTCTTTTGCTGGAAGCCGAAAAGGGTATTGTCCTCAAAAGAGACATTCACCGGCACGCCCGATTGCAGGATCGCATCATTCAGGATCCGGACCTTACCAATAGTGTAGTCCACCTCATAATCCCGGCCCTCCTGCAGTACCTGCCCACCGGCGCGCACCGTCACCGAGTTCGGAGGGATGTTGAAGGCGCCGAGCGATATCTCTGAGGAGACACTCGATTTGTATTCTCCCCGGATGATAAACCGGTTCTGTTCGGCGGCTTCCTGCGCGAGGAATACGGTAGTCCGGTAGAGGGAATCGTAAACGTATTTTCGCCGGAGTTCTTCGTCGTTAATTTGCCGGGCCAGAGCAGCACCGAAAGGCTCCAGGACCGGGAACATGATCCGCCCGTTTCGGGGGTTGATGGTTACGCCCGGCACAAAGTCAAAGATACCGTCGGGCTGCGGGTCGCCCTGTGTATTCAGGCTATCAAGGTTAAAAATGCGCAGAAGGGGTATCCCTGCGATATTGGTCTCTGGCAGGAATCGCTTCTGCCCTGCGCCAGGGTCATCGTAGAAAATATCGAGGCGGAAGTCCTCCTGATTCACCTGAAAGGCACCGATGGGGTACACGTTTTTCATCATCAGGTCCCAGGTCGGCACGTCGGTCCGCTGCGTGGTACTCTTCAGCATTTTCACAAAGAGCACCTTAGGTGTCAGGTCGGTGGTATCGGTACCAACTGTACTGTTGTTGATCGACATCTCCCCTACCCGGAAGATGCTGCCGTTGTATTCATATTCGAATGCCACGCCCAGCACCTGATCAGGCTGCACATTAATATTCACGGAGACGAAGCCCAGCTCCGGGTGGAAGGTGTACTCTGAAGGTTGTAGCTTGCGCGCACTTACTTTTTCAAAATCGCGGGTTTGCTGTAGCTCGAAGTCATTTTTGAGCGTAGAAACCGCACGGTCGATATCCCGGACCTGTTCGCCACGGGAGATGATACGGCTGTAGAGGTCGTTGGCGGAGTTATCAGGAAGCAGGTCCCGGTTGACCAGGTCGCGCTTGTTCCAGGATGGATTTTGGTTGATTTTATCTGGGCTAACGAGTCGATTCGGCTCGGCAAGGTCAGCCAGGGCAACGATATCCCGCACATCCGTTACTTCATTCCGGTCGTTGGTGATCCAGACCTCAAGCTTTTTGATTTTGAAGAGGCTGTTGATCTGCGGCAGGTTTTGCAGAGAACGGTTGAAGTTGTCGCGGTTGTAGAAGGTCAGCAGGAAGTGGCGGTTTTCGTCGTATTCATCGGCGCGGACTTCAAACTCCTGTACCTGGCTACCGCCTTCAATTTGGATGTTTTCCTGTTGAGAGCGCTGCTGGGAGACGATGGGCGTCAGGCGCAGGTGCCCGAATTTCAGTTCTGTTTTCAGGCCGAAGAGGCTTTGCCCACCCTGAATCAGGTTGCCCCGGAGTGGCAGGCTGACGTTACCGGCTTCAATTTTCTGCAGTATAGCATCCTCTCCCCCTTCAAAGTTGTCGGAGTTGTAGTCCAGCTTAATCTGGTTGTCAAAGTTGAAGTTGGCGTTGGTGTTGTAAGTAGTGGTCAGGTTGAGCTTTTCCCCGATTTTACCGACTACGTTCATGTTGATGTTCATGTCGAAGTCAAAGTTGGTCAGGTTCCGCTGCCGTTCGGGGAGGTCGGGGCGTTCGGTGATACTGGAATTGACGCCAAAGGTGAGGTCGATGTTACCCTGTGGGCGGATGTCCACCTCTGTGCCACCAAAGAGGCGCTCCAGGAGGTTTTCTTTCACGTCGATTTTCTCAATGGGGTCAAGGGCTCCGGTAGCCCCGGTAGAGCTGATGCCCGCCAGCTCATTAAAATAATTCTGCTGATCCTGTCTTTGACGGAAATTGAGGTACTCATCAAAAGACATAAAGGTAGGCGGGCGATAGAAGTCGTCCCCAATTTTTTCAGTGATGATATACTGGCCGGTAGCCGGGTCAAATTCCACATTCTGCTGAACGACATCGGGGTCATTGAGGTCAAATGGATTGGAATTCGGGTTCGTCAGAAAGTCGCCGAAGCGCTCATCGATATCCGGGATGGTATCCGAAGCTACCGTGTAGCTGCTGCTGTAGGGGTCCTCATTGAGGTGAGGGCCACTCCCCAGGGCAATAGTTGCTATCCCACACAAAAACGTAGCGAGTATCAGTAGTTTATTCATATTCAACATCATGGAATTCTTGCACGAGGCATCGCTTAATCCGTAGAAAATCAAAAAAGTCAGGGCATTGAAAGGGTTAAAATCTTGTTAATCCTAATCCTTTTACGAACACAATTTTCAGGGTGTTTCACCTATAAACGAAGGTGACGGGCATATTTTACCCCACCCGATAACTTTAACATTCTGCTTTTGGGAAACTTCGGAAGCCTCCTGTACCTGTCTTCAAAGACGGCGCAAAGTAACGCATTTCAACAGGGGCAACCAAAGCAAAATAGATTTGGTTACGACAGCTCCTTCAGCGCGAGCTTGATCAGGGTCTCCACCTGCCCAATCCCGGGCTGAGCTTTCAGTGCTTTGTTCAGGGCTTTTTGCGCATGAATACGATTGAACTGCAATGCAACCAAAGCTGATAACGCCTCCTCCCGGATCGTATTGTCTGCCTGTGGGACATTGGCTGGCAGGTTTTCGTCGCCCCCGTCCTTGAGGAGTTTGTCCTTGAGGTCGAGTATGATCCGCTGTGCGGTTTTCGCACCAATGCCTTTGATACGTTTGAGCCCGGTCACGTCCTCGCCAATGATAGAGGCCCGCATTTCATCCGGTGTCATAGAAGAGAGCATCAGCTGAGCGGTGCTCGGCCCCACACCGGATACGGAAATCAGGTGGCGGAACAGGTTACGCTCGACAGACTCGGAAAACCCGTAGAGCGTGTGGCTGTCTTCCTTGATGTGCTGATGGGTCAGAATTTTGACGGCCTCCAGCTTTTCGATCAGAGCGTAGGTGTGCAGGCTTATGTTGATATGGTAACCGATACCACCAGCTTCCACTACGACATAGGTCGGGCTTTTGTGGGTAATATTCCCTTTGATATACGTGATCATGATTAAAATGAGGTGAGGTAAGCAACCTGTTTCAGGTAATTGGAATGCGAAGGTAAGAAGTTCTGGTGGAAACATAAAATAGGAGTGGTGGAGAGCGTGCACGCAGGGACGCAGAGAAAAGGCACGCAAAGGCCGCGGAGAAATGGGATGCAGAGGCATGGCATACAGAGGGGGGTCAGGCTTTTGCTGCAGATGAAGTCAGCTGGTTATTCATTTTTTTGATCTATTGAATGCCATTTATTTTCATGCAGTATCCGTTGGGAAATACTCTAAAAGTGATTGTCTGTGAACTGCCTGAACTGCAAAATAATAGATGGGATATTAGGCAGGCTCAGCCAAAAGTATCTATTTTACACCCGTTTTGCAGCGCCGTCTCATCGGGCAACAGAAATGAAGAACCACACCGGGAAGACCCCGGCTTAGCTAAAACTACAATTACACATGTCGAAAGCGAACACCTTTGACTTTGACAATCAGCCCTCACTCTTTGGGCACCCGATTGGGCTTTTCGTCCTATTCTTTACCGAAATGTGGGAGCGCTTCTCCTATTATGGCATGCGCGCCATCCTGGTCCTTTACATCATCAGCTCCGCTACCGGCGACAACCCGGGACTGGGCTGGGAGTCCTCTGAGGCGTTGGCCCTTTACGGCTGGTACACCATGCTGGTTTATGTGATGTCTATCCCCGGTGGTATTCTGGCCGACAAGTTTATCGGGCAAAAGAAGGCGGTGCTCTACGGTGGCTTGACGCTGGTTGCCGGGCACGGTATTTTGGCTATTGAGGCTATTTGGGCTTTTTATACGGGCCTGGCCCTCATCATTCTTGGCGTGGGCGGGCTGAAGCCCAATATTTCCACCATGGTGGGTGGCTTGTACAAGCAAGGTGATGAACGGCGCGATCAGGGCTTTACTATATTTTATATTGGTATTAACGTTGGGGCCTTCCTGTCCTCCCTCATTGTGGGCGCGGTGGGCGAGACCATCGGCTGGCACTATGGCTTTGGACTGGCGGGTATTGGCATGCTCCTCGGGCAGGTCATTTTCATGCTGGGGCAAAAATACCTGAAAGGCGTAGGTGAACCGCCGAGCAAAGCCCCCAAAGCGGCCGGGGAAGCCGCAGATTCCTCCTTTGGCGACTTATTCCAGGAGCTTTTCAGGAGCCCGGTGCAGCTAGCCATTACGGCAGGGCTTATCGTTGGCTCTTCGGTTCTTGCATTTACCGCTTTTGAAGGCACAGACCGTTACCTCTACACAGCGCTGTTCCTGTTCCTTTCTATCGTAGCCGGGCTGATGATGATGATTTACAAGGAGGTGAACAGCATCGAGAAAGACCGCTTTATGGTGCTCATCCTGTCTTTCCTGATCATTATTGTCTTCTGGGGCGCCTTCGAGCAGGCGGGTGGTTTGCTCAATATCTACACGCTGAACAAGATTGACCGGACGGTGAACTTCCTCACCATTGATCTGCTGTTTTACGGAGCCGGCGGCATTTTGGTGATCCTCGGCATCATCCACTACCTGCAGAAAAAAGATACATACTACCTGTTTTTGCCGATTGGGGCACTCATTTTAGCAGGCTATAGTTTTTACCGGTCGGATTTGTATACCTCAGAGATGTATGAAATCCCGGCATCGGTATTTCAGTCGGTGAATGCCTTATTCATCATTATTTTCGGTACGCTGGTGGGCAGCTTCTGGATTTGGTGGAAACATCAGGGCTACGAGAGTTCGTCTCTGGTGAAAATGGCAGTGGGTACCATTATTATGGGCGCAGGCTTCCTGTTTATGGCGAAAGCCAGTGCCGATGTGGAGCAGTACGGCGATAAAGCCGCCCTCTATCTGCTCATCCTGGCCTACCTGCTGCACACGTTGGGCGAGCTTTGTGCTTCACCGGTTGCCTTGTCCTTTATCACGAAAGTGGCACCTGTCAAGTATGTCTCCATTATGATGGGGGTTTATTTTGCGGCCACCGGCCTGGGTAATAAAGTGGCCGGCGCCATTGGGGAATCGTCTCAGCTGGAAACCGTGAGTACGGAACTGGTGGCTTCTCCGGCGGAATATGACCTGGTTGCAGATACGGTCATCATGAAAGCCGATGATTTTGAGTTTACGGCCAATGCTTACCTGGAAGGCGGGCAGGTGGTGCTCCGCGAGGGCGGTGTGGACGTAAAGGAACTGCTGCAGCTTTCGTCCGAAAATGAGCAGCTACTGACCGAATACCTCCAAGAAGAAGGGGCGGCATCAGATGCTCAACTGACGGCAGTGGTGCGCATGGCCTACGATGAGGAAGCCAAAGCCGCCATGAAAGACGGTGGCGCTAAGGTCGATATCAGCAAATACAGTGGCGAAATTGAACTCTTTGAACTTCAAAATCAGCAGGAGTATAAGACCTTTGTCGGCATCTTCATCTTTACTGCGGCCTTTGGCGTGCTGCTGTTGCTCTTCTTCAAGCGCCTGAAGAAACTGACCCACGGCGCGGAGGACACCACCGACACCCACTTCGAGGAGCAGGAAGGGTACGAAATTGCTGATCAGACTGACGAGGACAATCCTACACAGGATGATGACGGGTCTATGCTGAACCCTCCCAAATCATAAAAACCCTGGCCTCCAGCCTTCTTTTGGAAAGGCCGGAGGCTTTGTCATCTAACCAAATTACGAATCTGCAAGCCCTGCTTCGGGGCCAACAAAAAACAGCAAAACACTTATGTCGAACGGATCATTGAACAGCCTGACCAAACACGGAACTGTGCTCGGGCACCCTTCGGGGCTATTCGTTTTGTTTTTCACGGAGATGTGGGAACGCTTTTCCTACTACGGTATGCGGGCCCTGCTCGTCATTTTCCTCATTGGCGCTATTGATGTAGAGAACCCCGGCTGGGGATGGGAACGGGAAGACGCGCTGTCCCTTTTGGGCACATATGCCCTTATGGTTTACCTCACGCCTATTATGGGCGGATACATTGCTGATAGAATGATCGGCTATCGTTCAGCGGTGGTTATCGGGGCATTGCTGATGACCCTGGGCCACGCCTCTATGGCGGTGGAGACCCCGCTCTTCCTCTACATTGGTATTGGATTTTTGATCTTTGGCAACGGCTTCTTCAAGCCCAATATGACCTCCATCATCTCCAAGATGTATGAAAACTTCCCGGAGAAAAAGGACGGCGCCTATACCATTTTCTACATGGGTGTGAATGCCGGCGCCTTTCTGGGCATAATGCTTTGCGGGTACCTGGGTGAGAAAGTAGCCTGGAGCTTTGGCTTTGGCCTGGCGGGTATTTTCATGTTCCTGGGCATGCTTCAGTTCTACTTCGCCAAGCCCATATTTGATGGCATTGGCGACAAGCCGGAATCCACTACTGATGAAGAGCTCGAGATACCGGAGGGCGACAAGCTCAACCCTTTCACCCTGCTGGACAAAATTCTGATCGGCGCTTTTGTGGTGCTCTCGGTAATCTGGATTTTCAATGATCCCCTGTCCAAGATCGGGGAAATACCGATATTGCCGGGCGGAGCGGAAGGCACTGTGGCCAATTCCGTGATACTAACGGCCCTGGTTGCCTTCCTTGTATTGCTTATTTCCCGTCTGACCCGTTACACGCCTTTGGTACGTGATAAAATGATCGCGGTAGCCATTTTTGCGTTCTTCACCGTATTCTTCTGGGCTTCTTTTGAGCAAGCGGCTGGTTCTATGGCCATCTTTGCCAAAGACTATACGAGCCGTGCCCTGGCTGGCAATACGGCCATGATTTTCAAAGTCGTGGACACCATCATCACCATCATACCACTGGCGATCATCACCTGGGTGCTTTACAGCCTTTTCCGGATGACCTACAAGAAAATCACGCTTTCCAATATTATCCTGGGGCTGAGCTTTGTGATTATCTGGGGGATCGTGATTTACAAACTAATGCGGGAGTTTTCCAATACAGGAACAGAGGTACCCGCCACCTGGTTTGCCATTCTGAATTCCCTGTTCATCATCATGTTTGCGCCTTTGTTCTCCCGCTGGTGGGAAAGCAAGTACAACCCTTCTGCGGCGGTGAAGTACGGAATCGGGCTGTCCCTGCTGGGCGTGGGCTTTGGTTTCCTGGTGTTCGGTTCCCTTTCTATCCCTCAGGGAGCAGAGACCGCCGCCGTAAGTATGATCTGGCTGATTCTGGCTTATCTGTTCCATACGTTGGGTGAGCTCTGCCTGTCACCGGTAGGGCTTTCCTACCTCAGCAAGCTGGTGCCTGGCCGCATGATTGCCTTTATGTTTGGCATCTGGTACCTGGCCATTGCCATTGGCAATAAGCTGGCACACTTTATGGGCGGCAAGATTGACGCGATCGTCTCGCAGTACTCTTTGAGTACGTTTTTCCTGATCTTCACCATAGTCCCTATTGCCTCCGGGCTGCTGGTAATGGCGCTCAATCCATTGCTCAAGCGCCTGATGCATGGTGTGCGCTAGGTAGCGATCCGCATCTTGAGGGACCGGGCTGTTGCTATTTGGCGCAACAGCCCGGTTTTTATTTCTTCCCTTCTGAAACTTTGAAGGCAGCGGATTTACCGCTATTTTGAAGGGGTATAGCATATAGCAATGAGGATAACCGACACCACTTACTATGAAGCCTGCCGTTTTTGTTGCAGTTGCCTAAGGCAGTAGGGGCAATGAAATGAAGTCTGCTGCTGCCCCCGTTAATTACCAAAATCCAGTTTCTGTATTAGACGCCAGAGATTCCCCTCATACCATCGTGCCTCAAATTCTAAATCATAAATCATAAAATAGCATACTATTTTAAGATTCTATTCATATTTCACTATATTTATAGTATGATTGAACGAATACTTACAGAACGAATAAGCGGAAAAGCCGGTAGAGGAAAGGCGATTATTATAATTGGGCCCCGGCAGGTTGGTAAAACGACATTGATCAAAAAATTGCTCAGGAACGAGCGATATCAATTTTTTGATGGTGACGACCCACGTATCAGAACATTATTGGACACCCCAAATACGGATCAAATACGTGCCTTTATAGGCGATCACAAGGTCGTATTTATTGATGAAGCACAGCGGATCAACAATATAGGCCTAACAATGAAAATAATAATTGATCAGCTAAAGGATGTTCAATTATGGATTAGCGGCTCCTCTTCCTTTTCACTGTTCAATGAGCTCAATGAACCACTTACCGGGAGGAAATGGGAATACAAACTATTTCCAATAAGCTGGGAAGAATTTGAGCATCATGTAGGGTTTATTGAAGCCGACCAGCAATTAGAAAGAAGATTGGTATACGGCATGTACCCAGATGTAATCAACAATCCTAATGAAGAGCCGGAAATTTTGGGAAATCTGGTTAGCAGTTATTTATATAAAGATGTTTTGTCTTACGCTGGAATAAGAAAACCTCAGGTATTGGATAAGCTGATTCAGGCATTGGCTTTACAAATCGGAAGTGAAGTCAATTACAATGAGTTGAGCCAGTTAGTGGGTGTGGACCGGAACACAATCGAGAAGTACATAACGATATTGGAACAAGGGTATGTCGTGTTTAGGCTACCAAGTTTTAACCGAAACGTTAGAAATGAAATCAAAAAAGGAAGGAAAATCTATTTTTATGATAATGGCATTCGGAATGCTGTAATTGGTGCCATGGACCACCTGGCATTAAGATCAGATGTCGGACAACTTTGGGAGAACTTTCTTATCTCAGAGCGAATAAAAATGAATAAATATAAATTCACCCTTGCAAAATCTTTTTTTTGGAGAACAAACCAGCAGCAGGAAATTGATTACGTTGAGCAAAGAGGGCTGAATTTGAAAGCCTACGAATTTAAATGGAACCCAAACAAGAAGGTTAAGATATCAAGTACTTTCACTAAAGCTTATGATGCCGAAGGGTTCCTGATTAACAGAGAAAACTTTAGAGCATTTATTAAGTAGATACCGGTCCTTCCATCTACCTAACTGGCCTTCCGTAGGCGGAAGGCCAGTTAGGTATTTAGGGTAAATGATTTAGCCGAACAAGCAAGGGGCATCCCCCTGAAGTAGGTCTGCCTGTGCAGGGCAGCGATACTAGGCAGTAGGAGTAAGGTAGGCAGTGAAGCTAGGTTTGAAGTAGTGTTTCATGGCTTTATTTTCAAAACCGAAGCTCCATGCCCCTGCGCCCTTTACCAGACCACGGCGCCTTGAACTGAACGATCAGCGTGAGATTAAGCTCATTGATCGGGCGGAGCATTTCCCGCTCTCTGTTCCTCAGCCCCAGGCCATGAATGTAGGACAGCTCTACCCTATACCTTTTGTACCAGTAGGCGAGCGACAGGTGTGAGGTGTACTCGAAATAACGGTGATCAGGAATGTTGCCCCCAAAATTTCGATGAGTAGCCCTTGTTAGCCACAATTATTAATACTCAATATTCACTTACCCTAAAACGTCCGCATTGGATATTCATACTATCGGGTGCATTAACGAAATGATTAACACTCCTTTGCGGGAAGCGAACTTGAAAATGCCCCTCTACGATACTAGTGTCTTGATTAAAATAATCAATGATTAAAAAGTCATTATAAGTCAGTTCATCATCGGGAGAAAAATCAAAGTCTCCAACTATGGAATGGTCTTCTAAATAGGTGTATCCCACGCTTGCAATGAGGTTAGGTGTTGAAACATTACTGTATGAAAATCCTAGCCAAATCGTATCGCTTAAACTGGTAAGTTCATTAATTATAAAAAACAACCGACCATCTATACCGTTTGATTCTTCTTTTCCAAGCGTTATCATTAACTTCCAAGAGCTATCAAAAATTTCTAGGTGATTAAAATCTGACTCCCAACATTCCCCATTCATCACACCAACACCATAAAAATCCTCCTGAGTCGAGCAATCCATTTCGCTACAATCAACCACCATGCCATCAGGTTCTTTTATCATCATATCATCATCATTGCAACAGCTTATAAGAAATGAAAACAGAATCATATTGAGAAAGTATAACTGCTCTTTCATTAGTGTACGATTATTATGGGCAGATGAAAATATCTTTCGGCAGATTTTAACTCAATATTAATAAAATGTGCGATCAGAATAAGCGCTTATCCCATTGCCACCCTTAAGATAAGAAGGCTCTGGAAACTTTTTTGTGACACTTTTCCCGAAAAAAGACAGGGCAGATTTTCACTTATTGCACCTGAAAAAACAAATACGCCCTTCATAATCAGGTCTGTAGCTACGACTAAAATGCTGCTCAGGTAACGCTCGCCGATGTACCAGCAAGGGAAAAACAGCTTTTCACCTCACCACGCCCCCATCACTCACCAAAATCCAGTTCCCGTGGACGTCCAGAGAAGTGGCATTGGGGAAGACCTCCTGGAAAATGTTGGTGTAGAAGGCCTCCGTATCCCGCTTATCATCCGGGTTGCGGTAGAGGCAGTTGTAAAGGAGCACGCCACCCGGTTGCAGCAGGCCACGGAGCGTTTCCAGGTAGGAGGCAGTGAGGAAAGCAGCGGGGATGACGTCATCCAGAAAGATATCCATACAGATGAGGGCGAAGGTTTCGTCCAGTTGCTGCGTGTAGGCAAAGGCGTCGGCGCAGATGGTGGTGACCGGGGAGGACAGCCCGCTCAACGCATAGGTGTTGGCGAGGTAAATGACGTGAGGGTCCAGCTCAACAGCCAGGTAGCTGAAATCCTGCTTGAAAACGCGCTCCAGCATCACCGGTACCGAACCCAGCCCAAGCCCCAGCAGCAGCACTTCCCGGCCAGGCAGGCGGGCAAAGTCGATTTGCCGGAAGGCATACAGGAAGTTGGTGTACAAGTCCTCGTAGGAGTAAATAGCGT
Source organism: Phaeodactylibacter sp. (assembly GCF_022763345.1). Taxonomy (GTDB): domain Bacteria; phylum Bacteroidota; class Bacteroidia; order Chitinophagales; family Saprospiraceae; genus Phaeodactylibacter. The sequence continues at coordinate 52,477 of NZ_JALEGS010000086.1, forward strand.
TAGCGGTAGACAACTGGTACCGGCCGTTGCGCATACTCACGTACAAATGCGGATTGACCTCGCTGGGCGCACTCTCCACATGCACCTCCGTGAGGTAAGACAGCCATCGTTTCCAGCGGGGGACCTCCATCAGTCTTCTTTTTCCCATTTGCGGTACTGACGGGTATCTTCAAAGACCCGCAGCAAAATGAGGCGCTCCTGCACGGAAAGGGTATGCCCCCGGCGCTCCATCACCCGGTCCATCGTCTCGAAAGCCTTGTCGGAACGGTAGGTCTGAAAACCCTGTTTGCCGCCCCAGGCAAAGGAAGGGATGAACGTACGTGGGAAGCCCTCACCAAATACATTGGTACACACCCCAATCACCGTACCGGTATTGAGCATGGTGGAGATCCCCGTTTTGGAGTGGTCGCCCATAAACAAGCCGCAGAACTGCTGCCCGGTCTTCACAAAGCGCTCTTCCTCATAGCTCCACACCCGCACCTCATCGTAGTTGTTCTTGAGGTTGGAAGCATTGGTATCGGCACCGATGTTGCACCATTCGCCCAGGACGGCATTGCCAAGGTAGCCTTCATGGCTTTTGTTGCTGTTGGCCAGCATGACCACGTTGTTGATTTCCCCTCCTCCTTTGCAACCAGGGCCAAGGGTGGTGCCCCGGTATACTTTGGCGCCCATTTTCAGAATGCCGCCCTCGCCCAGGCTGAAACCACCGCGGATCATACAGCCTTCCATCACCAGGCTGTCCTTTCCGAAGTAGATAGGGCCATCCACCGTGTTCAGGGTGGCACACTCTACATTAGCGCCTTCCTCCAGGAAAATCTGTGCCGGATCGCCGACCACCCGGTTGCTCGCGCTCAGGGGGGCAGACTTGCGCCCTTTGGTAAGCAGCTCGAAGTCTTCGGCGATGGCCTGCTGATTGTGGCGGTAGATATCCCAGAGGTAATCGATCTTCAGGTACTCCGTCCCCTCCAGATCAAACCCGTTGAGCTCGCTGATATCATCATCGCTGATGAGGCGGCTGATCTGCTCTTCATCCAGTTTGGCCACGATGAGCTCTTCCCCCCGGAGATAAGCCTCGTTGTAGTCCATCTGCTTAATGAGGCGGACCAGCTGAGGCGAAGGCAGTACCGAGCCATTGATGATGTAATTGTCTTTGCCGTACTCAATTTCGAAGCGCTCCGCCAGGTAGTCCTGTGTGATGTAGGAAACCGGGGCGTCCATCCAGCGTTCCCATTTTTCGCGAATGGTCAGAATCCCCATCCGGAGTTCTCCCACCGGGCGGGTGAAGGTCAGCGGCAGGAGCCGGTCACGGACTTCGTTGTCAAAGAGAATAATATTGGGCATAATGGTCTTTAGTAGTTTGACGGAAATAAGCTAGACCGTTTTTCTTTAGGCTTTTGCGTCCCGGTTTGACCGGGACGCAAAAGCCAAAACAGCCTAGCTTATTTTGTTTCCGTCCCTTAGGGTTATGCGGCAAATATATAGAGGCGGACCAAGCTTTCCACCATTTAAAGGCAGAAATAACAAACGAAGGGGTAGCTTTGCACATTTTGCAAAACTACCCCTGCGGGAGCGGCGAGTGCAGCAAAAGGTCTAGCCTTCCTGCTCTTCGTCCTCTTTTTTCTTAGCGAAGCGCGTCTTAGCGAACTTCTTGTTAAACTTATCGATACGACCGGCGGTATCCACAAACTTCATCTTACCCGTAAAGAATGGGTGAGAGTAAGCGGAAATCTCCAGCTTGGCCAGTGGGTACTCGTTGCCGTCTTCCCAGGTGATGGTATCCTTTGTAGCCACACAAGACCGTGTGATGAAAGAATCACCGGAAGAGAAATCTTTGAACACTACCATGCGGTAGTTATCTGGATGAAGATCATTTTTCATTGCGCTCGTTACTTTAGCTTCTTAAAACGGAATGCAAAGATAGGCTTTTTCGGGAAAGTGCGAAAATTTGAGGGCGTATTATTTCAATTGCATTTAATCCCGATGCTTTCGGTGGCGTTTGGCTGCCCGCAAACGCTTGGGGCCGTACCAGAGCCAAAAGCCGGTTATCGTGAAGATCAGCAGCGCCAGGGCCATGATGGTGGTGTAGACGAGCTTGAAGTAGCCGCCTCCGATGCCGAGCGGGCCTTCAATGATCGAACCATCGTGCAGGGCTTCCAGCCAGTCGGAGTGGCGGGTGGCCACTTGCAGGACTTCGCCGGTGGCTCCATCGACCTGCACTTCGGTATGATGGCCTTCAAAGCGTACCTTGACCACACCCTTGCCGGGCCGCAGGTCCATGCGGTCGATCGTAGTGCCTGCCTGTGGGTCTGCCGCTTCCAATGCAGCTATGGCCCGGTTGGCGAGTTCGTTTACAGGCATCCATTCTGTAAGGCTTTGGGAGGTACCGCGCTGGGTTGAGGGTAAAATAGCCCCGCCGCTGTGCTTTTTCCAGCCCAGAAAAAGACCGGAGATGGCAATCCAGAAAAAGAAAAAGAAAAGCAGCGCTCCGGTATACCGGTGGAGACTGCGAAAAGTACGGAGCAAGCTGGCTTGCTGTTTGGTATTCATACGGTTCGTTTGCAATAAAAGCGGAGACGAAGGTAAGCATACCACTCCGGCTCAACCGTATGCCAGCAGTCAAATTCAATGATCAGGCTGGGAGGGCACTATTCAATGGGCACATTAATTTCCCATTTCACTTCCTTCATGACGAAAGAGCTTTGTACATGGCCAATATTGTCAAGGGTGGCCAGTTTGGTGGTGATGAAAAAGTGGTACACTTCCATATCCACCACGGTTACTTTAAGCAGATAGTCAAAGTTGCCTGCAATGTGGTAGCACTCTGACACTTCCGGCAGCTCAGCGATCTGTTCCTCAAAGCGTTCCAGGTATTCCTTGGTATGTTCCTTGAGCCGCACATTGCAAAATGCCATGAGGTGGTACCCCAGCAAATCCTTGTCCACCACGGTGGTGTACTTTTTGATGTAGCCGGCGTCCTCCATCTTTTTGATCCGCTCATATATAGGAGTAATGCTCATTCCCAGCACACTGGCAATTTCCTTATTGGTGGCCTTGCCGTTGTCCTGCAGCATCGTCAAAATGCGGCGGTCGATCGCATCTAAAGCTTTCATTGGCGAAAAAATTTCTATCGTTAGGGATGTTGTTCGACCTAAAAATAGGCTTTTTCTTTTACACGGGGTAATAAAAGTGTTGTTTTCCCGGTGTTTCCCTCCATATGGGTTTTCTTTCTCGACCGCCCTATTTTTGTATGGTAATGGCTTCACAGTGTTATGCCTGTCGTTCAGGTACAATATCCGGGCCCCCTGCTGACAAATGTCGTTGCGTTTTCAGGCGCAGTGCTTTAGATTAATTTAACCTAACCAAATTGGGGTGCCATAGCAGCACCTTACTAAAACCAAATAATTATGAAGTTCAAGCCAGAAAGCCTTATGATGTCCCATGGTTACAAACCGGAGTGGTCGGAAGGCGCCATCAAATGCCCCATTTTCCAGACGTCTACCTTTGTGTTTAAAAGCGCAGAGGAAGGCAAAGCTTATTTCGAGCTGGCCTATGGCCTTCGGGAGCCCGATCAGGGAGAAGCGCCGGGCCTCATCTACAGCCGGCTCAATAATCCCGACCTGGAGATTCTCGAAAACCGGCTATGCCTGTGGGATGAGGCCGAAGAATGTGCCGTATTCGAAAGCGGTATGTCTGCCATTTCCACGGCGATGCTTGCCTTTCTCAAGCCAGGCGATGTATTGCTGTACAGTAAGCCGCTGTACGGGGGCACTTCCCACTTCATTACCGAAGTCCTCACCCGCTGGGGCGTAGAGATACAAGGTTTCCAACCTACCGAAACGCCTGATGCGATCATCCGCCGTGCCCGGGCAGAGGGCTGGGCAGACCGTCTGGCTATGATCCACATTGAAACGCCTGCCAACCCCACCCATACCCAGATTGACATCCGGGGCATGCGGCAGATTGCAGATACGCTGGGAACGGAAGACCACCCGGTGCGTGTGGCCGTAGACAACACCTACATGGGCCCGCTCTGGCAGCATCCGCTGAAGCATGGTGCCGATTTAGTACTCTACTCCGCCACCAAGTACATCGGCGGGCATAGCGATGTCATTGCCGGTGCCTGCCTGGGCAGCCGGGAGGTCATGACGCCCATCAAAACCCTGCGGACCTTCCTTGGCAATATGGCCGGCCCCTGGACCGGCTGGCTGCTGATGCGCAGCCTGGAAACCCTCAAGGTGAGAATGGAACAGCAGTGCGCCAATGCCCAAAAAGTAGCCGATTTCCTCAGCCACCACCCGAAAGTGGAACACGTGAATTACCTCGGGCTGCTCACGGAAGCGGATGGGGAAGCCTACCGCCTGTACCAAACCCAATGCGAAGCACCGGGCGCTATGCTTTCCTTCGATATCGTGGGCGGGGAACAACAGGCCTTTGCCTTTCTCAACCACCTGAAGCTGGTGAAGCTGGCCGTGAGCCTGGGCAGCACCGAATCCCTGGCACAGCACCCGGCAAGCATGACTCACGCCGGTATCCCCGCAGAAGAACGGGAAGCCATGGGCATACGGGATCAGCTCGTGCGTTTATCGGTGGGCGTAGAAAATGCAGATGACCTCATCCGGGATCTTGGACAGGCCTTATCGGCAGTGCCCGTGCCTGAAGAAGTGAATGTATTTTGAGCAAATCGGGCTGGGATGCGTTAGTGAAGTATGAACAGTACACAGCAAAAGCGCAACCCAGCCTACCTTCCCATTGCAGACTACGGTGTTATTGGTAACCTTCATACCGTAGCCCTCGTTTCCAGAGAAGGCTCGATTGACTACTTACCCTTTACCCGTTTTGACTCCCCTACCCTCTTTGCCGCACTGCTCGATAAGGAACAAGGCGGCAGTTTCCAGATTTGCCCGGCAGATGATAACATCCGCATCAAGCAGCTCTACCTCCCAGATACGGCCATACTGCTCACCCGCTTCCTGTCCGAAACGGGCATGGCGGAACTGACGGATTATATGCCGGTAAAAAACAAGGAGGAGGGCTGTGCTTTAGTCCGCACTCTGCGGTGCATCCGCGGCAAACTGACCTTTAATTTAAAGTGCGCTCCCCGCTTCGATTACGGGCGGGAGGCGCCGGCCATTGAGCAGGAATCGAAAACCTCTGTGCTATTGTCAAATCCGGTGTGCAAACTGTCTGTCCGCCTGCGCAGCAATACCGCCATGGAAGCCCGGGAGGATGGCGTTTACACCACTTTCGAATTGCAGGAAGGCGAACAGGCCACTTTTGTGATGGAGGCAGTGGAAGACCGGGACGCTGTCTCCCGGCCGGTCCGCTTTTTCCAGGAAGAGCTGCTGCAGCAGACCATGACTTTTTGGGAAGAGTGGGTCAATCAGACCACCTACAAGGGGCGCTGGCAGAGCACCATCCGCCGGTCGGTCATCACGCTCAAGTTACTCACCTCCTACCGCTATGGCTCAACGGTAGCCGCTGCCACTTTTGGACTGCCCGAGGAGATCGGTGGGGAGCGCAACTGGGATTACCGCTATACCTGGGTGCGGGACTCCGCCTTTTCCATGTACGCCTTCCTGCGCCTGGGGTTCCGGGATGAAGCACAGGCTTTCATCAACTGGATTATTGACCGATGCAAGGAGCTCGACCATGCCGGTAATCTGCGCCTGGTCTACCGGGTGGATGGTTCTGACAGCCTGGAGGAGGAGAGCCTGGACCATCTCGAAGGCTACCGAGGCAGCCAACCGGTGCGCATAGGCAATGCCGCCGCCACACAGTACCAACTCGACATTTTCGGGGAGCTAATCGATACCGTATACCTCTACAACCGCTACGATAATTCCATCACCTTTGAGTTTTGGCAGGAGCTCCGGGAAATTATTGACTACGTGAGCGACAACTGGCAACGCGAAGGGCACGGCATTTGGGAAGTGCGCAGCGGCGAGCAGGAGTTCCTCCATTCCAAGCTCATGTGCTGGGTGGCCCTGGACCGGGGGATCCGCATTGCCCGCGACCGGTCCTTCCCGGCACCCAAGGAAAAGTGGCGGAAGGTGCGCAATGAGATTTACGAAGATATTTACTACAACTTCTGGAATGAGGACAAGCAGGCTTTCACGCAAGCCCGGGGCTCGGATGTCATAGATGCCTCTGCCCTGCTCATTCCCATTGTGCGCCTGCTCAGCCCCTATGAGAAGCGCTGGCAATCCACGCTCAAGGCGATCGAGGAGGAGCTTTCCGCCGATACGCTCATCTACCGCTACCGCACTACCGCCGGTGCTAAGGATGGACTAGAGGGTGAAGAAGGCACTTTTTCACTCTGCTCCTTCTGGTATATTGAAAATCTGGCCAAGGCTGGTCAGGTTACGAAGGCCAGGCTATACTTCGAGAAGATGCTCGGTTATGCCAATCACCTCGGCCTTTTCTCAGAGATGATTGCCCTGAACGGAGAACAGGTAGGCAACTTCCCACAGGCTTTCACCCATCTTGCGCTGATCAGTGCCGCGCTGCAATTGGATTATATGCTGGATAATGGGGTGCAGTAGTGGGGGTGTTCCACAAGTTCTTCTGTTTCTTATCAGGTCAATAACGCTTCTGTGTGCCGGATAAGGGTAGCAATAGCCTCTCTATCCCTGGCAGCGCTGTAGAGCTTCCCGAATGCGCCGTCGTCATTATCAAAGTATTGACCGGAAGCCCCCTCGTATCGTTCATCCACTGCCAGCTCATACAGAATATCGCCGCCTTTTTCGGCCGGAGATTGATGGTAGCCAAAGGCCTCTTCCACCATTTTGGTGTTGAGCAGAGAGCCTGGATTGACGACGATGGCTGTTAGTTGAGGCTCGGTTTCTGACAGGTGGGTATTCCACATCGCCAAGGCGAGCTTACTTTGTCCGTAGGCAGAGCGGGCAGACAGGTCATTATCCCCCTCAAGCGCTTTCAGTGAAACCGGGGCCTGAGCCGCAGAGCTTACGTTGAGGATACGAGCCCCCTTTCCCTTTTTGAGCAGAGGCAGCAGGGCGTTGGTCAGCAGATAGGGTGCAAAGTAGTTGACGGCGAAGCGGATGTCAAAGTCATCGTCGGTCTCCGCTACCGGACTTTCAAACACACCGGCGTTATTGGTGAGGACATCGAGCTTCCTTACTTCCCGTTTAACCTGCTCTGCCATTTTTTTAACGGCGTTCAAATCGGAGAAATCTGCGGTAAAGCTCCCTATGTTTTCATTGCCGCACTGGGATTTGACTTCCGAGAGAACGACTTTCAGTTTTTCCGCGTTTCTGCCGTGCAGGTACACTTCATGTCCATCTTTAGCAAGCTTTATAGCGGCTAGTTTCCCAATGCCGTCAGTACTGCCGGTGAGAAGGATCGTCTTTTTCATGCGTTGGTGGTTGGTTTGCTATTCAATACCTAATCAGGTCAAACTGTTCGGTCCGATGGCTAGCGATATCTGATGGCAGTGAAGTGCGACACCCGCTGGGGTCGGTTCCAAGGTATAAGCTTAAGGTTACTGATGTGCGACCCCCGATAGGGGTCGGCTATTAGTAAAAAGCAGCTTTCATCATTTAATTGACGCCGTAGGTGTCACACTTACCAAAGGAAATAAAACCCGTTTCGACAATCCGGTTTGCGCCTTGGGGTCTGAGCTTAGGGCTGCCAATTGACGCCCCCTATGGAATAGCTTCCCGTTTGATCGGTGCTGGAGAAAGTCCGTTTTTTACAGAAATATGGTGGATGCAACGGTCCCCCTATGTACCAACACTTGGCAAAAGCAGCCCAAAGAGTGATATTTCAACATCATTCTTACTCCTCCCGCTTCAACCCATACCAATCCACATTCCGCGTCAGGTACATGATGACGGCCAGGATGAGCAACAGTCCGAGGCTGCCCATTAGCAGGGCGTAGTCCTGCAACTGCAGGATGGAGTAGAAAAAGCCGTATAGAATAGCCAGAATGCCAAAGACCATGACGGTCAGCTTGCGGTTGCGCAGCATAAAGTAGCTGTAAACGGTTATCAGCAGTAAGATGGCGGCACAGGCGATCCAGTAGGCCGTATCGAAACTCAGGTGCTCGGAGAAGGACAACAGCAGGATATAAAACAACACAATACCCGCTCCCACAAGCAAGTACTGAATGGGGTGCAGCCGCTTGCGGTTGAGGATTTCGATGAAGAAAAAGGTCAGGAAGGTCAATAAGATGAAGTAAATGGCGTACTTGGCGGAGCGCATCGTCTTTTGGTACTCATCGATGGGCAGGAGTAGCTTTAGCCCGAAGGTACTGGCCATGCGGCGGACCGGGTCAGTGCCGTAGTAAGTGGGATCCTGATCATTGCTCTGCACAAACCTCCCCACCCCCTGCTGCGGATAGTTGCGATTGAGCTGCAGCACCTGCCAATCGGCAGTGAAGCCACTGTCGCTCACCACCCGTTCGTCCGGCAGGAAGGCACCTTCGAAGCTCGGTGCCGTCCAGGTAGAAGACAGCTGTACCGTAGTTGTTTTGCCGAAAGGCGTAAAGTGCAGGTCAGTACTGCCATTGAGGTTGAGGTCGTAGGCGAAGCTGATATTGCTGTCAGCCCCCCGAGGCAGAGGAAAAGGCACACTTGCCCCGGAACTGTAGATGTCATTGGTAATCGTCCCCGGACCGAGCTGCAGCGTGGTGTCGTTGAATTGTACCGCGATAGCCGCTTCCACCCCCTTCATATCACTGATGCCAATGGTGAAAATGGCTTCTTCCCACTGCAAACTCTCTTCCGGCACGGATAGCGCATCTGCCCGCAGCCCGGAAAAATGCCCGCGGACAGCAAGCTGCGCATTGTACAGCACTACCACATAAATACCCCGGTAGCGCTTTTGGGGCAGCAGCTCCCCTTCTACTGCCAACGTGTCTGGCAGAAAATGAGCATAGCCGCGCTCCGTCACAAGCTTCCCCTCCGAATTGGTCAGCACCCGCTCGTAGGGTACGGAGAGCACCGGGCCGGCTACCGTCTGCGGGCCGCCCCATTTAGCGCTCACCTCTTCCACCGCATTATCGCGTATACTTTCCCGCTCCATAATCAACGAATTGACCATGCTGGCGGGGATCAGCAATATCAGGACCAGCAGGCCTACGGTCAGCAGCTTGAGGGTGACGGAATTGCGGGCCCAGTTGTTGAGGCGGTCGAAGAAGGAGGAGGTGCTCATGTTTGCGGGGTTGGTTTCCTTTCTCAAGATAGCATCTATTCTTCTTATGGGATCAGGTTAAGAGATAAATATCCCTGGTTTTCCCTGACATACCCAAAATCAGAGCTCCTTCGCGATTCTATCCGGATACTCTGCATCGTTACGGATGGTCAGTATGACGACTTCATCCGTTTCGATTCGTATATGATATAGTATCTTGTATTCAAATGCTTTGGTATACCTGACCTCCTTAGTACTATCGTGGTACTCGTAGAGAGGGTGTATTTCAGGAAGCTTTCCAGTTTCCCGGTTGCTTCGCTAATGAGCTGCTGTATTTTCTTTGCGTAGCGCTTTCCGTTGATGCGCTCTTCAAAATGATAAACCTCCCGACGGCGATTTTGGGCATACCGCGTAAATACCACACGATATATTTTACCTACCATGAACCCGCTTCTTTGCTGGATTCATCCAGCGTAATGAATCGCCCATTCTCATAATCTTCCATCGCCTTGCCTATTTCCTCAGTCATTGCTTCACGGGACAAAGGGCGTAAGTGCCTGGAATAGTCTGCCTGTTGCTGGCGTACATCAGTTTGGTCAAGTGCCAGGGGTTGATAAGCCTCAAACAGCCTTTCTGCCATATCAGCCAAAACCCCCAGAAGCTTCTCGTCCGCCTGTTCAATGCGAAGGTGTAAACGTTCTTTTAATTGCTCAGCACTCATGCGTTTCTCATCTTTTGAATCTCCTTAAGATAACGATATTACCTCAAAAAGATTTACTAATCCGGGAATATTTTCTAACCAGGCTTTTTCATTAGGCACAGATTCAGGCAATCTCCTACTTATTCAAAAACCAAATTCACCCCTCCACCAACCCATACGCCAGCCCAATCCGCACCAGCCCGGCGGTATTGCGTGCGCCCAGTTTGACCAGGAGGTTGCGCCGGTGCGTCTCTACCGTAGCAAATTTGATGGACAGCTTTTCGGCAATTTCGGCGGTGGTGTATTCGTGGATAATCAGCTGCAGGACCTGCCGCTCGCGGCGGGTCAGCACCGGGAGGACCGGGTGGGCTTCCTTTGGAGGTGCGGCGCTCAGGCTATCCATGACCGCTTCTGCCACCTCAGGGCTGTAGTAGCGCTGCCCGGACCCAACTTTACGAATGGCTTTGAGGAGTTCCGGGGTATCGGCGCTTTTGAGCAGGTAGCCGGCGGCGCCTTCGCGGAGCATGGCTTTGACCATACTGGCTTCCTTTAGGGTAGACAAAGCTAAAACAGCAAGGGCTGGAAACCGGTGATGCAGCGCCCGGCAGGTTTCCAGCCCGTTCATACCTTCCATATTGATGTCCAGTAGTACCACATCGGTTTCGACCTGCTCCAGGAGCTTGAGGGCTTCTTTCCCGTCATTGGCGGTGCCTGCGCATTCCAAATCAGCGGCTTGCGCGAGGGTGAGCTTCAGCCCGTCTACCACCAACTGATGGTCATCTACGATTAGTACCCGGATCATGGTTGCTATGCTTGGTTACTTTGCTAAAGTAAGCCTTTTACACCAATGCCGCTATGGCTGCGCTTTGATGACTTTAGCTTGATAATGCCGCTGCCCATCGGTCAACCGCAGCAGGTACAAACCGGGCGCCCAACCGGTAGTGGAAAGCTGAGGGGTGGCGGTTTGCTGGGATACCAGTTGTCCGGCAGCGCTGTAGACTTCAATCCGGGCATCGGTGCTAAGTTGATCGGGCAACTGTAAGAACAGGGTGCCGGTGGTTGGATTAGGGGCGACGTTCAGGTGCTGTGCCGGGTAGCTTTCTGGTGCGTTGGTGAGCAATTCTGTTTCCAGCCGCTCAATATTACCGGCTACACCAGCTACCCACAATCTGCTAACTGATGTATTCGTGGCAAAGTGAACATCGGTGATTTCCAGACTAATATCGTGCAGGCTGGACCAGCTTTCCCCTGCATCTGTCGTTTGGTAAACCCTGCCAACAATGGAAGTACCGCCGTAGAGATACCCCAAGGTATCATTTACAAAATCAACCCCTGCCCAACGGATATTTTGAGAAACCGAGCTGGATGCCCAGGTCAACCCGCCATCTACCGTTTTCCAAAGGTGGTCTGACAAATCCCGGTTCACAATCCAACCCGTATCCGGGCTGGTAAAGGAAACCTCCAGGATATTCAGGCCGTCCGGTAAATCAGCGGGGACTTGAGCCCAGCTGGCGCCGCCATCTGTTGTTTTAATCAGGGTACTCTGACTACCCACTGCATAGCCGGTTTGTTCGTCAGGAAAGTCGAAGCTGCGCAGGCGCTCTACCCCATCCACAGTTAGCTCTGCCCAGGTTGCACCATCGTCTTCAGTGCGGTAAATGGCGCCCTCTCTCGCAACGACCATGATGCTGCTCCCCACCTTTTCCAAACCATAATCCAGGCTACTCTCCGGCACTTCAAAGAGCTCTTCCCAGGTTGCTCCGCCATCGGTGGTCCGCAAGACATGCTGACTGCCCGAAAGCCAAACTTCCTGCTCGGAAATCACCAGGATTTGCCGAAGGCTGTTTTCAGTAGTAAAGCCCTGAAGGCTTAACGCTTCCCAGTTGTCCCCTCCATCGGTGGTCTTTAGCACCGAACTTCCGCCAACGGCCCAGCCATGGTCAATATCCCAGAATGCGATTTCCTGTAATCTCACCCGGAGGCCCGGGACCAGGTTTTCGTAGGAATCACCCGGCTCCGGCGAATAGTAAACGGAGCGATAGTCGCTACCGATCCATGCCCGGCCGTCCGGAAGGGCGTACAATCCATTATTGATGCTCCCGGTTAATGCCCTCGACCAGGTCTGGCCACCATCTGTGGACTGATAAATGCCTGCATCAAAAGAAGTAGCAACGATAGACTGTCCGGCTTCATCCGTAAACATCATATCATCCGTGTAGTTGCCGAAGGCATTATCGGCGATTTTTTCCCAGGTGAAACCGCCATCTGAGGTTTGGTAAAAGTCTTCCCGGAGTGAGGCATAGCCATTGAGCTCGTCAACAAAGAGCGGCTCTACATATTCTTCCAGCCCCTCGGCAACCATCACCTGCGCCCAGGTTTGACCGCCGTCCTGCGTGATGAAGAGTTGCCCGTCCCGGTTGCCGACCCAGCCGTGGTTGCTGTTAAGGAAGAAGATATTGGAAATAAAGCCAACATTTTCGGGGGTGATGTCGGTCCAGTTCCCGCCTCCATCTGTGGTTTTGAGCAGGGTCACATAATTGGCCACAAACAGCTCATCCGGCTGCAGTACATGCATGAAGAAGGTACTGCCAACGCCTTCCGGATCGGGCAGCTTTTCCCAACTCTGCCCTTCATCGGCAGAGCGCCAAAGGTCATTGCCGGCAATCCAGGTAGTGTAGGTGCCATCGCCATTGGGTACGCAGTCGGCTTCCCGCTGTGTTCCAATGAAGTTTTCGCCAATGTAAGCCCAGGTCTCCCCAAAATCCTGGGTTTCCATAGCCAAACCATCTTCTCCGACCATGACGCCAAAGCCACCGGGGCTCATGGCAATATCCAGGACATCGCGAAGATCTTCAAAGGGGTGCTGCCTCACCCATTCCTGGGCAAAAAGGGGGATTAAATTCAGAAATAAAACAAAGGTAATCAGGCGCTGTCGCATAGCATTTGGTTTTTTCCAAATGTCCGAACATTACTTCGGGCCTGCTTCATGGTTTTCTGCAGGAAAGCTTCTACCGGAATTCCAGTAGAAAAGCATCAGAGCGGTAGCGCAATACTTACGCTCGTTCCTTGTCCGGGGGCCGTATCAATATCCAAATCGCCCTTCAGGTAGTCCACCCGGGAGGCTATGCTGCTCATCCCCAGGGAAGCTTTTTCCCTGGCTTGCTCCAGATCAAAACCCCGGCCATCGTCCTCAACCGTAAGAAAAAGGGTTCCATCCCTTTGCAACAACTGTATCAGCACCTGATTAGCCTGTGCATGCTTAACGATATTATTGGTGAGCTCCTGCACGATCCGGAACAGGGTCACCGCAACTTCCTCCGGCAGGCGCGCTTCCAGCCCGATCACCTGGAATTGGCATAGGAGCCCCTCGGCGTCCAATTGGGCAGCCAGGTCTTCCAGTGCGCCTTCCAACCCCAGCAAGGTAAGAGAACGCGGCATAAGATTCTGCGCAATTCTCCGAAGCTCCTGACTGGCATCGGCTGAAATGGAGACCGTACGCTGCGCCAAGCCATCATCATGAGCCGTGGCCCTCCGGGCAAGCTCAGATACATGCCGCTGTATAGCTGTGATCATGCCGCCCAGGCTGTCGTGCAGGTCGCTGGCGATCCGGGAACGCTCCTGTTCCTGCCCCTGAATCACAGACTGCATAGCAGAAAGGCGGTTTTCCTGTTCCAATTGCAAAATGCGTTGTTCCTGAAGGGCTTGTTCCTGCTCGGCCATCCGCCGGTTGGCAAGGAGCCGCTGCCGCAGAACCAGGAAAATCAGCACTGCCAGGATGGCGAGCAACAGTGCTGCAATGAGCAGAGCGTTGCGCTCCTGGGTTTTCTGTTTCAGTTCCAAATCCTTGATTTGCAGGGCCTGCTCCTTTTTTTCGGTTTCGGCTTTGACCCGCAGCGCGTTTAGGTTTTGCTCTACGGTGACGCTGGTCAGGCTGTCTTCCAGGGCTTCGTAAGCTTCGAGATAAGCCAGAGCTTCGGCTGTTGCACCGCGTTCTTTCTTCCACTGATAAAGCCTATTCAGGGCGCGGCCCCGGCGGTAGGGCACATGGGCTTCCCGGTAATAACCGAGCGCCTGCTGCATTGCCTGCTCGGCAGCCTGCCGATTACCCTGCTTGTAGTACAGCTTGGCCAGGTCTTCGTAGCACCAGCCGGCACGGTAAGGAATACCGGATTGTTCAAAGTACTGTATGGCTTTTTTCAACTGGGCTTCCACTGCGGCCTCTTCCTGCGTAGCAAACATGTAAAGGGCAATGTGTGCTGGCTGCTGCATAAGAGCTTCATCCGGCTTTTGCTCCCGCTTGTAGTCATCCCAAAGCTGCTGAAACTGCCCCATTTTCTCAAACTGCCCGGTCTGGAAATAGTATTGCAGCAACTGAAAGAGCAGATACCCCCGGTCCGAGCGAAGAGTACTTCTCTGCACGTGCTGATGCGCGAGAGTGGCATAGCGGTTGGCCTGAGCGGTATCCTGTTTTTCGCTGAAGAGCTGAAAAAACCCAAGGTAGGCTTTCCAAAGTTCTGCCGGGCTGCCCGCTTCCTGAAAAGCAGCCTCCGCCTTATTCCAGTAAAAGTAAGCACTGTCTGGCTGCGACAGGCGTTGATGAGAAAGGGCCAGATTGTTGTACACACTGCCAGTGAGTTCCAGAAGACCGGCTCGTTCTGCAAGGGCAACTGCCCGATAATAATACGCTAAAGCTTTCTGATATTGACTTTTCTTATGGTACCACCGACCAATGATGATGGTAGATTCTACTTCAGGGCCAGGCAATTTTAATGCCCCGGCTAATTCAATGGCCCGCTGACAATAAGAGACCGTACTATCTGCCCCCTCCTCACTGTACAGCCGGCAAAGAGCACCCAGTACAGGCAGTTGTGCAGCTTCATCTTCTGTATTGGCCAGTACAGCCAGCAGACTGTCGGCCAGGGAAGAACGGGCAGACAGTCCAACATGGGCAGACAAGCTCAATAGCAGCAATAAAATGCGCCACATATTTTTGGGATTTTTACGCCACATAAGGTACGGGCTTATCCCATGCCTAGCAAGATTCTACGTCAGCAGATTGCCATTTTCATCCCATTCTGCCATTTCGTTGCGGGTATCGTGGTCGATACACTTTGACAGCCATTCCTCCTCTCCGGTGATGCCATGCTTTCGCAAAACTTCCTCGGGCGGGCCGTCCCAGAGGTTGGGGGCATTGCCTTTATAGCCCAGGTCCTTGATGCCTTCCTTGCTGGTAAAATAGCCGGTCGTGACCAGTCGCCGCAACAGATCGAAAAAAGCGACTTCCGGCTTCGGGACTTCGGCAGGATCTTCGGGCAGATAGGCTATCTCCTCAATAATCGCCATTTGTTGCTCCTCCGTAAGCGCCATGAAATCGTTCTGATCAAACCGCTGCAGGGACGCCCGGCTCAGCCAGGCCAGCCCGCCACGCAGGGGCAGCTGAAAGTCAGGAAAGTCCAGCGTCATGAAATCAATGAAATCGGTAACGCCGGTGGCACTTGCTGCCGGGCCCTGTTCATCAGCAGGCAGGATGATGTCAGCCAGATGGTCCAGTATTTTCCGTTCGCTTTCGCTAAAAAAGGGGGCATTGGCATGTAGCCTGGCATCGCGCCGCAGCTCTTCAGGGATCCGGGTGCCCTCGTACGGAAATGGATTTTCAGCAGCCGTTTTGCCCGCCGGTGTGGTATCGGCTTCGCAGCCGGCAGCGGTGAATAGGGCAGACGTAGCGGCAGCCCCAATCAGTAAGCTTTTGATACTTTCTCGGCGGTCCATCAGAGATTCATTTTTTTGAGTTCGGAAATGATGTGGTCGCTGGTGCGCCAGGCGAGTGCCATAATCGTCCAGGTCGGGTTTTTGTCGGCCTGGGAAGGGAAGGTGGCAGCATCAGTGATGAAGAGATTAGGCACCTCATGCAATCGGCCGTAGCCATTCGTCACGGAAGTCTTCGGGTCGTCTCCCATACGGGCAGTACCTACCTCATGGATGATCTCGCCCGGCTTATTCAGCCCGTAGTCATTCGCTGCGGTCTTTTTGCCAGACAGGATTTTTGCGCCCATATTGGTCAGGATTTCCTCAAAGGTGTCCTGCATGTGTCGGGCCTGACGTCGTTCGTAGTCCGTCCATTTGTAATGAAAGCGCAGGACCGGGATGCCCCACTCATCGACTTTGTTGGGGTCGATTTCACAATAGTTGTCGTACTGCGCTACCGATTCGCCCCGGCCGGACATACCGACGAAAGCACCGTAGATGCGGCGGAGCTCCTCTTTATACTTTTTACCGTAGCCACCGGGGGTAATGCCCAGTGCCCGTTGTACCTCGGCCTGATTGAAGCCGTACCCGTACTTGGGCATACTTTGGCCGCCCCAGGCTTCGATGTGGTAGCCGCGCGGGAAATCTAGCTTTTTATTGTCTTCCCACCAGGGCGAATACACGTGTAGGCCCCCTACTCCATCTTCGTTGTACCGGTCGCGGTCCATCAAAGCTGGCAGGAAACCGTACATACTGGAGCCGGTGGAGTCGTGAAGATAGCGCCCGATCACCCCACTGCCGTTGCCCAGCCCCCCTTCTTTGGAGTTGAGCAAAATACGGGCGGTAGAGCAAGCCGAGGCAGCCAGGACAATGACCTTGCCCTTGATTTGATACTCCTGCCGGTCGGCTTTCTTGACGTAGCTGACGGCTTTGGCCTTGCCATCCGGGCCCGTTTCCACCGAACGCGCCATACAATTGACAAACAGGTCAATCTGCCCGCCGGCTTTCTGGGCCGGGAAGATGAGGCAGGAGCCCGAGCTGAAGTCGGCATATACCATACAGGATCGGCCGCACTGCCCGCAGTAAAAGCACAAACCGCGCTCTTTATTGATGCGCTTGGTGAGCATCGACATACGGGAAGGGATGACGGTCACGCCAGATTTCCGTGCCCCTTTGATGTAGTACCACTCGTGCAGGCGTGGTTTGGGCGGGGGCAGGAAGAAGCCATCGGGGTCGTTGGGCAAGCCTTCGTTGGTACCGAATACGCCGATCAGCTTATCGACTTTATCGTAGTAAGGCTTGATATCCTCGTAGGAAATGGGCCAGTTGGCGCCCAGCCCGTCAATATCTTTTCGGCGGAAATCGTCGGGGCCAAAGCGCAGGGAAATACGCCCCCAGTGGTTGGTGCGCCCGCCCAGCATCCGGGAGCGGAACCAGCGAAAGTCGGTCCCTTCCACCTGAGTATAGGGTTCTCCCTCGATTTCCCATCCGCCCCAGGCCATGTCAAAGTCGCCAAAAGCGCGGTGGGTGTTTGCGCCACGGCGGGGGCTTTCGTAGGGCCAGCGCATTTGTGTTTTGGTGACCGGGTCGGCCGGGTCAAAGTAAGGCCCGGCTTCCACAATGGCTACAGAAAGCCCCTGCTCCGACAGCACCTTGGCCGTCATGCCGCCGCCGGCACCGGAGCCTACGATGACGGCATCGTAGGTTTTGGTAGGTTTCTTGATTTCCACGATTGAGTTTTGATTGGTCTCGTGCTAAAATTAGAAAAACTAAATACGGATAAGGTACTTCGAATGTCAAATCCATAATCTTTATCCGGCACCCAACTGTTTTTAGGCTACTCTCGTCTGTAACCCCAAAATAAATCCATCAAACATGAACAAGACCATTTTTCTTAGCCTGTTGTCCGCCTTTATTTTCTGGCAATGCGATACCGCATCCAACGAACCAGCCCCCTACCTGCCTGTCACCGCCGACATGGAACAAGCCGCTGACATGAATCAAACCCTAGGCTGGGACCTCTTCCATCAGGAGCAGCAAGCCTTGCCACAGGAGAACATCCTCATTTCGCCCTACAGCGTGCAAACGGCGCTCTTCATGGCGCAAAACGGGGCACAGGGCAGCACCCTGGAGCAAATGCTGGACCTCATGGATGGCAGTAACACCAGCGTGGAAAGCCTGAACCAGGCCCACAAACAGCTCAATACCCTTCTCACCACCCCCGCTGACCACCCTGAAGTGACGGTCGCCAACAGCTATTTCTACGATGCAGAGCGTATTGACGTGGAGCAGGCCTTCCTGAACCCGTTAAGCGAATTTTATGCCGCTTCCTCCGAGAGCCTGGATTTCCGGCAGGAGGAGCAAAGCAAACAAACCATCAACAACTGGGTATCGGAAAAGACCAAGGGTAAAATCCCTGCCATCGTAGAGGAGATTACTTCTGAGGATGTGGCTTTTCTGATCAATGCCCTGTACTTCAAAGCAGACTGGCTGGCCGGATTTCCGGAGGAGCTGACCTTTGACGGTACCTTCCAAACGGCAGCGGGCGGCACAACAGAAGTCCCCTTTGTTAATCAAGATGCCAGCTTCCTCACCGCTCAGGCGGATGGGCTGCATATGGTGGACCTCCCGTTCAAGGATTCCACCTACAGCCTGACCCTCATCATGCCCGACCCGGAGCAGCCGGATGCGCAGTGGCCTACCTCACTGACCAAAGAACGCTGGCTGGCGCTGTACGATGCCATTCAGCCCGGCAGGGCCATTGTACAGTTCCCCAAACTGAAGCTGGAATACGGAAACAACCTCGTCGGGTCCCTCCGCAACCTGGGCATGGAGGATGCCTTTTCTCCTGCACTGGCGGACTTTCAGCCCATGGGGAGTGCGACCAACGGGCAGAATATCTTCATCAAACAAATTGCGCACAAAGCGGTGCTTGAAGTAGATGAGAAAGGAGCAGAAGGGGCTGCTGCCACAAGTATTGGCTTCGGCACGACCTCTGCCCCACCCTTTTACCGGTTTGACCAGCCCTTTGTCGTGGTACTCCGGCATATTGAGACCAATACGATGTTGTTTACGGGGTATGTGGCGGACCCGTCAGTGGAGTAGACCGGCAACTACGGAAGCAGCGTGCCCGACTACTGACTCCAACGGTTGGGCACGCTGCTATATGGAGGAACTACTGGTGCTTTGTCTAGTTTTAAAAGCTGAGTGTCCGTAGATGAGTTGAAGGCGCTACGCCTCTGGCTGGGGATAACATGCGACTTCTCCGAAGTCGGTCTCCCGTGGTGTTGCTAAGGTTAGAAAGGTGTAACTTCTCCGAAGTCTTGCAGCACTTACTGGCTTGGCTACACGATTCATTTGATACTTTACAGCGCATTAGTGTACTACGATTTTGCCCGTATTAACCAACTCTGCCCCCTGACTAATGACGTAAAAGTAGAAGCCACCGCTTAACCCGCGGCGGTCCAATTGAAACTGCGGACCCCTAAATTGAGCTTCCCTGACCTTACGTCCCTCGACGGTGAACAGCTGAAAGGTGACAGGCTTATTTTCCAGCCCTTTCACCTCAAAGGTTGCGGACTGATAAAACGGGTTGGGATAGACCAGCACCTCCACAGTTGGCAAATGCACCGTGCCTATATCCACCACTACAAAATCTTCTCCAATGGTGTGGTAGGTGGTATTGGTAGCAATAGGTGGATTAAAATCAAAAACAATAGAGGCCTGATTTTCAATAACGGTGCCGATTGGGAGATTGGGTTTCGGTTCGATTTCAAAGGTGACATAGCCCTGTGAGCCCAGCCAGTTGACATTGCTATCCGGGAGCATTATTTGTTCGAAGGTGAAGGTCAGCACTCCATCTTCACTCAAGTCCGCTTCATAGCTGTGGCTCCCCGCCCCAGGCTTAAAAGTACCGGGGTCAAGGTGGGGAGAAAGGATGTCTTGCAGCACAACCTTTCTTGCTGTATCTGTTCCTGTGTTCTGAAACTCAATAAAATACTCCAACGTCTCTCCATTGTTTATAAAGTGTGCTTCCTGATACCCTTTTGGCTCGGCTGACTTCTGATTGGGGT
The DNA here is from genome assembly GCF_022763345.1 of Phaeodactylibacter sp. Taxonomy (GTDB): domain Bacteria; phylum Bacteroidota; class Bacteroidia; order Chitinophagales; family Saprospiraceae; genus Phaeodactylibacter. The sequence goes on from NZ_JALEGS010000086.1 coordinate 72,145, forward strand.
CATATGCGGCTACCACTTCCTTGCACAACAGGTCCACGAATAAATCGCTATCATCGAGTGGGAACTGCCCTACAAACCCTGTACTCACGCTTTGATTGCCGCTCACACAGGCTTCCACGTGGGCACTCGGCATGGAAAACCCGGGATGGAAAGGCACCTGCGGGCTTTCAATGCGGTAAAATGCACCAGTGCCGGGTAAGGCGATCTCTATCGAATCTCCGCTTTCCAGCGTGTAGGGCTCGATCATCATGATCACGTCATCCTCTACCACCAGGTAATTCAAAGCCTCCTGCATATTCCCGATGCCTACGTTTTTTAATTGGAGTTTTACTTCATCTCCTTCGCAGTAAGCGCTTGCCTGAATACTGGCTCCAGACCAGGAGGGGTCGACCGGCAAACAGGTTGTATCCGGATAGATATGGGCTTCCGTGCAAAGGCTTTGGCCCAACAGTTCTATATCGCAGCCAACCATCAGGTTGACCGTAAAATTCCCACACTCCAGGGGGCCAACTGCTCCGACATCAAAGGTAAAAGTAGCCCCATCCTGGCTGAGCACCGGTATAGTAGCCCCGAGGAACTCCAAATCTTCATCAATGCTCAAATCAACGGTAACGGTACCGGCAGTTGTAGACCCTTGGTTACAATACTGTACATTTATGGCTGCTTCTTCACACAGCCGGAAACGGGACGCACTGGTGTTGACCTCCATCAAAGGGCAGTCGCCAATACTCTGAACCGGCATATCTACCCCAACAGTATCTCCAAATTGGGCCATTACAACAGGTATACTCTCCTCGCAAGCCACCCAGAATGCAGAGGGGGTATTCACCTGTACCTCATACGTCCCGGTATCGACCCGAACCCGGTAAAACCCAAGCTCATCTACCAGGCCGTAGTAGTTGCGGGTACTCCCCTGGGCTGTCACGACCCAGTTTTCAAACCCTGTTTCGTCCACCCCGGCCAGGCAATCCTCATTGAGGTCGTATTTGACAAACCCTTCGATGACATTGGTAATGGCGTTTCCGGCTGCGTCTGTTTTGATTAGGTACAATTCCGAGTATTCCGGGTTAAGGCTCTCTCCGCTGGTTGAGCCCACGATTATAAACCCGCCGTCCGGGGTGACTTTGAGGTCATTACCTGAATTCCGGCCAGGAAAGCTGTAGAATTCCTGCTCCCAAAGCTCATTGCCATTGCTATCGGTCCTAACCAGGCCTATTTTTGAAATGCCGTTCGACTCGTACTTTTCATACAAATAAGCAAACCCGCCATCGTTCGTTTGGACCAGTCCTGTAACATAGCGCGCGGGCCATTCCTGAAGCCACAATTCTGTTCCGTCGGGAGCAATTTTGACCAGCCATGTGAAGTCGTTGCCTTCCCCTATAAAAGCGATATTCCCATCTGTTGTCGTAGCCACAGCCCTTACATACAGCCCCTGATAGTCCTGGCTATTCCATTCTACGTTACCATTCTGATCCAGCTTCGCCATGTAGAAGGAGTTATTAAAGGCATTACGGGAACCCGCTACAAAGTAACCGCCATCAGGGGTAGCCGCCAGCTGGTAGTCGAATATCTCGAAAGACCCAAACAGCCCGGTGTACCATAGCTCATTGCCTGCTTCATCAATGCAAGCCACGTAGCCAGTGGTCGTGCTCGGATTCCCGATGCCCCCGGCAAAGGCATAATGCCCTGTGGTGCCCTGCACAATTGCCGAAACCCGCTGGTTTTGCTGAGCAGACCCATAGGTATATTGCCAGATGGTATTCCCGGCCCGGTCAAATTTGGAGATTCTTACATCATTGCTATCGGAGGGGGAAGCAGTGGATAAGTTATCGGCCGAAGCGAGCTGCCCATCCATGGTCGTAATGATATCACCAGTAAGGAGCCCTCCCGAAACATTGGTGGCTCCTGTTTCATAACCTTGCTGACTGACCGTCATCAAACGGGGAGAGGAATCGAAAAAGCTATGGACCAGGTAACTGCTGTCTGCTTCTACAAATACCTGGTTGCCAAAGGAGCTAAACGCTCCGGGAAACACCCGCTCCCAACCCTGAGTAAATCCAAGAAACGGCATAATGAGCAATACCACACTCCCCACAATTCTATTAAACAGTCTGCATCCTTTCATTTTAGTAGCTTTTGTTGATTCCTTACAAAAGTGGCGCAGTTATCATCGGCAGACAAATACAATTTTTCTATTTTGCATCACATTATTCTCCTTATCTGGAACCATAACCCTTTTAAAACTTGTATTTCAATTCTAATTTTGCATCAAAAAACGAATGGTCAGTAGCAAACTTTACGAATTATTTGATACCCTGACCCGTCAGGATATCCGACAACTGAAAAAAGCCGTAGCCTCCCCATTCTTCAATCAGCGCCAGCATGTAGAAGCGTTACTGGACTACCTTATACATTGCAAGTTTGAGCGGAAAGTCCTCCCTGAAAGAGAGGAGGCCTTCGCCCGGCTGTTTCCGGAACGCCGGTTTGATGACCACAAACTGAGGCTGAGCATGAGCTTGCTATTAAAAGTCATGGAGCAGTACCTGATCTACCAACAGGTTAATACACAGGAAGTCAATGCCCAGTTAGCGCTAGCCCGTGCCTACCGAGCGTTGAAACTACCCCGCCATTTCAAACAAAGCCTTACCAAGGCCCATCAGCTACAGAAAAACCGGGGGTTGCGACATGCCGAGTACTATCAGGATGCCTATGCGCTCCGACTGGAGGAATACCGATTTCATGCCTCACAGCGCCGTATGGAAGATCTGCACCTACAGCCAGTTCAGGAAAATCTTGAAGCAGCATTCATTACGGCAAAACTCAGGCAGAGCTGTTTCGCCCTCTCGCACCGGGCCGTTTACAAAACGGAGTACAATTTAGGCATGCTCCCCGAAATGCTCACCTATATCAGACGGAGCGACATGCTTGACCTCCCTTCCGTTGCAGTATACTATTATTGCTACCTGGCCCTGACTCAGCCTGAAGAACACCTCCACTTTGAAAAATTTAAGGCACTAACCTTGGCTCATCAGGCGCTGTTCCCCAAAGATGAGCTTCGTGACTTATTCCTTTTGGCGACCAACTTCTGTATCCGCCAAATGAATAAAGGCGTCAAACGTTTCGCCAGAGAAGGGCTAAGCATTTACCGGGAAGGGTTGAGCAATCAGGTGCTGCTCCTGAACGAGCAGCTCTCCCGTTTCACCTACAGGAATATCGTGGCGAAGGCTATTGTAGCCCGGGAATTGGACTGGGCGGTGGATTTTGTCCATCAGTACAAAACCAAACTTGAAGCCCAATACCGTGAAAGCACCTTTTGCTTCAATCTGGCCTGGCTGGAGTACGAACGAAAACATTACGACCTGGCCCTTGACCTGATTAACCGCTCCGCATTTTCAGACCTCCTGCTAAACCTCTCTGCAAAAACCATTGCAATGAAAATCTATTTTGAGCTTGGAGCTTACGAGCTACTCTACGCCCATCTGGAAGCTATGCGCAACTTCATCAACCGGAAGAAAATCATGACTTACCATAAAACCCACTACCTGAATATGATAAAATTCACTAAAAAACTATTAGACCTCCCCCCTGTCGCACCGCAGCAAAGAGCACGCCTAAAAGCCAATATACTGGGCTCTTCCGTAGTAGCCGAAAAGAACTGGCTGCTCTCTCAGCTCCCATAACGCTGAACGGCCACCTGAACGATGCCAGATTTAAATCTTATTTTAGACCCGCTCAATTGGACTAACTTAAATCTCCAGGTATTATGAAAACTTTTGCCCTGACGTTGCTGCTTTTCAGTCTGCCCTTTGCTCTGAAAAGCCAATACGAGATGCCCCATATCCTTCCCCTGCAAAAACAGGGCGAACTGCGCGACCAATGGCTGCAACAGCGCATGAAGACCGTACTACCTGCCATTATGCAGCGTGAAGGCATCGACATGTGGGTGCTCATCGCCCGGGAGTACAATGAAGACCCCGTCCTCAGAACCATGCTGCCTTCCTTTTGGCTTTCTGCCCGCCGCACGACGATGCTGGTTATTCACAATACCGGCGACAGCCTGGAAACCCTCGCCTGCGCCCGCTATGATGTGGGCGAAGTGTTCAAAAAAGCCTGGGACAAGGAAGCAGAGCCCGATCAATGGAAGCGGCTGGCCCAGCTGATTACGGAAAGAGACCCGGCAAAAATCGCAGTCAACCGGTCGGAACACTTTGGGCTGGCGGATGGCTTGTCGGCCTACCACTACGATCAGCTGATGGAACACCTGCCTGAAGCTTATCAAAAAAGGATTGTCACCGGGGACCGCCTGGCCTTGGGCTGGCTGGAAACCCGCACCCCGGAAGAGATGACCGTCTATCAACAAGTGTGCCGCATAGCCCATGCCATCATCGCGGAGGGGCTTTCCGATCAGGTGATACAGCCCGGCGTAACCACTACTGACGATGTGGTGTGGTTCTACCGGGAGCGCATCCGGGAGCTGGGGCTGACTGCCTGGTTTCACCCTACGGTGGATGTGCAACGTGCCAATCCGGAGGACAACGGCTCCACCCGCAGCTTCGCTTCCCGCCCCGGGGAGACGGTCATTCAACCGGGCGACCTGGTGCACTGCGACTTTGGGATCACTTACCTCGGGCTGAATACAGATACGCAGCAGAATGCCTACGTCTTAAAACCCGGCGAGACCGATGCGCCGGTTTTCCTCAAAGCAGCCCACCAAAAGGGGCTCCACCTCATGGATATTCTGACCAACGAATTTCAGGAAGGGCGGACCGGCAATGAAGTCCTTGCGGAGGCATTGAAAAAGGCAAAATACGCCGGGCTCAAACCCCAGATTTACACCCACCCCATTGGCTACCACGGGCATGGCGCCGGGCCAACTATCGGGCTTTGGGATCAGCAGGAGGGCGTGCCCCACAAAGGCGATTATCCGCTCTATCACAACACCGCTTACTCCATTGAGCTGAACACCAAGGTGTACTTACCGGAGTGGAACAAGGAAATCCGCATGATGATGGAGGAAGATGCTTTCTTTGATGAGAATGGGGTGCGTTATATTGACGGGCGGCAGGAGGAGCTGTACCTGATTCCCCGGCAGATCAGGGAGTAATAAGATAAAACCTCCCTGATTTACCTGAATACGCTAAACGGCTCAATTCGTTTGGTCTTTACTGCATTCGGAAAGGCAGCCCATACCTTCACCTTTTGCTTTTACACTTTCGGAAACAGCCTTTCGCTTACCGGTTCAAGGTCATACATCTCAAATGATTCGATACAGCTCATATCTTCGCTTTCACCGTGGTCGTCTTTCCCCTGCTCTGTTTCAAGAAAGTTGTATAGGGTTTCCTTTTTATCAAAAGTCACCCAAACGATCACAGTATTGCGCGCCCTGTCGACACCAACCTGCCGGGCAATAACACCGTTGAGCTTTTCATCCATTTTTTCACTGGGCGCTTTGGCAATTTGTACTAACTCGTCTAGCCGGCCTGGTTTTGCAGTTGATACGGACACGAACGTGTAGGATGGATTGTTCATAACTATTGTTGTTTTAATTAAAAATTATGTTTCCGATGTAAATTTACACTTTAATTTCATTTCTGAAACTATTTTTATACATTTATTCAAAAATGAACTAAATACAAACCATGGATTATTCATTATTGAAGGAAATCATCCAATACATGGAGGTGTTTCAGAACCAGGGTGAAGGGAGCAGGATAGAAGATTTCGTCATCTGGCTGAATAACCAACTCTTTACCGACCAAGCAGATGACCCGCATTCCGAGCATGACGAACTACTGATTGCCTTCAAGGTCATGTACCTGAATAAGGAACTGAAAAAGCAGGCCAAGTCTATTTTGTCCGTCTCAGGTATTTCTTCAATTGATGAATACAGCTTCCTGCTACATCTGGATTATCAGGACAGCTTCAGGAAAATGGAAATCGTAGAACTGCATAACCTGGAAGCCCCTACCGGCATAGAGATCATCAAGCGGCTGCTCAGGAATAAACTGGTACTTGAATTTCCGGACGAACAAGACAAGAGAGCCAAAAGAATCAAAATAACAGAAGCAGGCAAGCAGGAACTAAAAGCTATCAAACCAAAGATGAATTCAATTTTCACAAAATTCACAGCGCCCCTGAGCCTGGACGAGAAGATAAAGATCAGTGGAATTTTAGATCAGTTGATAAAATAACCGGTTTTAAGCATTAAAAACCTCATCAATATCCCGCTGTAGGTCCTGCACCTCCGGATCAGTAGGCGCAGCGCCCTGATTGAGCATATCCGGCAGGCTATCCAGTGATGTCAGCCGGGCAGCAGAGGCTGTGGTTGCAGCAGGATTCTCCAGGGAAAGGACTTGCAGGGCAGTGCGCAGCACCTCGGGGTCATCCGTGCGCAGAATAGCCTGGATGACTTGTAGTTTGAGTTTAGATAATGGTTCAGACATCTTTGCGCTGGTTTTCAATCCAAACACCTTAGGGCGCCAATCGTTCTATCTTCCACTTTTCTGCTTCCAAAGTATACTGAAAACGGTCGTGCAGGCGGTGCTTACCCCCTTGCCAAAACTCAAAAGTATCCGGCACGACCCGGTAACCGCCCCAAAATGAAGGCAGGGGCACTTCACCCTTCTTAAATTTTTGCTTCAGCTCTTCAAACTTGGACATCAGCATCTGCCGGGAAGAAATGGGCGCACTTTGGTTGGACACCCAGGCCCCCAGCTGACTGCCGTGGGGCCGGCTGAGAAAGTACTTTGCGGACTCGGCTGTGCTGACACGCTCCGCCCGCCCCATGATCTTCACCTGCCGCTCGAGGTCCAGCCACGGAAAGTGCAGGGCGACTTTTGCGTTAGCCGCAATGTCCTTTGCCTTTTTGCTCTCATAATTTGTGAAGAAGACAAAACCGGTGGCGTCGAAATACTTCAGCAGTACGGTGCGCAGGCTGGGCTGCCCATCGGGAGATACGGTAGCCAGAGACATGGCATTGGGCATATTGATGCCTGCCGACTCCGCTTGCTCAAACCAGGCTTCGAATTGTTGTACCGGGTCAGATCGTAATGTTTCTCTTGACAAACCCGAAAGGGTGAATTCTTCCCGCATCATTGCCAGATCCATAATGCCTCTAATTTGGTGACTTCCCAAATGTAGCTGGGCCTACAGCAACTTGCAATGAGAATGATCAGTTGAGCTCGAAAAAGCTGGGCACTATAACATACGTTTGAAAAGGTGCATCATCTCCCGCTCTATTGCAGTGTAACGATGATCCGCTTCAAAAACTTTCTTGAAATCGTTGAGCAATTTATTACGGCCGGCCTCATCTTGCATAAATTTCTTCTGGTAATCCAGAATCGTATTGATACATTCCGCATCAGAGCACTCTTCAAAGACCGCTTTAATGCGTTGGTAGCTGCGCTCGTCCAGTCGTTGCTGGATCAGGGCTTCCTCCTCCGGGTCAATTTCGGCATCAATGGAGGCAGCATATAACATGGCAAAAGCTGAGAATTCTTCGTAAGTCCAGTCGAGGTTCATGTGTGGAGTTGGTTAGTTGTCGTCAAGATAGGTATTCTAAAGTAAGTACAACAGTGATTTTTTTCACTTATCTTCATGGCAGCGGGAAAAAAGAGCAGGCCAGCATGGTCTAACGGGGTAAATGAACCTAATCACATACTGCATATGAAAACCCTAAGCAGCTTACTTTTTCTGCTATTGCCAATGGCGCACGCCTTTGCCCAACAGCTCTCCCTCACCGGCATGGTTTACGATTCAACGGAACAAACCCAGCTCGAAGGGGCGTATTTGTACCTCACTAATGGCGCAAAAGAGTTCAGCGAGACCAGCAATTCAAAAGGGAAATTCCAATTCAGCGGCCTGCAGCCGGGCACCTACGCCCTTTCGGTCACCTATGTAGGCTACCAGAGCTACTCGGATACCATAGCGCTGCAAGACGATCTTGACCTGGGGACACTTTATATTATGCAAATCGCCCTCAATCTGGACGAGGTGGAAATCACGGGCAAAGCGCCCCTGGCCACCCAATCTGGCGACACTACACAGTACAGCTCCAACGCCTACAAGGTCAATCCCGATGCCAGCGCCGAGGACCTCATCCGCAAGATGCCGGGGGTACTGTTTGAGAATGGCAAGGCACAGGCACAGGGCGAGGAGATCAAGCAGGTCCTTGTGGATGGTAAGCCTTTCTTTGGGGATGATCCCAGTGCAGCCCTCCGCAATCTGCCCGCCGAAGTCATCGATAAAATACAGGTCTTTGACCAGCAAAGCGAGCAGGACCGGTTCAGTGGATTCAACAGCGGGGAAACGACCAAAGCCATTAACATCATCACCAAGCCTGGCAAGCGGCAGGGGGAGTTTGGGAAGCTCTATGCAGGCATTGGCGAAGAAGGCCTCTACCGGGCCGGGGGCAACGTCAACATCTTCAAAGGCGACGCCCGACTGTCCATCATCGGGCAGACCAACAACATCAACCAGCAAAATTTTGCCGGGGAAGACCTCTCGGGCCTTTTCGGCAGCTCGGGCGGTCAGCGCGGCAGGGGAAGAGGCCGGCGGGGCGGTGGCGGCACCGACCCCAGCGACTTCCTGGTGAACACGCAGAACGGCATTGCCACCACGCACGCCTTTGGGCTAAACTATACCGACAAATGGGGCGACAAAGTGGAAACTACCGCCAGCTACTTTTTCAATCAGACCGATAACACCGCACGGTCGTCTATTTTCCAGGATTTCCTAAGCGACCGCCTGCTGGGGCAAACCTACAGCGAGGACAACCTGGCGGATACCCGGACCATCAACCACCGGCTGAACGCACAGATAGAATATGAAATCGACCCCAAAAATACCATTAGCATACGGCCCCGCCTCAGCTTGCAGCAAAGTGAAGGGCAGGAGCAAACCTTCGGGCAAACCCGGCTGCAAAACCTACTGCTCAGCAGCACCGACTTTGGCCTGCAGACGGATCTAAACGCCCTGAATTTTTCAAATGACCTCAACTACCGCCACCGGTTTGCTAAACGGGGCCGGACCGTCTCCCTCAACGTCGGCACCAACTATACTCAGCAGGAAGGCGAGCGTTTCCTGGCTTCAGAAAACCGTTTCCTGCAAGACTCTGCCTTCACCGAAAACCTTGATCAGTTTGCCGGGTTGAATGAAACGGGGTGGACGCACAGTGCGGGTATCCGCTACAGCGAACCCCTGAGCGAGAAGGCTCAGCTACAATTGGGCGCCGAAGCCAGCCAGCAAAATACCGATGGGGATCAGGAGACCTTCGACCGGGCAGCAGATGGGGAATTTTCCGATCTCAACCCGCTGCTGTCTAATACCTTTGAGACCACTTACCAGACACAGGAGGGCAGCGTAGGGCTGCGGTTCCGTGACAAAGAGCTGATCTTCAATGGGCGGATTGTGGCGCAGTGGGCACAGCTGAGCGGGGATCAGGTTTTCCCGGCACTGGAGGCTATAGACCGGCGCTTCTTCAACTTCCTGCCGCGGCTCTTTATGCGTTACCAGTTTTCCAAGGATGCCAACCTTAGAGCCGGTTACTTTGGGCGGACGGCGCCCCCTTCTCTCCGCCAACTGCAGGAGGTGATCGACAACAGCAACCCGCTCCAACTATCTACCGGTAATGCGGACCTCAGACAGGACTATACGCACCGGGTATTTGCCCGCTATTCCAAAACCAATACCGACAAGGCTTCGGTGTTTTACGTGTTGCTTTCCGCGCAGTACACGCAGAACTACATCGGCAACAGCACTTTCATTGCCAACCGTGATCTGATGGTCCGACCAGGAATTTTTCTGCAACGGGGCGCACAGCTTAGTCAGCCCGTCAACCTGGATGGCTACTGGAATGCCCGGGCTTTTACGACCTATGGCTTTCCGCTTTCGGTCATCAAGTCCAACCTCAACTTTAGTGTTGGAGGCACCTTTCAGCGGATTCCGGGCCTCATCAATGATAACCTCAACTACGCCAACAACATCGGCTCTTCCCTCAACGCCACCCTGAGCAGCAATATTAGCGAACGGGTGGACTTTACGCTCTCTTCCCAGACCAGCTACAACCGGGTGCGCAACAGCCTGAATACGGCCCTGGACAACAACTTCCTCAATCAGTCTACCCGCCTGGGGGCCAACTTCCTGATCGGCAACGGCTGGGTACTGCGCAGCAGCGTGAACCATCAGCTGTTTGACGGGCTGTCGGAAGGTTTTAATCAAAATTTCTGGCTGTGGAATGCGGAGGCGGGCAAAAAATTCCTGGATGACAAAGCTGAAATCAGCCTGAGCGTTTTCGACATGCTGGGGCAAAACAACAGCATCAGCCGGAATGTCACGGATGTGTTTATTGAGGATGTGCAGACGGAGGTACTACAGCGGTATGTGATGCTGAACTTTACCTACAATATCCGGCACTTTGGTAAAAAGTAGGGCGTCATGGGTGGCACATTCCGTACCTACGGCACGGACTCCCGGCCTCGTCCTTGGGTTACCTATATTGCGTACCTCACGGCACGCTTTCAGTATGAATGAGAATTAGCAAAAAGTAGGTAGTTTTGACGCGTAAAACCAAAACCGTGAAACAGACCTGCCCAAATTGTAATACCGTCTTTGACTGCCAGGTGGAAAACGCCACTGCTTGCTGGTGCCATAAGCTGCCCGCTATTGCGCCCATCGAAGCAGCAAGGGGTTGTCTTTGCCCTACTTGCCTCAAAGCGCAGGTACAGGAGCAAATTGAGCAGTTTGTGACGGACTTCAAAGCCGGCAAAAGGCCCAATATTGCACCAGATTACAAAAGGCCCGGCAGGCCTGTGGAGGGCATCGATTACTACCTGGAAAACGGGATGTTCGTGATGACGGGCTGGTCTCATCTCAAGCGGGGGTACTGCTGTGGGAGCGGGTGCCGGCACTGCCCGTATTCGAAGGGGTAGCCATAATAATTGAAGGAAAAACCAATTGCTTTTTCAGAGCTAAAGACATTGAAAGCCTAGAAATATTCTGTGTTTATAGTAATACAAAATGAATACGGTTGAGTACCCCCAAATAAGAGGAAAACCAGCGCTACTAGCTATACTATTTATGCTGGTCAGGGTGCAACAATTGCTCTGTCTTGTACAGGTCTACCACTAACTTATTAATGATGTCCTTTAGCTTGCCAGTATTCTCTCCCAGCCAGTTTTTCAAGCCTTTGTCCTTAACGGATAATTCTATGGTTATGATCTCTTCCTTCGGCTGCTCTTCTTCAACGACTTGCCTGGAAACCAAGAGCCCTCTCAGGCTTTTGTAATTACCTTCCCATTCTACCTCATCGAAATCAGCATCATAAGCAACTTCAGTATCATCATACCTGATATTCTCCTGCGAAACAGAAAAACCATTTTCCACCAGTTGCAATGCTTCCCTGATACTCAATCTTTTGCTGTTCAAATCAGACAATACGATATTGTCTACCGATTCACCACGATTGATGAGGTCAAACACTTCATCTGTTTTCATTATCTTCATGCTCAAAGTTTTTGCTTCTCAACCGCCCACTCCAGCGCCTGCTGATAATCTTCCAGAAATTCCTCCAGCCGCTTGCGCCGGTACTGCATTACCCAACGCGGGTGTGGCAGGGGCTTGAGTACTTCGAAAAAGCCATGCTTTTCATTGAGGGGCTCAAAGTACTTCCAGTTTTTGCCTACGCCCATGACGAGGGCAACTTTGTTGGTTACGCCCAGATCGAGCTGCGATTGGATATTGTGAATGATGTGGGGCTCTACCGCCCGCTCCAGCTTTTTGTCATCGTAGAAGTTGTAATTTTTACCATCGCGGGTAAAGCCCAGGGGGCAGAGGGAAGTGATGTAGAAATGCTCATAGAAGGCTTCCGCCCCGCCCCAGTTATCAATGAAACGGTAGACGAAGTCGGAAGACAGTTCCGGTTTTTTGTGAAAGGCATTCGGGATGCCGCAGACTTCTTCCAGGCGGATGGGGTCGGTAAAGGGCACTCCGGTGACACCGGCTCCAAAACGGCCTGGATTGATGCCAAAGATGGCAATGCGCGGGCGGTCATCATCGTAGTACTTGCCGTAAAATTGCTCCATAGCGCGCCAGGTCTCCTCCCCGTCGAAGGGGTAAAGCAGGTCGGCGTGCGGTGGCAGTTCCCAGTTGGGCTGAAGGGAGCGGTTGAATTGCAGGATGCGCTGAGCGATGGACATAAGGATGGATTTGGATGAGCGAAAGTTAGCCTTTCCGCTCAAGAGCGCCAAATACTTCCTGGAGCTCAAGCTCAATGCCCAGTACCTCATCAACGAGGACATCATTGCTGCCAAAAATATTACTATCGTTCCGGTGGTGGTACACATAAATGGACCGCAAATCCGGTACCACCAGCCAATAAGACTTCACCCCTGCATTCAGATAACGTTCGAGCTTGATGACCAACTCCTGTATGGGCTGCTGACCAGATAGAATCTCGATAGCCCCTACAGGAATTTCCGCGATGTTGGTTTCATTATACGTCAGGTCGAGCTGACCTTTTTCAAAAAGCGCCAGGTCTGGCACATTTTTTTCTTCTCCAAACAAGATATTGAGCTCCGGCAGCACTTCGAACCGGTCTCCGTAGGCCAACTTGATTAAGAACAGCAATTGCTGTTGAATGAAAGCATGAAATTTATCGGGCATTGGCTTATTTCTTTCCTGCTCATATATATATTTTGACTGCAAAGTCTCCATAGCGTATCCGTTCAGTTAATTGTCAAGTTACAACGATTTCGGTGTTTTAGCAAGTACGTCCATTTTTGCCGGAAGGCACAAAAAGGCATACCCGCAAAAACGACAAAGCCGCCCCCGGAACTCCGGAAGCGGCTCTGCTCAATTGATGCACTTCAGGCACGCCTACTCCTCGCCAAAGGCCAGGTTGACGATGCGCTGCTGCTGCTGATCGTGGACTTCCTTGAAGCCGGTAGCGGTAGAAGCGCTCGCTTTGCGGGCGATGTGCTTTAGCTCGGTATTCACCACCACCTCTTTAGCCAGGAAGATGGAGTGGATGTACTGCCAGGCCCCCATATTGGACGGCTCTTCCTGTACCCAGTATGGCTCGGCATTAGGATAGCGGTCGAAGATCGCCTGCAGTTGCTGATCGGGCAGCGGGTAGAGCTGCTCCAGACGAACGATAGCCACATCCTTGCGGTCATCTTCGCGCTGCTTTTGCATCAGATCGTAATAGATTTTACCACTGCACAACAACAACCGCTTGACCTTCTTGCCACTGCGCGGGCCGATGAAGGGGTCGTCAATCAATTCCTGGAAACTATTCCCGGACTCGAACTCGCTGATATCTGATACACACTCGGGATGGCGGAGCAGCGACTTAGGCGACATCACCACCAAAGGCTTGCGGAACGGGCGTGCCAGCTGACGGCGCAGCAGGTGGAAGAAGTTAGCCGGCTTGGTCACGTTCGCCACCGTCATGTTGAATTCAGCACAAGCCTGCAGGAAACGCTCCAGCCGCGCACTTGAGTGCTCAGGCCCCTGCCCTTCGTATCCATGAGGCAGCAACATAACCAAACCGCTCATCCGCCGCCACTTGCTCTCGGCAGCGGAGATGTACTGATCGACGATGGTTTGGGCACCGTTGTAGAAGTCGCCAAACTGCGCCTCCCAGAGGACCAGATTGTCAGGAGAGGCCAGGGAGTAGCCATACTCAAAGCCCAGCACGGCAAACTCAGATAGCAGGGAGTTGAAGATGCGGAATTTCCCCTGCCCTTCCTGAATGCCATCCAGGCGGTTGATGGGCTCATACGTCTTCGCATCATAAGCCACAGCGTGCCGGTGGGAGAAGGTGCCCCGGCGGACATCCTGACCGCTCATGCGCACATCTTTGCCTTCCATGAGAATACTGCCGTAAGCGAGGAGTTCACCCATCGCCCAGTCCAGTTTGTTCTCTTCCAGCAACTTGTTTTTGCCTTTCATCAGGCGCTTCACTTTGCTTAGTGGTGTGAAGCCATCCGGGAAGGAGGTCAGGTGCTTAATCAGTTTATCAACAGCCTCGCGGTCAATGCCGGTATCAGGTGACTCCCGGTAGTCTTCGGGCGTCGTTGTTTTCTTCAGCTCCCGCCAAGCCTGCTCCGGCTCCTGATATTCATAAGGCAGTGGATTTTCACGGACTTCGTCCAGGCGCTCCTGCAGCAGTTTCCAGAAGGAGTCCTCCATTTCCTCAGCCAATTCCTTATCGACATCACCGCGTTCAACTAACCGCTTGTTGTACACTTCCCGGGGATCCGGGTGATTGTTAATGATGTCGTACATCTCTGGCTGCGTGAATTTGGGATCATCGCCCTCGTTGTGCCCGTGTTTACGGTAGCACACCATATCGATAAAGACATCGTTGTTGAACTTCTGCCGGTATTCGATCGCAAACTCTGTGGCAAACAGCACCGCTTCCGGGTCATCACCATTGACATGGAAAACCGGGGCCTGTACCACATTGGCTACACCCGTACTGTAGGTAGAAGAACGGGCATCATCAAAGTCAGTGGTAAAGCCAATTTGGTTATTGATCACGAAGTGAATGGTACCGCCGGTGTAGTAGCCCGCCAGTTTGCTCATCTGTACGGTCTCGTAGGTCACCCCCTGCCCTGCCAGTGCCGCATCGCCGTGGATGAGGATGGGCAGGATTTGGTCATAATCACTATTGTACAAAATATCGGCCTTGGCACGCGCAAAGCCTTCCACTACCGGGTCAACAGACTCCAGGTGAGAAGGGTTAGGGACCAGCTTCAGGTGTACGTTTTTGCCGGAAGGCGTCTCTACCTGCGAGGAGAAGCCGAGGTGGTACTTCACATCTCCATCGCCAAAGCTGAGGTCCGGCACGGCCGTGCCTTCGAATTCGTTGAAAATCTGAGCGTAAGTCTTGCCCATGATGTTGGCCAGCACATTCAGGCGACCCCGGTGAGCCATCCCGATCAGGACTTCCTGAACGCCGAGTTCGGCCCCCTTATTAATCAGGCCATCCAATGCAACGATGGTATTCTCACCACCTTCCAAAGAGAAACGCTTCTGCCCGATGTATTTGGTGTGGAGGAATTTTTCAAAAACCACCGCCCCATTCAATTTCTCGAGAATGCGGCGTTTTTGATCATTACCGAAGCCATAGCTTGTGTCCGGCTCTAAACCTTCCATTCTAGTGCGTATCCAGCGGCGCTTTTCGCGGTCCTGAATGTGGTGGTATTCAATACCAATATTACCGCAGTACACCTTACGCATATGGTCGATGATCTGCTGCAAGGTCGCCTTGCCTATACCCACTTCCCGGCCCGCTTCGAAGGAAAGCTGACGGTCTTCTTCAGAAAGGCCGAAGTCTTCCAGGTTCAGGTTCGGTTGCCGGTCGCGGCGCTTCCGGATTGGGTTGGTGGTAGACAACAAATGCCCGCGGTTGCGGAAGGCCTTGATTAGGGCGAGCACCTTGAACTCTTTATCAAGGGCCTCAGAAGAAACAGCGGTAGCCCCCTCTGCATGACCATTGGTTGCGGTGCCCGCATAGTCAAAGCCACGGAAGAAAGCACGCCAGGTTTCCTCCACCTGATTAGGGTCCTGCAGGTACTGTTGGTACATCGAATCAATGTACGATGGGTGAGCATTAGCTATAAATGAGAAATCGTTCATTACTTGCTATGGTTACGGATTATGTTTTTTGTTCGAAAACACGCGGCAGCAGGTATCGTTCGCCGGATACGCAACTGCCTATGCATAAATTTGCCCTAAGTAAAGAGGGCTTTTAAACAAAAGCAAGCCCGGGCGCTATTATTTGCCCTTGACTTGCTTTATTTTGAATGATTATGGCTTATTGGGCTAGTTGTACCCGGTGCCGAATATGACACCACGGGCACCGCACTGTGACTGCGCAATGCCACCTACACCAAAGGTCACTTCCATGTAGAAGCCAATCCGGAAGGGTTGTGTTTCCTCATAAGTATCGTAGTTGGTGTAGAAGGTGGGGTAGTTTTCTGCCTGCCCCTCGGCTGACATCAGGTCCGTAAAGGCATACTCTGCCCGTATTCCGGTTTTGACGGTCAGCACCTTATTAGCGGTCACAAAACCGCCCACTCCAAAGCACCCTGACCAATAGCGGTCGGTGTACTTACCCGAAACATCTGACCAGTCTGTCCCGAAGGATTGCTGCGCACCACGCAGATAAGTCGCCTTGCCCCCGAGTTCTGCAAAAGCGCCGTTGCTCCGGAAAAAACGGTACAACAGGTAGGCATCGATGCTTTCCCACTCCATATTTACGGTACGGTTGCCGGCTGCCCCCCGGTAAGTCATGGAGTGACTGTACGTAGCGCCCAGCATTTCAAAAGTCAGCCCGTGGTAATCGCCAACATTCAGGTTAGCCACTCCGCCCAGGGAGGTCGCAAACCCCAGGGAGCTATCGTGGTCGGCATCCCCGTTGATGTTGGCGTTCGCAAGCCCGGTCATACCCATCATGCCTTTGGCGCCTAATTCCAGCCATACCTGTGCTTGTGTGAAGTTAATGGCAGCGAAAAACAAAGCCGGCAGCAGCAGTAATTTTTTTCTCATAGTGTAATTCTTGTTTTTTAATCTTCCTCTTAATTTCGGCTGCTAAAGATACCACTATGATTTGGAATGCCACGCGCTTAGCGGTTCATTGTTTGGCAATACCGGCTCAACTACCAAAGTAAAGCCACAGGCATAATAAAATCAGAGGTAAGCTTTAAAATCTTAAAAAGAAGCCTTAAATTTGCGTCTCTTTTTTGGAAAAGCATGTAAATATCATAAAGTAATGGCTAATCACCAATCATCAAAGAAGCGCATGCGGCAGGAAGCTAAGCGCCGTGTACACAATCGCTACTACAAGAAGACCACCCGGACTTCTATCCGTCAGCTCCGTGAAATGAAGGAGAAAGCAGAAGCGGAGAAGTTCCTGCCTAAGGTCATCAGCATGGTAGACCGTTTGGCAAAGCGCGGCACCTGGCACGCCAACAAGGCTTCTAACCTGAAAAGCAAGCTGACTCGCCACGTCGCGAGCCTGTAAATTCATACCAGGATAATCGGTCCTGAAAAGTGTATCTTTCCGTCAGGGAAGGGTACACTTTTTTGTGTTGCTGCCTTATCACGCCTCTACCTGATCGTCTATGGCTCCGTTTCAAATTACCCATTACCGCGGTGCTATAGCACTCTTGCTGGTCTGGATAGCCGCTGCGCTGGCAGTAGGCCTTAGCGGGGACTTCCCGCTCAACGACGACTGGCAGTACGCTTACCCCGTTAAGCAATGGGTCGAAACGGGGCAACCCTCAATTAAGGCAAGGTTTTCACCGAATATCCTGACGCAGGTGGTCTGGGGCGCGCTGTTTTGCAAACTGGGCGGGGGCTTTAGTTTTGAATGCCTGCGGTGGTCTACCTGGGTGGCAGCGGGGTTGGGCGGGCTGGGGTTCTTCCGGTTGCTCCGGTTGCTCAGTGTTTCCCTAAGCATGGCTACTGTGGGCACCGCTGTTTTGCTTTTCAGCCCATTGTATTTTCACCTCTCCTTTTCCTTTATGACCGATGTGCCTTTTCTGGCCCTGGTTATCTGGGCCGCCTGGGCAGGTCTTAGGTTTCAGCAGAGCAGGCACGTCCAATGGTTGCTCATATTCACGGTCTTAAGCCTGCTGGCCTACCTCAACCGGCAACCGGGCATCTTACTCTTCCCGGCTATGGGGGGCTGGTATCTGCTGAAACAGCGCGGTGGAATCCGGGGATGGGTCTGGGCGGGGCTGTCCGTAGCAGTGGCTGCAAGCGCCTACTTGCTTTTGGAAAACACGGTAAAACCCTGGCTGGGCATTAGCGAAAACTACCTGCCGGTCTCCGGGCAGCTACTGCAGCAATTGCGGGAGGCGCCGGGGGGAGTACTCGCACAGCTGGGCCGCCAAAGCTTTAAGTCCTGGGTCTACCTCGGGGCTTTCTGCCTGCCGTTACTCCCCTTTCTTTGGTCTAGTGTCCGGGCTGCAGGCGTTCTCCGGCTTTGGCCAATGACCGGGATATTAGTAGCGAATGCAGGCTTGCTCATCGCGCAGCATGATGCCGGCCATGTTTTTCCGTACGGTGGCAACATCCTGTACAACTGGGGGCTTGGCCCCGAGCTTTTGGGCGATGTGTACACTTTTCAGCTCCGCAATACGCCACGGTTGCCCATTTGGATGATGTATGGGCTGGGCTACATCAGTCAGCTGTCAGCCAGCCTGCTGACCTGGGTTGGCCTGAGTGCCTTGCGTGAGCTGAATCAAAAACAGCAGGATTTCTTTCTTTTTCTGCTGTTGCTCAATCTGGCTAATTTCCTGGCTATGTCGGTCACCGGTTTTTTCGATCGGTATATGCTGCTGAGCGTGGCTTCGGCTATCCTGTTTTTGGCAACCCTTGCCCCAAAGCCAAAGGCATGGTTTAAAGGAGCAGTCCTCCTAATATTTGCGCTCTTCAGCATGCTGGCTACCCATGACTATCTTGCCTGGAACCGCGCCCGGGCACAGGCTTTTGAATGGCTGCAGCGCAATGATATCCGCATGCAGCGGGTGGATGCTGGTTATGAGTACAATGGCTGGCATCATTACCACCCGGCACGCAAAGGGCAGCCCGGTAAATCCTGGTGGTGGGTGGATGATGATGAGTGGATGATCGCCTTCGGCCCAAGGCCCGGCTACGTTATGCAGGCTGGCTTTACTTATCAACGGTGGCTTCGGGGCGGCCGCCCGGACAGGGTCTGGGTACTGCGTAGGGAGCCTTGACCACGATTTGCCGTGTTCTCGAAGTAGATGAAAAATACCTTGAGAAAGTACGCGGACAGCTAAAGCATAAAGAACAGAATGGTCAGTAGCGCGTTTAACCATTTACCCTTTCCTTCCATGCAACCGGGTAAAAACGAACCTATGCCTGCCAAAGCTACGATTAACAAGCTATTCCTGATCGACGGCATTGGTGCCATCATCACCGCTCTCCTGCTCAGTCAGGTGCTTGCCCGGTACGAGTCTGTGTTTGGCATGCCTGCCTCCCTTCTCTACATCCTGGCGGGCGTTGCCGCTTGCTTTGCCGTTTACTCCCTCACCTGCTACTGGCGGATCAAAGAAGGCGGAGCCCCCTTTCTGACCGGCATCGCAGTAGCCAATACCCTCTACTGTATTGCTACGCTTGGGATCGTGGCCTACCGCTTCGACACCCTGACCTGGCTGGGCGTGGCTTATTTCATCGGAGAGGTTTTGGTGGTGATGGCCCTCGTGAGTGTAGAGCTTGGAGCGGCACGTAAGGCTTGATGTATACGCTTAACAAAGTGGTTTGCAACATCGGCCCGTGACGAAGCGAAGCTTGTCAGGACAGGCGCAGGCCACTTTCCAGCGTTTATGCCGACATCAAGTCGGTTTGCTGTGGCAAACCACTTTATCGTCGGTATAATACAAGCTTACCTCTTTCATCCATGCCCCTACTCTACTCTATGATTACTTTTTCAACCTGCAAAAGCTGCCCGCCTTGGCTGCGGAACTGCAACACATAAAAGCCGGGAGCTAATCCGGTGGTCGAAAGGTATTGCCCATCGGCGGGTGGTGTGTACGCCTGACGGATACAAACCCGCCCCATAGCATCCACCAATTCTACAGTATGGTCAGCAGCTATACCTTCCGGCTTTTCGAGCCACAGTGGCTCACCCTGTCTTACCGGATTGGGAAATACCCGGACTACCGGCAGCATCTTTTCAGAAGCCGTGCTGCTGAGCAATCCACAGTCCGCTGCAGCACCCACACAATAATCATGAAGGAACACCCCCCAATCAGCAGTACTGGGCAAATAAAGAGCTTCAACAAAAAGACCACCGGAGTATCCAATGCCTTCAATCAGCGATTCTTCAATGCCGTACTGTGAGGTTTGGATGTGAGTCCGGTTAAGCCCCCATACTTCCTCCTGATCGATGGCATCAATGATATATGGGTATTCTATGTCAGGAAAAGTCAAACAATTGCTAATCGTATCTCCAATGCCTTTTGAAAAATCATAGAGTTCAAACTCGCTACCAATGGTGCAGAAACCACCCCATGTTTCATCGAATATAATCGTGTAGACCTTGCGGGCAGCAGTATCTTCCCTCAGGGCCCCAAAAAGCCATCGGTCTTCAATAGCGTAGTCGACTGAGAAGGTATCGGGGTACAAATCCAAATAATAAACTTTCTTGTACGCTACCGACTCAATCGTGGTATCCCCCTCAATAGTGTAGCCAAAGGGGGTATAAACATTTCCATTTATCGCAATGATCTGCCAGGTGGCTTGCTCTGTGACTAAAGGGGTGTAATCCTGTGCTTTGAGCGAAACTACAGTCACTGCAAGTAGCAGGGGCAACAGGGAGTAGGCGTATGTTGTCTTTTTCATACTCTATGCTTAATTGGTCTGATGATAAACGACAATGTCAATTTAGCTCATGCGGTGCAGGATTCCTAAATGTGCCCTGCGGTAGTAGGTAAGGTAAACTGCAAAACGATTTTTTCTACCGCACCACCACCCGCTCCGCCGCCAAAACCTGCCCGTCCGCCACATAGCGGAGGACGTAGGCACCGGCAGGCAGGCCCGGTACCGGCAGTATGCTGGTCACCTCATCAATGCGGCCGGCGGGGTGCGACTGTAGGATGCGCCCCTGCAGGTCCAGCAATTGCAGGGCAGCGCCCCGGCGGCGGGCAATGCCCGCATCCCGGAGCAGCACATAGAGGTACTCCTGCGCTGGGTTGGGATAAAGGTGGAGCGACAGGGCCGGGGCAGCAGCCTCCTCCTCCGTACTGACCAGGTGGCAGCCGGGCACAAGGCAGCCTTCTTCATCCACCCGCAGCAGCCAGCCGCGCTGTATGGGCCCGGAAGGCTCATTGCCGTATA
>NZ_JALEGS010000087.1 GCF_022763345.1 Phaeodactylibacter sp.
ACGCAAAGTCGGGCTTTTTTTTTGTCTGGGATTTTCTTTCTGTATTTGAAGCGTTTTTTCTCCATCGGGCTACGGCGGACAGCGTCCGCCCCCGCGCTCCAACCTCAATAAACCATGGAACAGCAGCAGTTTTACGTTTACACCTTGAAGTGCAGTGATGCCATAAAGGGGTGAAGCCGGACCACCAATCAGCCCGGATTATTAGGCCAAGACAATGAGGGCGACAGGAATACCTGCCGCCCTCATCTTCAATTCAATAATTGAGGTTGTGATTATCGCTGAATCATAAACCGCCCTGTTGTCCGGTCAGTACCCAAACGGACTTCGTAAAGGTAGAGGCCATTTGGCCATTGATCTACACGTATGCCTTTTTCCGTTTCCAGGAAAGGATAAACAGCGAGGCGCTGCCCATTGGAGTTATAGATGACAATTTGAGCAAATGAACTTTGATCTTCCATTTTTACAAACCGGATGACTTGGTTAGCCGGGTTAGGGGCCACCTGTATTTTGCCCGATGCCTGGTCAGGGGCTTCCACTGAGGTCATTGTGGAGTTTTCCAAAAAGTCGACGGCTATCCGATGAACGGTGGTGTTCGTAAAAATAGGCTCATTGAAGTCGAAATAAATAGCGGCCTGATTGGAGATCGCTGTACCTAACGGTGCGTCAGGTTTGAGATCAATACCAAACTTTACAAACCCATGTGAAGCCGGCTCATTCACGTTGCTATCAGGCAGCATGATATTATCGAATTCAAAAAGGAGTGTGCCGTCCTGCGCCAGCTTCCAGGTATAGGGGTGACTGCTGGCGCCAGGCGTAAGGGTCGCAGGGGCAAGCCATGCTGACAGGGTATCCCGTATGGCTACATTAAAGGCAGTATCTGTACCTGTGTTTTGGAATCGGATCAGGTACTCCAGGCGGGTACCTGGCTCAATGAAGTGCTCGGGGCCAGCACCTTTAGGGAAGCCCTGCTTGTCATTGGGGTCGTAGGCACCAATATTCGCCCGGCATTCCAAATCGGTGAAACCGCCGTTGCCGTACAAGGGGAAGCTGTTGAAAAAGCCCAAAGAAATCACCTGATTATCGGAGATACAACCTTCCAGGGTGGAGCTGATCAGTTCTCCCGGGGCAAAGCCGGGACTGCGAGGCGCCTGCAGCCGGTAAGTAGCACCGTTGGCAGGTTGACGGATTTCGATGGATTCTCCCTGCTCAAGCTCAAAGGGTTGAGTGAAAAACATGACATCATCTTCAATAACGATATAGGGAGCACTGCTTTCCATATCCGCATCTCCAATATTCAGGAGCGTAAAGACGGCAGAGTCGCCATCACAACGACTGTCTGCGGATATCAGCGGGGCAGGGGGCTTGGGCACACAAAGCGTATCGGGAAAAACGAATGCTTCTACACAGTGGGTCTGCCCGAGCTCTGTGTTGTCACAGTCTACGTATACCGTAAACTTGAACTGTCCGCAGGCATTCGGTGGAAGATCGCCCAGCTCAAACCGGTAAGCCTGATCTCCGGTTGTCGAATAGGGCAACTCCGCAGATTCCAGCGTTAAGAATTCATCAAGTTGGATTTCCACGGCAGCGTCGTTAGCCACGGCAGTGCCTTCATTGCAGTAACGGACCGAATAGGTATTGGAGAAACAGCGCCTTAGAAAGGGCACCGATACATCCACCGACATCAGTGGGCACTCTACTGCTGCCTGTACATAGAAGTCGACAGCTGTTTCCTCGTAGAAGCCTTCCAGTAAGGTATCTATAGTGGTTTGGCAAGGCACCCAAAGATCATTGGGAGGGGTGATGGAAATAGAATAGCTGCCAGTATCCACCGTCATGGTGTAAAAACCATTGGAATCGGTAGTGGCATAGTAATCCATAGTGCCATTAGACGCGGTGACATTCCAGCCCAATAGTGGAGCAGCAGTGGTGTCAAAAGCACAATCGGCATCTTCATCCCGCTGCACCGTGCCTTGCAATATATTGGTGTACATATTGCCATTGCTGTCTAGTTTGACGGCGAAGGGGCGGTAATCATTATAGCCTACAGCTACATAGCCCGTTCCATCTGCACTTTCGGTTACCGCGGCAAATCTATAAAAGGGAAAGAATACAGAAGCATTTTCGATATGTGTCCATAGCGTATTTCCGTTTTCCTCAACTCTGGATACAAACCCAGTTTCGTTAATTGGGAAAGGATTATCAGTCCCCATAGATCCTGCGAGAATGTAGCCACCCGCAGGCAGTTGGTCTATATCTGTTACCGCATCAGCGGTCTCAGCGTGCCAAATTTCAGTGCCCTCTGGAGTAACTTTTTTAATAAAACCCGGTTCAATATCAGGTATTCCTCCACCGAAGACAAAATTCCCATCATGGTCTTGTGCTATTGCAAAGGCATTGTATTCCTCACTTTCATCGCCGTAAATCACCTGCCAAAGCTCCTGCCCGTTTGCGTCGAAACGAGTCAGGTGAGCCACCTCTACGTCAGCCTGTCTAGCGGTTCCTGTTGCCATAAACCCACCGTCGCTTAATGGCAAAATCTCCGCGAGGTAGGGCTTATGAAAGATAGACGCACCCTGCACAAAATAGGTTTGTTCCCAAATCACATTGCCTTGCAGATCGACCTTATTCAACAAGACCGTATAGTTGTTGTTGGGACCTGTTAGGTATTCACGATGCATGATGAAGTGCCCATCAATTGTAGGCGTGAAAACTGTGGAAGTAATCGAATTAGGCAATTGCTCTAAATCAGGGTAATATTGGAGCGATTGTAATTCACCCTGCATATTGAGTCGCATGACTCCGGGAAGCGGGGTGGGTGTATCAAAAATGCCAGTAATGTAAATGGCACTGTCACCGAGGATGTGCATTTGACCTCGCCTATTCACTTGCCCAGTCACTGTCACTGGAAGAAACTTAGACCATTGGGTGTTGCCGTAAGCATCAATTTTCCAAATGGCCGCTTCGTTCCCGTAAAGCAAGTAGCCGCCATCCGGGGTGGCATGTACATCGCTGATCCAGCCCCCGACGTAGTCTTCCAGACTGTAGGTCTTACGCCAGCCTTGCGCGTGTAAAAAGTGAACAGAGGTAACAAGTCCTAGGATTACAAGTAAAAATAAACGTTTCATGGTTTTTTTTTTTACAAAGATTGGGGGAGTAGGGCCAGGATGCAAATACAAAAAACACTATTTATCAAAGCAAGATTCTTGAATTTTAGAGGAATGACTTTTAAATATTGAGCTATAAGGTTATTTTTATCAAATACATATAAATTATTTAAAATTGAAAGAAAGCAAGCTTGTTTCTATTTTAGGGCAATTAAGTAAAAAAGAAGTGGCCATTTTTGATAAACTGGTCCGTTCTCCACTCTTTAATCAACGTCAGGATGTGGTCGAGTTCTGGTCATTCTTGCAAGAGCAACTCTACTGGATCGGCGATGTGCCTACCAAAGAATCAGTTTCCAGGCATCTTTTCCCCGATCAGCCATATGATGCACAGCGTATCCGCTATCTGATGAGCTGGCTCATGAAGCTGGTGGAACAATACCTGGCACTTGCGCCTCATCTGCTTTCCTCTGTTCAGCAGCAAATTGAGCTGTCTGCCGCCTATCGGGAAAAGAGAATGCCTAAGCATTTTCAACAAACCCTCCGCAAAGCCCGGCGGGAAATTGAAGCCCAGCCGCACCGTCATGTAGAGTATTATCAGTGGCAATATCAGTTGCAATGGGAGAATTATTTGTTTTCCTCCAGCCAAAAACGAGTGACTAGCCACAACCTGCAGGAAGTGTCCGATACGACAGACGTCGCTTTCATTGCCCAAAAATTACGGCAGACTTGCTTTCTGCTGAGCCATCAGGCGGTTTACAAAACGGACTATGATTTTGGCTTGCTGCAGGAAGTGCTGGCTTACGCCAAACAGCGAGACTTACTGGGCCTCCCTGCCATCGGTGTTTACTATCATTGCTACTATGCCCTCTCGCCAGATGGTACAGAAAAGGACTTTCAGGCCTTTAAGGATCAGTTAATTAGGCACTGGTTCAGGTTCCCGGAATCTGAAACCAGGGACTTGCTGTTGCTGGGGCTGAACTATTGTATACGCAAATTCAATGCTGGCGGATTGGAATATGCCCAGGAAGGGTTGGACCTTTACCAAAAGGGGCTTTCCTCCGGTGTGCTGCTTTCTGATGGGTTTCTATCGCGCTTCACCTACCGGAATGCAGTAGCCCTGGCTGTTTCCATCGGCGCTTTGGAATGGGCTGACGCTTTTATTGAACATTACAAAAAGTATTTGCCTAAAGAGCAGCAGGAAAGCATGTACAGCTTCAGCCGTGCGAGACTCGCTTATGAGAAAGGGCACTACGGGGATGTCCTTCAACTCTTACAGCGCGCTAACTACAAGGACTTACTGCTCAATCTGGCCGCTAAAACCCTGCTGCAAAAAACGCTTTATGTCACCGGGGCATGGGACGCGCTGGAGTCTCAGCTGGATGCCATGACGTCCTTTCTGGCCCGCAAGGATATACTAACCTACCATCGCAACAATTATCGCAATTTTGCAGCTCTGCTGAAGAAAATTTTGGCCCTAAACCCACACCTCCCTTCCGCTAAAGAGACGCTCAGGGCAAGGATTGAGCAAACCCAGCCACTTACTGAAAAACATTGGCTGCTTGAGCAATTATGGAAAGCTTAGTCCTCCTGCTTCTTCCCTTCAGGGCTAATCCGCATACTGCTCCGGCGCTTCATACTTTTGATGTGCTCCACGCGGCGGAAGCGAAGGGCACTCCAGTCCTCATCGACCGCCACCTGACGGACGGGCTCCAGATTGAGCGCGCCCAAAGGTGCCCAGCCGTGGTCCCGGGTGATTTCAGAATCATACTTTTTGGAGCTTTTTTTAGGGTAGGCAAACCAGAGCGTTGGGTCACCTTCCAGCCTTCCGCTTAGCTGATGGGCAATTGCGGTGATTTCGTCTGGTTGGGTGACGAATGCCAGCAGCCAGTTCACCTCGGTTGCGGTGCTCAGGCTGTTGTCCAGCTGAGCTGTTCCTTCCATGGCTTGCAGATGGGGCGCAAAGCTTTCCGGTGCATTTATTACCATCAGGCGCCCCTGGCCCTTGTAGTTCAGCTTTTTGAAAATGGGGTCCATCGTGGTTATTGCTTTACGAAACGATAAATGGCATTCGGGTTCACTACATAACCAATGACGGAAGAAGGGAAGGTTACCTCCCCATTGACCAGGCAGCCGCTTTCTTCTGCCACCACGGTCCAGGTAGCGCCCCCGTCTTGCGTCTCGAGTGTCTGCACGCCACTGAGGTAGTTAATGCCGGTCTCTGGCTCCTGGCTGATCACGCTGCGCAGGAAAAAGCCCTGATTCTCATCCACAAAGTGCATGATGCCGCCGCCGCCTTCAACGGGCAGGGGCATTTCCTCCCAGTTTTGTCCGCCATCCGTGGTTCTGAATGCGGTGGTTTCGCCCACCACGAAGCCCACCTCAGGCGTAGCAAAGTAGAAGACCTCAATGGTATTAACTGGCGTAGTCCGCTCTGTCCAGGTTTCGCCCCGGTCATCCGAAAACCAGAACCGGCGGTTCATGGGGATGAAAATACGGTTGCTGGCCCGCTGGAAACGAGGGAAGCCAAATTCTTCCGGCAGCTCCTCAATCGCCCAGGTTTCGCCACCATCTTCTGTGCGGGCGATGCTGTAATCGCTATCGCTGCCTGCACTTTCGGGCAGGACAAGTGCCAAGCCAAGCAGCGGATTGTAGAACTCCAGGTCCATAAACCGGCGCACCTCATCCACATAGCGGCGCTCCCAGGTCAGTCCGGCATCAACGGTAGAGAGAAAGACTGCACCGGAATCGCGCTCTTCACTAAATTGAGGCAAAATGTCCGACCCGCCGGCAAAACCCTGGTCTTCCGCAAAAAAGTCTACAGATAGCAAAGCCTGTACCGTAAGCGCATCTGTTTCCTGGCCGGTGAGCTGTACTTCCCAAACTGCACCATCGCCGCTGATACGGATGAGGGTGCCCAATTCGCCCACGGCGTAGCCAACAGAAGTGGTGGTGAAGTCTGCATTATTGAGCTGTGGCAGGAAGTTGGACGCAATATTGGGCTGTATCACATCCAGGGACCAATTGTCCAAAAATTCTTCCGGCTTACATTCTGCTATGTCGAATTCGAACCCATCATCATCGCAGGAACTGAAAACCAGCGTGCCAATGAGGCCAAACAGTATCCCAAACTTTACACCATTCATATTCATACCTCAGTTTTGTCAGAAAAATCAGTGTGCAAAGTTATTACTTTCTTCCTGATCGGACAATATTAGAATAGTCTCAACTATTTAGAGTATATTTGCACCTGCATTCATCTCTCAGGGGTAACAGATTACCCGGAGATGGGGAGCGTGCTCCAACAAAAGCCTACTCCCACCTTTTTTTAACTGACCTATCTTTAGTGGGTGAGACGGCAAGGTAAGATACCTTTATAAATGATTGATACCTCCCATTCCCGTCAAACTGTTTAAGCTTAGGCATTTCAATTTATTCGATGACTTTTCAAGATCTCGGGATTATTGATCCCATTCTTAAAGCACTTCGTGCTCAGGGCTACGAACAGCCCACACCTATCCAACAGCAAGCCATTCCAAAACTACTTAAGGGTAAAGACCTGCTTGGCTGCGCGCAGACTGGCACAGGAAAAACTGCAGCTTTTTCCATTCCCATCCTGCAGCAAATGTACGAGGACCAAAGCTGGGACCGCCGCAGGCGTGAAATCAAATGCCTGATCGTTGCGCCTACGCGGGAGCTGGCTATTCAAATTGATGAGAGCATTTCGGCATACGGGCGGTTTCTCGACCTGCGCAATACGGTCATTTTTGGTGGCGTAAAGCAGGGGGCGCAGACGCGTGCCCTGAGCAAAGGCATTGACATTCTTACCGCAACTCCCGGGCGTCTGCTTGACCTTATGGGGCAGGGTTACATTAGCCTGAAACATGTGCAGTTTGCGGTAATGGATGAAGCTGACCACATGCTCGACATGGGCTTTATCCATGACATCAAGAAAATCGTGAAGCAGTTGCCGCAAGACCGGCAGTCTCTGTTCTTCTCTGCTACGATGTCACCGGAAATCCTGAAGCTCTCCAAGGGCATTCTGGGGCAGCCGGAGCGCATCACCATTAAGCCGGAGCAGGCAACCGCCGAACGGGTAGAGCAGAATGTCTACTTCGTCACTAAAAAGGACAAGCGCAAGCTGCTCCTGCACCTGCTCAAGGAAAATGATGTGGATTCAGCCCTGGTTTTCTCCCGTACCAAGCACGGAGCCAACCGCATCGCCAATCAGCTGGATAAAGCAGGCATCAATGCCGCCGCCATCCATGGGAACAAATCTCAGGGTGCCCGGCAAAAGGCTTTGCAAAAGTTCAAGGACGGCAACCTGAATGTACTGGTCGCCACCGATATTGCGGCGCGTGGCATCGACGTAGACGAACTGTCCTACGTGGTCAACTTCGACCTGCCCAATGTACCGGAAACCTATGTACACCGCATCGGCCGCACCGGGCGGGCAGATGCAAGCGGCGTAGCCCTTTCCTTCTGCGATGCGGAAGAGCGCGCCTACCTCAAAGACATTCAAAAGCTCATTGGGCAGTCTATTCCCGTTGTCAGTGAGCATCCTTTCCCGGATGATGGTGCTACACCGGAGCCTGTCAGCAGCAATGGGCAAAACCGTGGCGGAGGCCAACGTTCCGGTCGTTCTTCCGGGGGCGGCAACCGCAATAACCGGCGCAATAATAACCGGCGCCGGAACTAATTACGAGCTGTAATTCAGCGTTAATAAGGCCGCCAAGGCTACCTGAGAAAGCGGGGAAACCCGTTCTTTGGTGGGCTTGGCGGCTTTGTTTTTTCGGATTTAGCCGCAGCGGGGAATGCCATTAGGCAGGAATTTCAGGGTATGCTTAGTGATGGGGGGAAGGCGCAGGAGGTTTTTACTGCCAACGAGGACCTATTTGTTAGCTTCGATATTTTTAATGCTACACAATTGCAAAACATGGCATCCGCAGGTATGCTGTTAGATCATCCATTCTTGAACTTCATCAAAGTTGAATAAATAATGTTGGATTTTAGCCTTAACAATAATTTCGAAAAGATTACAGACCGTGTAGTATTCTGGGAAATGACTTTTGATCGACTTTTCGTTCAGGATAATAAATATGAAGCTTTTTCAACCAGCCTAATTCATGGCTTTCATGAGGCGAATTCATTAGGGAAATTAGCGTCTAAGATCATGACAGTCGCAAAGCTTGATTCTGATCGGATAGCGGTAAAAGATTCCTTTGATAATAGCTTATATGTCGCTAGGCTAGATGGAAAAGGAACGATGGAGAAGATAGACATTGGACCTTTTGGGGTGTCCAGTTTTTTTGATGCCTCACAAGGTATATTACTTCACAGCCATGATTATGTTAATAGAACAATTGCATTGTATCGTTTAGGCCTTGGTGTGATTTGGGAGAAAAGTGTCAGAGCCACGATGAGTAAACTTTCTGCCTCTTTATTATTACTAAGGTCAATGCACAACTACCGGAATACAGGAATAGAAGCCAGGGAAATTGAAAGCGGAAACTTGGTTTGGTCAATTGAAGCTGAAAACTGGCCTTTTCCCAACTTTGAAATCAGTGATATATTTGTTTATAAAAACTACGCTTATATCACCTCTACAAAAGCTGCAGCTGTAGTCGCCCTCGACCTCTCCACCGGCCAACTCCTCCAATCCTGGCATGCCCTCCCCACCGGCACCACCCTTGGCCCGCAGCAGTCTACGGTATTGTCGAACCCCGCGCATAGTGTGCTGCATGAGGAAGCAGGCAAGATACTGGGGCTGACCGGTTACTACTACTGGGAGATCGACTTGCAGACCGGAGCCCTGCAGGCACAGGACTGTACCTCCGGGTTTAAATCGCAGCGCTTGCGTGCTATGACCCGGCCAGTGTGTCAGGGCGACCACCTGTACTTTTCCTCAGACGAGGTATTCGAAAAGCCAGACGGGACGCTCGGGCACGATATCAAGCTCACGGCATTCAACTGGCGTACCCGGCAGATAGACTGGGAGTGGGCTTTTGACCATCCCGGCGAAGGGTTATACCAAATCGGCATGCCCAAAGTACATGGCGATTACCTGGCAGCCGCTGATACGGGCGGGCAATTACATCTATTCAAGAAAACAAGCTAAAACGGCCATCCACAGCTCCCGTTTTGCGCGCTCACCCAAAGTTCCGTATTTTGAGGTAGAAACCTCAGCTTATGAAAACCCTACTTCCCCTGCTGTTCTGCTGCTCATTGGCTCTTTGCGCTGCTGCGAGCGCTGCATCTTCCCTGGGCGGTCATCGTTCCGCTATGACGATTGAGGAGCCAATAGCTCCACTGGAAGGGTCCATCGTGCCCCTGCCTGCCGATACCCTGCCTTATACAATGGAAGAAGCCCGTCGCAATATTCAGACCGCGGGGCTTTTTTTGCTAGTGGGGCTTGTATCCGTATCCCCTCCCGTGCTATACCTTGCCGCTTTGGTTGGCGCCCCGGTTTTGCCACAACTGCTTTTCGTCTTAGGGGCACTTTCATTGGTTTGGGGTGGGCTGAAATTCATTCAGGGGCGAATTCGCCTGCGCCGCCTCCGAGCTCACCGGCGAAACTCCCCGGGTGGCTGACCGCTCAATGCCTTTATCTCTGGTTCATCAGCCGGGAGCGCTTTGGCGAGAACGCGCTATCCTGATGACCCAAAAAATGCTCCTCGTGATTACCGTTGCGCTGGGGTGGTAGGTCTCCCGCCAAAAAAACACCACGGTTACTTTTTGCTGTAAAAATCCTCTATATTAGGCAAGTCAATTGCCCGCCCCAAAGCCGGAAAAGCCCTAAGTATGAACGCAAATTACCGCCTCGCCTGGCTGCTAGCCCTACTCTGGCTGTCTGCCTGTACCCCCGACTCTGAGCTGCCGCCGGAGGCAGAACCGGAGCCCGAACCCGCCCTCCCTTTCACCACGGTTGACCTATCGGATTTTTCCGGATTTCAATCGGGCCCGGAGAACTGGGCCATCGCCGGAGGGGCTTACGCCGACCGATCCAAAAAACTGACGATGGAGGCGCTCGACGGTAGGGGCGTAGTGGTCAATACCGCACCGCCAAGGTCCGGAGACCATTTATTCACTGCCTTTGAACACGGCGATATTGAACTG
The DNA here is from genome assembly GCF_022763345.1 of Phaeodactylibacter sp. Classification (GTDB taxonomy): domain Bacteria; phylum Bacteroidota; class Bacteroidia; order Chitinophagales; family Saprospiraceae; genus Phaeodactylibacter. Next base: position 10,218 of record NZ_JALEGS010000087.1, read on the forward strand.
GAGCTGGAGGTGATGACTGCGAAGAATTCTAATTCCGGGATTTACCTGCAGGGGCGCTATGAGGTACAGGTGTTTGACAGCTGGGGGGTGGAAACACCGCAGCATTCCGATATGGGCGGCATTTATCAGCGCTGGGACGATGATGCACCAAAGGACAAGCGTGGATACGAAGGCCACCCACCGGCAATGAATGCAGCGAAAGCGCCCGGGGTGTGGCAGCAGGTGCGCATCCTGTTCCATGCGCCCCGGTTTGACGATAACGGGCAGAAGGTGCAAAATGCTCGCTTTAAAGAAGTCTGGCTCAACGGCGTCAAGGTACACGAAAACGTGGAGCTGACTGGGCCTACCCGTGCTGCGCCGTTTACAGCCGAAGCCCGCACCGGTCCCATTATGCTGCAGGGCGATCACGGACCGGTTGCTTACCGCAATATCCGGTACAAGCGGTACGATCATCCGCCGGTTGAAACCCGCAACCTCACCGTAGCGCAATACGAAACCCGGCAGGAGGAGCTACCCGATTGGGATACCTTGGAGTTACAGTCCAATATACCGGTAGATTCCATTTCCTTCTATCAGGCAGGTGCCAGGGCTGGATTTTCCCTCATATATGAAGGCGTATTAGCTGTGCCCACAACCGGCGATTATCTTTTCACCGCTTATGCCAACCACACCGCCATCCGGTTTATTGTTGGTCAGGATACCTTATTTGACCGGGATAATAGCTATTCCATGGGTGCCAAAGCAAAGGCGATTACCGGTCTCTCAGCGGGGACGGTCCCGTTTCAACTGGTCCTTCACAAACCCGGGCTTGGCTGGCGGCGGGGCTTTGGGCTGGAAGTGGAAGGCCCGGGTATCGAACGGCATGCGCTTACGACCCCAGCCTCTGTAAAACAAGGCCCCAAACCTGAGCCCATTATCATAGCTGCCGAAACGGAGGCTACCCTGCAGCGCTGCTTTATGCTGCACGAAGGCAAAAAACGTACGCACACCGTAGCCGTTGCCACGCCGCAGGGCATTCACTATGCCTACGACGTAGAGCGGGGCACCTTGCTCAAAGCCTGGTCGGGCGGCTTCCTGGATGCCACCGATATGTGGCACGAGCGGGGCGAGGCACAGCTGGGGCAGCCCCTGGGCATGGCCATTGCCTTCCACGGCGACCCTGAATTGTACGCATTGGAAGATGGAAAAGTCGTCTGGCCGGACACCCTGACTTCCGGCCAAACCTATCGGCAGAAGGGCTACGAACTTGACGCTGAAGGGCACCCCACCTTCCTGTATCAGGTGGATGGCACTTCCGTGAACGTACAGCACCGTCCTGCCGCAGGGGAGCGCCGTCTGACCCGCATCCTAACGATTACCAATGGCGATGGCTTTTGGCTGAAACTAGGCGATGGCAAGACGATCGAGGAATTGCCCGATGGCACTTATGCTGTCAATAACCATCAGTACCTGGTCGACCTTGGGGAAAAGGAAGCTAAACTCCGGCAGTCCAACGGGCAAATGGAGTTATTGCTCGCCCTCAGCCCTGGTGCACAAACCATCGAATACGACATCATCTGGTAAATTTACAGACCATGAGAGCCTTTTTGACCCTTGTATTTTGCAGCCTGCTGGGCAGCCTATTCGCACAGCAAGACCCTATGTCTGCCTATTATAAAATCGTTGATGTCCCCATACCGGATGAGGTCGTGCTGGAAGTTGGCGGGCTGGCCCTCAGTGATCAGGATCAGCTGGGTGTGTCCACCCGCCGGGGCGAAGTCTGGCTCATTGACCGCCCGTACAGCAAAAATCCAGACTACAGCTTGTTTGCCAAAGGCCTGCACGAGCCCCTGGGGCTGGCTTTTCGTGACAACGGTTTCTACGCCACTCAGCGGGGCGAGCTGACTCGCCTGGAGGACCGCGATGGCAATGGCAAAGCCGATGTCTTTCGCACGGTCTACTCCTGGCCCCTTTCGGGGAATTACCACGACTATTCCTACGGGCCGAAGTTCCTGCCCGATGGGGACATGCTGGTGACCCTCAACCTCTCCTGGATTGGGCATGGCGCGAGCCTGTCCAAATGGCGGGGCTGGCTGCTGAAGATTACCCCAGAGGGCGATATGGAGCCTTTGGCTACCGGCTTGCGTTCTCCTGCGGGCTTTATGGTGAATGAAAAAGGCGATATCTTCTATACCGAAAATCAGGGCGACTGGGTTGGCTCCGGGCGGATGACGCACCTGGAAAAAGGCGATTTTGCCGGCAATCCGGCCGGTCTCCGCTGGGCCTCTGAGCCCAATTCACCGGTCAAGCTGGCTGCGGAAAGTATCCCGGACTATCCGGGCATGTCCCTTTTCGAATACGCCAAAAAAGTCCCTGCGGTGAAAGCGCCCGCCGTGTGGTTCCCGCACACCATTCTGGGTATTTCCACCTCTGATATTCTGGTGGACAATACCGGTGGCCAGTTCGGCCCCTTCGAAGGGCAGTGGTTTGTAGGCGATCAGGGGCACAGCAAAATCATGCGGGTGTACATGGAAGAGATTGACGGGGTCTATCAGGGCGCGGCATTCGGGTTTATCGATGGCTTCGCTTCCGGCATTCTGCGGATGGTCTGGGGTAGCGACAACAGCATGTTCATAGGCATGACGAGCCGGGGCTGGCCCGCTACCGGTAAGGCGCCCTATGGTTTGCAGCGGCTGGTGTGGTCGGGCAAAACGCCATTCGAAATCAAAACTATGCAGGCGCAGCCCGATGGTTTTCTGCTCACCTTCACAGAACCGGTGAGCAAAAGCACGGGCAGTGATCCGGCTTCCTACGCGGTCACCTCTTTCAATTATGAATACCACAAGACCTACGGCAGCCCCATCGTAGATCAGCAGGATGGAGAAGTGTATCAGGTGGAGCTTAGTGAGGATGGGCTTTCTGCCCGCTTGTTGGTGAAAGGCATGCGCCTTGGCTTCATACATCAGGTGGTGGCGGAGGGCGTGCGCTCCCGTGCTGGTAAGCCACTGTTGCACAATACCGGCTATTACACTCTTAATACGGTGCCGGGCGGACAGCTGAAATCTGTAGCTATAGGCTCTGCGGAGGATGGGGCTGCAGATGCCGGCCCTACAAAGCGCCCCAATACCATGCCCGCTTCCTGGACAGATGGACCGGATGTAGAACTTAATTTGGGGACCAAACCCGGCCTCAAGTACGATGAAACCGTACTTATGGTGGACGCCGGTGCCAAAGTCAAACTGACCTTCAGCAACAGCGACGATATGCTGCACAACCTCGTTATCGTCAAGCCTGGTGATGCGGTGGACAAAGTGGCGGAGTTGTCCATGAAACTGGGTTTGAAAGGGGAGGAGATGAACTACGTGCCGGAGTCGGATCTGATTTTGTACCACACGGGTATCCTGCAACCAGAGACATCCGAAACGCTGTATTTTACCGCTCCCAAAGAACCAGGGTACTACATGTACGTCTGCACTTTTCCCGGGCACGCACAGGTAATGCGGGGCACGCTGATGGTGGAGTAGGGGCTATTCAAACTTTAGGCCGTAGCCTTGCAGCAAGCGCCATGCTTCCTGCCGGGTGAAACGCGCCCCTTTCAGGTCGTTGTGGGCCGGATGGATGGTGAAATTTTCTGCCATCCGGAAGTCGGCATTTTGCAATTGGGCATTCTCAAAGCGGGCATTCGTCAGGTCAGAACCACTGAAATCGGCTCCTTTGAGTGGGGTGCCGGTAAAGTCCACTTCGCGTACCGAGCAGTCCGAAAAGACAGTGCCTTCCATCGGCAGGGCTCCAAAAACGCCGTAGTCGAGCTGGCATTTTTCAAACCGGAGCTGCAGCAACAAAGGCTTGCAGTCTTCCCATGCGACCCCCAACAGTCTGCACCCGGCAAAAGTGACTTCCTGGAAAGCCGTGCCCGCCACCTCTGCGTTGCTCAGGTCACAATCCTCAAAACGACATTCCGTAAAGCGGCAATCCATAAAATTTGCATTGGTGAACTGGCAATTGCGGAATACACAGTTGATGTAAATACCGATGGGCAGTGGCTCCGTTGCGGTATCCCGGTGCTCAAAGGTTTGATCTTCAGTCAAAGGCAGGCTCATGAGGGTTAGTGTTAGTTTAACACAAACATAATTGTCCGTGGCTTGGTCAAAGGTAAAAAAGCTTTACCTTCGCGCCTTCCTTTTGAGAGCTTGCCTTACCTATTCAGAAAAATACTAATGTCCCGGTCGGCTGCCGGGCACCAAACTACTGTGTGCTATATGAAAAAGTTATTCAATCTTTTTGACCTTTCTCAACGTGTAGACTATAAAACCGAAGTCCTCTCGGGCCTTACTGTTGCGATGGCGCTCATCCCCGAGGCGGTGGCCTTTGCCCTTATTGCCGGGCTTTCTCCGCTGACGGGGCTTTATGCCGCCTTTGTGATGGGGCTGATCACTTCTATATTTGGCGGCCGTCCGGGCATGATCTCCGGAGCGACAGGTGCGGTGGCAGTGGTCATTGCGGCGCTTGCGTTGTCACATGGTGTAGAGTATGTCTTCGCTACCGTTATTCTGGCGGGGCTGATTCAGGTATTGGCGGGCGTGCTCAAATTGGGTAAGCTGATGCGTTTGGTCCCTCACCCGGTCATTTTTGGATTTGTAAATGGCCTGGCGATTATCATCTTCATGTCGCAACTGGATCAGTTCAAGACACCGGAAGGCACATGGATGGCGGGCAACAGCCTCTACCTGATGCTCGGGCTGGTACTCCTGACGATGCTCATCATCTGGGGGCTTCCGAAAATCACCAAGGCAGTGCCCTCTTCTCTGGCGGCTATCCTTACCATCTTCGGTGTAGTGGCTTTCTTTGGGCTTGATACCCGAACCGTGGGCGATATTGCTTCCATTCAGGGCAGTTTTCCACCCTTCCATATTCCAATGGTACCTTTTACTATGGAGACCCTGCTGATCATTTTCCCCTATGCAGGTATTATGGCAGGTGTAGGCCTTATTGAGAGCCTGCTCACGCTGAATATCATTGATGAGATCACAGAGACCCGGGGCAGCGGCAATAAAGAAGCGGTGGCTCAGGGCACGGCGAATATTCTTTCCGGGCTGTTTTCCGGCATGGGCGGCTGCGCAATGATCGGGCAAAGCCTCATTAACGTATCGGCAGGGGCGCGCGCCCGGCTGTCGGGCATCGTTGCTTCCGTGATGCTGCTGGTTTTCATCATGTTTGGTGCCGGGTTGGTGGAGAAGCTCCCCATGGCAGCTCTGACTGGCCTGATGATCATGGTGGCTATTGGCACCTTCGAGTGGGCCAGCCTGAAGACCTTCAACAAAATGCCGCCTTCTGATATCTTCGTGATGGTGTTGGTCACTGGCATTACCGCTGTCCTTCACAACCTGGCACTAGCGGTGCTCATCGGCGTGATCATTGCTGCTCTGGTTTTTGCCTGGGACAACGCTAAGCGTATCCGTGCCCGCAAGCGCATTGATGAGGATGGGGTGAAGCACTACGAAATTTACGGCCCGCTCTTCTTCGGTTCGGTCGCCGTTTTTAACGAAAAATTTGACGTGCTGAATGACCCGGATGAGGTCATCATTGATTTCGAGGAAAGCCGGGTTGTGGATATGTCGGCTATCGAAGCCCTCAATAAAATCACAGAGCGTTACCGCAAAGTGGGCAAAAAAGTACACCTGCACCACCTGAGCCCCGACTGCCGCAAACTGCTGAAAAATGCAGAGGAGATTATTGATGTGAATGTGTCGGAGGACCCTACTTACCGGTTGGTGGTGGATGAGATTTGAGTGGGGGCTTTACGCGGTTTAAAGTGATTGCGTGGGGAGGCGGCTTAACGCAAAGATCGCGGAGGTAGATTGGAACACGGATTAGACTGATTACGCAGATTTTCACTGATTTCGAGCGGGGACATGCTTATGTGGCTGCATCGGATTGCCAGGATCAGTGTCATCAGTCAGATCAGCGTCATCAGTGTACCCATGTCGTGCATGTAGGGTTGGAACACGGATTAGACTGATTACGCGGATTTTCACAGATTTCGAGCGGTAGCATTCTTGTGTGGCGGCACCGGATAGCCAAGATCAGTGTCATCAGTCAGATCAGCGTCATCAGTGTCCCTTTGTCGTGCATGTCGGGTTGGAACACAGGTTGGACGGATTACGCAGAATACCTCAAGCCAACAAATACCCCCGCGCCACCGACTTAAAATCAGCCACCTCTTTTTCATACCACGCATCGTCCCTGCCCAATTCCTCTTGCAGGATTTTGCCTACAGGCGCTGCCATATCCAATGCAGCCTGAGCGTCCATAAACAGGGTACGCAGACGGCGGGCAAGCACATCCTCTATACGCTGCGCCATTTCGTGCCTTGCCATCCAGACGACCTCGGCTTTGGTGTTAGGATATTTGGGGTGAAGCGGTTGCTGTAATTCGGGCTGCTCAGCGATCAGCGCCTGAATGGCTTTCGCCTCGCTGCCGTAGACCCGCCAATGACCTTCCGGGGTGTGTCCGTTGGGGTAGCCGTGGAGCTTAATTTGGGCAGAAGTGCTACCCTTGGCGCTCATCTTCTTGACTTTCAGGATTTCATCTACCATATCTTCCCCCATTTGACGGAAAGTCGTCCACTTGCCTCCGAGTATAGAGAAGAGGTCACTGTCGCTCACCACAATTTTATGGCTGCGGGAGACTTCCTTGGTCGCAGCACCCTCCGTCTTGGGAGCCGCAAGCGGTCGCAAACCGGCAAAAACCGAAAGCACATCGGCACGCGTTGGTGGTTTGACCAGGTAGTCGGCAGCGGTTTCGAGAATAAAGTCTATTTCTTCATCCAGCGCTTTGGGCTCTGCCTCTGCTTCAGACCTTGGCGTATCGGTGGTGCCCAGAATGAGCGTACCGAACCATGGAATGCCAAAGAGTACCCGCCCGTCCGGTGTCTCCGGGATCATTAGCGCATCTTTACCGCCAAGGAAGGACAGGTCCAATGCAAGGTGGGCACCCTGACTCGGGAGGATGGACTTTCGAACGCCCGGCTGATCCATTTTTAGGATGGTATCGGAGAATACTCCGGTGGCATTTACGACCGACTTGGCAGGAATGGAAAAAGCTTCCCCTTCAACGAGGTCTTTGGCTTCCACACCATTGATTTTTCCATCGGCAGCTTTGCTCAGCCCGGTCACTTCTGTGTAATTCACTACGCAGCCGCCCATAACGGAGCAGGTTTGCGCGACCGCTACCGCCAAACGGGCATCATCAAACTGCCCATCGTAATAGACCACGCCACCTAAGAGCCCTTCCTGCTTAATAGTCGGGATTCTCTCGATCACCTTCTTCCGGGAAATGATGTGAGAACGCCCAATGCGCAACCGGCCAGCCATCAGGTCATAGACTTTAAGCCCGACCCCGTATTTCAGCTGATCCCAGCGCGTATAAATCGGGATAATGAAGGCTTGCTTACCGGAAAGGTGAGGCGCATTTTTCATCATAAGCCCCCGCTCTTTCAGCGCTTCGAGTACAAGAAAAACATCCCCCTGCGCCAGGTAGCGAACCCCACCGTGCAGCAGCTTAGTACTCCGGCTTGAGGTTCCTTTAGCAAAGTCGGCCTTTTCCAAAAGCACGACCGAAAGACCACGGGAAAGCGCATCAAGTGCAATGCCCAGCCCCGATGCACCACCCCCGATTACGGCAAGATCCCAGGGCTCAGACTGATTTTTTATTTTTGCTATATTTTTGTTTCTTTTCATTTTGTTTCTTTTGTCCTTCAAAAGTGCACAAAAAAGAAAATAAAAGCAAATTTAGTTTTCTTTTTTTACCTTTGTTTGAAACTTAGACAGTATTCTATGCAAATTGCAGAGCGCCATCGGTTCATTTTGGAGGCCTTGCGGCAAAAAGGGGCAGTCAGTGTGGCGGCACTGAGCGAAGCCATGGACGTCACCACCGTCACGGTGCGCAAAGACCTGCGCCTGCTTGAGGAAAAAGGGGCGTTACTGCGTTCCCACGGGGGGGCAAGCCTGCCGGACACCTACGTTAATGACCGCTCCATTGACGAGAAAATGCAAATCCGGGTGGAGGATAAGCAGCGTATTGCCGTCCGGGCAGTGGAATTGCTGCAGCCGGAAGAAGCGGTCATCATTGGGTCCGGGACTACTGTTCGCGCCTTTGCCCAAGCCATTCCCAAAACGCTGAAGCTCACGGTGCTCACCGGTGCCATGAATGTCAGCCTGGCTTTGCTGGATCATCCGGAGGTAGAGCTGGTGCAACTGGGCGGTGTGGTGCGTAAGAGCAGTGCGTCGGTAGTCGGTCACTACGCTGAGGGCATGCTGGCGGATTTTGCCTGCACCAAACTCTTTTTAAGCGTGGATGGAATCAGCCCTGATTTTGGGCTCACCACTTCTAACATGATGGAAGCCCACCTGAATGCACAAATGATTCAGGCCGTTCCTCAGGCTATTATCCTCGCAGACTCCGGTAAATTTGGGAAGAAAGGCTTTGGGAAAATTTGTGACATTGAAGCGGTCCATACCATTATCACGGATGGGGGGCTGCCGGATGCGGCCCGGCGGGCCATGGAAGATAAAGGAGTAAAGGTGCTCATCGCCTGATCAGTCGTAAAGCAATACCGCTGCCCGCTGCTTCATATATTCAGATCTGCCTTGCAACTCAAGTTCCCGGAGTGCCTTCAGGGGCTCACGGTTCTCCACCCATAGCCTGACCTCGTTGCTGCCATTAAGGATATCGATAGGCAGTAGCTTGTATTCGTACTCGAAGGGGGGCTGCCGCCACCGGAGCCGGGCTTCCGGCAAATGGAACAGGTATTGCAGAATACACAGCCCGGACTGCCAGGGCCGGAAATCCTGGAGATTCAGCAGGTGCAGCTGATAGCCCCCGCAGCGCTCGCCTGCATGTTTTTCGAAGGTCGGCTCAAAGTAGATGGGCCGTAGCCGAAAGCCACGCAGCCCGCTCTTCAGCAAAGCAGATTCCAGGCCGGGCAGGGCCTGATAAGGATCAAATCCCGGGTAGCCAAAGACTTCAAACGGGCGGGTGGTGCCCCGGCCTTCCGACCAATTCGTACCTTCCCAAAAGACCATACCCGGAAAAACCTGGGCGGTCAGCAACGCAGGCATATTGGGCGAGGGGTTAGCCCACAGCAGCTCCGTTTTTTCAAAGGCCATAGCCCGGTGCCACCCGGTCATGGCTACCACCTTAAGGTCGCAGGATGTTGTTGTGGCTCCATTGACCAGGAGCGCAAATTCTCCAATCGACAGGCCATGCCTCGCGGGCAAAGGGGACAGCCCGATGAAAGACCGGTATTCCAAATCCAGCAGATTGCCTTCAACCCGCATCCCTCCAAGGGGATTGGGGCGGTCGAGGACCCAAACGGGGATGCGGGCTTTGGCGCAAGCTTCCATCATCAGTTGCAAAGTATAAATGTAGGTGTAGGGGCGCGCGCCCACGTCCTGCAAGTCCACAATAACCTGGTCCAGCCCCTGCAGCATGGCGGGGGTAGGGGAGCGGTTGGCCTCATAGAGACTATGTACCGGTATCTGGAAGAATGGGTGGATGTAGTGGGGACTTTCGATCATATTGTCCTGCGCTTCCCCAAACAGGCCGTGCTGAGGCGAAAAAACAGCCCGCAGCCGGGGGCCGAAAACCCGGTGCATAGCAGATAGCCCATCTTCCCCTGTGGCTGTTATGGAGGCATTGTGGCATAGGTAGCCGATGTGCTGCCCGCATGCTTGTTGAAGGGCGGGAGTACGCAGAAGCTGGTCGAGGCCGGTTTGTACGGGCATAGTTAAAAGGTTAGAGTAACGTAAGGCCCGGAATCCGGAAGGGCGTGAGGAAAGGGTCGGCCGGCGGGCGTTCCGTGATGAGGTACTGCAGTTCGCTGAGTTGGCAGACCCGCATCTTAGTGCTGGTGTTAAGCTTCTCAGAAATAGCAAGTGCGGCGGTTTGGCCCGAGACTTCGCGCATCGCCTGTTTGACTTCCACTACTTCCCAGTCGCTATCCGTCAGGCCGTTGATGGGGTCAATACTGTTGGCCCCAAGCAGGCACAAGTCCGGGCTGAGGCTGAGCAACTTTTTGATGACTTCCCCTCCGGTACTGATCTGCGCATCGCCCGAGATACGGCCACCGATGAAGAGCGTCTCGCTGTCGCTATGCCGGGCCAACTGCATTGCCACAGGCAGGCTTACGGTAAAGAAGGTGACTTTGAGCCCGGAAGGCAGAAGGCGGGCTACCTCCAGGTTGGTTGTGCCACCACTAATAAGGATGTGCATGCCGTTGCGGAAAAGGCTTATTGCTTTGCGGGCAATAGCCGTCTTTTCGGCATAGGCGTAAATTTCACTCTCAATAGCACCCACCATCCGGAAAGAGTTGGATATGGCGCCTCCTCGTACTTTTTTAAGTTTGCCATCTTCTGCAAGTTCTTGCAAATCTCTGCGGATAGTGTCCTCCGATACTTTCAGGAGTTCACTTAAATCAGCTTGCAGGACCTTATTGTGCACATTGACTTCCCTTAAAATTAGCAACTGTCTTTCCGGTTTTAGCATGCTTTTATTTCTTCAGTTTGGGCTTTCTTGAAATAATTGAATAGCCTGATCCCGAGTGTAGGGGCACTATGTTTTCTTAAAAACTTGCATAAAGTTGCAAACAAAATGGCATTAATTTTAATTATTTGCTGTATTATGCATTGAAATTGGCGGTATGGCTCAATAAAATACCGCATTTCGGGCAAGGCTTAGAATCAATACCAAATAACACTTTACACCAATCGCTATTAACAAAAACAACAGATTATGAAACAAAGCCTACTCAAGGCGAAGATGCCGCTACTGATGCTCCTCATGCTGGGGCTGCCACTTCTGGCATTTTCGCAGAAAATCAACTTCACGGTTAGTGGCACCGTACAAGACTATGACGGCAACCCGCTTATTGGTGCTTCTGCTTTTGTGGAAGGGCTGGCCATGGGCGCGGTTACCGATATTGACGGGCAGTTTGCCATTAAAGGAGAAGCCGAAGCAGGGGAGTACCAACTTCAGGTTACCTATGTGGGCTTCACACCGGTAAGACGAACGTTTGCCATCAGCGCAGCGGCACCAGAAGTTACGCTGGAGATCAGCCTGGCCGATGATGTCATGGACATGGAGGAGGTCGTTGTAGTAGGCTCCTCCGTAACCACTAAACGCAAGCAGCTCGGCAACGCGGTCAATGTGCTGAAGTCTGATAAGCTCACCGTCGCTAACCCACAGGGGGTGACGGGCGCACTGCAGGGTAAGCTTCCAGGCGCACGTATTACGCAAAACTCTGGAGACCCTGCCGGTGGCTTCAGCGTGCAGTTGCGGGGGGCAAGTACACTCTTGGGGTCTTCGGAACCCCTTTACGTTATCGACGGTGTTATTATCAGCAACAATACCACCAATGTAACCAATATCAATGCCGGCGGCGGCGCTTCCCAGCCGGGCACCAACCGACTGGCAGATATTAACCCGAATGATATCGCTGATATTACGGTTATCAACGGTGCCGCGGCGGCTGCTCAGTACGGCTCACGGGCGTCCAATGGGGTGGTGCTCATTACCACCAAGCGGGGCAAGGCCGGTAAGCCTTCATTTAGCTATTCTTCCGGTTTTAACGTTAATGAGCTACGCAAGCCGGTTTACGTAAACCTGAGGGGCGAACAGTTCGGCAGCGCTGATCAGCGCCTTTACCCTATTGCAGGGACAAACGCGGACGGAAACCTTACCGTTGGCGCCAATTTCTCCACAGAGAAAGTACCAGTGACCCGCTACGATTACCAGGATCAGATTTTTGATACCGGCTATGGTACTGATCAGCACCTTTCGGTACGCGGCGGCAATGAGCAGTCCAATTATTATGCATCGTTGTCGTATACCCTCAATGAGGGCATCATCCGCAATACGGATTTTCAGCGTTATGGTGCCCGCTTCCGCTTCAATCAGTCGGTAAGCGACTGGGCGAGCTTCTCCATCGGGCTGAATTATAACAACTCGTTTTCCAACGAACGGCCGGACGGCAACGTCTTCTGGTCCCCAATCAATGCCTTCAATATTACCAACAACATCTGGGATATCACGCAGCGGGATGAGCTGGGCAATCTGCAGTCTGTGGAGCCTACCCGGGTGAACCCACTCAGCGTTATCGAAGATTTTGACATCACACAATCAGTCAACCGGGCTATTTCTGACTTCCAGCTCAAACTTTTCCCGCTTAAAGGCCTGACAATCGACTACATAGTCGGGGTAGACGCGTACAATCAGGAGGGTAATATCTTCATCCCTCCTTATCCATACGCTCCGGTCAATCCTACTTACTTCGACGATGGCTATGCTTCCACGGCTAACAACAACGTCTTCCTGATCAACAACGACATCAATATCTCTTATGAGAAGGAAATTAGCAGCAGCCTGGTATCCATCACTAAAGCAGGCTTCTCTGACCAGTATTCTCAGAATGCGTTCTCGGTGGCCCAGGGCCGCGGGCTGGCGCCATTTGTGGAAACGGTCAATGGTGCGAGTATCATTCTCAACCCGGCGGCCAATACTGACCGCTTGCGCATCTGGGGTTACTACCTGCAGCAAACCTTTGGGCTGAACGACCGCCTGTTCCTGACTGCGGCAGCCCGGGTGGATGCAGCCAGCTCCTTTAGCGAAGACAACCGCAATATTATTTACCCTAAGGTGAGTGCCAGCTACGTCTTATCCAGTGAGCCTTTCTGGCAGGAAAGCGGACTGGGCAGGACTATCAGCCTCTTCAAGCTCCGTGCTTCATGGGGGCAGGCAGGTAACCTGACGGCCATCGGGCCTTACGCCCGTTTCTCTACCTATAACACCGGTAACCTTGCAGGCAGCGTAGCTATCAACCAAAGCAGCACCCTGGCCAACCCGGATGTGCGCCCCGAGGTGAATACAGAAACAGAAATCGGAGCAGATGTCTCCTTCCTGAAAGACCGTATTGGTATGTCATTTACCTGGTATAATCAGGATATTGACGACCTTCTCGTGAGCCGTTCTCTGGCCGCTTCTCAGGGTGGTAGTGCCATTACAACTAATGTAGGGTCGCTGGAAAACAAAGGTGTGGAAGTCCTGCTCTATGGCTCGCCTATCCGCAAGCGCGATTTCAGCTGGGATATCTCCCTCAACTTCTCCCGCAACCGCAACCGCGTCACCAACCTCGGGCAGGCGCGTACGGCGGTGCCTAACGTAACCGGTGCACCGATCTTCCTGGTTGATGATCAGCCGCTGGGCGTATTCTTTGGAACATATATTGCCCGTGACGACAACGGTGACCCTCTGCTTACCCCCGAAGGCTTCCTGCAACAGGAGCGGGGTGATGCTGCTACCAATATGCCACAGCGGGATGCTAACGGGCAGCCAACAGGTACGCCTCTTCAGCAGGTTATTGGTGACCCTAACCCCGACTACATCCTGGGCGGTAGCACCACCTTCAACTACAAGCGCTTCGGAATTACAGCTGTAATCGAGAGCGTACAAGGGCAGGACGTATTCGACGCCGACAAGCGGACCCGTCAGGGCGTAGGTATCGGTGAATACGCTGAGCAGGAACTATCCGGCGAACTGCCGCGTGGCTGGATTTGGGCCATGTACCCCATCCTGGAATGGCGGATTTCTGACGGCTCCTTTACTAAGCTCCGGGAGTTGTCTGTGAGCTATACCATCCCGGATATTGGCGGTGTGCTGAGTAATACCACCATATCTGTGGGGGGGCGCAATCTCTTCTCTATTGACAACTTCACCAGTTACGATCCGGAGACCAATGCCGGTGGGCAAAGTAACCTGATGCGGAACGTCAACTTCGGTAATGTGCCCATTCCACGGGTATACACCCTGAACATCCGTACCAATTTCTAAACCTGTAGAACCAGAAAAAGCAAACTATGATGATTTCAAGATATAAAACCCTCAGCAGCCTGTTAATGGCCCTGATGCTTTTAGCCAGCTGTGAGACAGACTTTACCAATCCCGGCGCTGCCACCGAAGATCAGGTGCTGAACAGCCCTGATGGCCTCATCGGCCTGGCAGTAGGCATTCAAAAACGCTGGAGTGTGGGGCGGCAGAGCCCGGTTTATACTACCGTGACAGCCGCTGGTTTTACGACCTTCGAGCTGCGCCTCATCAACCCGGGCAACAGTGAGGAGAACGCCTTGTCCATTGGCAAAGATGAGCTGATCGGTACCAACGGCGTGGTGTCCAATCTCTGGGAAGAAGCCCTGCTGGTCCGCAATGAGTCAGATCAGATCCTGGTGAATGCAGAAAAAATTCCGGATGCCGGGGTGCGCTCCGGCCTAATCGCAACTGGTGCGATTTTCAAGGCGCTGGCTAATGGCACCCTGGCTCAGTTTTTTGAGCAGCTGCCTTTGGCAAATGCGGAGAATGCGGTGTTCAGCTCCCGTGAAGCGGCGCTGGAAGATGCGATCGCAGCCCTGGAAGCGGCACGCAGCACAGTCAACGCAGCACCGGTGTCCGCTGCGTTTTTGGACAAAACCCCTGCTAGTATTGACGCTATCAACACCATCAATGCACTACTGGCGCGTTACCACAACATGCTCGGCAACCACGACGCGGCTATTGAAGCCGCGAACCGGGTCGACTTGTCCTCCATGTCCACTTTTGCTTACGATGCGGTCAATACCAACCCCATCGCTTTTGTCTCTATCCTAACCAACAACGTCTATCAGCCGGTCGACCTCACCCTCGGGCTGCCTGATGGGCTGGCACCGGATGCTGGCGATCAGCGCCTGCCGTTTTACTTTCAGAACCTGACCCCTGACAACAACGATTTCCGTGCGGCGGCGTTCTGGGATGCACCAGATAAGGCTATCCCGGTGTACCTGCCTGGAGAAATGGCCCTCATCCGTGCCGAGGCGCTTGCCCGCAAGGGAATGGTAGGAGAGGCTATTGATGCGCTGAACGAGGTGCTGACCAAACAGCCCACCGAGGATGCTTTCGGGGTAGGTGCCGGCCTTAATGCTTACACTGGAGCAGAAACGCAGGAGGCGGTACTTGATGCCATCTATGCCAATCGGTGTATTGAGCTGATGATGTCCGGGCTGCGCCTGGAGGACAGCCGCCGCTTCGGCCGCCCGGCTCCCAATACCGACAATGAAGAGCGCAACCGCAATTTCTATCCGTATCCGGACAGTGAGCGGGCCAACAACACCAACACACCGGAAGACCCCGAGATTTAAACAGCTGTTTTTTTAGAAGGGACTTCACAATATTTATAGTTTAAAAGGCGGGGAACAGTGGCGTTATTTTCGTCCGCCGTTCCCCGCTCTAATGCTACCAATATGGCATATTCTGAAACAGACATCCTTAAAACCTGGCAGCTTAATGCCAAGCCATGGATTGAAACACTGGAGAACGGAGATATCCCCTCCCGTGCACTGGCAACGAATCAAGCGATAGTGGATGCCTGCCTTAGCCTGAAACCCCAACGTGCTTTGGATATTGGGTGTGGGGAAGGCTGGCTGTGCCGGGCCCTGGCTGAAGCTGGGGTGGAAATGACCGGCCTGGATGGTGTTCCGGGGCTGATTGCAAATGCACAGCGCAAAGGCGGAGCTCAATACCTCACCTGTTCCTATGAAAAATTGCTCAGTGGGCTGCCTGAGGGGCTGAAACCCCCTTATGACCTGGCGGTTTGCAATTTCGCCTTGTTTGGAAAAGACCTGACCGTTGCGCTCGCAGAGGTGGTGCACAGCCTGCTTACAGCGAAAGGCCGCTGGGTCATCCAAACGTTGCATCCGGATTACCCCATGGCTGCACCGCCTGGCAGCTGGGCCACTGAAGACTGGTCGGCTATGAAGCGGTCTTTCCAGTCGGGTTACGCCTGGTACCGTTGGACTAAAGCGGGCTGGCAGGAAATGCTGCAACGTGCTGGCTTTAAAGAATTTAAATGGGAAGAGGTATACGTGGGTGAGGCTTCCTCTCCCCTTTCTCTGCTTATTGAAGCTGGAAAATAAGCCTGGGTTTAGCGGAGGATGCTTACATTTGCCCTTCGCAAAAAACCGATACCGAATGATATCCGATATCCTCCTGAAACTGGTGGCCGAACGTACCGGGCTGCCCATCCGCAAAGTCAAAAACACCCTGGAGCTCTTAGTGGACGGGGCTACCATCCCCTTCATTGCCCGTTATCGTAAGGAAGCCACAGGCTCGCTTGATGAAGTGCAGATTGCTGAAATACAGCGGGAGCACAAGCAACTGGAAGACCTCCAAAAACGCAAGGAAACCATCCTGTCGGCTATTGAAGAGCAGGGCAAGCTCACCGATGACCTGCGCCGCCGCATTGAGCAGACCTACGACAGTACTACGCTGGAGGACCTTTATCTGCCGTATAAACGAAAGCGCAAAACCCGGGCTTCTGTGGCTCGCGAAAAAGGATTGGAGCCATTGGCCGAGCAGCTCTTCCGGCAACAGGACCGGGATGCAGAGCGGGCCGCAGCGCCTTTCCTGAATGATGAGGTGCCTAATGAGGAAGAAGCTTTGCAGGGCGCGCGGGATATCATTGCTGAATGGATAAATGAAGATGAAAAGGCCCGTAATCTCGTGCGGGCAGCCTTTCGCCGGGAGGCGACCATCCGCTCTAAGGTGGCGCGTGGCAAAGAAGAGGAAGGCGCGAAGTACCGCGATTATTTCGATTTTGAGGAACCGCTGAAGAAATGCCCTTCCCACCGTATGCTTGCTATCCGCCGGGGAGAGGAGGAAGGTATACTGCGGGTGTATGTGACGCCCGATGAAGACGATACCATTTACCGCCTGGAACGCAAGTACGTTGAGGGCAACGGCAGTGCTGCCCGGCAGGTGAAGGAGGCAGTGCAGGATGGCTACAAGCGCCTGCTGAGCCCAAGCATAGAAACGGAATTCCGGAACCTCTCCAAAGCACAGGCTGATGAGGAAGCGATTGGCGTATTTGCTACCAACCTCCGGCAGTTGCTACTGACTGCTCCCCTGGGGCAAAAGCGTACCCTGGGTATTGACCCGGGTTTCCGTACCGGCTGCAAAGTGGTGGTGCTGGATGCAAGTGGCAATCTGCTGGACAATACCGCCATTTATCCTCACCCGCCTCAAAAGGATCAGTATCAGGCGATGGAGACTCTGAAGCATTTGGTGCGGCAATTTGAAATAGAAGCGATTGCTGTAGGCAATGGTACGGCGGGGCGGGAAACCCTTAGCCTTTGCCAGGCAACTGATTTCGGGCGGAAGCTGGATATTTTCTCAGTTAATGAAGCCGGAGCGTCCATTTACTCCGCCTCTGAAATCGCACGCGAGGAGTTTCCGAATGAGGATGTGACCGTGCGCGGCGCAGTCTCTATTGGCCGCCGCCTGATGGACCCGCTGGCGGAACTCGTTAAGATTGACCCTAAAAGCATAGGCGTAGGCCAGTATCAGCACGATGTCAATCAGACCCGGTTAAAGGAAAGCCTGGATCAGGTCGTGGAAAGCGCGGTGAACTCCGTGGGCATCAACGTGAATACGGCCAGTCAGCACCTGCTTACTTATGTATCTGGTCTGGGGCCAACGCTAGCCAAAAATATCGTGACTTACCGGTCTGAAAAAGGGCCTTTCCAATCCCGCCGGCAGTTGCTCAAAGTGCCGCGTATGGGGGAAAAGGCGTTTGAACAGGCGGCGGGCTTCCTGCGCATACGGGAGGGCAAGCATCCACTCGACAATACCGCTGTGCACCCGGAGACGTACCCGATTGTGGAGCAGATGGCCAAAGATCTGGGCTGTACGGTACAAGATCTGATCGATCAGCCAAAATTGCGGAAGCAGATCGACCTGCGGCGCTACACATCTGAGACGGTAGGCCTGCCGACACTCAACGACATTATGAAGGAATTGGAAAAGCCGGGCCTCGACCCGCGCGGTACCGCCAAAACCTTTGAGTTCGCCAATATTCATACCATCAATGACCTGGAAATCGGCATGGTGGTGCCGGGCATCGTCAATAACATCACCAATTTTGGTGCCTTTGTGGATATAGGGATCAAGGAGAGTGGCCTGGTGCACATCAGTCAGCTCGCCAACAAGTTTGTGAAAAATCCGGCCGATGTGGTCACCCTGAATCAGGAGGTTATGGTCAAAGTGATGGACGTGGATCTGAAGCGGGGGCGGGTGCAGTTGTCAATGAAGGCGGTGTAGGATCACAACACCCGCTCCCGCAACCGCGCCACCAATACCTCCGGAGCCGCATCAATACTTAACACCACCGCATCAGCAGGCGGCTCAAGCGCATCAAACTGAGATTGCAGCAGGGCCGGGGGCATGAAGTGGTCCTTGCGGGCTTCCATCCGGGATTTGACCAGGTCGTAGCTGCCTTCCAGGTAGACCCAGGTGGCTTGGGCTTCTATACCGGCGCTGAGGGTGGCTCTGTACCGGGCCTTGAGAGCAGAACAGGCCAGCACCAGGGACTGCCCCGCTTCGAGCTTTTCGACAACGAACCGGTGTATGGCTGCCAGCCAGTCCGCCCGGTCTTCGTCCGTCAGCGGCTGCCCGGCGGCCATCTTTTCGACGTTGGCATCGGGGTGGAAATCGTCCCCATCGTAGAAGGGGAGGCCTGTGGCTTCGGCAAACTGCCGCCCAATGGTTGACTTCCCACTTCCTGCGACGCCCATGATGTAGATGACCTGGCTCATAGGTTCAGTAATGTGTTGAGAACAAAAGGGCTACCAAAGTTGGTGCACAAGCGGTTTGATATCCGCTTCGTAAAGCCCCTGTATCTTTTTTAGTACGTCATCACTCAGGGGTGCTGCTTCGGCTGCCGCCAGGTTGCTGTCAACTTGCTCGGCACGAGATGCACCGGGGATGATGGTGCTCACCTCCGGGCGGCGCAGAATCCATTGCAGAGCTGCATGGGTGAGGGGGTAGCCTTCCGGCAAAAAGCCTTCGATTTTGTCTACTGCTTCCAACCCTGTTTCAAACGGGATGCCCGCGAAAGTCTCCCCTTTGTCAAACCATTCCCCATTGCGGTTACCGTGGCGGTGGTCGCCTGCTCCGAAGGTGGAGGATTTGGAAAACTTACCGGTTAGCAGCCCGCTGGCCAGGGGCACACGTACAATAATCCCAACATTTTTGGCCTGTGCCGCTCCGAAAAAGTGCTCCTCCGGGCGCTGCCGGAACATGTTGTAGATGATCTGCACGCTGGCCACGTTGTCATATTCCAGTGCTTTCATCGCTTGTTCCACCTTTTCCACGCTTACGCCAAGGTGCGCGATTTTGCCTTCTGCTTTGAGGTCCTCAAAAAGACCGAAAATTTCGGGCCGGTAGTAGACTTCCCAGGGCGGGCAATGGAGCTGTATGAGGTCGATTTGCTCCAGGCCAAGGCGTTTCAGGGAGTCTTCTACATAGCCCCGCAACGCTTTTGGCGTATAGCCCTCGCTGACATGGGGATTGATCTGCCGGCCGCATTTGGTGGCCACGTAGATGCGCTCGTCGGATTCCCGGACCGCTTTGCCTACCGCTTTTTCACTTTCACCGGCTTCGTACACATCGGCGGTATCAATGAAGTTGACGCCCTGATCGATGGCGCTACGAAGGATGGACTGTGCCAGATCGTGGTGGAAGCCGCTGCCCCATTTCCCGCCTACCTGCCAGGTGCCCAGGCTGATGGTGGAGATGTTGAATCCGGTCTTTCCTAAGGTTCTGTATTGCATAATTCAAGGTTGTGCTTGCCCGGTCATCTCTAGCAGCTTTAGGATGGTTTTCCAGTTGCGGGTGGTGGCGGGCACTTTCAGTTTGCGTTCTATAAAGTTGTTGTTGAGTTTGGCACGACCGTACCCTTTTGGGCAGTGCAAGTACACGGCTTTGCCCTTAAGCTCGAAGTGCTCATCGGGGAAGGACAGTCTGGTAAAGGCCTTAGCCGCCTCCACTTCCGGGACAGTCTCCAAAAAGGTCACCAACATACGGGCAGGATCAGCGGCCGCAGCTTGCGGAAATGGGTTGCCCACTGCCACATGTTGCAGCTCCTCTGAGCTGACCACCAGCGTAGGGACCTCAAAACCGTATGCTTCCAGGATTTTCCCCTTAATCGTGGCAGCGAGGTGTCCCTCAGGGGCAGCCGGGCTTTCGAACGTAATATTCCCACTTTGGATGTAGGTTTGCACGTCGCCCAGCTTCAGGTCGCTGAGGTGCACCCGCAGGTCAGCCATCTTGATTTTCTTTTGCCCGCTGACATTAATGCCACGCAGCAAAGCGATGTACTTCGGCATAGCTGGTTATTTCCACTCAATAATCGTCTGCAGCAGGTCGCTGGAGTTCGGCCCCACCATGATGTCAAAAGTGCCGGGCTCGGTGACAAATTGGCCATCAGGCATGTAGAAGCCCAGCTCTTGTGGCGTCAGCCGGAAGGCAACCGTTCGGCTCTCGCCGGGTTGCAGCATCAGCTTCTCAAACCCTTTCAGTTCCTTGGTGGGGCGTACCACGCTTGCTGCCCGGTCCCGGATGTAGAGCTGAACAACCTCTTCCCCGGCCCGGTCGCCGGTATTGGTTAGCTTAACCGTTACCTCTACAGACTGCCCGCGTAGATTTGCCCGGAGGTTATCGTAGGCAAAGGTAGTATAGCTTAGCCCATAGCCAAATGGGAAAAGCGGGCTGAGGGGCGAGTCGATGTAGTGGGTGTAAAAGACATCTCCCTTAGTATTGGGGCGGCCGGTATTGTGCATATTGTAGTGGATGGGGACCTGTCCGAGATTGCGGGGGAAGGTCATTGGCAGCTTGCCACTCGGGTTGTAGTCGCCGTACAGCACCTGGGCGACGGCATGGCCGGTTTGAGAACCCAACTGCCATGCTTCCACGATAGCCGGGATGCGCTCTGCGGCCCATGGAATGGTCAGCGGGCGGCCATTGTTGAGCACCAGCACAACGTTGGGATTGTTTTCGTAGATTTTTTCCAAAAGTTCCTGCTGCAGGCCGGGCAGGCTGATATCGGTGCGGCTGCGGGCTTCTCCGCTCATAAAGCCATGTTCGCCGAGTACCATGATGACAACATCGGCATTCTGAGCGGCCTCAATCGCTTCCGCCATACCGGTCCGGTCGGTGGTGTTGACTTCCACCGGGGTCACAAAAGTGGGTTCATTGGACCAGAGCTTTGGCCCCTCTGCAAAGGTGATTTCATTGCCTTCATAGGCAGAAAGCCCTTCTAAGACGGAGACAGCGGTACCATCATCGGAGCCGATGCGCCAGCTGCCGAGAGGACTGGTTTTGTCATTGGCGAGCTGGCCGATCAGGGTGATTTTAAGACCTTCCTTTTTCAGGGGGAGCAGGTTGCCTTCATTTTTGAGCAGCACAATCGATTTCTTAGCCATATCCAGGACGGCATCCTGATGAGCCTCATTGTAGAGGAGTGCTTCTTCCCGCTCCTCGTTGCAGTACCGGTACGGGTCTTCAAACAGCCCCAGCATATACTTGGCGCGAAGGATACGGCGCACAGCGTCATCAACCAGGGATTCACTGACGGCACCAGACTCCACGAGATCCTGTAGGTGATTGATGTAAGCGTAGGACTCCATATCTATATCGGAGCCTGCCGTGACAGCTTGCTTAGCCGCAGCCTTCAGGTCTTCAGAATAGCCATGTTCTTCCATCTCGGCAATGGAGGCCCAGTCCGAGACCACTACTCCTTCAAAGCCCCACTTACCTTTCAGTAAATCCCGTTGCAGGTAGCTGCTGCCGGTCACCGGCTGTCCGTTGAGGAGGTTAAAGCCATTCATAAAACTGCCAACGCCTGCCTCGACGGCTGCCCGGAATGGGGGCAGGACGGTGTTGTGCAGGGTTGCCGTACCGATGTCTGCAGTGTAATAATCCAAGCCAGACTGGGCAAACCCGTAGCCGGCAAAGTGTTTGGCGCAAGCCATGATAGTGTTGTTGGCGCTGAGGTCTTCGCCCTGAAAACCCCGGATACGCGCGGCAGCAATAGCACTGCCGAGGTAAGTGTCCTCCCCGCCGCCTTCCATGACCCGGCCCCAGCGGGCATCACGGGAGATGTCCATCATGGGGGCAAAGGTCCAGCTGACGCCGGTCGCTGAAGCTTCAGTAGCAGCCATACGGGCGGAGGCTTCAATGGCTTTAAGGTCCCAGCTGGCGGCTTCTGCCAATGGGATGGGGGCCAGGGTCTTGTAGCCATGGATGATATCGGAAGCGAAAATCAGCGGAATGCCCAGGCGCGACTCCTCAACGACCAGCTTTTGCATAGCCCGGACTTCCTCTACGCCCCGTACATTCAGCACGGAACCCACCCTGCCATTGCGGAGGTCTTCGTATTTGCGTTTGGCGTTTCCAGCGGAAGGAGCAGGCCCTGTGGCTTCCCAAAAACCGCTGTACTGATTCATTTGCCCGACCTTTTCCTCCAGCGTCATTTTAGAGAGCAAGTCCTCGATAAATTGATCCATATTGTCGGTTTGTGCCTGTGCAGCGCATAGCCATGCTGCCGCCAGTATAGATAGGAGTGTCTTTTGCATAGAAGTAACCTGGTTTTTTATGAAATTGGTAAAAGAGCCGATGCGGCGAGTAGTTTTCCTGAACTTTTATGCTGTACCTCAATCCGGCACTTTATGTTTTCTGAATCTGGTAAAGCATTAATGGGTAAAGATAGAGACAGCGGCTTAGAGATCGGGAATTGGTGAAATTTATTACTTGAAATAACACCGATTAATTCCCGGCGGACTTCCACCTGGCCGCTATTGTTAAGGTAGTCTGAGCCGGGGCTCAGCAGCGGGTTGCCGGCCTGATCAAAAAACCGGGCTTTCACGATCGTCCGGGTTTGATTGGTAATTTGCCCGGCAATCGAAATATTGAAGTAAAAAGTGCCATCCCGAAAAGAACGGGAAAAATTAACCTCCTGAAGGCGCGCTTCTGGACTGGCAACAGGTGGCAGAAAAACTTTGGTGTTCAGCTTGTCCGTGGAAAGGGTAAGCGATTGAGCAATGGACGAGCCTGGCGTTTGGGCAGGAAGGCTAAGTTCTGCAGAAACGGCATCAAGGGTTTTTCGGGGGAGCTTGAAAGTTTGTAGCCCTTTAATAATATCCTCTTTGCTTGCCAGTTGGCTGATGTCAGCGTAAGCGACCGCTGTGCCCGGCTGAGGGGATAGCGGAACCGGCGTGTCGCTGTCTTCATCCTCCAGGAGCTCATACCCCACCACTACGCCAGTAGCCAGTAGGGCACCGAGTACGGCTGCATTTCTTGGGTTGCGCAAAGCTGTTTTCCCATATTGTGCAAACTGCCGCATCTGAGCGGGCGTAGCGGTTTTAGAAAATCGTATTGCCAGCCGGGCATTCGGACTGATCTGTCCTACCCGCTGTAAGTCATCAGCAGAAGAAATGACCGTTCGCCTGATGGCCTGATTGCCGAATGGGCTGGCGTTGTTCACCACGAGGGCTTTGTCGCTTTCAGCCGTGACGATATACCGGGCCAGGTCATCCATGGTGACCGGACCAGCCGGTGCTACTGTTGGGGCTCCACTGCCACCGCCGCAAGCCTGTAGCAGGGCTGCCGTGAGCAAGAGGTAAAAGGGTAGTCGCATAGTTTATCAGTTTTTGCAATGCTTCTCTAATAAGGCGTCAGCAATGGGGAAGCCCATGTTTTGCACTTCCTTCCAGTCTGCGCAGGCCTGTTGTGTATCCTGGTAAAAGTGGATATACAGATAGCCTCGGTTGGTAAGGGCCAAAGGATGGTTTGGCGAGATACGAAGGGCCGTATTCAGGTCTTCCAGGGCTTGTTCCCAGTCGGGATTACGCTGCTGCATGAGCAGGGCGGCCCGTTCAATATAGGCCTCAGTGAATGCTGGCTCTTTGTGGATGACGCTGGTGAAGGTCTTTATCGCTTTCGAAGTTTTTCCGCTCCGGCGTTCATTAATGCCTAGCAGGAACAAATCGACTTTCTCCCGGTGTTCTGTATCAAAAAGTTTGGCCTGTCCGTCCGGGTCTTGTTCCCATTTGCGGAAGAAGTCGAGCAGCTTGATTGCTTTTTGCATGAGCTGCTCGCGTTTTATATGTGTGGACTCACTCTGCTGTTCTGAAGACAGCCAGAGTTCGCCTTCCAACCCCCTGATCTCCGCCTGAAGCCGACGGGCAGAAAAGGCCACGGGCAACCATTGCTGTTGTTCGGCACTGAACTGTAACCGCTCAACGGCTTCTTTTAGCCGGCCATCAGCCAGGATAAACCGGATGGATTTTGCCGTAGGAAGGTTGGGGCGTGGCATTGCTTAGGTTTTTCGCCCCCATAATACGAAATTCCCGGTAAATTTCAACCCAATTAGTCAGGCCGGGCTTTTGATATAGTTGACAACCCGCCGTACCGTTTTGCGGCGGATTTCCCGTTCCAGTTCCCGGTTGATTTCGCGCAGAATGTATTGGAACTTCAGGCTTACGCTGTCTTTGCGGATGTCTACCACCTTGAGGTTGTAGCTCTGTGGCTCGATATGTGCTTCGTATTCCTGAATAGACCGGATGAGGTCTGATTCTAGTTCCTCTACAGTCTCAATAGCAGCAGTCAGGACTTCAAACTCGATGCTCACCTTCTTGATTTCGCGCCGGGTGTAATTGACGATTTCGCTAGTGAAGACTTTGTTGTTGGGGATGAAAATCACATCATCGTCTTCATTGAGCAGAGCAATTTTGGTGAGGTTGATATCTATAATTTTCCCCTTGTGCTCTCCGATTTTCACATAATCGTCGATGGTGACTTCCCGGGAAAAGCTGATAATAATCCCGCTGATAATTTCCGACACATAGTCTTTGGAGATGATGGCAATGGCAGCTGCTACAATACTCAGGGTCGTAAAAAGGGTCTTCAGGTCAATGTTCCAGAAACCCAGAATAGTAATCATAGCCGCGCCAGTGAGCACGATATAATAGATGTTGCGTAAGCCTAATAAGACGTTATCATTTTTAGAGGAGGGGAGTTTTTTATTGCGGCGGTACAGGTAACTCAGGATAGCTACGGCCAGACTGGCACTCAGAGCGAAGACGATGAACCCCATCACCAGGCTGGCATGGGCTGCCCACGGATCATCCAGGTAAGATGCGGCAGGCAGGTTGATCCGAATAGCAATAAGCGCAGCAAGCAGCAGAGAGCGAAGTGCGACCTTCAACCCTCCCTTACTGAAAGAGGACATAATCGATCAATTGTGATACCCTTAGAACATTGCGGTTTGCCGATGAGTTGTGTCTGCCTGCATGTAACGGGACAGCTGATGGGCAACCCGCCTGACCATGGGCTTCCCGGATAGGTCTTCCATAGGTTTGATACCGCCTATGCTCAGGGTATTGACTTCAGAGAGGACCCTTAGGCCATCATCGTTGACAAGGGTGTCCATGCCAAACATCACGATGCCTTTGGGCAGCAATCCCTTGGATAATTCACGGGCCATCCGGCGTTCCCGCTCGTCGGGCTCGGAGAGCACTGCCTGTCCGCCCTGAGCTGCATTACAGAGCCAGGAACCCTTAGGGGGCATACGGAGCACCGCGCCTAAAATCCGCCCGTTGACGACCACTATACGTTTGTCGCCCTTTTTGACGTTTTTCAGAAAGCGCATGCCGAGGAAGCCGCCCTGTTCGAACCCGGTTTCCAGCACATGCCGATAGGCCCGCAGGCTGACGGGTTTAGGCTCGTTGTAGACTTTGCCATTTTTGATTTTGAGAATGCCTTGCCCGCCATAACTGTGCAGGGGCTTCAGTACGATAGGGTAGCGCGACTGCATTTCCCATACATCTTCCATAGACTGACAGAGCTGTACATCCGGGCTCCACTGCGGGAATTGGGTCAGAAAAGCCTTGGTGCTGGTCTCCACGATACCTGAAGGGCGGTTGAAGATGCGGTTTTCGGGGTAGACGGAGCAAAGGAATTCAAAGAAGCCCTCGGGGATAGGGTGAGGCAGCCGCAGCCATATCCAGTCATAGTCATTGAGGTTGGCGGGAACAGTCTCCTGCTGAAACCGATAGGCAGCATGGTCAAAGTGCATCTCCCCGTCTAATGCCCAGGCGCGGACCTGAGTGGAAGTGTAATCAGTGAAGAAAGCAGCATTAGCCGAATTGCCCCGGCTGGCCACGTGGACGTGAGCAATGCCCGATTGCCGGCGAAGGGCGCTGCACAGGGCGTAGACGGAGTTATGCTCCGTGTGGTTGCGGTGATCGGTGAGGACCAGCACGCTTAGTTTTCTGTTCATTGTTATCATTTGCGCATTGATCACGCAAATCGGGGTCAAATTGTATTACTTTCCGGAAAAAAGCAAGCAAAAAACACAAGGAATTAGTTGGGGTACAGCATTAACAGGAGAACGCTTTTGCCATACCTTTGTCAAACCTGCCTTACCACTGCTCTTTCAGCGGGAAGGGCAGTGGGTTTCGTTACGGATCAACCTACAAACGGATTCAAATTCCGTACCTTTCACCAAAAGGGAAATGCATGAAGCAATCGCCACTACTCGTTCTGTTTGTCACCATTTTTATAGACCTGCTGGGCTTCGGGCTGATCATCCCTATCCTGCCAATTTATGCCAATGAATTGGGGGCTTCGGGTATGGTTATTGGTCTGGTAGCAGCGAGTTTTTCCTTTATGCAGTTTCTGGTGGCCCCCTTTTGGGGGAATCTGAGTGACCGCAAAGGCCGGAAGCCCATCCTGCTCATCAGTATTTTTATCACCGGATTGGGGTATGTGATCTTTGCCCACGCTGCCAGCCTTTTTCTGCTTTTTGCCGCTCGTATTATTGCGGGTATTGGCTCAGCAAACATTTCCACTGCCCAGGCTTATATCAGTGATATTACACCGCCCGATAAGCGGGCGAAGGCCTTTGGGATTATCGGTGCAGCCTTTGGGTTGGGCTTTATTTTCGGGCCGCCCCTCGGTGGTTTTCTGAAAAGTAACTTTGGGATTGAATACGTGGGCTACGTTGCCGCCGCGCTTTCCGCTATCAATCTGCTGATGGCCTACTTCCTGTTGTCAGAGAGCCTAGACGAACCCAAATCAGAGAAAGGGCCGCTCTTCGAGAACCCGCTGTCTGATTTCCGTTACGGGCTGGGCAAGCCGGTGGTCAGTGAGCTGTTGATCATTAATTTCATTTTCATCACGGCCTTTTCGCTCATGACGGTCTCGGTCACGTTGCTGTGGGAGGAACACTACGGGCTGAATGAAGAGCAGGTGGGGTATACCTTTGCTTTCCTGGGTGTCATCACGGCCATCGTTCAGGGGGGACTGGTCGGCTGGGCTTCGAGGACCTTCGGCGACCGCACTCTGCTGGTTGCCGGGTATGTACTGATGTTCTTTGGGCTGACGTCTCTGCCCTTTGTACCAGTTAAATATTTTATCCCTCTTGAGCTGTTGGCCATCGTACTGATTGCGCTGGCGAATGGTGCACTGACGCCTACGATCACCTCTCTGTTATCTAAAAACTCCTCGGAAAAAGAGCAGGGGCGTATTCTGGGGCTCGGGCAGTCAGTTAGTTCTCTGGGCAGGGTCGTGGGGCCATTTCTGGGGGGCTGGCTGTACGGGCTGCACTACCAATACCCCTACATCGGCAGTGGGTTCCTGATGATCGTTTGTTTGCTGCTGGCCGTGCGGTTGGTCCGGGGACGTTTGTCGCCGGGGTGACGGTTCACCGTGTTCATTGCTTAATGCCCATGTTTTCCCGGTCGCCTTCTATTCCAAAACCGACGACCTCTTCCTCGTCATTCAGGAAAAACTCCCAGGACAGGTTCTGGCCTTTGAAGTAGAAGGTCGTGTCAGAGGAAGGGATGAGCTCCTCTTTACCCGGAATCGCGTCAGGCCTTAGGAAAAGCCTGCCCTCCGAAGTGGAGATATGGATGAGCCCAAAATTGGAAAGGTAGCTTCCGGTATACTTGTCGTACAGGGCGGTATCAATATTATACCTTAATCTTTTTTGAGGCAACACGTAGGGCTCCCCTTTGCGGATGGCCCGGACTATCTCGTACACCGCCTGATGGTAAACATTTGATCCCACATGCAAATAAATGAGGGTTTGCTGGTCGCTTAACTGGCGCTGAAAGCTTGCCCGCATGCCCGGGCCGTCACCTACGTGATAGACCTCCCGTAGCGTATCGCAATTCACGATCCGCCATCCGAAGCCATAGTTGCTGTAGGTGCCGTCTTTCAGCCTCATGCATTTAAAGCCTTCGTGTAATTGTGCCTGACTTAAAAGTTGCCCGTTATATAGTGCCTGATCGTAGAGGAATAAATCTGTGGCTGTAGTAGCCACCGTCCCCGTACCATAGGGCCGGAAGAAATGGTCTGCGGTAATCGGCTTCCCTTTTAGGCTGTCCGGTAAAAAAGGCGCTGTTTCTTGGGTATGGCGCATCCCAATGGGCTGAAAAATCCTTTCTTCCAAAAAGGTCCCGAAGGGAAGGCCTGAAACGCTTTCCACAATTACAGCCAGCAGAATGTAATTGGCGTTATTGTACTGAAAGTTGACACCCGGCGCACCTGCTTCTGGCTGATGCCGCGCGACAAGGTCCAGAATGCCCGGATTGCTCATCACCGTAGTGGTGTCTGCGTGTTTGAGCGCAGTTTCTAAAAAGCGGGGCAGCCCGCTTGTCATGGTGAGCAGGTGCCGTATGGTCACACTTTCGTACGGGAGCTCAGGTATGAATTTGCGGACACGGTCCTCATACCGAAGCTTCCCTTCGGCTTCAAGGAGCATCACCGATAGGGCGGTTAAGGATTTGCCCACAGAGAACACAGGTAGGGCCGTATCTTCAGTTAGGGTTTGACTTTCTCCGTCTACGTGCAGGTCTCCATAGGCCTCATTGAACAACACTTTGCCTTTTTCAGCAATCAGTATTTGTCCGTCAAAAAAGTCTTCTTCGGCAAGGAGGTGCATAACCGAATCGAGCGCTACGGTCCAGTCCTGCGCGATAACTCTGGTGCCTCCAATCAGTATACAACCTAGTAAAAGGGCTCTGTACTTCATTTCCACTGCTTGTCGTTTTAGACTATGTTGATGCGAAACAGTGGCTGTTTGGTGTGTAGGTGATACTTTGCCTGTGCCTAAGAGTGGGACAAAACAGCTTAAGGACATTAGAAGCATTCTTAATCGAGGCTTAAATGAAACACTGGATTTTGCAGCAGAATCAGAAAGTGAGCGCTTTGCAACCTAAAATGAATGGCGCTGTCTTTTAATATTAAAGACAACATAGAAAACTATGAAAACCGCCACTGCCCTTTCATTTATATTGACCTTCTGCCTGCTGCACCTTGCCTCCCTAAACGCTCAGGGCACTCAATACCGTCTGAGCAACCGTTATCAGGCAATGGGGCCGGATAATGACGCCTACTTGGGCGTTTACCTGAATTCAATCGGGCCGGAGAAAGCCCGGGCACTGGGCTTTGAAAACCTGTACGGCAGCTATATTCGAAAAGTGATTTCCGGTACACCTGCAGACCGGGCCGGGCTGCGGGCACTGGATTACATTTATGGTGTGGATGCCTACCGAACCGGGGCGGAGCAATCCCTTTCCGATATCCTCGACCGCTATAATGCCGGCGACCGGGCCAAATTATACGTGCAACGGGGCACTGACCGGGTGAGGCTGGACATTATTTTCGGCAACCGGAATGAAGAACGCCGCATTATCTCGGTTACTCCCTGCCAGGACCCTTTTCTGGGCGTGATGAAAATGAGCAAAGCGCCTCAAAAGGAAGGGATCGTCGTTCAGGTGGTGGAGGGCTCCACTGCTGATCAGATGGGGCTGGAAAACGGAGATGAAATCCTGCGGATCAATGGCTATAAAATTCTGGACTGGACCGATCTGACCTACGCCATCAACGACACGGAAGTAGGCTCGGATATTGAAATTGTAGCCTGGAGGGGCAAAGGCCGGGTTGAACGCTCCCATCCCATTCAGTCGCGTTGCGCTTATGAAGAAAACAAGGCCACCGCTACTGTACGTACTACCGAAAAGCAGGAGAACAAGTATTTCGATACCTACATTAAGGGCCGGAACGGGCGTAAGCTACTGAGTCAAAGCATGGACCGAAACGATGTGCAACAGGCTAACCGGCAGTATGGGCTTAATCTTAAAACAGATCAGTCCCTGGCGGTCGGTAACTTTTACTTTGGTGCCGATTTTGATCAGGAGGTGCTTGAGGTGAGCTTCAAACTGCCGGACAGCGGCCCTACTCGTATAAAGGTATTCAATACCCAAAAGCGAGTCGTTTATGATTTCGACCTGGGCAGTTTCTCCGGCACCTTTAGCGACCGGACCAACCTTCTGAAGAATGGCTCCGATGATTACTTCCTTGAGGTTACGCAGGGAGGGAAGAGTCAGGTCAGGAAGATAGAAATCCGGCAGTAATCACACCTCTTTGGCCGGGATCCGCTTTTTTAGGTCGCGGTTGACGGCAATGCTGGCATTCAGCTCAAAGCCAATGAGCAGGATGAGGGAGTTGATTTGTATCCAAAGCATCAGCGCAATGATGGCGCCTAGTGAGCCGTAAAGTTCGTTGTAGGTGTTGAATTCATTGACATAAAAAGAAAAGGCCAGAGATGAGATGATGCATAAAATAGTCGCCAGCGTAGTCCCCGGCGAGAAGATGGCAAACCGGCGTTTGGCAGCCGCCCCATAACGGTAGATTAGGGCAATGCCCATGTAAAACACCAGCAGAATCGCTACCCAGCGCAGCAGCTGAATGGTGATGTTGGTGAAGCTGTCCAAAGGAATAAAGTCATTCAGCAGCCCCAGTAGGAACTCGCCCAGGATGATCAGCACCACAGCCGCAATCAACAATACGCCAATCAGAAAAGTCAGGCCTATAGCAATGAAGCGCTTCTGGAATGCATTCCGGCTTTTAAAGGTTTTATTGTAAGACTTGTCAAAGCCCCGCATCAGTGCAATCATGCCATTGGAAGCAAAGTAAATGGCAAAAATAAAACCGATACTGAGCAGCCCGAACCGAGGGTTGTTGGTGATGTCGTCCACGAAGGAGAATAGGCGTTCACCCGTCACACCGGGAAGGATGCGCTGTATCTCCGTACGCAGATAAATATCAAAATTCTCTCCTTCTGGTAAGTATTGTATCAATGCCCATTTGAAAATAGGGATAAGCGTAAAGAATGCAATCAGGGACGGGAAAATGGAAAGAAAGAAGTTGTAGGCAATGGCATAGGACCGGGTAAAAAGGTCGTTCCGCTTCAGCTCATTCTGAATGAACACCAATACATCGTATATCGGGACTTTAAAAAAGCCCGGTAAAGAGTTGTGCTGTGACCATTCTATCACCTGCTTGACGATGGGCAGGTGGAACAACCACTCCTGAATCGCTTCTATGTCTATCTTAGGTTTCTTCAAAGTAAAGCTTCAATTGCTTGACCAACATTTCAGGTGCCGGAATGGTTTTGCCCGACGCTGCATCCACAAAGCACAGCTTCACGGTAGCCCCGTTGACGAGCTTGCTGCGCTCATTGAACAACTCCATGTGAAAAGTGATGAAGCGGTCGGGTAGCTGCCGCAGCGTTGTAAGGATGGTCAGTAGTTCGTCGTAATGGGCGGGCCGTACATAGCGGATGTTCATGGAAACGACAGGCATCAGTATGCCCTGCTCTTCTTCCATAGCTTTGTAGGTCAGGCCCAGCGACCGCAGCATTTCCACCCGGCCTATTTCGTAGTATTGCGGGTAGTTGCCATAGTAGAGGTAACCCATCTGATCGGTTTCGCCGTAGCGTACCCGCTTTTTGAATTCGTGGCTGTACATGTTTTTGTCGTGCATTAACGGGCCCATCGGTTGACAATTTCCTGCACCGAGCCGGTATAGCTGCGGCCAAACAAATTGACGTGGACCAATAAGTAGTAAAGTTGGTAAAGCCCGGCGCGTTCTCTGAATCCGGGGGCGGTAGGGTAGGCCTGCTCGTAGGCTTCGTAGAATGCCGGTGAAAACCCGCCAAACAGCAATGACATACCAAGGTCCATCTCCCGGTGGGCATAGCTCACGGCCGGGTCAATCAGGACCGGTGTGCCATCGGTGGCAGTCAGAAAGTTGCCGCTCCAAAGGTCGCCATGCGTCAGGGCAGGTGGCTCTTGGGGGCAAAGATCGGGCAATCGTTCGTACAAACGGCTGAATTGCGCCTCTGCTCCCGGCCATAGCAAATTCTGCTGTACGGCCCTGCTGACTTGCGGGCGGAGGCGTTCCTCCCGGTAAAAGTCGGCCCATTTGGCATGCTCGTGGTTGCGCTGCGGCAAACTACCGATGAAGTTGTCCTGGTCCAGCCCAAAGGTGTCGGTGGTATGCTGATGCAGCCTGGCCAGCCCTTCGCCAAAGACTTGCCAAAAAGCAGGGGTTGCACGCCCTTCCTCAACGAACGCCAGCAAAAGGTAGCTCTGCCCGTCCACCTTGCCCTGCCGGATCACTTCCGGCACACGCAGCGGGCCCGCCTGCCCGAGCCGTTGCAAACCATAGGCATCAGCAGCCATCATGGCACTGGCCTGAGGGGCATCATTGACCTTCAGGAAGAAGTGGCCCTTTGAGGTTTCCAGGCGGTAAGCAGCATTAATGCTCCCACCACTCACCGGCCGGCTGCGCTCCACTGGCGATCCGATAGCTTGAGTACAGACTTGCAGGATAGGGTCTGTTAACAAGATTTACAGGCGGTTTTTATTGACAATATCGAGGAGCTCGTCCCGGTAGTTTTTACCGATAGGGAGGTGCTTAGCCTGTCCTTTCTCTACTACTTCCACCATATTGCCCACCACCGCATCAATGCGCTCAATATTTACGATGTAGCTCCGGTGGATGCGTTTGAAAATGCCCTGAGGCAGTTTGTCTTCCAGGCTCTTCATAGTCTGCAAAGTGATGACCCGGGAATTTTCCTGCCGGATGATGACGTAGTCTTTTAACCCTTCGATATAAATGATATCGTGATAGTGGATTTTGACCAGTTTCTTATCGGCTTTGACAAAGATGTAGCCGGGGTCATCGGCAGCAGCGGGTGTAGCTTCGGCAGCATTGCCTTTTCGCTTCAGTTCAATCTGCTCGATGGCTTTGTTGGTGGCTTTCATAAAGCGCTCCAGAGAAATAGGCTTCAGCAGGTAGTCCAGTGCATTGAGCTCAAACCCTTCAATAGCGTAATTGGGATAGGCGGTGGTGAAGATGACGACCGGTGGTTTGTTCAGCGTTTTCAGGAAATCCACGCCGGTAAGCTGTGGCATCTGAATATCGAGGAACATGAGGTCAACGTCTTTAGACTTTAGTGCCTCGTTGGCTTCCAGGGCATTGCTGCACTTTTGGACGAGGGTTATTTCCGGAATCTTTTCGATGTAAGTCTCCAGCACGTCCTGTGCCAAAGGTTCATCATCGACAATGATTGCATTGATCATACTTCCAATTTTTTGGTTTGAGGCTCGATGTCGAGCATGAGGTTTACAGCGTAAGTGTTAGGGCTGTCTTCTATATCTAATTCGTAATGGTCTGGGTACAAAAGCTTGAGGCGCCGGTGGATATTTACCAGGCCGATACCACCACTGGGGCGGCTGGGGTCCCGGCTGGGCGGCGCATCCGACTTGCTGTTCTCAATGTAGAAATGTACGTTATTTTCGTCAACATTCAATACGATATTCACAAAGCCTTCGTCAATGCGGCTGCTCAGTCCATGCTTAAAGCTGTTTTCCAGGAATGGGATGAACATCAGGGGCGCGATTTTCTGGTCGCTGATGTGGCCGTTGACTTCAAAGTTGATTTGGGCGTTCTTGCCCTGCCGGATGCGCTCCAGGTCCAGGTAGTTGCGAATGTAGGAGACCTCCTTGCTCAAGAGGACCTGCTTTTCGTTGCACTCGTAGAGCATGTAGCGCATCATTTCCGAAAGTTTCAGCACGATTTCCGGTGCCTCGTCCGACTTTTTCAGGGTCAGCGCATAAAGGTTGTTGAGGGTGTTGAAAAGGAAGTGCGGGTTGATCTGCGACTTGAGGAAGCGCAGCTCGGACTGCATAGTCTGGGTCTGCAACTCCTGTTTTTCGCGCAGGTGCCGCAGCCAGTCGGTGATGATTTTAAAGACCGTTGAAGAACCGGCAATAAAAAAGGTCAGCAGAAAATACCAGTTCATATTTTCCAGCAGGTCGGCCTGCAACTGAGGCAATTTGCTGAATTTGAAGTAAAACACGAGCACTTTCAGGGGGGTGATGATCAGCGTGGCCAGGATGAGCAGCCCACTGTAGGTCAGGAATTTCTTCTTAGTCAGGTAGTTGGGGATGAGGTAAAGCAGGTTGAAGTAAACGATAACGCCGTAAAAAAGGATATTGATCACTTCATTGCTGAGTGTAAACCAAAAGCCTTGCCGGGTATTCTCAAATACCGTCAGCAGCAGCAGCACCATCAGCCAAAACAAGCTGTGGTATACTTCACGCCGGGTGAGTACCTGGTAGATACGGTCGGCTCTGGAGGTCTGGAAATGTTTTTCCATAGTTATTGCTGCAAGTCTGCTGGTCGTTATGCTTTCCGAAAATGCATTGCCAATATACAGCTAATGCCCGTTTGGCATCAAAAAATGTAGACAGATTAAGGCTGTGCATCGACTTTGTACGGGCAGGCCACCAAAGAAACAGAAATATTTGTACTTTTGCGGTTCTGTTGAAAGACCTTAAGAGAATCGACAAAAACTGCAAAAGCCACTATGGTTTATCTGACTAGAAGAGAGCGGTTTAACGCCGCCCACAAACTATGGGTCGATAGCTGGAGTGAGGAGAAAAACCAGACGATGTTTGGCAAATGCTCCAATAAAAACTGGCACGGTCATAACTACGACCTGTTCGTAACCGTCAAGGGTAAACCGGACCCGGTCACCGGATTTATTGTGGATGTCAAACAGCTGAGTAAGCTCATCAAGTCGTCGATTGTGGATAAAGTAGACCACAGCAACCTTAACCTTGATGTTGATTTTATTCCTGAAGGCATGCAACCAACAACTGAGAACCTCGTCATCCTGTTCTGGCAGCAATTGGAGCCCCTGCTGGAAGGCTGTCAGCTGCACTGCATCAAGCTGTATGAGACCGAAAATATCTTCGCTGAATACTACGGCGAGTAGCCTTACGGACAACCCTTTGCTGTTATCGGCGTTCTTCTTAAGAATCAATTCAAACAGGCATGTCTTTTCAGAAATCAGAGGAATACGATCAAGCAACCACTCAAGCCCTGACGGACCTTTACCAATCTGCCATAGGGCAATTGGGAGAGGATGTAAGCCGCGAAGGGCTGGTCAAAACGCCAGAGCGGGCAGCCAAGGCCATGCAGTTCCTCACACAAGGGTACGAGCAAGACGCAGAGCAGATCCTGAAGTCTGCCATGTTCCGGGAGGAATACAGCGAAATGGTGCTAGTGAAAGACATCGAATTGTACTCCCTGTGCGAGCACCATCTGCTGCCATTTTTTGGAAAGGCACATGTTGCGTATATTCCCAACGGCTATATCGTAGGGCTGAGCAAAATTCCACGGGTGATCGATGTGTTCGCACGGCGGCTGCAGGTACAGGAGCGCCTGACGGATCAAATTCTGCATTGCATACACGAGACCCTCAATCCGCTGGGCGTCGCTGTAGTGATTGAAGCCCGCCACATGTGCATGATGATGCGCGGTGTGCAAAAACAAAATTCCGTAACGACGACCTCTGCCTTTACTGGCGAATTCCAAAGGGCGGAGACCCGGGCAGAATTTTTAAACCTGGTCAGTGCTAATTTGCATTAATACCACGCCCGTATGGGGCCACGCCTGTATGGGACATAATCAGAAAACTTCAAAACGAAATAAACCATGAAAGCCTACGTTTTCCCAGGCCAAGCTTCTCAGTTTGAAGGTATGGGCAAAGACCTGTACGAAAGTAGCGACCTTGCCAAAAAGCTTTTCGAGCAAGCCAACGATATCCTTGGTTTCCGCATCACAGATGTGATGTTTGAAGGCTCCGCTGAAGACCTCAAACAGACGCGGGTGACGCAACCTGCGGTGTTCCTGCACTCCATTGTAAAAGCCAAAATGGCGGGAGACGAGATGAACCCGGGCGCAGTAGCCGGGCACTCCCTGGGCGAGTTTTCTGCTCTTGTAGCCGCCGGTGCCCTGAGTTTTGAAGAGGGGCTCAAGCTGGTACAGGGGCGTGCTCAGGCTATGCAAAAAGCCTGTGAAATGCAGGAAAGCACCATGGCTGCCATCATCGGCATGGAAGACGAGGTAGTGGAGCAGATTTGTGAGGGCATTGATGCGATTGTGGTCGCGGCCAACTATAATTGCCCCGGCCAGTTGGTGATCTCCGGCTCTGTGGAAGGTGTGAATCAGGCCGTAGAGGCACTAAAGGAAGCGGGTGCCCGCCGCGCGCTCGTGCTGCCGGTAGGTGGGGCATTTCACTCTCCGCTGATGCAACCGGCTCAGGACGAACTACAGGCGGCTATAGAGGCAGCAGCCTTTCAGCAACCGGTTTGCCCGATCTATCAAAATGCTACCGCCACCGCCACAACCGACCCGGAAGTCATCCAGAAAAACCTCATCGCTCAGCTGACCGCCCCCGTACGCTGGACACAAACCATGAAAAACATGATCGCAGATGGCGTCACCGAGTTTATCGAGGTCGGGGGGAATGGAAAGACGCTCCAGGGTTTTGTAAAGAAGGTCGACCGGCAGTTCCCTACAAGTGCTTTGTAGTATTCAAAAAAATGACTTCCGGCTGAACCAATTCCCGTCCACGATGGGTTCATTTGTAATGAAAGCACAATTTTATGGTTAGCAATCAAGTGAAAAACGGGCAGGTCTTACTGGCAGAGCCCTTCATGTTAGATCCGAATTTTAAGCGCGCTGCGGTACTCCTCTGTGAGCATGGTGAGGAAGGCAGCGTAGGGTTCATCATGAATAAACCACTTGATATGCAAATCGATGCCCTGGTCGAGTCCTTCCCGGAATTCGAGTCCCGGGTCCTCTACGGCGGTCCGGTACAGCGCGATACCATCCACTACCTGCACACGGTAGGAGATTTGCTGGAAGGCAGCCGCCCGGTCGGCAACGGTATCTATTGGGGCGGTGATTTTGAGAAGCTGAAATTTTTAGCGACCTCACAGCTCATCGAGCCTAAAGATATCCGCTTCTTCGTTGGCTACTCCGGTTGGTCGGAAGGTCAGCTCGATGATGAAATGACCCTCGGCTCCTGGGTGGTGGCAGACATGCACGCCAACTATCTTTTCAATATGGATTCCGGCCAGGTATGGGAGCAGGCGATGTACAACAAAGGTGATGCTTATACGGTCATCGCCAATATGCCGGAGTTCGTTAGCTGGAATTAGCCTCTTCTTTTATACCCGCCGTCCTAAAAAGAATAAGCCCCCTTCGGCTGCCAAAATGGTACTGAAGGGGGCTTCGTTTTGTTTTAATGGATCTTGTATTTCTTACGGGTTGTCCACGCCGGTGGCTTCATCCGTTTCTTCTGAAACCATTTTATTCGGTTTAGCATTGTTCAGCAGTTCCATGTAGCGGTCGCGCTGCAGCCCAAACTGAGACAGCTCTGAATCCGGCAGGGGCTTAGCAGGTGGGAATTTCATATTCAGGTGGTTGACCTGCTTGCCGTCCTTCCAGAAGCGGAAGCAAACGTGAGGGCCTGTAGCCAAGCCTGTAGAGCCCACATAGCCAATCACCTGCCCTTGCTTCACATGGGTGCCGACACTGATGCCCTTGGCGAACTTTTGCATGTGCAGGTACTGCGTTTCGTAGGTTTTATCGTGCTTGATCTTTACGAAGTTGCCGTTGCCCTTGGTGTAGGACGCCCGGGTAACCACACCGTCACCCACCGCGTAGATAGGCGTGCCGTAAGGCGCAGCGTAGTCGGTGCCGTAGTGCGGGCGGCGACGCTTCAGAATAGGGTGGAAGCGGTTGAGGTTATAGTAAGAGGAAATCCGGGAGTATTTCACGGGCGACTTGAGGAAGCCCCGCTTCATCGGGCGGCCCTCTAAATCGTAGTATCCTTCGTGTGCTTCATCTTCGCTCTTGTAGTAAATAGCATGGTATTCGTTCTCGCCTGTTTTGTAGTAAGCC
Source organism: Phaeodactylibacter sp. (assembly GCF_022763345.1). Classification (GTDB taxonomy): domain Bacteria; phylum Bacteroidota; class Bacteroidia; order Chitinophagales; family Saprospiraceae; genus Phaeodactylibacter. The sequence goes on from NZ_JALEGS010000087.1 coordinate 48,225, forward strand.
GCGTGGACTGCCCCGATGCCTACTTCTTCCCCATCAATAAACTCGCGGTCAAAAACGAGTTTGAACTCATCGTTCTTCTGTAGATGGTGGAAGTCAATCGACCATTGCAGCGCACCCTCCATTTTGGCAGCGAGCTCGTAGCTCAGCCCCTGCCCAACGATGGCGTTCCAAAGCGAAGACTCCAGCTTGCCCGCAACAGAGCCTTGCTGGGTCTCCACAATACGTTCTTTGCGCTCCACCTTGTAGTCGCCGGAGAGCTCGAACACCACGTATTCGTAGTCGTTGGGCTCATAAACCATGTAAAGCGGCTGCTCAGTACCTGGCTTAGAGAGAATGGTATAAGGTTTGCCTACCCGGAGGTGGCGAACATCAAAAACATCCTCCATGTTAGCGACCAGCTTCTCAATCGAAGGGTAATCGAGCTGCTGACCCAGGAGGATGTCGGCTAAGAATTGTCCGGATTGAATGGTATTTTCTTGCAGTTGCAGCGTATCAATAGCAAAGCCGTACTTCATGGTAGGCACTATGGTCGGGAAAGCGCTAAGCTCCACTGGTGCTTCTGCTGATGATAGCGAAGCCCGCAGCCCTTTTTTGCTATTCAGCTGGGTAGCGGCATAAAAAATAGCCGTGCCCGCAAGGAGGACGGCAACTGATAAAGCTGAAATATGTATGGTGCGTTTATGCTGTCGGTAAAAGTGGTTAATCGATTCTGGTAGATCCACGATGAAGTAGGTTTGATGAATAAATGGTGTGCTACAAATACGGCATACCCAGCCAGTATTGGGGGTGAATGCGGTAAATAGTTGCTAAAGTTTTTGGGATGAGAACCATGGGATCAGAAGGTGCTGAATGTTTTTTGCACCTGCAAATATAGAAGCGGCGGCAAGTTGCGCCTAATAATAATTGTTAAAATTACAAAAAATGGAACTTTTTGTTCAGCTCCCCGTATAAAAACTTTTGCGCCGTTTCTTTTTCTCCAACTATTTATATCCTTTTTGGGCGCTTTTCTAATCATTTCTACGGAATTCCCTACCTTTGCGGGAAATTACGAAACCGGATGGCAGACCAATCGAAATACGGGCAACGGGGCGTCTCAGCAACTAAAGATGAAGTGCACGCCGCTATAAAAAACCTGGATAAAGGCTTGTACCCGAATGCTTTCTGCAAAATCCTGCCTGATGTGGCAGCCGGGAGCCCGGAGCACTGTACCTTGATGCATGCCGATACCGCTGGCACCAAGGGCAGCCTCGCCTATATCTACTGGAAAGAAACCGGTGACCTCTCCGTCTGGGAAGGCATTGCCCAGGATGCGATGGTGATGAATCTGGATGACATGGGCTGTGTCGGGTGCACCAGCAATATCCTGCTTTCCTCGACGATTGGCCGGAATAAAAACCGGATTTCGGGCGATGTCATCAGCACCATCATCAACTTTACCTCTGCCTTCGTGGAGGAGATGCACAGCCATGGCGTGGATATTCACCTGGCAGGCGGAGAAACAGCCGATGTAGGGGATATCGTACGCACCATTGATGTGGGTTACACCGCTTTCGCCCGGATGAAGCGCAGCGACCTGATTGTGAACAACATTCAGCCCGGCGATGTGGTTGTTGGCCTCGCCTCCTACGGCCAGGCTACCTACGAAAAAGCCTACAACGGCGGCATGGGCAGCAACGGGCTTACGAGCGCCCGCCACGATGTTTTCAGCCACCGTTATGCTTCCAAATACCCGGAGAGTTACGACCCCACTCTGCCCGAAACCGTAGTCTATGTGGGTTCCAAAGGAGTAACGGACGAAGTGAGTATAGGAAACGGTCAGAAGATGACAGCTGGCAAGCTGGTCTTGTCGCCCACCCGGACTTACCTCCCTGTGATTGCTCAGCTATTGAAGCACCTGAAGTCTTCCATACACGGCATGATCCACAATACCGGTGGAGGGTTGTCAAAGGTGGTCAAGTTTATTGATAACGTGCGGGTCGTCAAAGACAACCTGCTTCCCTTACCGCCCCTCTTTCAGATGATCCGGGAGGAGTCCGGCACTGACTGGCAGGAAATGTATCAGGTATTCAATATGGGGCAGCGACTGGAAGTCTATCTCCCGGAAAGCGAAGCCCAGGCGGTCATCGATATTGCCAAACAGTTTAATATTGATGCTCAAATCATTGGACGCGTTGAAAAGGCCGATCAGCCAACGGTAAGGGTGGAAAGCCCATACGGCACCTTTGAGTACGACCACTGATTCATACCTCTAACCCCAAGATCTCAAATGCCGAAAAAATCCAACACCATTCACTTTGAACAGGCATGAGAAGAGTTACCAAGCAACAGAAAGTTAAAGCCATTACAGAGATTCTGGAATCTTACTACCCGGAAGTTCCAGTCCCGCTAGACCACAAAGACCCCTATACCCTCCTGGTAGCCGTATTGCTATCGGCTCAATGTACCGATGAACGGGTCAACCGCATTACGCCCTCGCTTTTTGAACGGGCGGACAACCCAAAAGACATGGCACAGGTCCCCGTAGATGAAATACGGGAGATTATCCGCCCCTGTGGTCTCTCTCCCCGGAAATCAGCTGCCATCAGCGAACTGTCAAACATCCTGGTAGAAAAATACGGAGGAGCAGTGCCCGAAGATATGGAGGCGCTGGAGGCATTGCCCGGCGTAGGCCACAAAACGGCCTCCGTGGTCATGGCCCAGGCTTTCGGAGAGCCTGCCTTCCCGGTTGACACTCACATCCACCGCCTGGCTTACCGCTGGGGGCTGAGCACCGGTAAGAATGTACAGCGTACGGAATATGATCTCAAACGACTTTTTCCGAAGGAGCTATGGAACAAGCTGCACTTGCAGATCATCTTTTTCGGAAGAGAGTACTGTCCGGCGCGGGGGCACGACCCCAGGGAATGCCCGATTTGCAGTCAGTACGGCCGCAAAACCCTGTTTAAGTAAAAGTTAGCGATTGCAATAACCCGGTCATTTAGGGCATAGGGTAGTAACCAACTCCGGGCTTGGCTGTTATTGTGGAAAAAAGAGATATCATGTTCAAAAAATATTTCGGAACCACCATACAAGCCCTTCGCATATTGGCTTTATGGGAAGGCGTTTCCTTCCTGCTGATCTTGTTTTTTACTATGCCGCTTAAGTATATGGCAGGTATCCCTGAGCCCAATCTTGTGGTTGGAATGGGACATGGCTTCCTTTTTATTGGCTACATTACGATAGTGATACTGGCCCGGTCAGAATACAGGATGAGCCTGGGGCAGACTTTTTGGTCGCTGCTTGCTTCCATTGTGCCATTCGGGACCTTTGTGGCGGACAGCAGAATCTTCAAGCCCATACAGCAGCAGGTTCAGAACGGGTAGCCAAAGCCCAGGTTGAAAGCCACGATGTCCCCCAGGCGCAGGTCCACGCGGTTCCCATCCGGCCTGAAGTCCCGGAACCAGTAGTTCTGCCAGTTGGCGGGGCTATCGGGCTCATTGGGGAATGGGGCGGCATGCCGGAGTTTCACGCCCATGTCCAGCCGCAGAATGAAGTAGGAAAAGTCGAGCCGCAGCCCGAAGCCGCCGCCTATGGCGATCTGCCGGTAGAAGGGTTCATTGGTGTAGGAAACCCGCTCTCCGGATTCCTGGTCCACACAGGTATAAGTTTTGCCCCTTAGTAAAAACTGAGAACCGCAACGGTTGGGGTCCCGCCTCAGGGTCCACACATTCCCGGCGTCCAGAAAAAACGCCCCATTCATCAGCCAGAATATTTTGAACCGGTATTCCAGATTAGCTTCCAGTTTGAGGTCGCCGGTCTGGTATAGCCGGGTGTTGTTTGCACTTCGCACTGCCAGAGTGTCTTCATACGCGCCTGGCCCGAGCCCGCGGGGTGCCCACGCACGTATGCTGTTGGGCCCGCCGGCAAAGAATTGCTTTACATAAGGCACGTCGGTGGTGTACCCAAACGGCCGGGCTACCCCGATTGAAAACCTGGCGGCAAAACTGTGGCTGGGCCGGCTTTGCCAATACCGCCTTAGGTCAATTTGCGTACGGGCGTACTGCGAAAAATCCACGCCCTGGCCACCGCCCAAATTGAGGCGCAGGGTATCCGGCTCCAGGGAAAAGCTATTGTAAATCGCATTGCCTGCCCAGATTTCCGCACCCGCCAGCTCCAGGTTGAAGCCCAGGTAGTAAGAATTGCCCCGTCTGTTGGGCCGGGAGTTGTACACGTAGTTCATGTCCCGGAAAAGCAGGCTGACAAACAGCTGCTCGCCAAAGGAGCGCTCCAGGAAGGGGTTGAAAGCGAGCAGGGAGTCAAAGTTGGCCTCAGTCGTAGGCAGCAGGTAATCAATACCCACATGGTTGAGGATAAACCGCTTGTTGTTGGCAGGTTGGTGGTCAAAGCCGTAGGTACTTGTAAAGAGGTTGTACTGGTAAAAATCCAGGATCAGCAGGTAGTTGTAGTTGGCGGATACGCGGGTGGACGCATTTTCCTGAAGCGATTGGTAAAAGCCTTCCCTAAAAAAGACCGACGATTCCTTTTTGCCCAGCCGGGCCCGGTCGAGCCGTCGCCAGATGCTCAGATAGTCAATAAACCGGGGCAGGTAGAGATTAGTCTGCAAGCCGAGGTCTACGGTATTCCAAAACTGCCCGGCAGAGATGGCTTGCGGAGCCGGGTTGAATTCCACACCGGCGTTGAAGTCCGTGATCAGAAGCTCCGCCCCGCCAAATACATTCCGGTGGCGCAGCGATGGGCTGACCGTAGTGCCAATGAGGTTGCCAATGCCCGTAGCGCTTCGGCTGGCGTAGTTGAACTCCAGGTCGGCACCCACTTCCAGGCGCTTATTTTGCGTCAGCTCAATGCGGATGTCCAGCCGGTCCGGGTAGAGCGAATCAATGTTTTGTTTGATCCGGACAAAACGGAAGACCCCCAGGCTATTGAGCTGTTTGTTGGTCAGGTCATAATCGGCCTGACTATAGAGTTCGCCCCGCTTCAGGTAGATGGATTCCACAACGGTGCCTGGGTCTACCCGAAAGTAAAGGTGGGAAGTGCGCAGGTGAATGTTGTTGATGAAGGTGTCCACCAGGGTGGAGTCGCCTTGTCCGGGGATGTAGTCCAAAAAGACAGTGATATCATCAATATGGTATTGCTGATGGACAGTATCTTCAGCGGGGGGCAGGACTTCCAGCCGGAGTGCTGCCTGTCGCCCTTCCACCGTGGTATCTGCATCCAGGGGCGCAAAGTAATTGCTGAAAAAGTAGGCATAACCGTTGTTGCGCAGGTAGCTGGTAATACGCTTCCGTTCCTTATCATAAAGCTGCCCATCAATTGCAGAACCCGGCTTCAGGTAACTACGGGGGGCGATGGAGCGCAGGATGCTGTCCACCGTGGGGTCTTTACAGGCAAACACAATAGTGTCTACCCGGTACTGCTCATTGGGCGTAACGTGGTAGGTAATGTACATTTTTTTGCGCCTGACCAGCGGGTCGGAGTAGACTTCGGCATCGAAGTAGCCCTTGTACTGTAGGTAATACCGCATGGACTGTTCGGTGGCCTCGCGCAGCGATGGATCGTAAATGGCGGGGGGCTCACCGATCACCCGCCTGAGCAGCCGGTCAAACTTGGTTGTATCGCCGGGCCCGTTGGTGACGAAGTAAAACCACTCCCGCGGCATGAAAAAGAACCGGTTGTTTTTGGTCTGCTTGTACAGGGTGGACAGCTCATACTTCATATTGCGCTCCCGTTCCAGCTTGTCATCCGCATGCAACTTAATGCTGTTGCCGCGCAGCAGGTATTCATCCGCCGCCAGGTACCTGGAGGAATTGCAGGAGGAAAAAGACAGCAGTGCCAGAACGGCACCGATTAAGTATATTGTGCTTTCACTGCTACGCATGGGCATTTTGATCAACAGCCAAAAAACGTTATGCCGGTTTCTAAAAATACGATCAAATATATACAATCACTTCGCCAGAAGAAGTTCAGGCAAAAGTATGATAAATTCGTTGTAGAGGGCGATAAGATGGTCCGCGAACTGTTGGAGCACCGCTCCGAATGGGTGGAAACCCTCTTCGCACTGCCCCGTTGGATGGAACATTTGCCTCCGCAGCAGTGGCCACCTGACCTACAGGCGCTCACCGTCTCTGAAAATGAACTCAGCCGCCTTTCCCTGCTTAAAACCCCTAATCAGGCGCTGGCCCTCGTGCGGCAGCCCCGCTATACCCTCCGTGCGGCAGACCTTACAGGAGGGTTGTCGCTCTACCTCGATGACCTTCAGGACCCCGGCAATTTGGGCACCCTTTTGCGACTGGCAGACTGGTTCGGTATTTCAACGGTGATTTGTTCGCCGAATTGTGTGGAGGTCTTCAACCCTAAAGTCATACAGGCGTCCATGGGCGCGTTTCTACGGGTCTCCACCATCGTTGCCGACTTTGAAGCCGTCCTCAGCACCGCCCCCGGCCTGACTATCTTCGGTGCAGATATGGAAGGGGAGAGCATTTTTCAGGCCGATCTGCCCAAAACTGGTGTACTGGTCATTGGTAATGAAGGCGCAGGGATCACGCCGGCAGTCATGGAACAGGTGACGCACCGGGTGTCTATCCCCAAAGGAAAGGGCGGTGGCGCAGAGTCGCTGAACGCGGCGGTGGCGGCTGGGATTATTATTGGTGTACTGCTGAATTAGGCGGTGGCGGCTGGGAAAGGCTAAGCCGGAGGCTGAGGTTCAGGATAAGATTGAGCAGACCAGGGGAGTGTCTCCAAAGGGCACGACCGCTTTGCAATCGACTCGGGTGGCTGCCGGATAGCTTGCTATCCACCCCCTGAAGCTACTGCTTGGTACTCAACCTCAACCTAATCCTTAACCTGCCCCAACGCACCTTCAAAAAAAGCCATCCAGGCAATACCTGAATGGCTTTTATCCAGACTAAATTACAGCCTGCTTACAGGAGTTTCTTCAACTCCGCTTCGATTTGTTCCGCACCACGGACGCTGGTAGAAACAATCCGGCCCTCCTTGTCAATCATGAAGGCACGCGGGATGCTGCGCACACCGTAGAGAGCGGCAGCCTCAGACTCCCACTTTTTCAGGTCGCTCACGTGGTACTCCCACTTCAGGTTATCCTGTTCAATGGCTTGTACCCAGCGTTGCTTCTGGTTTTGCAGGTAAGTTTCGGCCTCCATTTCAGAATTCATACGGCTGCGGGTACGGGCGTCCAGGCCATCCAGAGAAACGCTAAAGACGGTAAAGCCCTGATCCTTGTACTTGTCGTAAACGGCTACTACATTCGGGTTTTCCCGGCGGCACGGGCCACACCAGCTTGCCCAAAAGTCGAGCAGTACGATCTGACCGCGAAGGTCAGACAACGCATATTCCTTCCCATCCGGGCTTTTCATTTTGATGTCCGGCGCCATTTGGCCGACCTGAATCAGCTCCTGTGCCTGCTGCTGCATATACTGCCGCTCCACGGCGGTGAGGAAAGCACCGTAGTTGGCACCCATCTCCGAGTTGGGGATGGCCTCGTTGAGGCGGCGGAGGGCATTCTTCTGCGTATCCAGAAACTGCCCGTTAGAACCCAGCGAGCGGTAGGCGACAAAAGCGCCCAGCACCGGGTTGGAAACGGAGTCGACAAAATTCTCAATATCAGAAGCCTGATACTCCCGCTTGAAGAGGCTGTTCATGGTATGCGCCAGGATTTTGGAATCCGGAGCGCCCTCAATATCGAAGTTGAAGGTTTGGATATCGTTGAGGTCGCCCTTGAGCGTGACCTGCTTTTCGCTCCCATCAAAGACCAGGTTGAAATTCTTGGCACCAATGCGCATTTGGTAAACCCCTGCCTCAATGCCTTCCGGGAATTCCATTTTGAACTGCCCGTTGGCATCCATATCCGCTTTCGCTAAAACATTGCTTGCTTTGCCGATCTTCACCTGATCGAGGTAGACCTGCATATTCGCTGCATTCTCAATCTGCCCGTCGATAACGGTACCTTTGACCTCAGGGGCACACTGCCAGACGGCCAGGGACAGGAGGGTTGCCATTAGGGTAATTCCAATATTCTTCATGCTCGTTACGAGTATTTTGATTCGGTAATGATTACTTGTTGCTACTGCTGATTTCAGCTGATTTTCAACGCCACAAAGATAAAAATAGTATGGAAAATTGGGATTATGGGCGGATAAATCGGTGGGGTCGCACTGTGGACCAACCTGAACCTTGCAAGGATTTTGGTACTGTGGTGTTTTCCCGCCGTCGCCTGTGGCTTTGGCGGGCGGTGGGTTTTGTGGTTGCGGGCGTTACCGGTCGGAGTAGCAGTCTCGCCTGGCGCACTCGCTGTCCGACGTAGTTTAAAACGCCAATACTGGCCCGTATGGGAAGTCGGTCCTTTCGACGGGCGTGCTTGGAGACGGCACTATTTTTTTAGGAAGGAAAAGAATAAACTTCCACCCCCGACCCCCGCCAGGAAGGAAATGTAAAACTGTAAAACGCTTAATGTAAAATGTAAAATGTAAAATGGGCGAGCAGTGCCGTTGGTTCAGTCTTGGATTTTGAGCAGTGCCGGTTGGCTGGTCAACGGAGGCGGTCGCACAGCGGCCGTTCCATATGGAGGCGCTTCATGGTGCTTAACCTTTACCTCGACTGGACTGCCCTCGGGACCAACCTGAACCTTTTCTATGAAAACAGTCAAAAATCGTATCTCACACGGTAAAATATAGGGTTTTGAGCCAAATGGATATCCTTTAATTGACGAAGTTTTGCTACTTTTCAGAAAAGTGAAATGCAGGACTTATGGTTCGTTTATGTTTTTTGCTGCTTGCTTTGATGGCAAGGCTGCTGCCCGCACAGCCTATTTTCTTTGATGGGTCCGCCAGTGCCGGCATCGGGCATCCTGGCCGGAACTTTGGCGTCGCCTTTGGTGATTACGATGGTGATGGGGCCGATGATATCTACATCTCCCGCCACAATGCGCCCAATCTGCTTTACCGGGCTATCGGTAATGGACAGTTTGTGGAAGTGGCCGCTCAGGCAGGCATTGCGCATGTGGGTACGACCAATGTGAGTTCCTGGGGCGATTTCGATAATGACGGGCACCTCGATCTTTACCTGGGTAACCGGGATGAACCTAATATTTTGTACCGCAATAATGGCGATGGCACCTTCACCGATATTAGCGTAAGTGCAGGGGTCAACTCCGGGCATCGCACCCGGGCGGTCCTCTGGGGAGATGTGGACCGGGATGGGTATGTCGATTTGTACGTAGCCAACCTTGCCGCGCCCAATTACTTGTACCATAATAACGGTGATGGGACCTTCACGGATATTACAGTAGCTGCCAATGCCCAGGACTTTGGCATCGCCATGGGCTCCCTGTTTTTCGACTACGATAACGATGGTGACCTCGACCTTTACCTTACCCACGATGCCAATCAGCCCAATATCCTGTACCGCAACGACGGGACCGGGCACTTCGAGGACGTCTCGGTGGCCGCCGGGGCCAACATCGCCGCTCAGGGCATGGGCGTAGATTTTGCAGACATCAACCACGATGGCTTCTTCGACCTGTACATCACCAATCTGTATGAGAATGTCCTGCTGCTCAGCGATGGGGATGGCACCTTTACGGAAATGGGCAGTCCGGCCGGAGTGGATGACCTGGGCATGGGCTGGGGCACGGTCTTCCTGGATTACGATAACGATGGGCACAGTGATATTTATGTGTCCAACGATACCTACTTTGCCCCATTTGATAACCTGCTGTACCGCAATCTGGGGAATACGACTTTTGAAGTCGTCAGCGAAGGGACGCCCCTGTCGAGCCCGATGGCCGGCTACGGCGTCGCTACGGGTGATGTCAACTCCGATGGGAAACCAGATTTGCTGCTCGTCAATGCCGGATCTCAGGATGGCAATCAGCTTTTTCTGAACAGCACCGAAAACGGGCACCACTTCGTCAAAGTACGCCTGCGGGGCACGGAAAGCAATACTGCCGCTATCGGTGCGCGGGTCACGTTGGAAGCCAACGGGCAGGTGCAAATGGATGAAGTCTGCGCAGGCATGGGCTATGCCTCCCAAAACAGTTTCACCTTGCACTTCGGGCTGGGGGACGCCACGCTTATCGACCGGTTGTCCATCCGCTGGCCGAATGGGGCGGTGGAAACTTATGAAGGGCTTGCGGTTGACCAGCATTACCACATTACAGAAGGGGAGGGCGTAACCACATCCGCCTTTGGTCGAAGGAAGGCTATACCTGGACTTCGGGCGTGGCCTAATCCTATACAAGATGAGTTTTGGATAGAATACGATATGCCCAACCGGTCCGGAATATTGCAAATGCAAGTTCTCGATATTCAGGGGCGATGTATAGCCACCTTGCCATCGTCGCATACTGACGGCTCAACCGGGCGGTTTCAGGTATCGGCATCAGGCTGGCCGGCTGGCTTATACCTTATTGTATGTTGTAGTGAAGAAGGGGTAGCGCTTAAACGGATTGTGAAACAGTAAGTGTATGGTAGTCAGCTGTAACGCCATAAAAGGACAGAAGCGCACAGAGGTCTCCCGAAATAATTGAGTGCACTTAGATCGGTTTGCTTCGTATTCACGGGGAAAAGGAGCCGCAGCAATTTTTTGGTTACTGCAGCTCCTGAAAATTCCCCATAAAATTAGCTTTAGGTAGTAGTGGGCTGATAGCCCATTGGTTAAGCATAGGGGGGATTATGGAGCAGTAGTGCATGATGTGCCAGCGATATGCACCGGTGTAATCCAATCTTTTTAGTAAAACACTTTTCGCTTTTTTGGTGTGACAAATTTACGGTCCGGGCCTTCACAGCTAAAGGAACTGAGGGGGGAGAATGGATGCAAAACGAGTGACTATCGGAGCAATGCAGGTACTACCAGTTTTTGATTTCCTGGTAGTACCTGCATTTTTAGCACCTCTGAAATCTTACCTGCTAATCATCAACCGCTTTGCATCCGGGTACCTATCAATTTTTAACCAGTAAATGCCTGCGGGCAGCCCGTCCACATCCAGTTGATGCTGCGTATCTCCATGAGGCAGTGCCCATGCCCTCACAGCCCGCCCCAGCCCGTCCATCAGGCGGGCCTGCGCCGGCGCTTCCAGCGGTGCGCCCAGCGATAAAGTGGCCGACCGGGAGGCAGGGTTGGGCCAAAGCGCCAGCTGCCCGGTGCCAGAAGCGCCAGTAAGCTCCATGGCCGGGCTGCCCCCAAATTCAGTGCTGTTGGAAGCGCCTATGGTCGTCACCGGGCCAATCACAGCTACTGCCGCTCCGCCAGGCGTGCTCGTGAAGGCCCCAAAGCCCACTTCCACGCACTCCTCCAGGTGGTCTTGTATTTGAGTGATCAACTGCCAGCCACTCCCGCCGGGGATGCGGTAGAAAGCCTGCAGCAGGCCGTTGTGCCGCCGCATGCCCAGCGTTGCCGGGGTTGCTACCGCTTGAAAGGGCGTAAAGCTCTTGCCGCCGTTCGGCTGCAGGCGGCTCTCCCAGCGCAGCAAAGGCGTCAGGTTGGTAAACAGCCCCGCCATGGGCGACCCGGCCGCGCTGCTGTTGCGCATGAATATGCCTGCATACGTATCCGGGCCTACCGATTGTACCTCCGCGCGGATGCCGGACCCTTCGCACAGCTCCTGCACCACGCCCGCCAGCTGGTCTGTATTTCCGGAAATGGGGTTGTAGCCAGTGGTATTAAGGGTGAAATGCCCTTTGGACGGGCCGCCCGTGGCACAAGGGTCGTAAGCATAGGCGCTGCTGCCCGGCACCATGCCGATATCTGCTGTGCCCCAGGGCGGCGGGATGCTCTCGCTGATGAGCACTTCCACCTGCGCCGTGCAGCTGCTGTTGTTGCCATGTATATCAGAAGCCGTCAGCT
>NZ_JALEGS010000088.1 GCF_022763345.1 Phaeodactylibacter sp.
GGATGATCATGCTCGAAAGCATAACCTCCTTTGGTAGTGCTAATCTATGAAATTTTCAAAGAACTTGCTCAGATGCTAAACATAGCATCTGACATTAATTAGGTATGCTGTGGCAAACCACTTAATCGTCAGTATAGAAAGCCGAGTATCCAGAAAATCATTAATGCATAAAATACATCCCCTAAATAGGGGTAGATGAGTTCAGGAATAAATGCAGCCCTTGATGCCAGCCCAAGTGCAATCGTAGAGATAATAAAGAAAAGATAAAGTATTCTGTTTCTCTTAATTTTCATTAGCAGGTGATGTTGCGCCATGCTACCCCAATCGCTTTCCCAGCCCACTCTTCTCCAAATACTCCTGCAGGATATACTCCAACGGCAGCGGTACATCCGCATCGGGCTCAAGCAAGGGCACGGGAATGGCAGGCAGGGGTTCTCCCAAAGTGGCTGCCCAGACGTTGGCGAGGCGGCTCCCGGCACGCTGCACAGTCATCACATAATCGGCTTGGTCAACCCGCTCGTCCCGCCAGCGGCGTTTGCCTTTTGTCAGCAAATCAATTTCCACCAGGTGGACACCCTTTTCGGCAAGCCGCTCTTGCTTGCGGCGGAAATCCTCGTAACGGTCCCCCGTTTTATTGGCAGGAGAAAGCACTTCAAGGGTAGTGACTAATTTTTCGTCTTCGTCCCTTATGGCTACATACCGTTGGGGTTGGCTTAAAACCTCCACAGAGAAGGAAGGTGGTTGCACTACTATGGCATCCGCATAGGGCGCTTCAGGCGATTCGGCCCGGTCAATACTGGCATCCGGGCGGTACTGCTTAGTGGTGCCGGATTCATCCGTCATGGACAGCCCGCGTTCCACAGAAATAGTGTAACGCTCGGGAAGGCTTGGGGCCAGCCAATACCGGATATCCACGCATAATGAGGCGTGCAGATCAGGGAAGTACCTGGGCTGCTCTAAGGCAGGGTGCATGCCCGTATGTTGTCCTTTGCGCTTTGTCATAGCATAAATATACTCAGTACAGGGCAGATAGTCAAGAACCTGATCTGACGAAAGACGTTTCATTTTGGAGACCGTAATAGGCTACTCCAATCGCCTCCCCAGCCCACTCTTCTCCAAATATTCCTGCAAAATATACTCCAATGGCAGGGGCACATCTGCATCCGGAGCAAGTAAAGGAACAGGAATAACAGGCAGGGCATCTCCAAGAGCTACGGCCCATACATTGGCATGCCTACTCCCAGCGCGCTGCACCGTCATCACATAATCGGCCTGATCGACCCGCCCGTCCCGGCAACGGCGCTTGCCTTGCTTTAGCAAATCAATCTCTACCAGGTGAATGCCCTTTTGGGCAAGCAGTTCCTGCTTTCGGCGGAAGTCCTCGTAGCCCGCTCCCGTTTTATTGGCAGGAGAAAGGATTTCGATGGTCGTGACCAAGCTTTCACCTTCATCCCGTATGGCTACATGCCGTTGGGGTTGGCCCGAAACCTCCACCGAAAAGGAGGGTGGTTGCACTACTATAGCATCCGCATAAGGCGCTTCAGGCGATTTGACTTGGTCAATGCTGGCATCCGGCCGGTACTGCTTAGCGGCTCCGGATTCATCTGTCATGGACAGCCCGCGCTCCACGGAAATGGAGTAGCGCTCGGGAAGGCGGGGTGCCAGCCAATCCCGTATGTACACACTCAGAGAGGCGTGCAGGTCAGGGAAGTACCTGGGCTGCTCTAAGGCAGGGTGCATGCCAGTATGTTGTCCTTTGCGCTTTGTCATCGTTTAAATATACTCAGTAAAGGGCAAATTGTCAAACAGGCAGGTGGACCTAATGCCCGATAATTGGCCTTTTCCGGAAATTGAGTATTTCGAATCCGGGTAAAGGACATGGTACACATTGAGATCGGTAGAATCAAAGGATCAAAGGTTTCTCGATCCTGTACGCTTATGCCATCCCCAAAAAGCAACAGCCCCCGCTGTGTAACGGAGGCTGTTGATGAAATTCTATTTAATCACGACTACATTTTAATAATGCGGCGTACCATGCCACGGGTGCCATCGGAATGGTAAACGATAAGAGTATATCCACCCGGCGTCATCTGACGCATATCAATCACCTCCAGGGCATTGGCCTCTTCAATCTGAATCTCACGCACAAGTTTGCCATTGGCATCATTGAGGTGAATGGTCAGATTAGAACCAACCATCCAGTCTGCTACCGGTAGGTATAACTGATCAGAAACCGGATTAGGGTAGGGGGCGTTCTCCAGCAGGCTGGGGCAAGGTTCTACCTGGAATACTGCTCCAGCTACGTCCAGCGCGGCACAAATATCACCTCCTCCCTGTACCAATAAACCGTTCACGTCCACGCCAGTGGTCACGCCAAACTCTACGATGCTGAGGTCTAGCGTCAGCGGGTTGTACACGAGGGTGTGGATGGTGAATAGCCCGGTTTCGGTCACGGTAAACTGTGGCGTATCGCTGACATCCTGAATAACAAGGTCATTGCCGGAAGTGAGCACGTAGAGGACTTCGTACCCGGCCGGTACAGTTGGCGCGGTGTCTTCTGCCGCAATCAGCTCAGCGTCTCCGTCGAGGCAATTGTCGCTATCGGCGGTCAGGGTGCCTGCCTCCGCTGTGCAGGGGCATTCTTCCACCTGGAATTGTGCGCCCGCCACGAGCAGGGAAGCACAGATATCGCCCCCGCCCTGAATGAGCAGGTTGTTGA
>NZ_JALEGS010000089.1 GCF_022763345.1 Phaeodactylibacter sp.
AACTCCGGAAGACTTCGTAGAACCTGTCTGCCCGGCACAGCCAGTAGAGTCACACCTTAGTATCCCCCTGTAACACTATGGAAGAACGACTTCGTAGAAGTCGCACGTTATCCCCTGATCTCTGCAATTTTTAAGCAAGCTAAAACCAGAGTAGATGGTATAAAACTCCGGAAGACTTCGTAGAAGTCACACCTTAGTAACCCTTGCAATACCATAGGAGAACGACTTCGTAGAAGTCGCACGTTATCCCCGATCTCTGCAATTGGTAAAAACGCTAATCAATCTTATCAATCACCTGCCGCTCAAACTCCGCCTTAGCCAGAGGGCGGCGCTGCTGATCATCCGTACAATAGTACAGCCCGATGACCTGTAGGTTGGTAAGGCTATCGTTGAGGGGGATAAGAATAATGTCCGCCCATTGATAGCCCCCACAGTGGGCCGCGTAGTAGCTGATGTTTACCGTATCCGGTTCCAACCCTTCGGAAAGCGGCAATCCATGCTCAATGAACAAGCTGTCGGCAGCATCCACCCGCGGTACAAATTCATTTTTCCCATAGGAGAGCTCGTAGGTCTCGTCCAGGACCAGGAAACGGTCATATTCATCCGGTGTGCTCGTAGCCAGGAAGGCAAAAACGGCTACAGAGAACGGAATCGCGTAGGGAACCCGGACCTTCCAATCAGGGGTGTACACCAGGCTATAACGGTAGGCCAAAATCAGAACCGGCAGCGCCAGATAATCCGTGTAGTCCACCACCCGGGCATAATGCAGGCCGGTCAGGCTATTCCAACCTTCAATCAGCGGTTGGCTGAATGGCGTTTTCCAATACAGGAAAAACAAGGCAATGCCCCAGCAAATGGATTTGCGGTAAGCAGGGAAAAGCGCGATCCAAAACAGCGCAAAGGCAAACAGCCCGGCAAAATCGGATAATTTACCGGCAAGCAAGCCCGGAAAAGCGCCTTTCAGGAAAAAATCGTTGAGGAGCAACAAGCCCAGGCTCAGGAGGAATGCCGGGGACTGCAGGAGAGAAAGCTGCCGCGTCATAAGTTTAAGGGTTTGATTACTTACACCAATATAACGCGGCAACAGCTTAATTCGATGCTTTACTCCTCTGCAAAATGAGCCCTCACCTCCGCAGGAATGAGCTGCTGCGTCATTGGGTTTTGGGCATCATTTTCGATGAAGTGCCAGTTTTTCGTCCCCTCGTCGGCAATGGCGTACATGACCTTATCTACCAGGACCGTAAAGGTATTGGTGGCGCCATCGTAGGACACAGCGTCCGTGCCATGCGTGCCTTCAAGGTTGCCTTTGATCATGCCAACCATTTCTGGAGTTTTATAAGAATCTGAGGTGAATTGTATGGTCATCGTACCCATGTAGCTGACGGGGGCGTATCGCTCCGATTCAAAGGCGAACGGAGCACTGATGCGCTTGATGCGGTAGCCCGACATATCCACTTCCATACCGTTGCCACTCATGTCGGCAAACATTTGCACCATCTCTTCTTTGGAGACTTGCTCAAAAAGCGGCGGATATAGGAAATCGACCACCGTCTCCCAGTCTTTGTCTTCGGTAGCGGTGAAGTATTGATTTATCCGGGATTTGATATCCTGTACATCCTGGGCTTGTGCCTGAATGCCCGTGGAGGCAGCCAGCAAAGCGATCCCAAGCAATAGCATTCGCATATTTATAATGTTTTAAGGTATTCAATAACAGCTGTGCGTTCACCTACTGATAATTTATCGCCAAAATCGTGTCCTTTATTGCTGTAGCCAGGGCGGTTGGTGTCAAATGCCCATTCGCCTTTAGCTTTGTCCAACTCCGTATAAGCCCAGCCGAGTTGCTCGTGATCGTAGTCCCGGCTGTCTCCGGACCGCACCCAAATATCGGGCCGGTTTTTGCTGTCGAGCAGGGCAGCTACCGTAGGGACCGAACCATTGTGCAGGTAGGGCGCGGTCGCCCAAATGCCATCCAAAGGCGGTGCCACATACCCCAGCTCGGGCGCAAAGTACGACTTCGGCTCTGATTGCGCAAACCAGCTGCTGTTGTACCATTCCACGATGCCGCTGTTTTTCGCGTAATTGGCGTACATGGGGTCTGTTTTGACGAGTGCCAGTGAAACCAGCTTATTGGGATAGGTCTCTTCCTCGCCGTAGGTACCGTGGCATTTGCTGCAATTTTCTTCAAAAATGACCTGCCCTTCCGCCGCCAGTGCCTGATCAACCGGGCCGGGATAAGCCGGGGGCTCCAGTGTTTGCAGCCACGCCAGGACATCTTTGAACCCAATGATGGCTTCCCGGGCAGCCGTACTGTCGGGTATGCCCAGCACAGAGGCCTGGAAAAGCAGCTTGGTGAAGTCGCCCCGCCCAATGCCGTTGTAGTACAGGGCGTTCTTTTTCTTAACATGCCAAAGAGGCGGGACATCGGTGGCGATGGTGTAGTCCATCATGTCGTAGTTGGGCGCCTCCCGGTAGGTCAGGTCAACCGGGTCGCGGTGGCGCATGCAGGCTTCTGCCAGGCGGAAAGCCGGATTGGCACCGGGCTGATTGGTCTGAATGTAAGGCGCCATAGCGTTGAAGTAGCGGGAGAAGTCCTCGTAGGCCTCCCACTCGGGCTCGTCCTTTTTGTACTTGAAGTCTACGCCCACCCGGATCACCTTGCCCATCGGCTTGAAGCTCTTTTGGTAGTCTGAAAAGCTGTTGCCCAGCCCTGGTACAATCTGCCCGTTGATCTCCCCGGCGTGGCAAGTGAAGCAGTTGCCGTTCATCACGAGTGTTCCGCCCTTGGCTGCTTCGAAAGCACTAACGGGGTAGGGCAGGTTGGCATTGACACCACCTCGTCTCAGCACGGTATCGGTGGTGCCGGAGAGGCGTTTTTTCATCAGCTCAAAGGGTACACCGGAGCCGATATAGGAGCCCCCTCCGATGAAGGCGTAGCCCGCTTCCGGGTCTCCATCCATCTGCTGTGGAGAAGCTGGAAGGGTCTTCACTTTCCAGTCTTTATCGGTGGCTGTGCCAGGCAGCGTACTGTAGCGCTGACAGGCAGCAAGGGCAGCGAGCCCCAGGATAAACCAAAAAAATCTCATAGCACTTTATCGGTTTGAATTGCGTTGAACGGAGACAGAAACGACCTATGGTTTCCGGTGTTTCCGTCAAACTATACATGACGCGTTTTGGTTTGGGCGAAGACTAGACCAAAACGGTCAGTATATACTGCACTCGATGTCGGTTTGGATTCCCAAACCTCATTGACGACAGTATACCCAACGGTAAAGGTGCGGCCTTGGTTGTGGAATTATTACCTTTGTCTTTTTATTGACCCATTTATGTTGAACCCTCGCCTCACTTTAAACTGCCGCGGTACACTGCTGAGCCTCCAATCGCCTCAGGTGATGGGGATATTGAATGTGACGCCGGACTCCTTCTTCGATGGTGGGCGGTATACCCGTCAGGATGCCTTGCTGCGGCAGGCAGAACAGATGTTAAAGGAAGGGGCTGCGATTCTGGATATCGGTGGCATGTCCTCCCGCCCGGGCGCTGAGCTCATCTCGGTGGAGGAGGAGTTGCAGCGGGTGCTGCCAGCGATTGAAGCCTTGCATCAGACTTTTCCGCAGGCTCTTCTCAGCATTGATACCATCCGCGGACGGGTAGCGGAGGAAGCGGTGGGAACGGGGGCTGCCATCGTCAATGATATTTCCGCCGGTGCCTTTGATGAATCGATGTACCCGACAGTGGCCCGCTTGCAGGTGCCTTACATCCTTATGCACATGAAGGGCAGCCCGAAGACCATGCAGGACAACCCGGATTATGAGGATGTGGTGCAGACGGTGCTGGACTTTTTTATTGCGGAGGTAGGCAAGCTGCGGGCCCTCGATGTGCACGATATTGTATTGGATCCCGGATTTGGGTTTGGAAAAACCGTGGAGCACAACTATCAGCTGCTCAAACAAATGCACCTGTTCAAAATTTTAGACTTGCCGTTACTGGCCGGGCTGAGCCGGAAGTCAATGATCAATAAAGTGCTGAAAACCAAGCCAGAACAGGCGTTGAACGGAACTACTGCTTTAAACATGGTCGCCCTGCAGCAGGGCGCTAAAATCCTTCGGGTGCACGATGTCCGCCCGGCCATGGAAGCCGTTAAGCTTTGGCAGCAACTCGAAATGGTATAGGCGCATGGAATGGCAATCTCAAACGCTTACCGAAACGGACATTAAGTCCGCGACCCTACGCTACCTGAAGCACCACTACCGCTTCCGGCAAAGGCAGGGCGGCTGGGAGCTGTCCTCTGATCTCCGGGGCAAGGGAGGGATTGTAGCCGATGGTTTCCTGTCCTTTGTGCAGCCTTCCGGCGAAGTGTTTCGGGCGACTTTCGAGGCGACTTCCTACGATACCAAAGCCGAGGTGCGCTACCGCAAGCAAAAAATCCTCCTTTATTGGGATGCTGCAGCTGTGGCGGCTTGTTTCGCCTGTGGTTTACTTTTGCTTGGCTTGTTTCGGGCCTGGTTTTCAGTGGAGGCGCTGACACTGACTGGGGCGATTGCTTTATTCATTGCCTTTTTTACGTTTGGCTTTTTCGGGTTTTTGTTGCTGTTCCGGAACTGGAGGCGGTACCGGTACATCTACGCCATTGAGCAATTTAAACGCTACCATGCCGATGAGCAATGGGTGGCGCTGGGGGAGGACGTATTTGCTAACCTCACGAGCGATCCCTACTATTTGGAGCTAAAAAATCAGTGCATCTATAACGGCATGGGGCTGCTGATCGTGCGCGCAGATAAGTCCATCTTGATGCAGCTGTCGCCTGCCCGAAAAGATGTTTTTGACCAGAAACGCAGCAACATCGACTTTCTCAGGCAGGACGACCTCCAACGAATGCTCGACGAAGGGCGCTACCCGGAATGGATGGCTACGCTTAAGCCGGAAAACCTGCTGCGGTTCCAGCGGCGTTACAAATATCAGATGTTGACAGTGGGCATCTGCCTGGCGCTGACCTCGGGCGTGCTCTATCAGGAAATGCAAGAGCTTAAAACGATTGAGGAGGAATCCCCGGAAGCCTACCTCAGACGAATGGCCGATGTGCGGAAACGCAACGAAAGCTATACTCAGCCCATCACCTTTGTATTGGATACCCTGATTACCTGGCCCTATCCCATTCGGAAAGATATGGAGCCCTACCTGTCGCTGCAGCCTGCACAGCCGGAATCGGTGACCGTGCCTCCGGTCGCGCGTTCGGGGGCTTCCAGCGAGGGTTTTGTCGGGCATCTGGACGGTGCTGCGCCTTACACCTACGATTGTTCCCGCCTGCGGCCCCTAACTTCGACCGGCTACATCATTCAGGAAGGGGTATACCAAAGCTACAGCGCCGTGACGGCCCGTATCCGGGAGCTGGAAGGCTTCGGTTTTACGGCAAGTGCCGTTTGGCTGGGCTGCTTTGACGAGTTGGAAAATGGCTATGCTTTGTACTTCGGGCTGGTCTTTGATGACCCTACTTCCGCCCGGTCCAGCCTGGAAAATTACCAGCAACGTTTGGGGGATAACGTCTTAAACCTAAATTTGCAGCTGCGATCGCTCACTCCATTGGAATAACTTATAAATTGAAATGCCTTTGATCACTACATCTTCTTATCGTCCAAGACCCTGGTTTCGCAATCATCATGTTAACACCATTTATCCAGCCTTTTTCCGTAAGGTCCCACAAGTGGCCTACGACCGCGAGCGTTTAGAGCTCCCCGATGGCGACTTTCTGGACATCGACTGGTCCTGCACGGGCAGCGACAAGCTCATTATCGGGCTGCACGGTTTGGAAGGCTCCGCTGACCGCCCTTACATTCGGGGCATGGCTCGCTACTTCAATGAACGGGGCTGGGATGCCCTGGGCTTGAATTTTCGGGGTTGCAGTGGTGAGCCCAACCGCCTGCTGCGTTCTTATCACATTGGCGAAACTGGAGACCTTCGTCAGGTGATTGATCATGCGCTGAGCCTTGGCCGTTACCGGCATATCGGTTTGGTAGGGTTTAGCCTGGGTGGCAATGTGATTCTGAAATACCTGGGCGAAGGTGGTTTCCACCCGGATGAGTTGGTGGGAGGCGTGGCCTTTTCGGTACCCTGCGATGTGAAGTCAGCCAATACCGAAATTGACAAATGGCACAACTGGCACTACCGGCAGCGTTTTATGCAAACCCTCAACGCCAAAATGGTGGAGAAAGCCAACCGGTTCCCCGGGCAGTTAGAGATTCCGGAGCGCATGCCCCGGGATTTCCGCGAATTTGATGACCGCTTTACCGGTCCGGTCCACGGTTTCCGGGATGCAGAGGATTACTGGACCAGTTGCAGCAGTATCTACTTTATCCCAACGATTGAGCACCCGGCCTTGCTCGTTAGCGCGCAGGACGATACTTTTCTGAGTGAAAGCTGTTACCCCTTTGATCTGGCCAGGGACCACAAATACTTCCATTTCGAAGCCCCAAAACGGGGTGGCCATGTTGGTTTTGTCACCGTGAACCGCGATGGGTATTACTGGACAGAAAAACGGACATTCGATTTTCTGAACCAGCATCTGGAAGAATAAAAAACCAGTCGGCCGGAAGTAAGAAGTAATCCGGCCGACTGCTATCATCAGATCTGTTCCGGGGCCCAGCCTTTTTCGTAATTTCGGCCCCAGTACTTTTTCATGATTCTTTTATCCGTGTATTTACCAGTTTGCGGGTCGATGGCAAGGAGGGCATCACCCTCTCTGGAAGAGGTATTGGCATAGTGGCAAAGGTTAGTGCTGATAGCGCCCTCGTCGATCGGGCAAGCCAGCTTAGCTTTACCGCGAATAGCTTCCACGAAATTGCGGACATGACGGCTGGTCAGGTCTCCACCGCCGCCGAGTGCGGTGCCGGCTTCATCACCGCCGGATACCTTTTCGGTGATGAGTTTCCCTCCTCGGTCGTAGTGCATGTACTTGCTACGGTCCACAAATACCGATCCTTCTGTACCGTAAATGATGGTGCCCCGGCCACCCCCGTAAGTGGGGTTGTTATTCCGGCTTTTACCGTCCCAGTTGATGACTTTTCCACCAGGGAACTTCAGGGTTGCATACATGGTATCGTACATGGTCCAGGGATCATCCTTGTAGTGGTTTTTGGCAGAATTGACCCGCACTTCCTCCGGGAATTTCACTTGCAGTGCCCAGCGGGCGATATCGAATTCGTGGGTGGCGTTGTTGCCGGTTTCTGCCGTGCCCCAGCGCCAGTACCAATGCCAGTTGTAATCGCCAACTATATCAATAAAATCGGTGCGGGGTGCAGGGCCCTGGAAGAGTTCCCAGTCGAGATAGTCAGGTGCAGGGATGATATTGGCATCCGGGACTCTGCCCCGGGCATTGGAGTAAAAGGCGGTGGCCATGTAGGGTTCACCTATTAGCCCTTCGTGGATAGCCATCACCACTTCCTGACTTTCCTGAGAAGAGCGTTGCTGCGCACCCATTTGTACCTGCAGCCCGGTTTTTTTCTGCCAGGCGATCAGCATTTCTCCTTCGGCAGGGTTATGGCTACAGGGTTTTTCCACATAGACATGCTTGCCGGCCTGCATGCTCAGAATTGCGCCCGGAGCATGCCAGTGGTCGGGTGTGGCGTGAAAGACGGCATCCACATCCTCGCGCTCCATAATTTTACGCATGTCCTTTTCGCCCTCAGGCCTATACCCCAAGTCTTTCGACACCTGCTCCATTGCTTTCCCCTGCCGGCGGCTATCGACATCACAAACAAAGGTGACCTTAATATTCTCGGTGTTGGACAAGCCAGCGAGCAGGCCCGGGAAGCGCCGCTGACAGCCAATCATAGCCACGTGTACGCGGTCGTTGGCGCCCACAATCCGGTTGTAGCTTTGAGCCGTAGCCGTAAGCCCACCCAGGGAAAGTGCCGCTGCACTGGCGGAGGCCTGCTTGATAAAAGTTCTTCTCTGCATAATTTCTCTGTTTTTCTAATCTCGTTCACTTTTGGCCAGGGCATCACCCCGACGCTGTCTGCCCAGGACTCAACAGCCAGGCGCATTTCCTCTGCTTTTTCCGGGTGCTGACCGGACAAATCCTTCAGCTCAGACCGGTCTTCTTTCAGGTGCTACAAAGCCCGGTCCCCAGGACGGCAGCACTGGCTTCCAGTCGCCTTTGCGGATCGCCTTGCTGTCGTTGTGTTCCCAATATATTAAATCTCTTTGGGTTTGTCGTTGTTCCCGGAATATTGAGGCCAGACTTTTACCCGGAGTTGGGATGAGAGCATTGTCCTGAAACTTTTCGTCTAATTTATAGGAGCCTTTAGCTATAAGACTAGCGTTTTGGGAGTTAACCTCCTTATTTTCCAGATTATGAAAATCGATTGGAAATACGCTATTGGAGAGTTATTGATTGTTACGGTTGGCATTCTGATCGCCTTTGGGCTTAACAACTGGGCACAGGGGCAGCAGGAAAAGAAAAAAGCCCATACTTACCTGGAAAGCCTGGCTGCGGATTTGTCGGCTGACCTAGAAGTACTGAATGATAACCTTGCCTTTGTGCAGCAGAACCAGCAAACCGCACGGAGCATCATTGGGCACTTTCACCGTACATTGCCCGGCCGGGATTCTGTGCCTTTCAAAATCTTCAGTGAACTACTGGGTATGCCTACCTTTATCCCCCATGATGCAACTTACCAGACCCTGAAAAACTCCGGAGACTTCCGGTTGGTGGAAGACATGGAGCTGAAAAACCAGATTGTAGACCACTACAGCCGGTACAATGAAATCTTCATGGAAGATGACCGCACCAAAGCCTTTTTGCGCGATCATGTCTCCTTGTTTTTCATGAATGAAACCAGCTTTGAGACTATGCAGCAGCAGGCTGATGACCTTCTGGAAGACCATCGGCTCCGCAATATTGTCTATGCATGGTTCGGTATTTACAAGATACAGACCCAAATCCTTGAACGAAATATTCAGCGTACGGAAGCTTTGATCAATGCTGTTCAGCAACATTAAAACTATTCCGGCTGCGGTACCACTCTTTAAGACTATGTTGGGAATTCGCTTTTGGAGCGAATTTAGTCAAATTTTATTCTGAACGAGGCACGATGAAGGAGCATAGCCTAAGCTAAGTGACTGA
>NZ_JALEGS010000090.1 GCF_022763345.1 Phaeodactylibacter sp.
AGGCGTTCACTGCCCCGAACTCGTAGCAGAACTCGCCGGCCTGATCGCCCAAAATGATAATCTCGTCATTGGCTACCGGGATCTCCGCGCCGCCGCATGCTGACCAGGTGTACGGGAAGCCGTAGCCGCTCAGGTCGATCACCGCTGAATCGCCCACGCACAGCTTCAGTGTGTCTGGCAATGCGACCGGCGGGGGTGGGGGCAGGTTGCTGACCACAATCGTTACCGTATCACTCGCGCTACCACATGACAACTGTGGCGTACTCGCGATATATCGATTTATGCCCTCCATCGGCATTACAGACAAGGTAGCGCCTGTACCCAGAACGGTCCCCTCTTCGCTTGTCCAGGTAATATCGCTATCTGCGAATCCATCCGCTGTGGCAAAGATATTTATAGACGTGTTGACCGGTCCGCACAAAGCAATGGTGGTGTCTGGTTGTGCGTCTATTGCTGGTTCCGGAATGACGTATACAATCACGTCTACTTCTACTGTATCACAGGCATTAGAAGCGGTGAAGGTATAGCATGCTTCGCCTACGTTAGTGGCGTTGATTTCAATTTCGTTGCTATTTTCCTGTATCACCGGACCATCGCAGACAGACCAGGTGTAAGGGAAGCCGTAGCTGCTCACATCAAATATAGTATCCTGCCCTATGCACAAGGTAAGCGTATCCGGCAGTGCAGGAGGAGCCATTGGCAGGCTATCCACGATAACCGTTATGGTATCTGGTGCTACGCAAGGCAGGCCTGAGACACTGGCAATGTACTGGCTCAGTCCAACGCCCGGTGTTACACAAAGCTCGCCTCCGGTCCCCAGGAGGTTCCCATCCAGGTCTGTCCATTCTATACAATCATCAGGCAAGTTGGTGACCGTAGCGGTCAGGCAGGTATCTGGAGCCGGCGCACAAAAGCGCAGGGTATCGTTGGGCTGTGCATCAACCTGTTGTTCCGGGACCACGTAAACGGTGATTTGCTCTTCAATCGCGCCGCAAGCGTTGGATGCACTGAACCTGAAACACTGTTCTCCTTCTTCATTGCCGCTGATTTCAATAGTATTATTATTCACCTGGATTTCCTGCCCTTCGCAGTCCGACCATACATAAGGATAACCGTAAGTACTGAGATCTATAATAATATCATTGCCCTCGCAAATTTTCAACGTATCCGGAAGCCCAGGAGGCAGCGGCGGCACGAAATCATCCACTACAATAGTCACAGTATCTGTGGCGGTACCACAAGCTGCAGTAATGCTGGCGATGTAGTAGCTGGTCCCTACAGCAGGCAAGACGCTAAGCGTACCTCCTGTACCCAATGCATCCCCATCCTCGCTAAACCATGCGATGGCATTCTGAGCAAAACCCGGCGCCGTAGCCGTCAAAACTAAGCTGTCTGTTACAGGAGCACATAACTCGATAGTCGTGTCTGGCTGGGCACTGATTTCAGGGGCTGCAATTACAAAAACGATTACCTGCTCTTCTACCTCACCGCAAATATTAGAAGCGGAGAAGGTGTAGCAATCTTCTCCTGGTTGGGTACCAGAGATTTGGATTTCGTTATTATTGGTAGCTATAACCTGGCCATCACAGTTGGACCAGGTGTATGGGTGACTGTAGCTACTCAGGTCCAATACAGTATCTTGATTGGTACAAATCGTCAGTGTATCAGGCAAATCAGGTGGCGGCGGTGGCATTGTTTCCACGACTATAGTAACGGTGTCAGCAGTGATACAATCCAGGCCGGGTACATTTGCGATATACTGGCTCGTTCCCTGCGGAGGCGTCACACACAATTCGCTACCGGTCCCTAAAAGGTTTCCACTAAGATCCGTCCATTCTATACAGTCGTTTGGCAAACCAATTACAGTTGCGGCCAGGCAGGTATCCGGTGCGGGTATGCATAATTGAATGGTATCATTAGGCTGTGCATCTACAACTTGTTCGGGGACAACGTATACTGTCACCTCGGCTTCTACCGTACCGCACTCATTAGAAGCGCTAAACCGGAAACAAGTCTCTCCAACAACATCGCCTGAAACAATAATACTATCTCCTGATACCGGAATGGCCTGACCGTCACAATCGGACCAGGTGTAAGGGAATGCATAATCGCTCAGTTCAATAACAGTTTCATCGCCTACACAAAGCTTGAGCGTGTCTGGTAATGCCGGAAGTGCAGGTTCGGTATCTACCTCGATAGTTACTGTATCGCTTACCTCACCACAGACAGAAGCCAACGTAGCTATGTATTGGCTCGTTCCTGCCTCGGCCTGCACCATGACCATTCCACCATTGCCTAAGACAGTGCCATCGAAGGCTGTCCATACAATCATGGCATCAGGATATCCTGTTGCCGTGGCGGTCAGTTCCACCAGATTGCCCTGATCCGTAATGCATAAGGAAAGCACGCCATCTGGCTGTGCATCAATATCCGGAAGCGGCAGTACCGTTACCAGAGCGTTCGTTTGCGTGATGCCTACCGGGCTAAAGGCCGTGGCCGTGTAAGTGTAGTTGCCGGCGGATAAGCCACTAAGCACAAGCTCAGAGCCCTGACCCGCTGTTTGGCCCTGCGCATCATTCCATATAATACTGTCAATTAGAATAGTGTCCGGGATAATAGTAGCTATTAGTGTCCCGTCTTCACCCTCACAAATTTCAATATCCGGCACGCTGATGGTGTAGTCCGCTTCAGGTGGGGGCAATACCGGGAAGGTGAGGGTATCCGGGCAACCGTTGACTTCGCCTACCACCGTATAAGGGGATGCGAGGTCATCAGCAGCCAATATAAAGGTGTCATTCCCATCGTCATCAACGACCGTGCCATCGTTTTGGAACCAGGTGTAAACCGCCTCATCGCTATCGGAAGACACGGTAATGGTGATTTCATCCTGTCCAAACTGAAAAGCATTTCCGTCTACAGACAGATTCAACCCCGGGACGAAATCGATAACCAAGGTATCTGAAAACGATCCACAGTTGGGATCGGTAATATTTAAGACGTAGGTAATGTCTTCTGTAGGTGTAATCACAGGATTGCCAATCGTGGAGTCGCTCAGCCCCGTAGTGGGAGACCAGCTAAATATCAGGTTAGGGTTAGTTGCATTCTCAAAAGAAGGCTGGAAAGTATCCCCTTCACAAACGACTACTTCCTGCTCCTCTATACCTCCGGACAAAGCGCCGCCTTCCACTGCAACAGTATCCGAAAGTGGGCAATTGTTGGCATCCCGTACGGTGGCAATGTAGCTGCCCTCGTCCAGGTTCGATGCGTCAACTGGGTTGCCATTTAGATCGGTGACCTCCAAGGTGTAAGGAGGTGTTCCGCCTGTGGCTGCGTTCAGGGCAATGCTGCCGGGGATAATGTTCCCGGGCTCACAGGTACCGTCAATAACGGTCAGTTGCGCTTCCAGGGTTACCGGTTCCACAGACAACATAAATTCACAAAAGCAGTTATCCGCCGAGCTGATGCGTCTTATTTCGTAGTCTCCATATTGTACTTCGATGAATACAGCCCCGTTGCCCGGTAATGAAGCCAGCAAGAATCCCGCATTGACCTGCCGGACCTGATAAGTCTCATCTGCTGTGCCGCTGCCATCAAAGTACAGATACGCCGGATCCCCCGGGCAAACCGGGTCAAAGACCGACCAGCCTTCGTTACACTCAAAGCCAGGCGTATTCAGCTCGATCGAAGCTTCTGCCTCGCAGACAAACCCATACTCCACTTTTACGGTATACAGGCCAACAGGCAGCCCCTCAAAAGTGTAGGGGTTATTATTGGTAGTAATTTCCAGGCCCTCATTCAAGGTAATGGTATATGGAGGGAAACCTTCTTCCATGGTCACCGTGATGGTTCCATCATCGCTACTGCAAAGGGAAGGTGGCGTGCCTGTTAGGGAGATGGGCTCCTGCGCCTGCGGAATGGTGACTGGCAAAGAGGTCAGACATCCTGCTGCATCTGTAACTATAAAGGTGTAATCCCCAGGGGCGAGCCCTGAAATATTAATTGTACCGTCTGCACTCAGTGTGTTGCTGCCACCATCGCCCCATGAAATTTGGTAGGGCGGTGTGCCTCCGCTTATGTCTAGCTTGACGCCACCGGAAAGCGTTGCGCAATTACCTGCCGTTATGCTTCTGACCTCTACAGTTGGGCCTTCTTTAGTGTCAATGACTACTTCTGTCTCGATCAGGCAATCCCGTAGCGACTGATCTTCGAGCAACTCACTAATCCCAATGGTCACTTTGTAAACGCCAGGTGCAAGGTTTTCGGCAGTTGGGCCAGTGCTGATGCCGCCTTCCCAGTTGTAAACAAACTCCGTTCCCGCAGGTAAGCCTACTGGCGTTACGGTAGCCGAGCCATTGCTTTGCCCACAGTCTGCATCAATGGAAATCCAGGTGACCTGAAAATCCGGGCAAACGGCATCGCAAACAAAGTCAGGAAGGGCGGGAGAAATGGTGTCTTCCTCCACACCATAAAAAGGCAATTGCAGGGCATACGAGCCTGATGTTGCCTGCCATTCGCAAAGGGCACTGGCATCGTTCCAGGGGTATAAAGACTTACTTCCTCCGGATGTACTGCTCCCTATGGCAAGGAGCAACACCAAAAGCCAGCTTCGGTTAAGGTATACTGATCCGATATGTATCATTGTTCGGGATTTTTTCGCGTTTCGTTATTGGTTTGGGTACAGTCTTCGTCGAGGTCAAAGAGGGAAAGTTTTGGAGCATTTTGCTCAGGCAATACCACATTGAGTTCTACCCGGCGGTCTGTTGCAGCAGCAATATTGTACTTGCCATCTTCATCTCCGCCTGGTACGTTTCCGCTTGCTTTGGATTCACCCAAAGGTAGGGGAATGATGCGCACCTTTGCATTAGAGCCATTGGGGCCCATCAAATCGCCGAGCCTTACGCCATTCCATTCCTGTTTTTCCATATATTCCTGAATACACTGTATCCGCCGCAGCGCGAGGCTGTCGTTGTAAATCTTGTTACCCCGGGCACTACATAGGCCTTGAATTTCAACCTGAATATGCTGGTCGGCTTCAAGTTCACCAGCCGCTTCAATCAAGGTTTTGGACAGCTCAATTAGTGCATCCCGGCCTTCTTCGATATCCCTTTCGAAGAAAAGGCGGATCCGGCTTTGTACAGTATCCCTGTCAGGATTGTTCTCAAAGTAGGTGTCATCCAAAGCAAGGTATTCCTCAATAGCATCATCAAAGGATTGATCCGTAACGCTGGTATACCCCCGGAAGCCACCTGGGACACGCCCGGCGCGGTTTGGCTTATCGTTATGGAAATACACCCGGACTTCCCGGCGCTGATCGGCAGGCAGGGGAATGTCTATTTCCTGGTAACAGACTTTCTGGCACTGCGCTTTAGGAAAGTAAACGCCCTCAAGCGTATCCGGATATAAAGTGACGACACCAGGGAGTACACCCTGAATGGTACGCTCTGTAGAATCCACTGAAACACCAATATTGTAAGCCCGATCAAAAGCCAACCGGTAAAGGCCTGACTGCCCTTCGACTGCACTGAGCAAATTGCCGCTCTGGTCTTCAACGGTGACCTCGCCAATTTCAATCAGTTCGCCCTCCAGAAAAAAACCAGTGGAAACCGCCAACTCCACATAATCAGGAAGAAGATCTATGATGACACTGGCGGTTTGGGCGGTATCAAAATGGGCAAGCCTCAGGTCAATGACCGTATCCACCATGGCTCCGATTGATGGATTGGAAGCAATAACCCGGTACTGCCGGTATTGCCTCACGGGCAATGTCTCTGCAATATCGTCCATTGTGGCTGTATTGAGGAGCGTGTCCAACTGTCGGCAATCCGAAACATCAATGACTTTCAACTCTGTGTCTGTATATCCTCTGGGTTTTTGATCGCACTGTATGACTTCTACGTACAGTTCCCGATCCAGCTTTCGCTGGCCGGTAAATATATCCTGACAGCAGGCATCAATGGCTTCATCAAAGCGCCTTGACCTCGGCCGGTCAGAAGACAAATATACAGTACTCCCTTCCTCGGAAGTAAAGAAATACATGTCGTTGAAGCCTGAATTATAAGGTGCACCAAGGTTATCTGGCTGAGACCACCCCTCTTCAGTTTTTAGCGTCTTAAATAAATCATACATCCCATAGCCCGGAGGCGCATCTGAACAAAAGTATAATGTACTCGATAACTGATGATAAAAAGGTGTGGATTCATTCCATTGGGAGTTTACCGGTTCGCCAAGGTTGGTGATGGCGTTTGCGGTCCCTGAAGCTTCATCGAAGCTGGCCTGCCAGATATCTAGCCCGCCCAGCGTACCGGGACGGTCAGACACGAAGTAAAGCACTACAGCTTCTGTTGCGCAATCATAGCCAAAAGCAGGCTGTGTAGTGGTATAGCGACCGCCCTGATTAATTTCCATCAGCTGTGGCTCGCCCCAAATGCCGGGACCTTGTGACTGACGCTTGTAAAGCTTACAACGGATAGAGTCTTCAACGGATTCGCAAACAGAGAAGACCATCCAGCCACCGGAAGGACTGATGGCCCGATGAAGAGTGAATTGATCTTCTTTGTTGAAGGGTTCAGCGGTTGGCAGAACAGTCAGCAGGGTATCCATCCCGCCTGTATCCAACGGAGCAAAAACGGCCCGTAAATTCATACCATAAGTAGTCGACTGCCGCTTTCGCCTTAAGGGGTTATTATCAAAGCGCAGGGAGGAGAAATACAAGGTATCGCCTTCCATAACAGGAGCAAGATCGGAGTAGCCGGAGTTGATTTTATTGCTTGTCAGTCGGTGCAACGTATCTTTTTCCAGCCATCCATTGCGCTGAATACTGTATTCGACTTTTTGAATACCAGC
The DNA here is from genome assembly GCF_022763345.1 of Phaeodactylibacter sp. Taxonomy (GTDB): domain Bacteria; phylum Bacteroidota; class Bacteroidia; order Chitinophagales; family Saprospiraceae; genus Phaeodactylibacter. The sequence goes on from NZ_JALEGS010000090.1 coordinate 6,844, forward strand.
GGCCGCAGCTTCGCGGTACCGTTCCTGTAAAACCGGATCCGCGCTTACTTTTGAGCTGAGCTCCGTTTCCACTTTTTCGAAGAGCGACTTGGCAAGGCTGTAATCCGCTTCGCTCTCCCCTTTGGACAGGAGCAACTGCGCACGATAATAAACAGTGCGGGCATATATGGAATCTATACGGTTGTTATCCTCAGAGGCCACCATCAGGTTAGCGAAAACCGAATCTGCTTTAGAGAAATAGTTGAAGCGCTGAGCCGAAAGCCCGTACTGAAAAGCAAGAAGCCGCTGTGGGCGGCTGTACTTATCATCATCGTATTCCAATACAACTTCATAGCACTTGAAAGCCGTAAAGTAGTCACGGCTCTGGTACGCCTCGTCCCCGGCTTCAAGCACCTTTTCCAATGACTGGGACACTCCCCAAAGGGGCGGGAGCAGAAGCGCCAACAGCAGGGACAACATTTTGATATTCATAAGTCAGTAATTGTCTTCATCTTTTAGGTAATCAAAGCTGGCCTGCTATCCATACATAGCAACCGGCCTCTCAAAAATGCAGGCCAATTCGATGCTTTATGCTGGTCTGGCACGGCTGCGGCCGCAAGCAGGTCGTACCACTAATAATTTATTTGCAGGTACAATGATGAAACGCCTTAACCATCGTAGTTGGGGGGATGACAGGGCGCCGGTCGTGTGTTGGTCGTTCTTATTATTCCGGCACCGCCGGCTTGCCGAAGACAAGCGCGGCCTGGTTTGCTCATAGTACCTGTGCAGGCGCAAAGCGCCGTTTTCTCATTATAACAACGGACAGAAATAGTTGTCCAGGCATATCTGGCTCAAGGTATATCGTACCGTCAGCTCCCAGCCACCCCGGTTGCGGGTAGCCACGTCAAATGCAGAAATATTAATGTCATACGAAAACCCGGCAAAGATATCGCCATACTGCATTCCAATTGTTGGGTATACCACATCCCCCAGCTCATTATTGAAGCGATAGCCACAGCTTAGCTCAAGGGCGGTGACACTACCAGGGGTCTTATCGAAAAATACCCGGCCGCCAAAATTGGTCAGCCATTCCTTATAGACGCCCTGGAACTGAAAATTCAGGTTAGCAAATACATCAACGATAGGGTCAACCTGCTTATTAGCCAGAATGTACGGGCTAATGCGCATAGGCAGTTCTGCCCTTGGCCCTCTCACTTCATTAAATGCCTGGTCCGGGCGATTGAGGTGAAAAACGCCCACACCTATGTCTATTGAGGACCGGTTTTTGAGCGTGTTTACGATCTCACAGTTGCTGAAATCCTGAATACGCAGGTTGATGCCCGCACTGAAATCAGCGAAGTCGTTTTCGAAGTTTTGAAAAATTTCGTTGGGGGGCAGATCAGGATTGCCACTACTGGTGGTGGGGTCGTATTGGCTATTAAACAGCAACGGGTTAATATCGAAATCTCTGCGGGCAATTCCTGACTGGGCGCCGGCAGTGATGAATACCTTTTCGGCCAGCCGGTGTGTGTAGGAAAGGTTGAAATTAAGGTTGGTATTTTGCAGCCGGGCCAATCCCGCACGATCGTAATTGAAGGAAGCCCCAACGGCCCAGAATCCATTTTTCATCTGGTTACGGTTGGGCAGCTTCACATCCGCGCTGGCAGAAAACGTCAGGTAATTAACGGGGACTGTCCGCCACTGCTGCCTCGAGTTGCTAATCGCCCGAAACTTCCCCCTGAATATGCCGGTGAGCCCCGGGTTCGTCGTGGCAGGCGCATATCCGAACTGAGAATAGTGGATATCCTGAGCGTTGACCCCGGGAATAGCCCAAAGGGCCAAAAACGCAACGTATAGTAACTTTCTCAAAATGGACCGTTTTAACTTAGTTTAATACTTTTGAATCACGCTTGGGGGGCTGAGCGTTCCGTTATGAGTTGTTCCATGTGTGCGCAAATCAGCACACCAAACACTCATAAATATTTACCGGCAACAGGAAGGCAGGAAGCTCCAAACCACCCAATCATCCGTATAGAAAAGTTGCTATTATTCCGGGTCCGTGCCCAATATACAGAAAAGATTCCGCTAGTGCTTTGTTAATCATTAAACAATGGGCTCCCTATGGCACCTTTTTGACAGACTTTGCGCATCGCAGCCCTGCAAATGTATCGATACCCAGTATGGCCCACACTTATGCAGCCCAACGGAGGAAGCAGATCAATAGCCTTTTTCCAAAGTGCAGCCTCCTGGCAAATCCTGTTGCATAGCAGGTGGAAGGGCAACTGCTCCTCATTTAAAGGGCTAAGCTGTAAGCCAGCCCAAACCCTGCTGAAGCCTTAGGCCAATTTGCATACTTGCTTTACTGATCGCACCAAGATCACTTAACCTGTATATCACAAGGGGGGAATTATTTTGGCAGGAACATTAGCCTGCCAATACAAAATAGAAATACGAGGCAGAGCACTGTTTCGTTACATAAAACCAAAATATAATTAAAAATATTTCAGTTTATCGCTTGTTTTTTGGTACGAATGCTATGGTTTTACTAACTTTATCGGGTAACTAGGACGATACCTTATCTCATTTTTTCAATCGCTATGTAACATTTCGGGTTTTGTGCCCGTTAACCATCAAGTCTTTCCAAAGGAAATGTCAGTGTGATTTTTGCACTTAAAGCATCTCAGGGATAGGCTTTAGATATATTTTTTTCTAAATTGAACTTGTTTTTATTAGAAAAAAAGTTATATCTTGTGATCAAATTCAGATACGGGGCATCCCAAGCTCTGAATCTGAGAAAATAAAGGGGTGACGCCCTTTATTCCCAATATCCTAAATTTTGTTCTTCGTTTGACGCCTTTTAGGATGGGGTTTTTTCAATTAGTTTCCCAGCTTTTGAAAGCAACTCCAGCCTTACGTAACTGAAGGTATTTCCCATGCCTCGGTTATTTACCAACTTCAAAACTTCATTAGGCGTGAAACAAGTAACATTTTTACTCATCATGGTCATGGCTATGGGCCAGCTACATGCGGGGAATATTTTCTTCGTCAAGCAAAATAGCCAAGGAAATGGTATGTCCTGGACGGACGCATTCGGTTCCCTTCAGCAAGCACTGAACGTTGCCCAGGCAGGTGATGCCATCTGGGTAGCCCGAGGCGAGTACTTCACAACTTCAGGTAACAACCGTAACCTGTATTTCAAAATCAAAGATGGTGTAAAGCTATACGGAGGCTTTGCAGGTACAGAATCTTCTCTTGCCCAGCGTAATATCGGTGCAAACCGCACGATTCTCAGTGGTGAGATTGGCACTTCTTCCCTCGAAGACAACGCCTATACTGTTGTCTTTACTGAAAATGTTAGCTCAAACACCGTGGTGGATGGCTTCATCATCACAGGTGGGACCGCAAATGTGGAGCAGGATGGTTCAAGCCAAGTTAAGGAGTCCTGCGGCGCTGGTTGGTATAACCTGGCGAACGGCGCTCACTCTTCTCCTATCATCCGCAACTGCAAATTTGTTGACAACAAAGCCCGCGAAGGTGCTGGCATGTACAATCTCGCTATCAATGGTGGAGAGTGCAGCCCAATCATTGAAAAATCTCAGTTCATCCAAAATACTGCAGCCCTTGACGGTGGTGCAATTTACAACGGTACACTTGGCGCAAACAGCAAAGCAGCTCCAAAGCTGACTAATGTTCAGTTTGAGTACAACATCGCTACTTACGGAGGCGGCATGATGAATCATGCTCATGACGGGCAGGTGGCTCCGCTTGTAAAGCAATGCCGCTTCATCTCCAACAAGGCACACTTCCAGGGTGCAGGTGTTTACAACGATTACAAGGGTGAAGGTTCTTCTAAAGCAGTCATGATTGCCTGCGTATTACAGAAAAATCTTTCGTCCATTGGTGAGCCTGTTAGCAGCCGCACCGGCTCTTTCAAAGGCGGCTCTATCAGCAGCAACGGACTTCGTTAAACGAAAAGTAAGCATCTAAGCCTTTACCCACACCCACCTCCCCTGCTCAAAAGCGTATATAGCAAATGCAGGTAGATGATTTCAAAGCCTAATGAAAAACAGGGGATTTGCAAAGTGCAAATCCCCTGTTTTATTTTACCTCACTTTTTCCTCTCCGGCATCCTGTCCTTCCTTCCGCGAAAATCAATTTTCAATGTCACAAATCGATCCATACATTCATTTTATAATCTTTTTAATATAAGATATTGCTATCCAAACCTGGTTGTTGCAAACGGGGCTGAATGTTAAAGATGAAAAAGCAGGGTCCTGATTGCAACCTAAACTAAGGCGGCTTCGTACGTATAAAAAAACGTTCGATATAAAATTTTTCGATAACTGTTGCCGTTATAGTAGCAGTTGTTCCAAAAACCGATACGATGAAGCCTCCTGAAAATTCTGTCCTAATTGGCAGAAACTATTCCTTCCTGATACCTTTCCTAAATCCTGCTTCCTTTGAGTGGGGAAGTAATTACTTTTCGAACGCCATACGGCCCTATCCCTCTAAGCGATTTTGGGGCTGACTTGGTTAACCGAAGATGTTGATGCAAATACAGAACCTTTTCGCCTCAAAGTGGCACATAAATACCTGACGGCTCTGATTTGAAATGACACTCGGTTGCTGTAAGCCTGGAAAAGGGTCAATAATTACGGAGGGGCAGCCTGTAAGTTGCATCTGTGATTAACTTCCTTCCAGCAAATGTAATGTCAACTAAAGCATTCATCATAGCCCAAAGCAAGTAACAAATCATGAGACGAAACACTTTTACTATTATTGCCTTAGCAGTCTTTTGGAGCGTTGGTTCGCTCTTTGCCCAAACCTGTATAGAAGGTGACTGCGAGAATGGAGAAGGAACGTTGATTCTGGAAAATGGCATCAAGTACGTTGGCCAATTTCAAAATGGAGCCTATAATGGTGTTGGTATATGTTACTGGCCCAATGGTGGTGGCCGGTACGAAGGCGAATGGAAAGATAACCTGCCTCATGGCAAAGGCTCCCGCCTCTTGAGTACGGGCAAAAGGCAGGTAGGCTGGTTTGAGAAGGGTATCTTTCAAGGGCATTCCAAACCCGGTGAAGGTATACAAGCCAAGGGCAGTGATTACCACATCGACCGGTATTCGGTGGGGTGCATTTCCGGCACTTGCGAAAACGGCCGGGGCGTCTACGTTTATAGCAACAAAGCTATGTATACGGGGTGGTTCCGGAATGGCAACCGGGACGGGCAGGGCATTTGCCACTACCCCAATGGAAATACCTACGAAGGCGACTGGAAAAACGGTCATCCACATGGTTATGGCACTATGACTTATGCCAACGGACAAGAGTGTTATGGACAATGGGAGAATGGCCGATCTGTTGAAGGGTGCCAAAACACCATGAAAGCAGGCAATGAGGTACAGTCCGGTTGTGTTTCAGGCAACTGTGTTAATGGAAAAGGGCGTATCGTTTACCTTGACCGCTCCGAATATGAAGGATGGTTTAATAAAGGCAAGCCTAACGGCCGGGGCGTTATGTACCGGGCCAATGGCAATCGCTATGTTGGCGAATTCAAAAACGGATTTTACCATGGAGAGGGCGTATTGTACCGCCCTAACCAACCTGCACTGGATGGGCAGTGGATGGATGGTGAATTCATTGGTCATCAGACCCCAATTTCAAAAGGATGTATTTCAGGTGACTGCCGCAACGGCACAGGCACCTATATCTTCAAAAACGACAACAAATACACTGGTACTTTCAAAGATGGTTACCCGCACGGAAAGGGCACCATTATCTATGCCAACGGTGAGCGCTATGAGGGAGAACTCAAAATGGGCTACCTCAGCGGGCACGGTGTGCTGTTTACCAACACGGGTGAACAAAGATCTGGTATCTGGCATAACGGAGAGCTGGTCCGTGAAAAAGTCGAGGCACAAGCGCCCTCTCCTGAAACCTTACCTTCGCCCCGCATCCCTGCCTCCGGCAATAAGAACCCGGAGCTGGAGGTATTCGCTGTGGTGATTGGCATTTCCACCTACACCCATATGCCCCCGCTCAACTACACGGATGACGATGCTTACCAAATGTATGCATTTTTGAAAAGCCCGGAAGGAGGCGCGTTAGACGATGACCACATCAGTATTCTTATTGATGAGGCAGCCACGCTCAACCGCATAAAGTATACCATGGAAGAAGTTTACAGCCGGGCCGGGCCTGAAGACCTGATCATGCTCTACTATTCCGGCCATGGTTATGACGATGCCTTCCTGCCCATAGACTTTAATGGGTTCCGCAATAAATTATTCCACAAAGAAATAATTGGTATCCTGGAGCGCAGCCCGGCTAAGTACAAGCTTTGTATTGCCGATGCGTGTTACAGTGGCGGCCTGTTGGCGGCCAAGGGAGGAGCCCCCAGTCAGCTTACTCAGGACTTCTACGACCGGCTCGCAGAAGCAGCCCCCGGCACCGCACTCATCATGTCTTCCAAGTCGAATGAAACTTCATTGGAAGCCAAGGGTTTGCGCCAGGGCGTATTCAGCCATTATCTAATCCGCGGCTTGAAGGGAGAAGCTGATCAAAATGGCGACCGCTATGTAGACATTTCCGAGCTTTTCCGTTTTGTCAGCCAGAACGTACAAAACTACACCGGCTCTAAGCAATCACCAATGATTGAAGGCGACTACGACCGGGAGATGCCGGTTTCCATACGCCGCACCAACGGACAATAAAATCAATAGCCTTTAGATACTTTCTGCCGGATGGGCTTATACCGACGACGAAGTAGTTTGGGACCAACCATGACTTCGTGTCGGCATATACTCGTGCGTCGGGTTTGTGCCTTACGCCCAAAACTCTCCGTTCCGAGTATATGTCCCATCCGGCAGATTTTTTATTTTGGGGCATGCCGGTAATTTCCACCCTTTTTCAGCATGCGCCATCCCCCCTCGAGCGCCTTGCCTTACCCGAATTTGAATCGGCAGGCTTATCTGTATGGATAAAAAGGGATGATTTGCTCCGTATGGGCCCTGGCCTTGCGCTTTGTGGCAACAAATGGCGTAAGCTGAAGTACAATCTTGCTGCTGCCAGGTCTGGCGGGCATACTCAGCTGCTTACCTTCGGGGGCGCCTTCTCCAACCATATTGCGGCCGTTGCTGGTGCAGGTGCGGCCTTCAAGTTTAAGACCATTGGCATCATTCGCGGGGAAGCACCGCCCGGCCTCAACCCAACCCTTAGGTTTGCCCGGGAATGTGGCATGCATCTGCATTTTGTGGACAGGGCCACTTTTCGAAGCAAGGAAAACCCCGCCTTCCTTCATCGGCTGGAGCAAGCTTATGGGCCCTTCTACCATCTGCCCGAAGGAGGGACTAACGAAAAAGCCCTAGAAGGCGCCCGGGAAATTGTCACAGAGTGCCAGTATCAACAACCCACTCTTAAGGCAGACTACTGGTGCGTTAGCGCAGGTACCGGTGGAACTGCTGCCGGAATGACGCTGGAAGCGAAGCCCGGAAGCAAAGTCCTGGCCTTTTCTGCCCTGAAGGGTGATTTTTTAAAGCGTGATCTCGCCTCGCTGTTAGCTGGCTACCCTGCTGCGGGCGACTGGGCATTAATCACAGACTTTCACTTCGGGGGCTATGCCAAATACCGGCCGGAGCTACTGCAGTTTCTTAATCATTTTTACCAAGAACAAGGGATTGCGCTAGACCCCATCTATACTGGCAAACTCCTCTTTGGGTTGGTTGACCTGGCAAAGCACCGCTTTTTTCCCAAAGGCAGTACCCTAGTCGCCGTACACACCGGAGGTTTGCAGGGCATTCATGGCTTTAACGAGCGCTTCGGAGGCCTGCTTCACTATACTCCATAAAATCTGAAAAGGGCACCCGGTTGATTGAAACACAACCGGATGCCCCTTCCTTATCATAAACACGTGCTAAAAAACCATCGGTCTTGCCTACCGCACGCGACCGTAACGCTCTCCGTTAACGTACTCTATCAGGTAGGCTCCGTCATAGCCTCTTGCTTTTACTTTACTCAGGGCTGCACGGGCGTCAGGCAGGGAGAAGAAATCAGCAAGCATCACCCGGTTAAGGTTGCGCTCAATGATAAACTCAGTTTGAATTGTGCCAACATCTGCGATATTGCTGAACCTGGCAGGATCAAAATTACCGACTGCAGCAATCTGCACCTTATAGTAGGTGCCGCTGTGCCGTGGCGCTGTAGTTTCGTACTCGTAGTTGTCATTGGGGTTCTGGCTTCTCGTACGATAAGGTGCAACCGGGTCCATGCCGTTAGGGGTAGCTGGCCCTGCAGGCGGATAGGTTGTTACCGGTTCGTCTGGTTCAAGAGGTTGCGTGCGCCCGGGGTTGGTATTGCCCGGATACGGATCATTGCCGTCGTTCACCACTGGGGGCTCGGGGATATCTGATGCCTGCCCCTCTTTTTCCAGAAAAATAGGCTGCCCGTAGGAATAGGAATTTTCGTCATTGGCATTCACTCGGTAAGAACCTGGTTTATAGCCATACGCACTGACTTCCACCCGAAACTGACGGTTTGGCAGAATATCAAAAGAATAGCGGCCATCATTAAAACTTTGGCTGCGTAACTCGGACTCTCCGCTCGGGCCTACCTCAAAAAGGCGCACGGTGATGGCACCAATAGGATCTCCGGTCGACCGGTCGTATACATTGCCTTTCAGTACTACACGGCGCCCACCCTCTGAAAATTCAAAGATGTCCTCGTGCGAAGTGGTGATCTTGCTGCCTGCATCCACCCGGTTGGAGGTAAAAAAGCCTCCGTTCCGGGACGGGTTAAGAATATAAAAGTAGTCATCTGCACTAGAATTGACAGGTATCCCCATATTATCGGGCTGCGACCAGCTTACCTCATCCCCAATGGATTGGAAAATATCAAAGCCCCCCATAGATACATGCCCGTTAGAGGCAAAGTACAAGGCTTGGTTTTCACGGTCATAGAAAGGCGTAACCTCGTCCCCCAGTGTATTTACTACCGGCCCCAGGTTGACAGGGAAGGTAAAGTCATTATTATCGATACCCAGGTCACGCGATGCATACCAAAGGTCCATCCCTCCAAGGCCACCTTCGCGGTTGGACGCAAAGTACAGCACCTCACTACCCCGCTGATGGGCTACATAGGGGTGCGTGGCCGTCACACCCTGCGTATTGATATAATCCGGCAGACGCTCCGGTTGTGACCATTGGCTCCCGACCCGCTTGCTTACGAAAATCTCGCATCGGGTTTTCACATCGTTCCAGTTCTTATTGTCGTCATTGCAAACAGTAAAGTAGATGCGGTTCCCATCCGGAGACATCGCACTGTTGCAGAAGTGCCCTTTCTGAATCACCGGGAAGTTGCGGGGCGCCTCCCCTTCTGTCCACTTGTTATTTTCACGCTCAGAAACGAATATGCGGGCACGATCTCCCTGATTCGAGGAGAAGTACAGCTCATTGTCGGAAATGGGAAACGGTGCAAAGTCCTCTTTTTCGGAGTTGACCCCATCGCCGGGCAGTGCGATATTCAGTTCCCGGTTAGCATTAGCAGGCGCTTCCATCCCAAACCGGCAGCCTGCAATTTCCACGCGGATGATTTCCTCCAGGATTTCCTTGCCATCGCCAGTATACCCTTCCAGAAACTCCTCGAAGGCATTAATTGCCCGGTCGTATTGACCATCCTGCTTCAGGCAACGCGCGTACTTCAATCCGACCAGCGGAAAATCATCATTCGCGTCCTTAACGGGCTGATAGGCTTCCACGGCCTTGCGGTAATCCCGCATGGTGTAGTAGATCTCGCCCGCTTTATAGGTGAGCTCTTCTTTTTTGCGCTTCTTGCTGTAAGCTTCGCTATATTTTTCAGCAGCAGTTTTCAGGTCTCCCTCTTCAAACGCCTGCTCAGCATCTTTGCGCAGGCTCCTCCAGCTCTGTGCCTCCAGCGCAGGGGCCAGGCCAATCAGAAACAGAAGGAGTAATAAGTAATTGCGGATCATGACTTCGATATTAAGAATTTAATGCTTTAATGTATTTCTCGATAACAGGTGCAAAGTGCTCGTGTTCCAACTGAAGGACCTTACCTGCGATTTGCTCAGGGGTATCCGATGCGTTGACGGTACAACGAGCCTGGAAAAGAGCATCCCCTTCATCGTACGCTTCGTTTACCAAATGTATGGTAATTCCGGTTTGAGGCACACCGGCATTTTTCACTGCCCGGTGTACATGCATGCCATACATGCCTTTGCCTCCAAATTCAGGCAGCAAAGCGGGGTGTATGTTTACCATACGCTCCCGGTACGCACTGACCAGATATGCAGGGACCAACCATAAAAATCCGGCCAACACAATGAAGGTGACCTTTAAATCTGCCAGTTGCCCCAGTATGGCTTCTGACTGATAAAATCCTGACCGGTTGATGCGAAGGGTCTCAATACCGTGCGCCTCTGCCATTGTCAAAACAGGGGCATCGGGTTTATTAGCAACGACCAGCCCTACTTCAATATTAGGATGTCCACTAAAATATTCAATAATTTTTTTTGCGTTACTCCCTGTTCCGGAAGCAAAAATGGCGATTCTTTCCATGATGTTTCGGTCGAGCATATGAGTATATATGGCTTTGCATGGCCACACGCCCCAAATTACACTTTTTTGGGACACCCTGAAGATTCGGTATCGAGACTTTGGACCGGGCAATAGTACAGATGGTGGGCCCCTCGATCATTCAGTCCAGGCTGCTGCCCATTGGACTGCCCGCAGATTAGGAGGTTGGGCATGCCCAAATCACCCAACTTTCCTTAATGAAGAACTTCCTATCACTGAAACTGCAACTCCCCGAGCCGATAGGAACGCCCGCGTTCTCCGTAAATGATCATTTTCCGGCTTCCGGTTTGTTTACAAATTTTTGGGCGGGTGATCACTCCTGCATCCCGGTTATTGAAAAGCGGGTACATCTCCAGTTCACCGCCTTTGCGAATTTCGGCCAGCGTAATGATGGAGTTCCGCCCATTAAAATTGTACAGGAAGTTGTCGTTATCCGAGGTGTAATTGCGGCTGTTATCGTTAAAAATGAAGTAAAGCCGGTCCCGCACAACCGCCATTGCATAGGAGGAGTAATAGCCGCCATCGTTGACGGTTTCCTGCCGTTTTGGGATGCGCACGGACCACTCCATAGAGCCGTCCGGCCTGATGTTGACGACAATAATATCGTTGTAGTTGTAAAATTCATCAAACTGAAGGGTGCCATCCCACATCCGGTAGGTGCGCTGGTATACAAAGTACTGTTCAGCCACAATAACGGCACCACCGTCACTGCGCAGGATCAGATCATTGAGGGCAAAGCGGTCGAGCTCTGCCTGCTGATTCGCATTTCCGGATTCCTCAGCACGCTCGGCACGCCTTTGCTGGCCTGCCCGCATAAAAGCGGTCCTGAAGTCAAAGTCGAACTCCTGGAGGCTGATATTGAAGGCTTCTTCTGTCTCCGGATCTACCCGGAAAAAACAAGTCCCTTTGATACTTGTGGTGCCTCTGTCCGAGAAGAAGCCTGCGCAAATCAAGTCTCCTTCATTGCCAATCCGGAAAGTCATGTCTGTGATAAACTTATCCTTTACGGCGATGCGGTACTCTTGTTTGTTTTCACCGTTATTGGTGTAAGCCAGGATGACGTATTGATAATTGGCCAGCCCACGCCGAACCGCCTGCGTTGAACCGTCCAGGAACTGAATACAAAGCAGGTAAACATTACCGTTTTCGTCGATTCGGTAGTCCTCCACTGCAAATTGCTGTTCGCTGTAGGGCAACCGGATATTCTTGGACCAAAGCTCCTGCATTTGATTGTCAAATACGCGGATGGCAAAGCGCTCTGGCTCTTTGCGTTTGCTGTCCAGCTGACTGTATAGCAGCACCTTGGAGCTATCCTGGGACAAAAGCAGGTTGAAAGCACCGCCACGCGCCCGGTTAGCCGCAGGGATTTCTGCGATTTTTTTCAGGCTGCGCTCAGGCTGCAGGCGGCTGTTCAGTTTTTGATAAAAGAGGTAATTGGTCTTTTGAGCTTCGTTATTGAAGCTGGTAAAAAAGTAAAAATTCCCGCCAATTTTCATCAAATCCTCAAACTCGCGCCACTTCCGCTTGTACTTGAGCGGCAGCTCCACAGAACGTTTCAGCCGCTGCTGATTATCGTATTGTTCGATGAAGACCTCGCCACGTGCGATTGCACTGGGTTGGCGCTCCCGCAAAACGTAGTAGGCCTCAGGAGCGACCTCCACAACCTTGGTGATACTGGACCTGGAGGGCTCAGTCATATCCGGCCCCCAGGATATTTCCCCTGGGACACGGTCCTGCTGTGCAAGCAAACCGGCATTGAAGGCCAGCAAAAAAAGGAGCGAAAGAAGGGTCTTGAATGGCATAGTCCTGAGTGAGTTTGGGCCGTTTATTTCAACGCTCTGAATTTAGAGGTATTGGAAGCATCTAGGCGGGTCATGGTTTGCACCACTTTGTTCTTTTCCTGAGGCGTTCCTTTCTTGAAGATCTCCATAATTTCATCGGCTTTGGTATCCGAGAAGGTCTGTATGATCATAGAGTTGGGATAGGCCTGATCTACATCCCGGAACTGTTCCATAGACGCGGCAATGATAGCCCGGCAGGTCGCCACATCATTTGCAGCCACATCCAGCCCCTGCCGGTGGTACTCATACCAAGCCTGCCGGAATGGGCGTACCCTTGGCGAGGTTAGGTTCTCAATCAGAAAAAACCGGCTGGGGTCTCCATCGATAGCTCGCCATCCCGGGCTTGCCGCTGCCGCACCATCGGGTACCATATTTACAATCTCCTGTGCCGCCTGGAAGTAGGGCTCTCCCCCGAAGGCAGCGAAGCTGTCGTAGTCGAGCCCCAGAATAATGTAAGCGTAAAAAGCCAGGCAGGAGGACAGGTTATCATTAAATCGGTTCTGGCTAAACTGAATCGGCTGAAAAGGCTCATAGCTGAAGACTACGCCCTTGTCGATGTAGTTGAGCAGCGGCGTATCGTAGTTGCTATTGTACACGGGCCGGGAAGCCTGAACGGCAATATCTGCCTTAAAAGCCACCTGCGAAAGCTCTTCCTGAATGGTAATCAGGATATTGGCTTTAATGCGTTCTTCAGGCTCGAAAGCGTCATCCGTCCACTTTTGGTTGTTCATGAACTCTGCGATGGAGCTAGCCAGCGTCTCAAAAATTTGCGGATCTGCCTGTTGGAGTTTCTGGGTATTGGTACGGACGATAACTTCCAGCTCCTGCGCTTGCATAGCGAACAGGCCGCACAGTAATATTCCGGATAGGATTAATTTTCTCATGGTACTTATGCTTTTCGGTTCAGCCCCATAGTTCCTGAAGGGCATCGACGATGTCAGCAGCTACAGCTGCCTTGGTTTTTAACTCAAATTCGCGTTTCTTATTGCCTCGATCCAGGATAGTGATTTTATTCGTATCATGGTTAAAGCCCGCGCCGCTATCCGTCAGGCTGTTCAGAACGATAAGGTCCAGATTTTTGCTTTCCAGCTTGGACTGTGCGTTTTCCAGCCCATTTTGGGTTTCCAGCGCAAAGCCTACCAGTTTTTGATGGGCAGATTTGCTTTGACCGAGCGATGCAGCAATGTCTGGGTTCCTGACCAGGGACACCTGCATTTCGTCCCCTGATTTCTTTATTTTTTGTTCAGCGGCTTCAGCCGGCCGGTAGTCTGCTACAGCGGCTGCCAGTACAGCAGCATCACAGCGGTCAAATACGGCTGTGGCGGCGGCGTGCATTTCCAGGGCGGTGCCTACCCGAACGACCTCAACCCCAGGCTGGCCGGGCGACAAAGCTGAGGGCCCCAAAATCAGATGAACCGCCGCACCACGCGCGCTCAGTTCATCCGCAATGGCCACTCCCATTTTGCCACTCGAGCGGTTACCGATAAAGCGGACCGGATCAATAGGCTCGTACGTTGGGCCTGCTGTGACAAGTACCCGTTTGCCGCTCAGGCTTTGCGCCCTGCTGAAGTGCCCGCCAAGGACTTCCAGGATGATTTCCGGCTCTGCCATGCGCCCCTCTCCTACCAGTCCGCTTGCCAACTCGCCTTTCCCGACCGGAATCAGCTGATTCCCGAAGCGCTGTAGCCGACTAACGTTTTCCTGTGTTGCCGGATGTTTCCACATGTCCAGGTCCATAGCCGGTGCAAAGAACACGGGGCAACGCGCAGAAAGGTAAGTGGCAGCGATGATATTATCGCAAATGCCCTGCGACAGCTTAGCCAGAGTGGTTGCAGTTAGCGGAGCAAGCACCATAGCATCCGCCCAGAGCCCCATCTCCACATGGTTGTTCCAGCTGTCGCCGGATGCCACATCGGTATGCACCTTGTTCCGGGAAAGGGTAGCCAGGGTAAGGGGCGTGATAAAGTCAGTAGCCGCCGCAGTCATCAGCACCTGTACTTCGGCTCCTGCCTTGATCAGCAGCCGCACCAGCGAGGCTGCCTTGTAGGCGGCTATGCTACCGGTAATGCCTAATATTATTTTCTTGCCGTGGAGTGCGGACATGGTCAGGACGATTGGTTGGCCATAGATACCCTATGAATAACGAAGAGCAGGGGAAAGGGCGCGCCTATCCTCTGCTCTCCGGAAAAATCAGTGTGCACAGACAACGCTAGAGGTCGTCTTCCTGCTTTTTGTTGTAACGGCTGTAAAGCTCGCCATTGATATATTCTTCAGAAGCGATAACCACAGGGTTAGGGAGGCGCTCGTAGAACTTGGAAATTTCGATCTGCTCCTTGTTTTCGCTTACTTCTTCGATGGCATCAGAAGATACCGCGAATTCTTCAAGCTTCTGGTGCAGCTCGTGCTTAAGTTCTATTGCCAGCTGACGAGACCGCTTCGTGATGATCGCGAGTGCTTCATACACATTGCCGGTATTGGCAGCCAGGCCGTGCACATCACGCGCCTTAACATTAGGATCTAGCCCCTGTACTTTCGTCTTGATATCTGACATTCTCTAATTCTTTTAATTGATCGGTTGACTGTTCATACATCTTCTGAACTTCGTCGGCATAACGGCTGTCGCTATACCTTTCCAGAAACTCAGAAGCACGCTCCACTGCATCCGTATAGCGTTCTTTTTGTTTTTCGACAAAGCTGTTCTTTGCCAGCAGGTAAGCCGACCGGATAATCATGTAACCGATTTCAATACGGTTTTGGGTATCCGGGAAGTCTTTGAGTACATTTTCGAACGACTGAATAGCCGCCTGATAATCCTGCAGGTCATAGTAAAGCTCTGCCGCTTTATAAGCTTTGAGCTCCAGCTTGGCCCGCATGGCATCAATCAGCTTATTGCACTGCTCCACCCGGTCACTGTTCGGGTAAGTATTGACAAACAGCTGAAAGCCTTCAATCGCTTCAATGGTGTACTGCTGGTCCAGACGGAACGTTGGAGACAGCTGATAGTTGGCATAAGCCGACATAAAATCTGCTTCTTCTCTGAGTTCGCTGGTACCGTACGTGGTCGAGAAATTTTTAAAGTAATAAGCGGCCAGGATAAACTGCTCCAGATGGTAGTAGGTGTAGGCGTACTTGAAGTAGATATCCTCTGCCTCACGCTTGCCACGGTAGCTGCTGATGATAATCTCAAACAGCGCCTGCGCCTTTTGGTACTCCTCCGCCTCGTAATACGCCATCGCTTTGGTGTATATACGGTCCACATCACCGCTCGTACGTATCTTTTCAAACTCGCTTTTACAGGAAGCCAGGCTTATACTGATGATCACGAGTAACAGTAGTCGTTTCATAAGTTTGCAAAATTACAGCATTTTAGACAATAGTTCAAACTTTGTGCTCCTCAAGGAGGATAAAAAGAGCGTTAAGGTTGGCTGAGCAGCCCGGAAGAATGAATTTTGACCTATTTTAGCCCGTATGAAGCGGATTGAAGAGTTCCGAATGTATTACAACCATACCATTCATCCGGAGTTACTGCGGATGGAACGGCGGCGGCTTCGCCTGATCCGGTTGTTTGTGCTGTCCGGTCTCCTTCTTGCCGGTATCTTCCTGCTCGAATTCTACCTCGATATCTGGGCGCTTACCCTTGCACTGGCCATTCCGATCGGGCTTTTTCTTTTCTACCTCGCCTACCGGATTCAGCGGTTCCGGAATACCTTCAAGCCGAATGTCATTAATTTGGTCCTTGATTTTATTGATGATGGTATCAATTATGATGTCAATTACCCCCTGAAATATGACCCCAAGGGTTTTATTGACCGCAAACGCTTCCTGGCCAGCCAACTCTTTGCCACCCCTGCTGACAGCTACCACGGGGAGGATTTCATCACCGGAAAAGTAGGCAACCTGGAGTTTGAAATGTGCGAGTTGTTTGTCTCAGAAACCTCTCCGGTGAAGAACGGGCTACAGCAGTTGTTCAAGGGCGTTTTCATGCACGCTACTTTTCCGGAAGAAGCAAAAGGCAGGATCATCATCTGGCCCAAAAGGTACCGCCACCGGCACTTCCGGGCCATCCGGGACTTTACCTGGCTGGGCGGCATTGACGTGAGCGATGAAATCCTTAACCCTGAATTCCGGGAAGTCTACCTTGTTTACGCCACTCAACGGACGCACGTCATCGGTATCCTTTCCGAACCCATGCAGCAAGCCATTGTGGATTTCAGAAAAGCAACAGGCAAGGAAATTTACATGTCTTTCATCAACCGGGAAATCTATGCTGCCGTTACGGAAGATAAAGACCTGCTGGAGCCCCACATTCTGCGCTCTAACCTCAGCTTCGAGTTGATACGGGAGTTTTTCAGCGACATCCACATGTTACTAGAAATTGCTGAAGACTTTGACCGGACGCATTAGCCCCCCCTTAACCCTCTTTCAGAATAAGCAGGGGTACGGGCGTATTGAACACCTTCCTGGTCGTGGCACTTACGTGGAAAACTTCCTCCAGGAAGCCTCGCTGCCGCCGCACCATCACCAGCAGTTGCGCCCCGCAGTCTATTACGAAGTTATTGATGCTCTCATTGACGTTTTCTTCTTCGAGCTCGTAGTGGAAAGAATGGTCAATGCCGCTCAGCGCCTCGTCCACGCTGGGGTCGATGCCATCCTCTTCAAAGGCGGCCGATTGGTGAAAAACACAAACCGGTGCATCAAATGCTTTAGAAATCACCGACATCGGCTTTACCATTTCGCGATCTTCCAGCCCTTCTTCATCGATGGCCAGTACAATCTTTTCCACTGGCGTATACCTGTAGCCGGCAGGGACCGCAAGTACCGGTACGTCAGCCTGCTTCAGCACAGCATTTGTGGTGCTGCCAAAAAATATCTCCTGCAAACCTGAGGCGCCCTGTGTACCCATCAGAATGAGGTCATACCGGTTGCGCTGGGCAAAGTCGGTGATCAGGTCTACAGTAGGCCCCCGAAGGATTTGGCTATCAATGGTGACGCCGTTTTGCAGCCTGGGCTCTACAGCCTTTATAGCCTCAAGGGACTGGTCTACGGCATCCTTTTTCATAAAGTCGCTGACCGATACAAACATGCCTGCGTTGCTATGCACTTCGTAAGTGTGCAGTAAAGTCAGCTCTACATTGCCTATGGCATTGGCCAGCCCAACTCCGTATTGGAGGGCGCCCATGGCATTAGAGGAGAAATCGGTTGGAATCAGTATTTTTCTCATAGCACTGGCGTTTTGGTAGGATTCTACATCAATTTAACGGGGTCTCAGCAGACCAGGACATGACATCAATCAAGGCAGAGGGGTGACATTTGTCATCTTTTTCCACCGGGCTTACCTGTTAACTTGCCTGCTGATTTTGCCCTGACCAAGCCATTATCGCAAATACCAATTTCACGCACAAACATTTTGAGCCAATTATTTAAATCTTTAGCGCCCGAAGAAGCAGCCCTTCAGTTGGAGGCCATTATTCAGTCTGCAACGGACGGCATCATTTCTATTGATGCCAGGGGTCGCATGGTCTTAGTCAATCAGGCTGCCGCTCAACTTTTTGGATATTCGAAAGCGGAAATGCTCGGACAAAGCATCAATATGCTCATGCCGGCGCATCATGCCCAACAGCACGACAACTACATTGCCCGCTACATGAAAACCGGGGAGGCTCAAATCATTGGCATCGGCCGTGAAGTAATGGCTCAGCGCAAAGACGGCTCTCAATTTCCAATCAGGCTCAGCATTAGCGAAGTGGAAATGGGGGACCGCCGATTGTTCACCGGCATCGTCCACGACCTCACCCAGCAAAAGACCGCCGAATCGGCCCTACAAAGGGAGAAGGAGCGCGCCCAACGCTATTTGAATATCGCTAATACGATCATTGTTATTCTGGACCGCGATGGCAAAATAAATTTACTCAACGACAAAGGCCGGAAGATTCTTGAAGTCGAACCCAACGAAGCGATTGGCAAGGACTGGGTGGACCATTTCATCCCTGACAACTACCGGAGCGAAGTCAAAGTGGTCTTCCGGGCTCTGATGGATGGCAGGGACATTGAGTACTATGAGAATTATATACAGTCTGCTTCCGGAAAGCAACACCTGGTGGCCTGGCACAACACTTTACTGAGGGATGACGAGGGGCAAATTACCGGCACCCTGAGCTCCGGCATAGACATCAGTGCGCAACGGGAGGCTGAAGACCGGATCATCCGGCTCAATCAGGAGCTGGAAAAGCGGGTCGCTGCCCGTACGGAAGAGCTTGCCGAGGTGGTCAATCAGCTGCTTGGCATCAACAAACAGCTCAAGCATGAGATCAAAGAGCGGGAAACCGCCGAGGCTGCACTGAAAACCAAAGAGAAACAGCTGACCACCGCCCTGGAAAAGGAAAAGGAGCTCAACGAGCTCAAATCCCGGTTTGTCTCCATGGCTTCTCATGAGTTCCGGACGCCGCTGAGTACAATTCTTTCCTCTGCCGATCTCATCGAAGCTTATCAGAACGAAGAACAGCAAAAGAAGCGCCTTCGGCATACCCAAAGGATCAAGACCTCGGTAGCCAACCTGACCAGTATCCTCAACGATTTTCTGTCGCTGAGCCGGCTCGAAGAGGGCAAGCTAAGCTTCAACCCTTCCGAGTTTGAACTTACAGCAGTTTGGAAGGAAGTGGAAGAGGGCGTACAGGGCATGCTTAAAAAAGGACAACAGCTAAACATCAAAGGCCTTGAACAAATTCCCGACCTGAATACGGACCGTAGAATCCTGCAAAATATTTTCTACAATCTGCTTTCCAATGCCATCAAGTACAGCGGTGAGGGGCAGCCCATAGATTGCAAGGTAGAAAGGAAAAACGGGGATTTGAAAATCGCCATACAGGACTATGGCATCGGTATACCTGAATCCGAGCAACAGCATTTATTCACCCGCTTTTTCAGGGCGCATAATGTAGAAAACATACAGGGCACGGGGCTCGGGCTCAATATCGTCAAAGGTTATGTGGATCTCCTGGGCGGGCATATCACTTTTGAAAGCGTACCCGAACAAGGCTCAACGTTCAGGGTAACGATCCCCTTAGAGCATCACTAAAACACTCCGCAAGCTGTAAGCCATGATAACAGGTACCCGCTTTATTTAAAGAACAGGTATTCTAACTATATTTGAGGACTGTAACCAGATAAAAAACAGCGATGAAAAAAATCCTAGTCATTGAAGATAATGAGGAAGTACGTGAAAACCTGGAAGAAATCCTTGAGCTTTCCGGCTATCAGGTGACAACCGCCGAAGATGGTAAAGTAGGTGTTGAAAAAGCCCTGACCAACCCGCCTGACCTCATCCTGTGCGATGTGATGATGCCGCACCTCGACGGGTTTGGCGTGCTCAATATCCTTAGCAAGAAGAGCGCGACTTCCAATGTGCCGTTCATTTTTCTTACCGCAAAAACGGAAAAATCCGACTTCCGCCGGGGCATGAACCTCGGGGCCGACGACTACGTCACTAAGCCTTTCTACAAAGACGAGCTGCTCGATGTCATCGAAACCCGCCTGGAAAAAAGCGAACGGCTCAAAAAGCAGTTTGACAAAACCGAGCAGGGCCTTACGGCTTTCATCAACGAGGCGAAAGGGTACGAAGAACTCCGCAAACTATCGGATGAGCGGAAAGTCAAACACTACAAGCGGCGTGACCTCATTTTTGAAGAGGGCGACTACCCCCGCTATCTCTACTTTGTCAAATCCGGCAAAGCCAAAGTCTTTAAGACCAACGAGGATGGGAAGGAATACATCATTGAAATCTGCAAGGAAGGGGACTTCTTCGGTTACCTGGACTTGCTGAAAGAGGAAAAGTACACAGAGTCCGCAGCCGCCATGGAGGAAACAGAGATCAGCCTGATCCCAAAGGAGGATTTTTCAAAGCTGCTGAATGCCAACCGGGACGTAGCTTCCCAGATGATT
The DNA here is from genome assembly GCF_022763345.1 of Phaeodactylibacter sp. GTDB lineage: Bacteria > Bacteroidota > Bacteroidia > Chitinophagales > Saprospiraceae > Phaeodactylibacter. The sequence continues at coordinate 27,188 of NZ_JALEGS010000090.1, forward strand.
AAAATGCTGGCCAGCAACGTCACTGCCAAGGAGGAACAACTGCTCAACCTCGCGTACAACTCCGTGCGGCGGCGAGTAGCGGATGCCATCCTGCTCCTGCACGAAAAGCAGGGCGAAGGCAATATCAGTATTCTGCGTGATGACCTGGCGCGCATCGTAGGTACCGCCAAAGAGAGCGTTATCCGTATGCTTACCGAATTCAAGGAGGATGGCTATATTGAAGTGATTGACGGTGCGATCAAGATCGTTGATCCGGAGGGGCTCCGCAATATGCATGCTTAAAACTCCGGCAGGCCACGGTGGCCCCACCTAACAGAAGAAGCAGCTGAACGTACGCTCAGCTGCTTCTTTTAGTTTGGTGTAAAGCGGTTTAGGCTATTGCCCCAGAATGTAACGGACGCCTACACTTCCGTAGCCGCCACCAAAGCCGCTAAGATAGCCATTGAAGGAAAACGTCGGTATCCAGTCTACGCTTATATTAACCGGCGCGTCATCAAATGCATAATCCAGACCAAGATACCCTTGTATGCCAATAGCGGTTGAAGAGTAGTCATCGTCAAAAGCGAAGGCATTGTCATAGTTCCAGAAAAATACAGTAGCTCCGCCACCATAATACCAGTGCAGACCCTCAAGCCCTTCTATATCCAGCGGTTTGTGGATCTGATAACCTGCGCTAACATTTACCCAGCGCCCGTAACCCCATCCTCTTGTCCCGACGTATGCTTCCACGGCATGTCCATTATCATTCAGAAAATGCTTGATAGAAAGAGAAAGTGGATAACCAAGCCGGGCCCCTACAGCAGTGCGGTATTCCTGTGCAGTAGCAGAATCCGTAATCAGCATAAAGCTGAAGAGCAATGGCAAGAAAAATAATAGTCTTTTCATAGTAAAAAGTTATGGTTAATTAGGATTAAACTTTTTATCCGATTCTCAATGTTTTGAGTAGACTATGCTATTATTCCGGCACCAAATATAGAAGTTTCAATGGAATAACGATAAACCCTGTGCATTTTATCCTCCTTCTTGTTCAAACCTGAGAAGCTGCCCGATCTCATACAAATCAGGAATACTCTCCAGAAAATTAGCATCCTTACAGGATAACTCCAGGTGTATGACCGTCTGCCCATCCTCCGACAAGCAGTAAATATGCTTCCTGAAAAAATCATAGTAGCGGACCCGCTCCCGCTCCGTATAGGCTAATGCAGGTTGTTGGTCCAAAGTGATTGAGGCAGTGGCTTTTGCCAGATTTTTGCCCGCCCAGTCTTCCAGCGATTGCCCGCCGGCAGGCAGGAATTCGTACACCACCCGGGACTGCCCGTAGTCGCCCTGCTTGTAGAGCTTTTGAATGCTTCTTTCCAGTTGCCATGTCTTTGGATAGGTCAGAATGAGTCCATGCTCCACCGTATCCGCTTTGTAATCCGCTTCAAGTTCCGCAGGCGAAGGCAATACCGGAGGATGCGCCTGCCCCCGGGCATCGAAGTACCCGAAGCGGTCATCGGATACGAATTGCGCCACGGCATTGTTCTCAGCCAGTATCTGACAAAGTTCCTGCGTGGTGGTGTAATCCCCGCAACCTTTAAGCATCCGGTATTTCATGGGCGTCAGCAGCTCCCCTGTCGTCCTCAGCAGGCCAAAGCGCCCCTCCTGCTGCCCTACGAGCACACCTTTAGTCAGTGCCCGCAAATGCCCATAGACGGGCTCAATCATCAATTGCCCCTCCCGGTTGATAAAGCCCCAGTTGTTGTCCTGCGCTTGTACCAGGTAGCCTTCCAGGTCCACCGGAATAAGGCCAGCGTACTTGCCTGGGCTTACCATCCACTGCCCTTGGGTATCAATAACGCCAGTCTGCCCGTTTTCTAAAGCTACGGCCTGATTGCCCTGAAAGGGGTGGATGAGGTCAAACTGTGGCGACAGGAGCATGGCGGCGCGATCGTTGATCAGGCCCATTTCCCCGCCTGCAAAAGCCCAGTAGGTGGTGTCATCACGTGGGATCAGGCGTTCATACACGAAGGGTACCAGCGTATCGCCTGAAAGGTGCAGTATCCCCTGCCCTCCATTGCGTTGAGCCAGCAGCAGGCTGTCGCCTAAATATTCCAGCTTTTCAAAGTAGATGGGGAACAACGCTTTTCCGTCCGTTTGTACCAGACCGTACCGCTCTTCCAGTTTGACCAGGGCAAGGCGGGGATGCACCGGCTCAATCTCATCGTATTGGGCGGGGAGCAACACACGGTTCTCCCCATCGCGCAGTCCGGTCCGCCCTTTTTCCATGAAGGTTTGAAAGTGTGCGGCGTTAGCAGCGTCACACCAGCGCTTAAGTTTGCGGGGTACCTTCTGAAGGGCATTTAGCCAGACCCAGTCTTCCTGAGCGCCGTCCGCTGTAGCGACCTGCCAACCCCAGGATTCTCTGGACTTGATCTGGTACACCAAGGATTCCCGCTGATCGGCACGCTGAATGCTTAGCGCCTCCCCTTTTAGCTGCCACCTTGCCGTTGTTGATTGTGCGCTACGCCCGTCCCAGTAACGGGCGTGCCCATTTTCTGCCAGCAGCCAGTATGCAGCTCCGCCCTGCACAGCCATCCAACCAGAGGCTTCCTCCGTTGCCTGCACCATCCGCCGCTCTACGAGCTGCTGCTGTCCGGATAGCCGGTTGTGTACCAACTGCCGGTCCCAGCGCCCGGAATTATCCCAACGGTATTCATAGGTCCGCCAGGCGGTCAGTTGCCCCTTATCGAGCCAAGATTCTGCCACGGGCCAGCCTTCCGCATTGAGCAAATAAGCAAACGCCCGCTGCCCATCTATGCTGACCAACGAAAGGCGACTAGCTTCAGGCGTACCGGAAAGCTCAGGCATTACGGCGAGCAGCGTATCCATAGCTGCGGTCGGGGTCGCTGCGGGTCTCAGGGCGGTGGTGTCATAAAACAACCCGGCCGTGCCAGGTGCCCTGTGCCATAGCTGACCGGTGTGGAACCGGGCCTGCATTGCACCCTCTTCGCCCAATTCCAATGTCCACTTTTGGGCGGCCCCGTAAACGGGCATACGGGTTACCTGTAGCTGATCCACGCCATCGGGCTGGCTGCATTGGACCTCAGACAAGGTAGCCTGCTCAAAATCCCATGCCCCGGTCTGCTCACTGACGGTGTAAGTCAACAGATAGGCATGCGTACCGGGCGCATCAGCCGGAAAGAGCCATTGTGGAAACATCTGTGCCGAAATAGCCGTAAAAAACAATTGAAAGGCGGCGATAAAAAGGGCCACCCGAATGGAATTGCTCATATGCTCAAAATTTTCTCTTACCAAAATAAATCGGCAGCAATACCATCTGCCATAAAACGGTGGGTGCCAGGCAGCCAGTATTTGCCATGCGCTGAAGCCACCTGCCCCGCCGCCTCAAAACGGGCAACTTCCCGCTCAAAGTGTGCCGCATATTCCACTCCAAAACGGCTCCGGATAGTGCCCAGGCTAACCCCCCAGATGGTCCGAAGACCGGTCATCACATATTCATTGTACTGATCGGCAGTGCTGAGTTCCTCTTTTTCAAACAGCCCTAAGCCGATCGCCTGGCCCAGATCAGAGGATGCCATCGCTTTGAGGTACTTCGCGTTATTGGCCACGTTCCACTGCCGGCTATGCCCGTTGAAACTGTGGGCAGAGGGGCCAATGCCGAGGTAGGGCTCTCCTTTCCAGTAGCTGCTGTTGTGCAGGGCGTAGCGCCCGGGCAGGGCAAAATTGGACACCTCGTATTGTTCATACCCTGCGGCACCAGTCAGCTCTACCAGCATCTCAAAGTGGCGGGCAGCGGCAGCTTCCTCCACCGGGGGAACTTTGCCTTTTCTTACAAAATAGTCGAGGGCGGTCTGCGGCTCTACCGTCAGAGCATAGGCGGAAAAGTGGGGTACTTCAGCCTCCAAAACCGTTTGCAGATTGGCGGCCCAATGCGCATCAGGCATGGTGGGCGCGCCGTAGATGAGGTCGACGGTAAGGTCGCGGAAGCCAGCGGCGCGGGCGCGTTCCACACACTGACGGGCTTCAGCCGCATTATGTGCCCGGTTGAAAAAGGTGAGGTCTTCTTCGAAAAAAGACTGAATGCCAATGCTCAGCCGGTTGACCGGCGATGCGCGCAGGGCTTGCAGCTTTTCCGGTGTGAGGTCATCGGGGTTGGCCTCAAGGGTGATTTCGGCATCCGGCGCGAGTTCGAAGTGCCGGGCAACGGCGTCGAAAAACGCAGCCAGTTCCTCCGCTTCCAGCAGGCTGGGTGTCCCCCCGCCAAAGTAAAGGCTTTGCAAAGGCTCCTGTGGCAGGTAGCCCGCGCGCCAGTGCAGCTCCTTCAGCATGGCTTCCACTACCTGCGACTTGTACTTCAGCGAGGTGGAGAAGTGGAAATTGCAGTAGTGGCAGGCTTGCTTGCAAAATGGAATATGAAAATAAATACCTGGCATGTACCGTAGTTTAAGCCTCTAAAAACGATTCTAAGGCTTCCAATAGTGCCTTCGGTGCCTCGGCATGCACCCAGTGCCCGGCTTTGTCGATGGTCTTGAGCTGGTATTTGGGGAAGTGGGCTTCCAAGTCAGGCAGGTCGCTGTCCTGAATGTAATCGGAGCGCCCGCCGCGCACAAACAGCGTGGGGCCTTCAAAGGGCGGGTGCTGCCCGGGCAAAGCATCCAGGATATCAGCATAGTGGTTCCACAGGGCATCCAGGTTCATTTTCCAACGGTAAGCACCGGATTTGCTGCGGGTCAGGTTTTTTAACAAAAACTGGCGGATACCCAGGCTATTGATCTGGGCTTTCAGCATATCCTCGGCTTCTCCCCGGCTGTCAATCGCGGACAGGTCAAGGCTTTGCAGGGCTTTGAATATCTCCTCATGCCCACCGGTGTAGGCTTTGGGGGCAATATCCACCACAATCAATTTGTCCACCATGTCCGGGTAATGTTGGGCGAAGGCCATGGCTGTTTTGCCGCCCATGGAGTGCCCCAGGATGTGGGCTTTGAAAATCCAGTGGGACTCCATAAAGTGGTGCAGGTCTTCGGCCATGGCGGTATAGGTATGTGCCTCATCGTGGGGCGAGCGCCCATGGTTGCGTTGGTCTACCAGATAAACGGTGTAATGCTCCGCCAGTTTTTTGCCAAGGGTCTGCCAGTTATCGAGGGTGCCGAACAGCCCGTGCAGTATGATGAGCGGTTCGCCTTGTCCGAAGGTTTTATAGTTGAGTTCGAGCATGGGTCGTTTTTCTTTTGTGCAAAAGTCTGTAATTATGCTGGCTGAAACAACACCGATGCCGGCGTACGCCCCTCTTCCCAATCTCCCTCCGTACGGTAAGGGTGGAAACGGCAGAATAGCTCCTCCTTGTACCAGCCCAATTCACGGGTACGGCGCACCACCTCTTTGTGGTATTGGCTGCGGTAGGCATAAGCGGTCATGAGCTCACTGTTTTGCCAGAGGCTGAAGGTGGCCTGCTGTACAAGGGGCAGCTCGCCAATGCCTACGGAAAACAGCAGCCCTTCCTTGTCCTCCACCGAGCGGCTTACCGGGGGCACAAAACGCCAGAATCGCCACAGGTGGCGGGTGTGAATGGTCGCCCGGGTGATTACCGCTACCGGGCGGGCGGGATCATAATCTGTAGTGATGGGGAAAGGCATCTCCCCTTCCCACTCGCCATGCGCTTTGGCCGCCTCCATGTAGACCGTCCACCAGCCCGCGCAGCGCTCCCGGAATTCCGCAAACAGCGCATGCTTTTGAAAGAAGCGCGTTGCCGCACCTTCGTTTTCCCATACTCCAAGCAGACCGTAAACACCGAAATTGGGCCAGATGCTGAAGCCATTGCCTGCCCCGCTGCCCAGCATTTTGTGGAAACGCAACCCTTCTACCTGAGACAGCGATTCCCCGGCCAGCCCCATTTGCTTAAAGCCCCACCAACGGTTGGGCAGAGACTGATACCGGAAAAAAGAAATGGTGGTAACGGATTGAGATGCAGCCATAGTTGTGTTGTATTGATGAGTACAACAGCAGCAACCGGGGCAATTGTTGCGCCCGCGTTAAAAAAGCCTTTGTGCGTTAAATCGAGGTTAAACAACGGGCAGTTGAGGCACCCAAACAGAAGGATGTTGCGTTATGGTGTTGTGTTCCGTACATTCGTCAAAAAATCAAAAACAACGAAAATATGAACCAGTTATCACTAAAGAAGGCGCTGCTGACCCTAACCATCGTGGCAGCCGGCACCTTCACCACCTTCGCCCAGCGCATTGCCTATGTGAATGTCAATACCATTCTGGAAAGCATTGACGAATACCAGGCAGCGCAGCGCGACCTCGACAAAACCGCACAGGCATGGCGGCAGGAAATCGCTCAGGAATACGATAAAATCAAGGGGATGTACAACCGCTATCAGGCGGAGCAAGTCCTTTTGAGCGAAGACGAACGACAGCGCCGTGAGGAAGAGATCATGGGCAAGGAGCAGGAAGTGCGCGACCTGCAAAAGTCCCGCTTCGGCCCGGAAGGCGATCTATTCAAGCTGCGGCAGGACCTCGTGCGCCCCATTCAGGAACGCGTCTACGCTGCGATTGAAGAATATGCTCAGGAGCGCGGCTATGACTTCATTTTTGATAAATCCAGCGGTGCCGGCATGATCTTTTCCAACCCGTCTTACGACAAAACGGAAGACGTCATGAAGAAGCTGAAGTAATAAGGCGCAGGATTTCAGGCAAAAAAGCACGAAATTCTTATTTTTGCACCCGCAAAAAACAAAGATCAATTATTTGATCCAATACAAATTCAAACCGCATACGAATGAAAAGTTTGTTGAAAATCACTTGTCTTGTAGCCCTCTTTGCAGCGACCGCTGGCACGCTACAGGCCCAAAAGTTTGGCTATGTCAACTCTGCAGCTATCCTGGCTGAAATGCCGGAGGTAAAGCAAGCGGATGCCAACCTTGAAGCCCTGCAAAAGCAGTTGCAGAAAAAAGGCCAGAGCATGCTGGAGCAGTTGCAGCAAGACTATGGTGTCTTGCAGCAGAAAGTTCAGAGCGGCGACTTGTCTCCTAAGCAACAGGAGGAAGAAGCACAAAAGCTGCAGGCACGCGAGCAGGAAATTGCTGCTTTTGAGCAGGACATGCGCAAGCAGGTTTCCGATAAGCGTGAAGAACTGTTGGGCCCGATCTACGAGAAGGTCAATCAGGCCATCAAGGATGTAGCAGAAGAGAATGGCTTCCAGTTCATTTTCGACCAAAATGTGCTGCTTTACGCTGAAGACTCTCAGAATGTGAATGATTTGGTAAAGGCGAAGCTGGCCAACTAAGCCTGCCGGCAATGCCCAACCTACCCATCGGTATATTTGATTCTGGCATAGGCGGCCTTTCGGTCGCCCGTGCCATTATCGATTTGCTACCTTCCGAGCCCTTCCTCTATTTCGGCGATACCGCCCGTATCCCCTACGGCACTAAGCCTGCCGATACCATCCGTCAGTACAGCCTGGATATTACCCGGTACCTGATCGAGTCAGGCGCTAAAGCTATTGTGGTGGCTTGCAATACCGCCTCTGCTGCTGCATTGGGCACCTTGCGGGCTGCCTGGCCGGACATACCCATTGTAGGCATGGAGCCGGCCGTCAAGCCTGGTGCCAACGCCACGCAGACCGGTGTGGTGGGCGTACTCGCTACCGCCGGCACTTTTAAAAGTCAGCGCTATGCGGACCTCATGCAGCGCTACGCCAGTGGCATCACGCTGCTGGAAGACCCTTGCATTGGCCTGGTGGAGCAAATCGAAGCCGGCGAGCTCAACACCTCCGCTACCCGGCAACTTTTGGAGGCTATCCTGTTGCCTATGATCCGGCAGCAGGCCGATACCTTTGTGCTGGGCTGTACCCACTACCCTTTTGTAGCACCGCTACTGCAGGACATCATCGGCCCGGAACGAACTATCATCAACCCGGCTCCCGCCGTAGCCCGCCAACTACAACGGGTCCTTACCGAGCACCACCTGCTCGCCTCCCCTTCTGCGGAAACCAGGCACCAACTCTTTTTCTCCGGCCCTCTGCAGGGCACCAAAGCCCTTGCCCGGCATATGATCGGGCCTGATTTTACCGTAGAGCGCCTTTCAATGTAAGAGCTTGTTTGGATTTCACACTTCGGGCTGCTCTTGCCAAATTTTATCCTGCTCTTCGTTATTCTTCGGTCACGTAGCTAAGGCTATGTTTCCTCATCACGCCTTGACCAGAACAAAATTTGGCTACGTTCGCTCCAAAAGCAAAATCCCAACAAGCTCTAAAAAAAGCCGGCAGTGACGTGCACTACCGGCTCTGATCAATTCTCCATTAACTAATTAAGCGCCTTATTCGACGATGAACCGACGGGTTGCGACTTGCTGCCCCTCTACGATGAGACGCAGGAAGTAGGTGCCCGCAGGCATTTGCCGGACGTCAAGTTGCTCAACTGTTGTACCGGAAGACAGCTCCACAGGTACAATGTGTACCGCCTGCCCGTTGCCGTTATGCACCATCAGTTGTCCTTTCCGGGTTTGCTGACTGCTCATTTCTACGGTTAGGTTATTGCGGGTAACCGTTGGGAAAGCTTTCAAGCCCAAACCGGCTGCGGCCACATCCAGTGTGGAAGTAATCATCCCACGGGTCACTTCTACGGTTGAGAAGCCGCCCGGAGTGGCTACACTTCCATCTGAAGCTACTGCACGGTGGTACAGCGTTACGGTTTGGTTAATGGCAATGCCCCCGTCTTCCAGGATTTGGTCCACCACACCAAAGGTGGTCTCGAAGGTCTGCTCCGCGCCCACATTTTGCTGTACGAGCACTTCGGTAAAATCCTCCTCAGAAGCGAGCTGCCAAATATACACCAAGTCATCGCGATCGCTTGCTTCAGACCAGGTTGCTGCAAATGGCGTTTCTGGATCGCCCTCAATGGTCAGTGCGGCACCGTCCATGGGAGCTGTAATCTCTGCTTCATCCGATGGGAAGCGGTTGATTTCCGGAAGTACCTGCCCGCGGAGTTCTCCGGCGGGTTGCTCCTCCGTGTGGATATTCACATAGTAGCTGCCACTGCGGATCGCTTCCACCTGTTCTGCTGTGAGGGCGTAGGTGTTGTCGGCAGCAATAAATGCTCCACTTGTTTGATCGGCATCTATCGTAGGCATCAGCCCAAGATCAACATCTCCATTCATACCCGGGCCACCGAGGTGGAGGTGTGCACCACCGGCTACATTCTCATCGAATGGGCTTTCCAGTCCGGAAAACGCACCAGTCAGCGTTAGGGTCTCGCCAGTCAGTTCGGCCTTAATGCCGCCCACTGCTTCTGATCCGATCGGCTGTACTTCATTGAAGCCACTCAGGCTGCTGGTGAAGTAGGTGGTAGACAAGGGTAGCAGCTGGCCACGCACTTCGCCCGATGGGAAATCCATAGAGTGGACGTTCACGTAGTACTGACGCATGCGCAAAGTGTCTATCCAACCTTCGCTCGCCATGTTGGTGTTGTCGGCGGCGGGGAAGATGCCGTTGGTGCCATTGGCGTCAGCCAGTACACCCAGTACATTCTGGACGCCACCATTTTCACCGGCGTAGCCCAAATGGATGTGCGCGCCACCGGCAATATCGGTTTCCAGCATGCTCGACAGGGCGTTAAAGCTACCTGTTGCAGTAATCCGTCCGGGGTTGACTTCCAGTGCGAGCGCACCTACTGCTTCCGTATTGACAGCTGGTACCTCACTGGCACCACTGAGGGGCGCATAGAAGTAGGTCCGGGCTTCGGGCAGCACCTGGGCACGCAATTCGCCCGACTGAATATTGGTACTGTGTATATTGACATACAGACCACGGGCTTTCATCAGTTCAATTTGATCTTCTTCCAGCTGATAGGTGTTGGGCATAGCTGCGAAAGTACCCCCAAGATTATCACCGTCCAGGTCAAGATCCAATGGAATAAGTACATCACCCGTCTGACCGGCATAACCGGCGTGAATATGTGCACCGCCGGCAATATCCGTAGCTACAGGGCTGCTCAGCCCGGCGAAGGTACCTGCAAGGGTCATCCGGCTACCAGACAATTCTGCCTGTACTGCACCGAGGGCTTCGGTGGCAGCTTCAGGCACTTCAAAAATGCCTGACAGGTACCCGGTGAAGACCACCTGGCTTTCCAGCATCAGCTGACCGCGGATTTCACCTGATGGCTGATTCAAAGAGTGGATATTGACATACAAGCCACGGCTCATCATGGCTTCCAGCTGATCCGCGTTGATGGTAAAGGTGTTATCGGATGGCAGGAAACGACCTGCATTTCCACCCTCATCGGTAACGTTGAGCGGGAAAATGACATCGCCATTCTCACCCGGCAAGCCCATGTGGATATGAGCGCCACCGGCAATATCCGTATTCAATGCGCTTTCCAGACCGGAGAAGGAACCGGAAACCACAATCGTCGAGTCGTCCATCAATTCAGCAACAACAGCACCGCCTGCCATACTTGTTACAGCAGGAGCTTCATTGGCACCAGACAGGTGCGCACGGAAGACCGCTCTTGGCGTACCTGCAAGTTGACCGCGCAGCTCGCCGCCCGGATAGTCTGCCGTATGGATATTAGCATACAGGGACCGGTTGTTCAGCAGTTCGCGCTGATCCTCGGTTAGGGTAAAGGTATTGTCCTCCGCGCGGAAGACCCCACTTCTCAGTTCGGCATCCACGTCGGCGTTGAGACCAATTTCGATACCACCGTTTTCACCCGCCTGCCCAATGTGCAAGTGGGCACCACCAGCAATATCAGCATCAAAATCGCTCTCCAGCCCGGAGAAGGCACCACTGACCGTCAGTTCGCCATTCGCAACTTCCAGCACCAGTGCACCCTGACCAGATGTCACGGCTGATGGCACTTCATTGCTACCCAGTAGGGACATGGTATATATGGCTTCGGATACTGGCGTAAGTTGACCTCGAAGTTCACCGCCACCGAAGTTATCAGAGTGGATATTGACGTACATTTCTCTGTTGCGAAGCATCGCCACTTCTTCATCACTCAGGGTGAATACGTTGTCGTCAGAAAGGAATGCTCCACTGAGCGAATCCGTGCTGACTTCAATATTTAGCGGATAAAGTACCGGTCCATTCTCACCGGCAAAACCGGCATGCAGGTGGGCACCCCCTGCAATTTCTTCTGCAATCTTACTGCTCAGGCCTTCGAAACCACCGGAGACGGTCAGTTCGTTGCCAGACAGGGAGGCAGAGACAAAGCCTGTTGCTGTGCTTAGAATGGGCAGTGCTTCATTATGCCCTGAAAGCGTGGTTTCGAAGAGGTCTTCCATTACTTCTCCACGCGTAATGTTGACAGCAGAAGCCGCACCCGCTGTAGCTACGGCACCGTCCGTGGCTACCGCCCGGTGGTAGACCGTGACCTCTGTGCCTACGTCTACGCCAAGGCTGCCCAACAGGCCGTCAACCGTTTCGAAATCTGTTACGAATTCGGTGCTATTGCCTACATTTTGCTGGAAGACAATATCTTCAAAGTCTGCATCCGTGGACAACTGCCACACATAGGCGAGCGGACTATCATCGGTAGCCGCACTCCAGGTGGCTGAGAAATCCGTCGTTGCACCACCTTCCAGCAGAAAGTCTGTCCCGTCGGGTGGGAAGTTGATCATAGGGGCGGATACCGGGAAGAAGTTACTCTGTTGGAGTATCTGCCCGCGCAGTTCACCACCAGGGTATGCCATCGTGTGGATATTGGCATAGTAATTTCCGGCAATAAGATCAACGGCCTGCTCTTCTGAAAGTGTAAAGGTGTTATTATTGGCCATAAAGGTTCCGGACAGGTTATCGGAAGCGGTCATGGCATTGATTACAATATCAACACCTCCGTTTTCGCCCGGAGCACCAAGGTGGAGGTGCGCGCCTCCGCCAATGTTCGGATCAAATTCATCAGTAAGGCCACTAAACGCGCCGGTTACAGTCAATTGGTCACCGTTGAGCTCCAGCTTAAGGCCACCAACGGCAGGGCTCACAGCTACCGGCACTTCATTGAAAGCGTCCAGCGATGTGGTGAAATAAGCCGTGGCAAAAGGCAAGGTCTGTCCGCGCAATTCACCGCTTTGAAAGTCCTCAGTGTGTATATTCACATATAGCCCGCGGTTGCGCAGGCTCGACCGAAGTGCCTCCGTGGAAGGCACCACGTTATCAGCAGCCGGGAAAGCGCCACTCAGCCCATCTCCGGCGATATCTGAAGACAGGTTTTCTTCTATGCCTCCATTGCTTCCGGCCAGTGCGCTGTGCAGGTGCGCGCCACCTGCTACAGCAGCATCAAACGGAGCGGAAAGCCCGGAAAAAGAGCCGACACTGATAATATCATCAGATCGAACTTCCATCAGTACCTGACCGGTGGCGGTCGTATTTACAGCAGGCACCTCACTTGTTCCGGACAGAGCTGCATTCATATAATAGCGTGCTTCGCCAAGCAGCTGCCCGCGCAGCTCTCCACCGCCATTCGTTAAGGTATGAATATTGACGTAGTAAGCACGGTTCATGACCGACATGACCTGTTCTTCTGTCAGTTCAAAGGTATTGTCTACGGGATCAAATGTACCCCCGTTGAGGTCATCGTTTAGGTCAATGGCGAGTGGGAATTCCACCGGCCCGTTTTCGCCCGGCAGCCCCACATGCAGGTGGGCACCACCGACGATACTTACATCGACGGCACTGCTCAACTCACTAAAAGAACCTGATACGGTAAGCATATTGCCCCGAAGTTCAGCTTTCACGGCACCGAAGGCACGGGTCGTGACCGGAGGGGCTTCAAATCCGCCGCCGAGGACTGCTGTCAGGTATATTGGCGCTTCAGGCAATAATTGCCCGCGTATTTCGCCAGCTTGCTGATCAGCCGTATGAATATTAACGTAAAAGCCGCGGTCGTAAATGGCCGTCAAATCATCTGGTGTAAGGGCAAACCGGTTGCTTGCCGCCTCAAATGTACCCTCGGTCATGTTGTTCTCCAGGTCGCTTGTCAGTGCAAAGGTGACAGGACCATTTTCACCAGCCAGACCGGTATGAATATGGGCACCACCAGCGATATCGGTGGCTACTTCGCTTTCCAGACCGGTAAAACTACCGTAGGCAATCAGGCTGTCTTCAATGACTTCTGCCTGCACCACGCCTGTTGCGTAGCTCGTTACCGCCGGCTGCTCATTGGTGCCGGAGAGGTGTGCCCGCAGAACGGTTGAAGCTGCTATGGAGGCAACCTGCCCCCGGAGTTCGCCTGCGCCGTAGGTTGTCGTATGGATATTGGCGTAGTAAAGGCGGTTTTCCAGTGCTTCAACCTGGCTCTGCTCCAGCCCGAACGTGTTATCCGCAGCGGTGAATACGCCTCCTTTCAGATCAGGGTTAGTTGTGGCATTCAGCAGAATGTCTACATCTCCGTTTTGCCCGGGCAGGGCAAGGTGCAGGTGGGCACCCCCCAGTACGGAGGCATCAAAATCGCCCTCCAGGTCCGCAAAACTACCGGTAACGGTCAGTTGATCATCCACTAGATCAAGTGCAAGAGCACCGTGTCCATTGGTAGAGACAGATGGCACCTCATTGCTTCCGGAGAGGTTGATAAAGTAATTGTTGCCTTCCGGCAAAAGCTGCCCCCGGATTTCTCCACCGGGATAAAGAGTCGTATGGATATTCACATACATCCGGCGTTCCATCAGCGCATCCATCTCCTCGGCAGACAGCGTAAAGGTATTGGACGCGGCTTCAAATGTACCGCTTTTGAGGAGGATACCAAGATTGGGGCTTAGCTCGAAGGTAATCCCTCCATTCTCTCCGGCATAACCGGTGTGAATGTGAGAACCGCCCGCTACCGTGACGTCGAAGTTGCCTTCCAGCCCGGTGAAACTGCCCGATACAGCCAGTTCATTGCCGTCCAGTACAGCCGTAATTTCCCCGAAAGCACGGCTAACTACCGGAGTCGCTTCATTGCGCCCGCTAAGCTCGGCGGTAAAGGTCATCTGCGCGCTGCCCACAAATGGCAGGCTGCAAAAAACCAGTAATAAAATTAAGTAGTCTCTAATCTTCATAAATTGACTTTATTGAGTTTGCGATTATAAAAGGGCTGCAAAAAACATAGCTATTACACCTTTCGGATGGACCGAAAGTGTAACGAATAGTAAAGTGCAGACTTGTCTGTTGTTTTTTGTTTGCCAGGGCGCGCATCAAATTGTGCGTCCGTCTGAGGTGTATTATCCGTTTTATTCAATAACAAGGCTCACGGATAATTCAAATGATTGCCTTTGGAATTATATACGAAGGCATATCGAGAGGTGTGTATAACAAATTGCACAAGTTAGCTATCTTTAAAGTATGAAGAAGCCAACCCCCACCCCGAGCGAGCTAGAACAAGTTGCCGACGAGATACT
>NZ_JALEGS010000091.1 GCF_022763345.1 Phaeodactylibacter sp.
CTAATCTATGAAATTTTCAAAGAACTTGCTCAGATGCTAAACATAGCATCTGACATTGAGTAGGTTTGCTGTGGCAAACCACTTAATCGTCAGTATAGAGTACCTCATTCAAAAAGATGAACAAAAGCGTTTGGAAGAAAGCCATAAGGTGAAAAACCACTTAAAGTTTAGGGCCTAGGCTATAGTTGTTTTGTTCCCTGCAGATGGACTAGTCAACTACTTCTGTCCCAGTCCCGGATTTCAAGCCCGCCAAATCCGCAATCACCGCCCGCTTCGCCCCCGCCTGCACCGCCCGGAAGGCGTTATCTAATTTAGGCACCATGCCGTCTACGATCACACCCTCTGCCCGGTAGGCAGCGTAGCTGTCTGGATTTAAGGACGGGATGAGGGATGCCGGGTCTTTGATATCTCGCATCACGCCGGGCTGCTCAAAGCAGTACTGCAATTCCACCTCGTAATCGGGCGCCAGCCCAACCGCAAGGGAAGCGGCAATGGTGTCCGCATTCGTGTTGAGCAGTTGCCCCTGCCCATCGTGGGTGATGGCACAGCAGACGGGGACTAAGCCGGCCTCCAACAGGGCCCGTAGCTGCTCCGCCTGCACACTGATCACGTCCCCTGCATAGCCGTAATCCACAGCGCCGCCCCGCCGCTTTTCCGAAAGGATAATATTCGCATCCGCCCCGCTCAGCCCGATGGCCGGGCAGCCGAGGGCTTGCAGCTGGGCGACGGTACGCTTGTTTTCCAGGCCAGCATATACCATCGTCACCACCTCAAGCGTGGCCTCATCGGTAAGGCGGCGGCCTTCGTGCATGCGCGGAGTGATGCCCAGGGCTTTACTGACTTGGCTGGCGCGCCGCCCACCGCCGTGTACCAGGATTTTATGCCCTGGTAGCTCATGGAAGTAGCGCAGGCAGTCGCTGAGGGCTTCGGGCTGCTGTAGCAGGGCCCCGCCGATTTTTAGGATGGTGAGTGTGGGCATGTTATTGGCTTTTCAGCAATTCTTTAATCGCCGCCATCGCCGCCCAGGTCCGGTTATTACTCTGCTCGAGATGCAGGGAGCGCGGACTGTCGATCACGGCGTCTGCAACTACCACATTGCGGCGTACCGGCAGGCAGTGCATAAAGCGGCCGTCATTGGTCACCGCCATTTTTTCCGGGCTGATCATCCAGTTGGCATCCTGGTTTTGCGCTTGCCCGTAGGCATGATAGGGCGACCAGTTTTTGACGTATACAAAGTCGGCTCCTTCCAATGCCTTTTTTTGATCGTAGATGACCGGGGTATCGCCCACGAATTCCGGAGCCAGCTCGTAGCCTTCGGGGTGGGTCAGGCAGAGGTCCACATCGGCTACCTGCATCCATTCGAGGAAAGAATTGGCGACCGCCTGTGGCAAAGCTTTGGGGTGAGGCGCCCAGCTCAATACGACCTTAGGGCGGTGGGCCGGGCGGTGCTCAGCTATTGTCACCCAGTCAGCCAGGGACTGCAGCGGGTGACGGATAGCCGATTCCAGGCTGAGGACCGGCACTTTCGCATGTGTTTTGAACTGCTCCAGTATAAAATCCTGATAATCGCGCTCGCGGTCTGTCAGGCTGGGGAAGGTGCGCACACCGATAATATCCGCGTACTGACTGATGACACCCGCCGCTTCCTTCACATGTTCTGCCTTATCGGCATTCATAATGGCCCCATCTTCAAATTCGAGCTGCCAGCCCTGACCGGCGTTGTGCACCATCACCTGCATGCCGAGGCGGAGCCCGGCTTTCTGCGTGCTCAGCCGGGTGCGGAGACTGGGGTTGAAAAACAAGAGGACCATCGTCTTGTGCTGCCCAATGGAAAGCAGGTCTTCCGGCGGGCTTTGCTTGAGCTCCAGGGCATTTTGAACCAGCGCTGCCGGGTCCGCTACATCGTGTACGGAAGTGAAATGCTGCATAAGGTTTAGAATTGAGAAGGTTTGAGCCGCAGGCCAGCCGCTTCGTCCAGCCCAAACAGCAGGTTCATATTTTGTACCGCCTGCCCGGATGCGCCCTTGAGCAGGTTGTCGATCATACTGACGATGAGAAGCTTGCCTTCATGCCAGTCGAGGTAAACGATGCCTTTGTTGGTGTTCACCACCTGCTTGAGGTCCGGATTGGTGGGCGAACAGAATACAAAGGGGGAATCCGTGTAAAACTCCTCGAACAGCTCCGTGGCTTTTTCAGCTTTCAGGTCCGTATACAGGTAGGCACTTGCGTAAATACCCCTGGGGAAATTGCCCCGCAGCGGCAGGAAGTTGATGTCCATATCAAAATCAGGCTGCAACATGCGTACGCTCTGCCCAATTTCCTGTAGATGCTGATGCCGGAAGGCTTTGTAGATGGAGATATTGTTGTTGCGCCAGCTGAAGTGGGTGGTGGCGGAAGGCGCCTGCCCTGCCCCGGTGGAACCCGTAACGGCGTGCACGTGCACATGGTCTTCCAGCAGCCCGTTTTTAGCCAGAGGCAGCAGCGCCAGCTGAATCGCCGTGGCAAAGCAGCCCGGGTTGGCAATACGCGTAGCCGAGCGGATGCGGTCGCGCTGCAGCTCGGGCAGGCCGTATACAAAATCATGGTCTTCGTTTTCCGCCCGGAAGTCCGTGCTCAGGTCAATGATGCGGACCTCCTCCGGCACTTCATTTTCCGAAAGGAAGCTGGCCGAGCGGCCGTGCCCCATGCAGAGGAAGAGCACATCCACACTGCCATAGTCTGCTTCGGCCTGAAAATGGAGGTAAGTCTCGCCCAGCAGGCTGGTATGCAATGCAGTGACCGGTTGGCCTGCCTGACTATTACTTTGTACCCAGGCGATTTCAACATCCGGATGATTGATAAGAATACGGAGCAGTTCTCCGGCCGTGTAGCCCGCTCCGCCTACAATACCTGCGTTAATCATCTTTTGATGCATTTTGCTGTACGAAATGGTGGATTTTTAGGTTGGTCGACAGGATTTTGGTGAAGCCTTTGACATCCTCCCCGCTCCAGGCCTTGTTCATCTCCCCGTACTGCCCAAAGCCGCTGTTCATCAGGTCGTAACCTGACTGAATACCAATGAGCTCAAAGCGGTAGGGGTGCAGTTTGACGGTAACGCTACCAGTCACTGTCGCCTGTGTTTCAGTCAGGAAGGTTTCGATATTGCGCATCACCGGCTCCAGCAGTTGCCCCTCGTGCAACAGCATGCCGTACCAATTAGCCAGTTGCTCTTTCCAGTACTGCTGCCACTTGGTAAGCGTGTGCTTTTCCAGCAAATGGTGCGCTTTGATGATAATGAGCGGTGCTGCCGCTTCAAAACCCACCCGCCCCTTGATGCCGATGATGGTATCGCCCACGTGCATATCGCGGCCGATGGCGTAGGGGGCTGCCAATTCCTGCAGTGCTTGTATGGCTTCCAGCGGGTGGGAGAAGGTATGGCCATTGAGCCCGGTAAGCTCTCCTTTGTTGAAGTGGAGGGTAGCCTCCTGTGGCTCTGTTTGCTTAAGTGGGCTAGGGTAGGCCTCTTCCGGCAAGGTTTGGTGGGAAGTCAGGGTTTCCGCGCCGCCTACACTTGTGCCCCATACGCCCTGATTGATGGAGTATTTGGCTTTTTCCCAGGGCCAGTCGATGCCATGCTTTTTCAGGTAGTCGATTTCTTCCTGCCGGGACAGTTGCCTATCGCGGATGGGCGTGATGACTTGCAGGTTGTTGCCCAGCACCTCGAAGACCAGGTCAAAACGGACCTGATCATTACCAGCGCCGGTACTGCCGTGGGCTACGGCATCTGCGCCCAGGCTATTGGCATATTTTACCGTCTCCAGCGCCTGAAACATCCGCTCCGCACTTACGCTCAGCGGGTAGGTGTTGTTGCGGAGCACGTTGCCGTAAATGAGGTAGCGCAGGCATTGGTCGTAGTAGGTGGGCAGGGCGTCTACAGCTTTATAGGATGCCGCGCCCAGCTGTAGGGCTTTCCTTTCCAGCGCTTTGAGCTCCTCGGAGGAGAATCCGCCGGTATTTACCGTGAGAGCATGCACTTCCATGCCTTTATCGGCGGTCAGGTGTTTTACGCAAAAAGAAGTATCGAGGCCGCCGCTGTAGGCGAGGACCACTTTAGGTGGTTGGCTCATATTTATTGAAGGGTTTAACGTTGGTTGACAATCATGTCGCTCCTATCGTAGGCCATGGCATCTGCCTCCTCTTTGGAAGGCGCGAGCATGGCTGTGCACAGGCACATCCGGCGCTGATTGCGGTCGAGGATATCATAGTTGGGGCAAGACTTGCAGCCGGCCCAGAAGGCCTCATCCTGTGTCAGTTCAGAGAAAGTGACCGGCCGGTAGCCCAGGTCGGAGTTGATACGCATGACGGCCATGCTCGTGGTGATACCGAATAGTTTGGCCTGCGGGTACTTGTTGCGCGAAAGCTCGAAAGCTTTGGCTTTGATTTGCCGGGCCAGGCCGTGCTGCCGGTACTGCGGGAAGACGATGAGGCCCGAATTAGCGACGTAGCGCTCGTGGCTCCATACTTCTATGTAGCAAAAGCCGGCTACCTTACCGTCCTGAAGGGCGATAATGGCGTTGCCATTCTGGATTTTAGTACGGATGTACTCGGGCTGTCGCTGAGCGATACCGGTACCACGGGCGCGGGCAGACTCAGCGTACTCGCGGCAGATTTCTTCAGCATAAGCCTCGTGAGCAGCGTCCGCTATTTGGATATCAAACTTCATGTGTCAAATTGATGCATTTAACATTTGGTACAGAGACCAAATGGTATTCAGATTGATGAATGCAAAACATGGTTTTATTTTCAGCAGGGAAAAGGAAAGGGTAAGCAAAGCTACACCCCGGACGGGTTATATGTTAAGTATACGCCCCTATGGGCGACGTGGGAAGCGTCGACGAGCACCTGCCGGGAATGTCCGCAGGAATAATGGTGAAGTGATAATATTTGCTACGTCGTGTTGCATTTAGACATGCAATCTATAGGAGATTTCAAGAAAATGCAAAATTTGCCCGGAAAAAATTAAAATTTGCCCTTTTGTGATCTAGTGCATTGAAGGAAAACAGCCAAAGCCAGAGATTTGCAGCAAAAAATGAGTCAAAAGGCACCCTTGATTACCCGAGATGTTTTGGCCATAGAGCGCACAAGACTGGCCAATGAGCGCACTTTTCTGGCCTACTTTCGAACTGCCGTCGTTTTTCTAAGTGCAGGATTTGCTATACTTGAGATGTCCGCCCTGGAGGAAATCCGGCCTCTTGGCTGGTTCCTCCTATGTCTATCCCCATTAATTCTGGCCGTAGGTATCGGTCGCTTAGTTTACATCCGCGCGCACATCAAAAAATACTATCAGTTGTGACAGTGCAGTTGCTTTTTACCGGCACAACCACTATATTTGAGGTACCAAACTACTTTTTAAGGAACAAAAACCTCCGTAGCTGAAGGGCTGCGGGGGTTTTGTTTTTTAATCTTCAGCCCAAAACTCAGGGATTATCACGTACCTGAGAAAAGGAAAAAGCCACACCCGGCAACTCCGGATGCAGCTTTTTTCTGGGCAAGTCAGTCAGATTGTGATTTCAGTGCTCTATTTCTCAACGTATTTTTTAGGCAGCTCGCCGGAAGCACTCACCCACTCCTGTAGTGCATAAGCAAATCCTCGGCCGGAGTGTTCTACCTTAGCCAAAAGGCCTTTCTTATTAGCTAGTTTGTGGAGGCTGGCATTCAGCTTAGTCTTGATCTGTGCAGCGCCCAGCTTTATGGAAGGTTCTGCCACTCCTATTTTCGTCAGTTCAGCAGTGGTCAATACTTTGCCTTTTTCATTGAGGCTTTTCAATACAAAATCATCCCATTCTGACAGGCGGTAGCCCGGGACATCCTCATTGGCAGGCGTCTCTTTTGCCGTTTGGCTCGCCTTGTCTTTAGCGGCCTTAGGCTTGGTTTCTGTCGTTGCTTTCTTTTTGCTTTTGGAGCCAGGCGGGCGCCCAGGGCCCTTTCCTTTTCCTTTTGTCTTGCCTGCCGCAGGTTTTGTGGCCTTTTTCTCTGTGGTTTTCTTATTCTTGGCACCCTTTGGACGACCGCGCCCTTTGGTCTTTGGAGCCGCTTTCTGCTCTTGCTCCTTTGCTTTTTCAGGAGTGGCCTCTACCTGAGGTACTTCCACGGTGGCTGTTGAAATTTCCAGGCCGAGCGCTCTTTCTGCTTCAGATAAGTAACCTTCCAGTTCGCTGACCATAGATTGCGTCCTCACCACCTGATATTGCAATTTTCTAAGGTCAGAAGTATACTTATTGATTAGATCCCTTAGTTCCAAAGGGGATAACTTTTTAAAATCCATTTTCTGTTATTTTTTTATTTCGTTCTCAATTAAAATGCAAAACTAATTAAAACGTTTAATTTACTGCCTTTTTTCTATTAAATTTCAAAATAGATAAAATAAGAGCGATAATCAACAATGAAGCAATGGCAGGCATTCTAAGTATTGATTTTAACATTGAAGCCTTATTTGTCCTTCCTGAATTTTAAAGATATAACCTATCCTACGTTGTATCATTATCCTGACAGCACCTCAAAAAATGGGCAGACTATGTTTATACTGACGATTAAGTGGTTTGCCATAGCAAACCTACTCAATGCTTGCCCGTGTCTCCTCACTTGTGGGCTTTGGCCACCGGAGACTATACTTAAAGGCAGGAGGGTCAGCATTTACACTGAGAAGTGGCTTGCGCCTGTCCTGACAAGCTACGCTTCGTCAGTGGCCGATGTCGCAAACCACTTCGTATTGCGTATAAAGTTTATCCCAACCACAAATCGAGTGCCCGGTTAAGCTGTTGAGGCTAAGCAGACCGCTCAACTGCCCAATCATCAGGCAGATAAAGGGTATTTCAAACCTCTCCATCTTATAGTCATCCAGCGTTTATCGAAAAAAATGGAGAATTTAACGGACATGGTGTAAGATTGGGGCATCACAAGGCGTTAACAGCCTGTTGTTCAAACCAAAACACCCGACCACTATGTCAAAGGTTAAGCAATTCCTACTGTATTGTTCCGGAGCAGATACGGCCATTCTCGAAAAGTGCCCCACAGATGAAAACAAGTTTATCGGCATCGGCGGTACGGTCCTTTTCACTGGCTTACTGGCATTTTTCTCTGCCGGCTATGCCGTGTATACTGTTTTTGACAATTATTTCTTTGCTTTCGTATTTGGCCTGATTTGGGGGCTGATGATCTTCAACCTTGATAGGTACATCGTAGCCAGCATGAAAAAGCGCGGAACATTCTGGAAGGACTTCGCAATTGCCTTTCCCCGCCTGCTGATGGCGGTATTGCTTGCGCTGGTCATTTCTAAGCCTCTGGAGCTAAAAATCTTCGAAAAGGAGATAAACGCCGAATTGCTGGTGATGGAACAAGAGGTCTTTAAAGACCAGGAGGCTACCATACAGGATCGCTACCAGTCGTCTATCCAAGCCCACCTCGACCGCATACAGGGGCTGCAAACCGAAATCAACACTCAGGCCGCCATACGTGACACACTCGCCCTGATGGCCCTAAAAGAAGCAGATGGCACTGGTGGGTCGGGCAACAAAAACCTCGGCCCTATTTACCGTGCTAAAAAGGCAGATGCCGATAAAGCGGAAGCCGAACTGCAAACCATTAAAATGCGTGCCCTCCCGTTAATCGCTGAGCAGGAGGCCGCAGTAACCGAGCTGGACAGCATGATGAAAGCAGACATCGCCGGGCTGGAGCGGGGCGCTTACGGAGGCATGGCGGCTCGCATGGAAGCGCTGCACCGGCTGGGCTCGGAAAGCGATGCGATTTACTGGGCCAGCATTTTTATCATGCTACTTTTCATAGCAGTCGAAACGGCACCAATTTTTGTCAAGCTCATTTCACCGCGCAGCCCCTACGACTACCTGCTGTACAACTATGAGCATGAGTTTGAGATGGACAACCTCGAAAAGGTAAGCCTCCGGAACAATGCCATCAAAAATAAGGTGCGGTTCGATACCGAAACCAGCCTGTACCGGACTCAGCAAGAGATCAAAATAGAAAAAGAGCTGACCAATACCTATCTGCGCCGCAAAAAAGAAGCGATTGAGCAGACCCCTGTGGAGTGGGAGCGCCCACCGTTCCTCCGGGAAGCAAGCTAGGCGTTCGCCCAATAGCATTAACCCAGGGCCTGTAGCCCTTTCAGTTCCGCTTCCGGCAAAGCCTCGAGCACTTCCTTGCCGTGCCGATACCCTTCGTCCCGAATGTGCTCATAGGCTTTCCAGGAGGCAAACCCAAATTTCTGCACCTTGGGATTGAAGTGGATGTCGAGGTACTGAATGGTCTCTTTGCGCCGGGCGGTACTGTACAAGAGCGAGGACTTGGTGATGATGCTGGTCATGGAAGGCATTTTGTACTTTCTTTTCTTCCTTCGGAATTTATCCCGCAGCAGCTCCCATGAAGTCGGAGTTTCATCAAAGTCCAGGGTATAATTTTTATCGGATAGAAAATCTACGCCAATAACAGAGCCCGCGCCCATCTTGCGCATCACGTCTACCGGGAAGTTATTGAAGTTGCCCCCGTCAACCAGGAGGTCATCCCCTAATGGGACAGGTGGGAAAACGCCAGGCACAGCTCCTGAGGCCGTAAGCAGTTTCACGGCCGAACCACGCGTGAAGACTTCCTCCCGGGCTTTGCTCAGGTTGCTCACCACCACGTGCAGCGGAATCCAGGAATCAGCCAGGTCAACGTCCGGATGGCCCGTCAGGCATTCAATAGCCCGGCTGATCATGTCCCGGAACCGCTTCCCTTTAATCAGGGAGACCAGTGGAAGCACATTCAGGTCTTTGGTCGGGTTGTAGGCTGCGGCTCCTTTCAGGCATTTATCGGTCTGCTCATAATTCGTATCAAAAGAAATCACTGCTGCCAGCATCGCTCCCGCACTCGTTCCGCCTACGATATCGACTGGCACACCCTTTTCCAGAAGGGCCCGGTATACCCCGATATGTGCAAAACCCTTAGCGCCTCCGCCTGCCAGGGTCAGCCCTATGGCATTGCCACACAAACTCCGCACCAGGCGGGGTAGGTCCCGCTGGTTATCCTGACGGATGTGAAAGTGACGGTGCAGCCACGGGCGCTGATCGAGCCATTTTACAGTTCCTCTCGGAAAGGGCGCGCCTGCCGGATGTTGCAGCACCAGTATCTTGGGGGCCATTCCAGAAGCGAGGGTCGTTTCCAGCTGTTCTTCCATAGGGGTCAGGTCAGGGCCGGCAGTGAAGGGGGCCCAGATCAAGACCTGATCAGCCTGCCGCATGCAGCGGCGGATCCAGCCTGTCTGTTCCGGTTGACCGGAAAAAAGGAGAAAGTCGTGTGCAGATTCTTGTTCCTCCAGCCAGTGGCTCAGGCGTTCTGAGGCCAGGTCAGGGGTGGCATTATCTGCTATTCCAAATTTTTCATGTACATCGGCTTCTGTTAGGACCTTGACGCTACCGATTTCCTGAAGGGCTTCCTGCAGTTGCTGGAAATACTTCGTGAAGTCCTCATTCTGATCCTGAGCGAGCAACAGCAGCGTCGCCGGTCGTTTGACCTGATGCTGCCCGGCATCATCTCTGCGCAGCCGCTTGATGATGCGCTTGGTAATGCGATGCCCTAACTTTGGAAAGTGCTGAAGGGCCTGAAAGTAAGCCTGGGCAGAGATTTTGATCAGGACACTGTCCCGTATCGCCATCACACCAGCCATACGGGGCTCCTCGGAATGAACGGCGATTTCTCCCACGACCTCTCCCCGGGCCACCTCGCCCAATACTTCAGAGGGGTTTCCTTCTCCGGCAGACCGGCGCAGCGCAAGCAACCGCCCCCGCACCAAAAAGTAAACGGCATCACCCTGATCACCTTCCTCAAAAAGATAATCGCTGCCGTGCAGCTTCACCCATTGGATGTGAGGCAAAAGAAAATCGAGCAGCGCTTCATCGAATTCACCGAATATTTCACCCAGGCCTTTGTGCAGCAGGTGAGTATCGTCCTTTTTTGTTGCAGAAAACATAAACCATCAATTTTAGTCACACGCAATCCATGTTATATTCCCCGGAGTATGGCACTACAGGAAAAGTCTTGCCTGCACCGCTCTGGCACAGACAGCTCCGACTTTTTAAGGGGAAATTGGTCTGACAAAAATCGATTAGACCCTGAAGGGAAAGCATTGTTGCCGCGTTTCCAGGTCTCCAAGGCGCTTTAACGCAGCCACAATATAATTGTTTTTGGGTAAACACCGAAACACGATGCCTCCTGAATTCCCCATCCCTCTCTGCTAGGAAATCAACAGTAAAGGTTAAAAACTCACCCTGATTTTTACTTCCAACCCCGGCTGGAAGTATCTTTGGCAGGAATAATCAAAGCAAAACGTATGGATTTAAGTCAGGCTGCTGTCCAGGTTTTACGGCAGGCGGAATATTGCCTGCCCCACCTGGCCTCCCGGCAATATACCGAACAACCGCAACTGTTGCAGGGGAGCTCCGTGGGGCAGCATACCCGCCATTTCATTGAGTTTTTTGAATGCCTGATTGAGCAAAGCCAGCAACCTGCAGGAGAAATTGACTACAGCAAACGACGACGCTCGCCCGAAATAGAAACCCAACCTGATAAGGCCCTTCTAAGGATCGAGGCGGTCTGCAAACAACTTTCACAGCTGGAAGCACCTCAACCGCTCCGGCTCCAATGCAATGACCTGCAAAAGATTGTGGCTTCCAGCACCATAGCCACTAACCTGGAACGGGAGCTGGTTTACAATATCGAGCATACCATCCACCACCTCGCCATTATCAAAATTGGCCTTGCCTTGGTAGCGCCTGAGCTAGTGATCCCGGAAACATTTGGCACCGCTCCCTCAACGATGGCTTTCAGGGCATTGCAGTAACTACCCGACTTTTGCCGGGCAACAGCTCCCACTGCCAAACTTTGTCCGGCATTTAAAGGCTAATTTGCTTATATTGATGCCGTATCGGCTAGCTTCAACGCTCCACGTCAATATACTAAGCCGTTGATGCGTAAAAAAGTAAGACTAGCCTAAGCAAATGCACAACCTTTATGTCACAAAGCCTGCCTATTCCACCTAATGAGGAAGAACGCCTGAGGGCACTGGCGTCCTACCAGATCATGGACACCCTTGCTGAAGAAGAGTTCGATAACCTGACCCGCATTGCTTCCCACATTTTCGACGCACCGATCGCACTGATCACCCTACTGGATGACAAGCGACAATGGTTCAAGTCCAAAATAGGCCTCGAAGTAGAGGGTACACCCCGGGAAATTTCCTTTTGCCAGTACGCCATAGTGGATGGAGAGACCCTTATCGTCAACGATGCACACGAAGATGAACGCTTTGAGGACAATCCGCTCGTAATCGGTGACCCCAATATCCGGTTTTATGCCGGGCACCCCATCACCAATGAGCAGGGGCACAGCCTGGGCACCCTTTGTGTGATTGACGATAAGCCCCGCTCCGTCACTGCAGAACAAATCGAATTGCTCAAGGGGCTTGCAGAAACCGCTATGAGCCTGATAGCGTGCAGAAGGGTCAACTACCGCCTAGAAATCTATAAACGCTTCTTTGATGAATCTCTGAACCTGATGTGCATCGTGGATATGCAGGGCATCTGCAAAGAGGTTAACCCCTTTTTCATGAGAAAGCTGGGCTGGGAACAGGGCGAACTCCTTTCCAAGCCACTCATGGACTTTTTCCACCCGGATGATCAGGAGCGAGCTCATACACAGCTGGCAAAACTCAACGAGGGCGAGCCCGCCGTAGAGTTTGAAAACCGCCTGCGCAAAAAAGATGGGTCTTACATTTGGGTACAATGGAACTGCCAGCCTGATCCTGCCGCCGGGCAAATGTTTGCCATTGCCTACGACATTACGCCACTAAAAGAAAAAAACGCCGCTCTTCACGAGGCCATCCACCACAAGGACATCTTCCTTTCCAATATGAGCCATGAGATCAGAACACCGATGAACGCGATCATTGGGTTTTCGGACTTGATGGAGCGAACTGAACTCGGGCCCACTCAACGGGAATACCTGGACGCCATCTCCGTGGCTGGCAATAACCTGCTGGCGATCATAAACGATATCCTTGACCTCTCCAAAATTGAGGCCGGCAAAATTGACTTGGAATCCAAGCCGCTGGAGCTAAAAAAGGTCATACAAGATGCCATCAAGCTTAGCCAGTCCAAGGCTGAAGAAAAAGGGCTCCGCCTGAGGGCTAGCCTGGACATGAACGCACCGGAATACATCATGGGCGACCCTACCCGCCTGCACCAGATTCTGGTCAACCTCATTTCTAATGCCGTTAAGTTTACCAATCAGGGCGGTGTAACGGTAGAAGTGGAGGTTCGGGACCGGGATGAAGAGCACGCGGATCTATGTTTTAAAGTCACAGATACCGGCATTGGTATTTCTGAGGAAGACCAGGAGCGCATCTTCAACCGGTTTGAGCAGGCCCGGCAGCCTAAGGAAGTACTCTTTGGAGGCACCGGGCTTGGCCTTAGCATCGTGAAGATGCTGGTAGAATTGCATGGTGGCCGCGTTGAGTTGGAAAGCCAGCCCGGTCAGGGGACGACATTCTCCTGCTACCTGCGCTTGCCGCTCGCCCAATCTCCTGAAAAACCTAAAGCAACAGATGTGGATACCAACTCAACCTTGAAGCTTTCCGGCGTACGGATATTACTGGCTGAAGATAATAAGCTCAATCAGAAACTCGGCTCGTTTGCCCTGAAAAACAACGGTGCCATCGTGGAATTTGCGGAAGACGGCGAAGCTGCCGTCGAAATGGCCCAAAAGCAGGCCTATGACATTATACTGATGGACCTGCAGATGCCAAAAATGAACGGCTATGAAGCGACCAAACAAATAAGAAAAACGGTGGAGGCTGAGACGCCTATCATTGCCTGCACAGCGCACTCCCTCGTTGGAGAACGAATGAAATGTATTGAAGCGGGGATGAACGATTACATCTCGAAGCCATATACCGAAGCTATCCTTGTGGAGGCTATTCAGAAAGCCCTTGATGAACGTTGACACCGAGGTGTTATCCCAGGATATGAGACGGGATAGACAACAACGGCATGTTGCAGTGGTACGACATTTCCTTCGCGTGGCTGTACCGGAGCAGTTCCTGGAAGAAGTTGCGCTTATGCGTGACCATCACCAGCACGTCTACCGAATGGGTCTCCATATACTTGGTCAGCCCTTCCCGGATATCTGTACTCTCGATTACCTCAAAGGTTGTATTTTCGTAAGGGACTAATTTATCCTTAAACTGATCCATTTCGTGCCGGTAATCTTCGGCGTGGGATAGGTCTACATTGACGCAGTGGATTTTAGCGTTGAAGGGCTGGCAAATCTCCACTACCTTTTGGAAAGCCTCTACTTCCTCATCCTGATAGTTCACAGCAAAGGCGATATCATCGATCTCTCCGTCAAACACTGCCTTTTCCGGAATAGCAAGCACCGGGCAATTGGCATTCTCCAGTACTTCTCCGGCCACACTGCCCATGAAAATCTCTTTCAACCCCCGCGCACCAGTCGTGCCCATCACAATCATTTCCACGCCTTCCTCTTTGGCCACCTGCAATATGGTTTCCACAGTGCGGCCAGGCTTGAGCAGGTGCTGTACGCTGAGGGCTTCAAAACCTTCCCGCTGCTGTATATCACGCAACACCGGGATCGAGTCCTTGAAATTCTCAAACTCATCCAGGTCATAGCTTTCGTAAAACTCGGAAAGGGTATGCGGCAAGCCTCCGCCTCTGACCTCTGGCTTTTGGTAAACGTTTAGGGTAATCAGCTCGGCTTCCACATTTTTAGCGATGTGCAAGGCGTAAATAAAGGCACGCTCTGCTGCCGCAGAAAGGTCGGTCGGAAAAAGGATCTTTTTCATGGTAAGTTGGTTTCTTTTGCTTAGAGCTCAACCAGGAAACCCGGACATGGCCCTTTAGGACAACATATAGAAGTATGAACCGAAAATTAGTGAATTTCGGAAAGTTGAATGCGATAAATGTGGGAATTTTTCAGATTATACGCTTAACAAAGTGGTTTGCGACATCGGAGCAGGCCACTTTCCAGCGTTTATGCCGACCTGTCTGCCGAAGTACCGACACGCAGGCAGGCATCAAGTCGGTTTGCTGTGGCAAACCACTTTATCGTCGGTATACTTCAAATCTTCAGCAACGACTTGAGCTCTTCTACTTCTAGTACCTGCCCGCTTGCCACCACCTGCCCGCCGATTTGCAGCGCAGGAATAGCTGTGATGCCCAGGTCCATCATCTCCTGAATATCAGAAACTTCCTCTATTCTCACCTCCAGGCCCAACTCTTTAGCGGCCCTTTGCATGTTGGCATGCAGATTGCGCGAAAGGTTGCAACCAAGCCCAAAAAGTCGTACTTCTGTATTAGTCATGGCGTTCAATTTGCCTGAGCAGGTAAATTCATGGAATTCGTAAGTAAACCGGTCCGCAGTACGTAAATGAATTCCGTACAGCTTATTTCACGGTTCAAAATTGCAGTAATACCTTTGTTATTCTATTGACATTTGTCAGCCCCCTTTCTGATTTTTCTCAAAAAAGGGGCTACCTTGAGGTATACTGTCAACGTTACCATAAATAAATTACTTGCCGATTAGTTCTGGTTTATGGAAGTGACTTTTATCACCCTGCTGTACTTTTGCAGCGTTCCTGCGGCCAGCCAAAGACTGTATATACATGCTTAGATACTTTATATTCTTATCCTTTTTGCCTTTGAGCACTATCCTCTGTGTGGCTCAAGGTGAAGAAACCCTTCGCGAGCTGCCTCCGGAAGCCATTCAGCTCTATCCCACCCTGGAGGATATGGAAGGTTACGCAGTTGGGCAGTACAAGGACTACCTGCTTATTTTTGGGGGGAGTATTCGTTCCAAAATATCGGATAACAATTACCAAAATTTTCCTAACCTTGATATCCTGCTCATTGATTTTGATGAAAACCGGGCAAGCGCCTATACGAATGGCAGCTTTGAGGGCAGCCTTGGAGAACAAATCAGCGCCACGGGGCTGTCTTATTATCAAAATGACGGCCTCCTCTATCTGCTAGGAGGCTATGGCTATAGCGAAACGCATAATCAATTTATCACCTTCCCCTATATCACCGTTATTAATGTGAAGCAAACCGTCCTGGCGCTCCTCAATGGCGTGGACCCAGTCGCTAGTTTTTACCAACTTTGCGACGACCGCATGGCTATTTTTAATGCCGAAATGGACTACAACGGTGATGAGTTTTTCCTCCTGAATGGCAAATTCGCGTATAAATTGCGCCCTTTTGCTGATAACCCGCAGTATGTGGAGGAAAAATACAATGAAGAGGTCCGCACTTTTAAGATAAGTAGAGACGGAGCAGATTGGCGCCTGGAGCATTTTGAGACCTGGTACGACCTTGAGACCTTTCAGGAGCAGTACGGCACGCTCATTCCGGAACGCATCGAACAACAACTACAACAGCTGCAACAGTCCAAAACCCTGAGCCAGTGACAATAGTCACCCTGCGCGCTGAGGGAAGTCATTTAGCTGGCCTGAAAACCCCATTACATTTGTAGTGTAAGCAGAAGAATTGATAGAGATCGATTCAAAGCTAACATGGTCAATTGGGTGTTCAATCATTTTTGCCGGAGTAGCGTAAGTTTTTTGAGACGAAACGATCAACCGGCTATACAGCCGCACTGTCAAATTTTTCAGTGCGGCTGTTTTTTTCCTATTTCTGCTTCACATAAGCCTCGACTCCCTTGCCAGACAGCTCTGATTTAAGGGATTTGGCATCGCTCAGCCCATCAAATCGGTCGACCAACGCGACGGCGTAACGCCCCCGGTCGAAAAGCTCTACGGAAGCATTCGTATACCCCATGCCTCTCAGCTTGCTAACCATTTCTTCGGCGTTATTGCGGTATTTGAAAGTGCCGGCCAGTACCATGTACTGCCCACTGGCAACAGAGGCATAATCTGACTCCGCTTTTCCCGAAGTGCTTCCGGGGCTCCGGCTGGAAGATTGCAGGTCACTGTCCGCAGCCTCGTAGGTAGGCTCCGCTTCTTCATACCCGGATTGCCCGCCTTCACCAGTATTACTATCTGCATTATCGGATACCGCCCCGCCTTCATCGTAGTAGCCATCATCAAAGGTCGCAGTGGTATCTTCTGGGTAGTACTCCTCTTCTGCATATTCATCCTCAGGCTCCGAAACCATTTGATCTGCACTAGCCGGGGCTTCCGGACTGCTCCCTAGCAGGTTGGTGGTCATGTAGATCAGATAGACGAGCGCGGCAACGCATACAGCAACAATAGCAATGGTGACATAATCGAGTCTTGACATAGTGACGATGGTGTTGTTTGGTGATGAAAATAGGTATTTTTTACTAACTGCCGTTAAATCTGTAACCAAGCTCAACTTTTAACAGCTTAAATGCAATATCTAAACGCTCCAATGGGTTAATGTTCCCGTCTGTCATCGACGCTTCCCCTGATAAAACTTTCAAATACCAAAAATCAATTGCTCATCCGGAGTACCTCTACGCTTTTGCCTGGAAGCCCGCCTGCGGCTTCTATTGTCAAACTCAAAATCCTTGGAACATGAACGCCAAATTGCTCAAAACCTGGATGATGGTACTCGGCTTTGCGCCCTTTTTCCTGACTGCGCAGGAAGCCGCTGCCCCTCAACCCAACGAAGCTAATCCGGAAACGGAAGAAAGCATCCCTATTGATGAAATGACGGAGGAACAACGCACGCAAGCTATCTTCAATGCAGTAAGCAGCGGAGATACAGAAGGGGTCAAGCCACTGCTCTCCTGCCTCACGTACTATAAGCACAATAAAGATGGGGAAACAGCCCTCACAAAAGCCATCAAACAACAAGACC
This sequence comes from Phaeodactylibacter sp., assembly GCF_022763345.1. GTDB lineage: Bacteria > Bacteroidota > Bacteroidia > Chitinophagales > Saprospiraceae > Phaeodactylibacter. The sequence continues at coordinate 16,881 of NZ_JALEGS010000091.1, forward strand.
ATGCGATGGTGGCACTCCTGACGGAAGATGCAGTGATCAACCTCAAAAACCAGTCTGGAGAAACCCCGCTCACCCTGGCGATTAAGCAGGGCAACTTGCCCATTATCCAGCTCGTGATGCGCCGGGCCAAAGCCGGGCTGAAAAATGATGCCGGAGAAGCCCCTCTGTTCCTGGCTATAGACCTGGAAGACCTCTACCTCTTGCAGGAGCTCATCAGCCGGGGCGCTGATGTCAACCGCAAGTCGAATGGCATTACCCCTTTGGCCAGGGCCACCTTACAAGGCCAAATACAAGCGGTAGCCCTGCTCATCCGAAATGGCGCGGATCCCAGCATCCCCAATGACAACGGCGACCTGCCTCTCTACCTCGCTACCTCAAACGGGCAGGCGGTCATAGCGGGTATTTTGCTCCACAAAAGCCCACAAGCGGTTAAGGATGCCAACTGGACCACCAAAATCGGGCAACCGCTGATTGTGATCGCTACGGAACAGGGCTTCGATCAAATTGTCAAAACCCTCCTCGATTTCGGTGCCGACCCGAATCAGTTTGACCACCTCGAAAACACCCCCCTCAACATCGCCGCCGAACAGGGCAGGTATGCGCTTTCCAACCTCCTTGTGCAGTCCGGCGCTGATCCAAACCACGCCAATATCATGGGAACCACCCCCATTGCTGCTGCCGCTAAAAATGGCCACAACGAAGTCGCCAACCTGCTGGCAGAACAAGGTGCCAACCCCAATACCCGAAACTACGAGGGCATCGCCGCTACCGATTACGGGAGCTACCTCAATAACCGAGAGCTGGATGCCGTCATCAATGCCTTTGACCAAACGCAGGGGGCTGATAACCCTTAAAGGCATCCTAAGAACCGATTGATCCCCCATTACCTGACCGGGGCCGGCTTTGTGCTGGCTCTGGTTTTTTTATTTTTTAACCTCTTAGTTTGACTTTTAAACTAAGAGTACGTATACTTGTAGTGCAATAGATAGTTTTAAAACAAAACTAAGACTGTTTTTACTGAGGTTAGAGCGCCTTGTAAATCCAGGCAGGCTATTGTCCCTGGGGATTTCATTATTCTTAAATCCTAAAATTTAAACAAGATGGGTTATGCAAGATGGTCGAGTGATGCCTACCGGCATCTCCGGGCAAGTTATGCCAACAAGTCAAGAGACGATATTTTTCAGGCCAACCGCCACCGGCGGATGAATGCCGCTGTGAACCCGTATGGCCTCCGCGTACGGGAAAGCCGGGACTCCCAACGGCACCCTAATTCCTTAGCCATTGGAGTCTTCCTCGATGTGACGGGCTCAATGGGCCGCATACCGGAGCAGCTTGTGCGCTACAAGCTGGGGGCACTTATGAATACGCTGATTGCCCACGGCGTTGAGAGCCCGCATATCATGTTTTCTGCCATTGGCGACCACCTCTCTGATCAGGCTCCTCTGCAGGCCGGGCAGTTTGAGGCAGGAGCGGATGAGCTGAGCCATGGGCTGTCCAAACTGTGGCTGGAAGGCGGAGGCGGCGGCCAGATACAGGAGTCCTATCTTCTCGCCTGGCTGTTGGCGGGCCGGCATACCTCCATCGACTGCTTTGAAAAGCGGGGGCAGAAAGGTTTCCTCTTCACCGTAGGGGATGAAGCCAGCTGGGAACGGCTTTCGCCTGAGCAGGTACAGCGCATTATGGGATACCGCCCCCAACAAACACTTAATGCAGCCACACTGCTACGGGAAGCCCAGCGGATGTACCACGTTTTCCACATCCACATCAATGAAACCGGCTACCGCAACCACCCTGAAGTGATCGGCTTCTGGAAAAGCCTGCTGGGGGAGCGGGCCCTGATCCTGAATGACCATAATGCCCTGGCGGAGCTTATCGCCGCCACGGTAGCTGTGGTCAGTGGGCACCCATTTAAGCAAACGATGGCGGGCTTTGAGCCGGCTGCCGCGCAGCAGGTGTCACAGGCTTTGGCTCCGGGCACGGGCTGGAACAAACGGTCTTCTAACACAACCATTCTTCCATTATGAGCACACAGATTGTCATTGGGCTGGGCTACGGCGATGAAGGCAAGGGCCTGGCCACCGATTATCTGAGCCGCCGGGCGGCGCACCCTGTTGTGGTGCGCTTCTCGGGTGGCCATCAGGCGGGGCATACGGTGGTAGGCCCTAAAGGGGAGCGGCATGTTTTTTCAGGCATAGGCGCGGGCACTTTTCAGGGTGCACCTACCTTTTGGAGCCGGTACTGCACGTTTTCGCCCCCTGCCCTGCTGAGCGAGTATCAGGCATTATCAAAGCTGGGCTATCCGCCTCAGATTTATGTAGATGGCCTGTGCCCGGTCACCACGCCTTATGATATGGCGTACAATCAACTGCTGGAGCGCAGTCAGCGGCATGGCAGCTGTGGAGTAGGCTTTGGGGCTACCGTGGCCCGGCATTCGGAAACGCCCTGCCGGCTGTTTGCGCAAGACCTGGCCTACCCGGTGGTGGTGCAGCAAAAACTCCAAGCCATTGAGCAATACTACGTGCGAAAAGCCAATGGGCTGTTGTCGGCAGAGGACTGGAAAGAGGAGGCCCGCGCCTGGCAGGAACAGTTGCTGGCGGTGCTAAAACGCATCCATCTCACCTCCGAATCCAGCTTTTTTGAGCGGTACGAAGGAGCTGATTTTATCTTTGAGGGCAGTCAGGGTATTCTGCTGGACATGGACCATGGGTTTTTTCCGAATGTCACCCGGGCGCACACCACCTCCCGCAATGCTCAGGCCATTATCCGGCGCAACGGGCTGCCGGAGCCGGAAATCTTTTGCATCACCCGGGCCTACCAGACCCGGCATGGCAATGGTTTCCTGAGCAATGAAGGCATTCCTGCCACCCTGGTTCCCAACCCCAAAGAGACCAATCAGGAAAACGAGTGGCAGGGGGCACTGCGCTACGGCACTTTGGATGTCGACCTCCTGCGCTATGCTCTTCAGTCTGAGTCCAACTACTCCGCCGGGCAAAAACGCCACCTGTTCCTTACCTGCCTCGACCAGTTGCAAGGGCCGCTGCAGGCTACTCTTGGCGGAAAACGGCATACTTATCAGACACCGGATTTAATCGCCCGCCTCCTCCCGGGCATTTCCGGCATAGTTTACCAGAGCTACTCCGATGACGGGCAGCGGGTCAAAGGCGCTACTTTTACGGCAAAGGCCATAGGCAAATAATTATCTTTGCGCGGACCATAATCCGCAACCTATGACACTAAGGGAATTTTTTGACGCACTGACCAACGATCCGACTTATGTACTGGTTTACCTGTCCATCATACCGGTCATGGCCTTTGTGGCCGGTCTGACGGGTCAGGAGAAAGGGCATGAAGCGCCCTGGAAATACCTTTACTCCACGCTCATTTACTTCATTTGTGTACCAGGTATTTTTTCCATTACGGTCTCGGTATATCAATTTCTGTTTGAGCGGCGCAGCATTTGGGATGCCGATGTATTTGTGCAGGTTCTGCCCATTGTATCCATGGTTGTTACCCTACTCATCATCCGGCGCAACGTCAACCTGGACTACATCCCGGGCTTCGACAAGCTGGGTGGGCTGGTGATGATCATTGCCTCCACGCTCATTATTATGTGGTTTATTGACCGGATGCGGATCATTGTGTTTTCGTACCTGCGCTTTGAGTATGTCATTCTGTTTTTCATCGGCTTGCTGCTGGTCATCCGCCTGGGGTGGAAGCGGGCGTTTGGGAGTGCCTGAAGTCATTAGCAAATAAACGACATTTAAAATTCATTTTTTGCATCAGTGTTGCATCTTTGCAATTCCTGTATTACTTTTGCAACATCGTTGCATTAAATTAAAACTCAAAAGATGAAAATGCTGAAGTATTCCTGGTTGTTTATGCTGGCGCTTGCCGTAACGGTCTTCTCTGGTTGCGAAGATGATGATCATGATCACGACCATGGCGACAATGACATTACGATCAGTATCCTGGAGCCCGGTGCTGATGAGGTGGTGGCAGATGCCAGTGATGTGCACATTCATATCGAAATCGAAGCGACTGAAGACAACCACGACATCGATATAATTCTCCACCCGGACGGGGATGTATCTGACAAGATCATCGAAACGAACCTGCACGAACATGATCAGAAGGTCAGCTTTGAGCAGGATGTTGACTTGTCTTCCTACCCTGCGGGCACCAAGTTTCACCTGGAAGTGGAAGCCTGCAAAGATCACGACTGTGAAGAGAAGGAATTTGCTGATGTAGAATTCTCGATTCAGTAAGGCAAATTTTTCCACCCGGCTAAGCCTTAGCGCCGGTAGTGCACCCGTTGCATTACCGGCGTTTTTTATGCCCGCTTCCCGGCCACCACCTAAGTAAAGTCACTGAAAACCACTGAGAAAAGTCATCTGCTTTGCGCTGAAATTCCGGTTACATTTGAATAGAACATAAAACCAGCGCATCATGAAAACTTTCATCCGCACTACGATACTGCTTTTGGCGACTTTGCTGATGACCAGCGCTGGCAGGCGGGATGTGCGCCCCGGTATGGTGCAGTTTGACCGGGCATTTCTGCCGGCATTGGATTACACCCTGCACGCCAATACACACGATGCCAAAAAGGCGGTCTTCTACCTGGAATTCCGCTGGCGACGGCTGCGCGGTCAGCTTGCGCATCAGTACCCGGCAGAAACAGAGACTCTGCGCCGCATTGATAGTTGGCTGGGGGATGCGTACTATGCCATTGATGCCAACCGGCCCTACACTGCAGCCAATCAGCTGGAGCATGTGAAGTACGAACTGATGGTACTCCGTGGCCACTACGGCATCGACTACTACCTGGATGACCTATACGACTTTCAGGGCGGGCTGGAGCTGCTTACAGAAGCTGCCAACGATGAAATGCTTTGCCTTATGGACTGGGGTGAATTTATTGCCCTCGGCAAGGAGCTCCGCCTGGAATGGCAGTACATTATGCAAAAGCCTTTTGATCAGGAACTGTACGACTTTGACGACCAAACCGTCAAACGACTAACATACGAACAACGAGCAATGGCGGAAGCTCTATATACTTTCGCAAAAGCAACCAACCGGGCAGACCGGAATGCAGTAGCCACTGCGGCCAAAGACCTCATGCCTCACTACAACGAAGTACTCCGGCTCTTTGGCGACTACCAGTCTACACAAACCTTCTTTGCCCGGCACAACCTTATTAGATAACCGAAAATCGGCCATTATGAATCCGGACACACCTATTCGGGAAATTATGACAACCAACCTCATTACGGTTGGGCCCGACCGCACCGTAGAAGCCATTCAGGAGCTGTTCCGCGAAAATGAATTCCATCATATCCCAGTCGTTGACCGGGGCGAACGCCTGATCGGCATCATTAGCAAGGAAGATGTTTTCAAGCTGTCTTATGTACTGTCGCTGCAAACCACCGGCAAGAAGTATTCTGAAAAGGAATACCAAAGCCTGAAAGCAACCGACATTATGACCCGCTATCCGGTCACGCTTGACCCCGACGATACCGTGGGGCTGGCAGCAGATATCTTCCTGGCCAACAAGTTCCACGCCCTGCCCATCGTCGAGGATGATCAGCTAATGGGGCTGGTGACCACGCACGACCTGCTTTCGTACCGGTTTGGAGAGCCTATGCCTCCCAAGCAGGAAGAAGTATTCGAAGAAGAACTTTAAATCCGAAAAATTAGCAGCCATGACTGATAAAACCACCACCGTTGCTCAAATCATGAGCACACCTGTAATCACAGTGGGACCAAATGACACGATGAGCGATGTACAGGATATCTTCCGCAAAAACAACATCCACCACATCCCTGTGGTCGACGATGGCAGAGTGGTGGGTATCATCAGCAAGTCTGATTACTATCGCCTGCTGCACGGTTTCACCTTGTTCAAAACACAGAAAAGCGAGCAATACAACGATGCCATCATGCGCTCCCTCCTGGCCGGAGAAGCCATGACCCGGCAGGTGGCCACCCTTGCTCCCGGTGATTCGCTGGAAATGGCCGTCGGCTTTTTCCGGGAGAACCTCTTCCACGCCTTGCCGGTAGTGGACAAGGGCCGCCTCATCGGCATTGTGACGACTTTTGATTTGCTTACGCATGCTTATGCTACTCCGTTTATGATGGAGGAGCAATAAGTAAAGCGCATACACTTTCTAGTTTTCTTCAGCCGCTTCCGGAGCACTTCGGGAGCGGCTGATTTTTAGTGGAAAATCCTTATCTTAGGGGAGCTTTACATGACGCACGGGCCTGCAGACGAACCAAAACACGGTTTAGCCGGTCTTATATGCGACATTGCTTTACTGACGCTGTTTGGGTTTGGGCGGGTCAAACCTCCAACAGGTCAGCATTTCCTCGGTCGTCGTGGTTTAGCTACTGACGATCCTGTGGATGTCAGCACAGGTTCGCCCAAACCACTTCGTGACGAGTATATTTTCCACAATGCTCTCAGCTATGAAAACGCCATACCCATTGCTTTTCCTCAAAAGTGGCGCCGTCCTTTGCGGTGCACTTGCTTTTCTGATCATTACTGCTCCGTCTGCTGCAGGGCAGAAAACTTGCGCACAATCGCTGCTCCACGAGCGGCTCATGGTCGAAGACGCTGCCTACCGGCAGCGGCATTTAGCCTTTGAGGAAAGGCTGGCGGACAAGCGCTCCCGGATCAGCGGATCAGCCCGGTCCAATGACGAACTGCTCGTCCTCCCCGTTGTCTTCCATATCATTCAGAGCGATGACCAGGACCCCGTGCCGGATGCGCAGATGCAACAGGCCTTGCAGCACCTCAATGATGCCTTTGCAAATACCGGCTACTACAATGCCGCGCAGGGCAGCAATACCTACATTCAATTCTGTATGGCGCAGCGCACTCCAGACAATTTACCCTCCACCGGTGTGGAAAGGGTGACCTCCCCGCTAGCTGTGATGGAGGGGCTAGAAAACGACATTGAACTGAAAAACCTGAGCCGGTACGAGCCCCTGCACTACATCAATATCTGGGCGGTGGAGGATGTATGTCTGAACGGCAATTGCAACGTCACTGGCTACGCCAACCTGCCCGGTACGCACGGTCAGGACCGCGATGGTATTGTCGTAGATATTGACTACATCGGTACATCGCCCGACAGCAGCAGTCTCCTTGCTCACGAAATGGGGCACTACCTGGGGTTGTACCACACCTTCGAGGGCGGGTGCGAAAATGACAACTGCCTGTTCGACGGCGACCGCGTTTGTGATACGCCGCCCGATCAGACGACTGCCAAGCCGCCCTGCGACCAACCTGATAACAGTTGCTTTACCGATACCGTCGATGTTTCCGACAATAACCCCTTCCGCCCCCTAAGCCTGGGCGGGCTGGGGGATCAGCCGGATGACTACCGCAACCATATGGACTACAGCCGCCTGGAATGTGGCATTCATTTCACTCCGGGCCAAATCGAACGCATGCGGCTGTCCGCCCCGAACCAACGGCAAAGCCTCCTGAGTTCCTTCGGCTGCCGCCCGCCCTGCCCGGCACCGGTTACGGCCGATTTTGCGCCCCTGCCGGCATCCGTCCCTCTGAATGCGCCCATCCCTTTGGAAAACCTCTCGACTAATGCGGACACCTATGTTTGGTACCTCAACGACAGCCTGATCAGCACCGCCGCTAATCCGGTGTGGACGCCCGGCACCCTGGGCCCGCAGCAGCTCCAATTGGTAGCCATGAGCGGAGATACGCTCTGCCAGCCCGCAGTATTTCAGCAGCAGGTCACGGTCTTTTGCCCTGTTGTCCCCGCCTTCACGCCCACGGATACCACTGTGCTTGTCGGCGCCACGCTGAATTTTGAGAATACCTCCACCGGTGCCAATGCTTACCGGTGGTTCCTACAGGACAGCCTGGTCTCAACAGGAGATTCCTACATCTTCAGCAGCAGCACGCCTGGTTTCTACGAGATTTGCCTGGAAGCAAGCACCGGTCTCTGTGCCGAGGCTATTTGCAACCGTTTTCAGGTACAGGGGCCCTACAATGGTGGCCCGTGCGAGAATACCTTTATCACATCTGTCACAGATACTTTTACAAATGAAGTGGAGTTTCCACATCTAACGGATATCGAATTCGCCCCGGATGGTGGGTTATACTTTTCAGGCTATGTAGGCAGTAGCTTTTTCAATAGTCAGAACTCCTTCATCAGTAAAGTCAACCCGGATGGACAAATCGGTTGGACCAGACAAATTGATATTGACCCGGATTTGAGGATATTTCAGATTACCCCCTCCGAAAACGGTATAATAGCTTGCAGCGGTAATGGATTCAACTATGGGTTCAACTTGATGGAGATCAATACCCAAACCGGAAATATTGACTGGGCAGAAAGGTGGTGGGCAGGTCCCGACACAACAGTACTTATTCAAAACATAACCCCTCTTGAAAATAGCGATAGTTACTGGCTAGCTGGATACTACAATATTGACCTGGGAAATAACAACTACTTACAAAGAGACTTTTACGGCAAGTACAATAGCCATACCAATTCACTGGACTTCATACGGTCCTTCAATTACTATGAAAATGCCTACACTATAGACATCTCCGGCCCAATTGAAAACGCTGTTCTACTCAATGAGCATTTTTACCAGACCGTTCATTGGGCTGATTCGACCTCCAGTAATGTTATACTTGAAGCGCTACAGCCAGATGGAACTATACTTTTTTCCAAAGAATATTTACCTCAAGTTGACTCAGGCACAACTTATTTCCCTGGTGCTATGCTTGCCACCGAAGATGCACTTTTCCTGACCGGCACTGTCGCCACGGAGAATATTTTAGGTAGTGAGACACTAATAATTAAACTTACGCCAAACGGAGAGGTCATTTGGTCAAAAAGCTATAGTTCGGAGAGCTTACTTTACCTTCAAGGTGGATCCAGCCTTTCGCAAAAGGCCAACGGAAACATTTTATTGGGTTCACAGGGAGCATCAGGCACCATAGAGAACCCCAACAATTTTCACGCTTTTATAGAAATTGACCCTGATGGGATACCCGTGGAAGCCGTAAAGGTGGACAATACTACACTGAGCGACAACCACTTTTACACTTTTTACAAATTACTGCACCGGGACAGCACCACCACTTTCGTCACCATTAATGAAGACCTAAGCTTCGAAATCCGAAAAGTGTACGAAGACTGGACAGGCTGCACCCCTTTCCTCCCATTAGCAATAGAGAGCGAAGATGTGGCCGCCGAAGTCATTGAGCACCAACCCACTTTGGAAGATGTACCACTGGAATGCATCCCCATTACCGGGAGCACAAGCCCTTTTTACAGAAACCATGAGGTCACCTGTTACTTCGAGCCTGCCCCCTGCCCGCAGGCGGAAATCTGCGACAATGGACTAGACGATAACTTCAACGGGCTGACCGATTGTGAAGACGAAGCCTGCCCCTGCTCGGCGGACTGCGGGCAGACATTTGTCCAACTGCTAGATGCAGGCACCGGGGCAACCACACTGGTACAAGGCAACAACGGCGATTTCTACCTGGGCGGCCATGCGGGTGAAGCCGCTGCCATTACCCGCGCCACACTGGCGGGTAGCATCGTCTGGCAGTACACCTTTGACCTGAGCCCGGGCGCAGACCGCATCGTCCACCTGCGCCCCGACGGCAGTGGCTTGCTGCTGGGCGGCGCTATCGGACAAGCCGGGGACGAGCGCTGGGGCACCCTGTTCAAGTACGACCCGGTAGATAACGCCCTGCTTTGGTCGACCACCCTGCCACTTGGCAACAACGGTAGCCTCCGGAAAATCGCCCTGAACCCCGAAAATGGCCATCTTTTCTTTACGGGCAGCCTGGGGCAGGGCAACACCACAGCGGGCCTGCTGGGCGAAGTAGACACTGGTTCCGGGGCATTGCTCTGGCACCGGCAACTGGCGCAGGGCGATCAGGCTTTTCTGGAAGGGCTGACGGTTGTAGGCAGTGCCATTTACGCCACCGGACAGGCAGGTTTTGAAAACGGCCCGGGCAGCGCCCGCCCGGTCAATGCCGCCTTCACCCTGACAGGCGCAGAAGTCTGGTCGAGGCAGTACCTTGCTCCCCCCGGCGTCACCGCCCAACTCTCAGGAAGAGCGATTGCGCCGGATGCCACCGGGCTGATTTCCGCTTTTCAGGGCGCACCGGCGGGCACCGATGCGCAGGGTGAAGGTATCGTTGGGCTATACAAAACGGACTTCTCCGGCAATCTGGTTTGGGGCAGGGCCTTCGAGGTGCCCGGCTATACCGCGCTGCAGCCCGGGCTGGAACTGGTCAGGGCGCAGGATGGCTTCCTCCTGAGTGCGGTGGGCCAGGGAGAAAGCCAGGATTTGCTCCTCCTCAAAATCGATGCTGAAGGCAATCCGCAGTGGGCGAGAAAATATGGATTACCGGATCAAAGCACCCTTGCTTTCGCGGATGGCGGCGGCAACCGCATTTTGCAAACCGGCAGTTCCATCTATCTGGTGGGCACTTCAATAGATGCCGGAGGGACCGAAAATGCGCTATTCATCCGCACCAATCTGGAAGGGGACGTCCTGGAGGGGGAATGTACCTTCACCGCACCGGTCACCGTCAATGCAACCGACTGGGAGGTACTGCACGAAGAGGCCTACACCGCTCAGGCCCTGCCGCACAGCTTCGACCCGACCATTTCCCAGCCAGAGCCCGGGGTGGGCAGCCTGGGCAACACCTTCCTGTGCAGCCCACCGACCTGCGAAGACCTCTGTGTCCAAAACCTGGTACTGGAAGTTGACAGCGTATTCTGCAACGGGGACAGCCTGCGCACCCGAATCCGGATTTGCAACTCCGAAGCCGGCCCGTTCTTTGGTGCGTTGCCTGTAACTTACTACGATGGGGACCCGCAGTCCGGCGCAGTCGCAATAGACAGTTTTGTAGTACAGGTAGACAGCATCCTGAACAACCGCTGCGACACCCTTTGGCTTGACCTGCCCTATCCTTCGGGCACTGGATATCTGGTGCTGAATGACAACGGCAGCACCGCACCGCCTTTCGACCCGGAGACTGCTTTTGCCGGAGGTGCCATCATTGAATGCACCTATCTGGACAACCTCGCACCTTTGCCCTTGCAGCGCACCGCGCCGGTGGCGGACCTTGGACCCGATCAGGAAGCCTGTGAGAATGCCACCGTTGTCCTATCGCCCGGCAACTTTGACGAATACCTTTGGCAGGACGGCAGCACAGAAAGCACCTACACCATTTTCGATGCCGGTACTTTTTGGGTGGAAGTGACGAACCGCTGCGCCCTTAGCGATGCAGATACTATTCAGGTGACCTATACCGACCCCGTAGTGCTGAGGGCAGACCCGGCGGTAGGCTTCCTCTGCCCGGAGGATACCGTACAATTATCAGCCGAAGCCCTCAGCGGCTATACCGTGGAGTGGTCGCCTGCGGGCAGCCTGAGCTGTACCAACTGCACCACGCCCCTTGCCAGCCCGGACAGTACGACCCTGTACGTTGTCACCTCTGAGAATGGTGAAGGTTGTGCCAGCGTGGACAGCATTACCCTCAGTCTGATTCCCTGCGACCAAACACTGGACACGGTTGTCTGTGCCAATGACAGCCTTTTGCTTGAAAATTCCTGGTTCCTGCCCGGAGATACCGATACCCTGACCGATGCCTCCGGCGCACTGCAACTAATCCGGGTTGCACCTATTGATACCCAACTCGTGTTCCTGGATACGCTGGCCTGCGCTGCCGGGACAATCGACTATGCCGGCACCACACTCGCTCCGGACACCACTGCTCTATTCACCTTTACCAACGCGGAAGGCTGTGACTCTACGGTTGCCCTCAACGTCGGAGCAAGGCCACCCATAACCGGCAGTTCAAACCTACAGATTTGCGCGGGCGATACGGCAACGGTTTTTGGCTTGCCGCAGACCGAAGCCGGTACGTATGCTCAAACCTTTGCATCAGTTACCGGCTGCGACTCCGTCCACACTTTAACGCTGACAGTGGTTGATACCCCATCCGTTCAGTTGGATGATGCACGGCTCGATTGCACGACCCTGACAGGCGAATTGGAGGGCAGTCCTTTCGGGGGCACACCGCCCTACGCTTACACATGGAGCAATGGCCCTACCACTGCTTCAAATACCGAGCTGATGCCAGGGTTGTACACCATTACCATCACCGACGCTAATGACTGCAGCAATTTCGCCAGTGCTACGGTACTGGATGAGCTGCCGCAAATCGCCCTTTCGGTCCTTGTGGATTCCGCCTCCTGCTTTGGCACGCCCGATGGACAGATTACCGTTTCGGAAAGTACCGGCGGCACGCCTCCTTATGCCTACCGCCTTAACGATGGTGATTTCTCCGAAGACCGTCAGTTCGACAACCTGGAAGCTGGCGTCTATACCCTGTCCATTCGCGATGTGCGGGGATGCCTGAGCGACACCCAAATCGTGATAGGCAGCCCCCCTGAATTACTGTTAGCCCTTCCCGCCGACACAACTTTGGAGCTAGGACAGACGGTGGAGCTTGCTGCGCAGGTCAGTGGCGGGTCGGACTTGTTTGAATGGTCTCCTCCAGACGGCCTTGATTGTACCGATTGCCCCAACCCAATAGCCCAACCAGTAGAGACCACCACTTATCAGCTGCTGATCAGCACCCTGGAAGGCTGTACCACGGCGGAAAGCATCACCATTATTGTGGAGCGGCCCAGAAAGCTTTACATCCCAAATGTCTTTTCACCCAATGGTGATGGCAGAAATGATGTATTCCGGGTTTTCCCCGGTCCCGGGGTTCAGCAAATTGTACAATCACAGATTTTTGACCGTTGGGGCGGGTTGGTCTTTGAAGCAGGCAACTACACACCGGATGCCACGCAACCTACCTGGGACGGCACCGTTGGCGGCAATCTGATGTCCTCCGGGGTCTTCACCTATACGATTGAAGTGTTGTTTATCGATGGGCAGGTGGAGCGCTTTTCGGGCAGTGTGCTGCTTTTACGGTAATAAAGGCCCTGTTGGGGCTAAAACACCCGCGGCTCAAACCCCTCCGCATTCATAATCGCAGCGGAATCACCGGTGGCACGAATGACGAACAAACCTCGTTTTTCGGCCATATCTTCGCTGTTCTCTTCGGCGCGTAGGAAAGCAACGGCACCGTAAACGTTGTGGTCATGGTATTCGGACAGCCAGGTTTTTACCTGTTGCAGCTTTTTGATGTGCTGACGGACATGCTTCGTGCGCAAGGTAGTCTTGACTTCGATGACTACGATCTCTTTGCCATTGTGGGCAATGATGTCGAACTCATAGCTGTTGCCTTCGTAGTTGCCTTTCACACGGGTGGAGGTCCGGTTAATTTTGATGCCCTTTTCCTGAAGGATACGCACCACATCACCCTCAACCAGGGACTCCATGAGGCGCCGCCACTGTGATTCGAATAAGTCGAAAGCCTGTTGAATGCGTTTGTCGGTTTCCTTAAACCTTGCATCCGTTTCTTTGAACTTCGCGTCCGTCTCTTTGAACAGTTGCTTGATTTCTGCCCAGGTCAATTCTTCTGCCATGAGTAGTCCGTTTTGAATTAACGCTGAATACAAAACTCCTGTAAGGGCGGTTAAGTTCCCACCTCATCTTCCCCAACCCGCCTTTTACAAGCCCTCAGGCAGCATATCTACCACAATTTTTCTACCTTTGGGCGTCTTAAACTGGACTTGAAAAATATCCGAACCGCTATGTCAGCAGACACCTTCAGCAAAGTAGACGAAATGAAGGCGGCCATTGAGGCCGATCAGCCGGGCGACCTGCAGGCGCTTGAGCAGTTTCGCATCAAATACCTGGGCTCCAAAAACGTCATAAAGGCGCTGTTTGGGGAAATCCGCAACATCCCGAACGAGCAGAAAAAGGAGTACGGGCAGCGGGTCAACGCCGTGAAGGAAGCCGCAGAGGCCAAGTACAACAGCCTGAAACAGCAGCTCGAAACCGCTGCAGAAGAAGCGGCCGTCAAAGACATTGACCTGACCGCACCGGGCGAACCCATCGAACTGGGGTCCCGCCACCCGATTGCAGTGACCATGAACCGCATCATCCGCATCTTTGAGCGTATTGGTTTTGTGGTGGCCGACGACCGGGAAATTGAGGACGACTGGCACAATTTCACCGCTATGAATACGCCGGAAGACCACCCGGCACGCGATATGCAGGACACTTTCTACCTTCAAAACAGCATGGAGATGCTCCTGCGCACCCACACCTCTTCGGTACAGGCACGGGTGATGAAGCATACACAGCCGCCCATCCGCATTATTGCGCCGGGCCGGGTGTACCGCAACGAGACCGTCTCCGCACGCTCCCACTGCCAGTTCCATCAGGTGGAAGGCTTGTATGTGGATGAGAATGTCTCTTTCGCCGATCTGAAGCAGACGCTGCTGTACTTCGCCCGGGAGATGTTCGGGCCCGATGCCCAAATCCGCCTGCGCCCTTCTTACTTCCCGTTTACTGAGCCCAGCGCGGAGATGGACGTCTACCTCGGCACTGAAACCGAGAAGGACTACCGCCTCACCAAGGGCACCGGCTGGCTGGAAATCCTGGGATGCGGCATGGTTGACCCCGCTGTACTGGAAAACTGTGGTATTGACTCGACTAAGTATACCGGCTTTGCCTTCGGCATGGGCATTGAGCGGCAGGCCCTGCGCCTGTACGACATCGGCGACATCCGCCTTTTCTTTGAGAACGATGTGCGCTTCCTGAAGCAATTCGCTTCTACGATCTAGAAAAAACGACTATGAAACCGAGTATCCCAAAAGGTACACGCGACTTCGGCCCGGCTGAGGTCCTCAAACGCAATTACATATTCGACACCATCAGGGAAGTCTTCGTGCGCTATGGCTTTCAGCCTATTGAGACACCAGCCATGGAAGACCTCTCCACCCTTACCGGCAAGTACGGGGAGGAAGGCGACCAACTGCTGTTCAAAGTACTGAATAACGGCGATTTCCTCTCCAAAGCGGATGATCAGGCGCTGCAGGCTAAGGACTCGGCAAAGCTGGTCCCTTCCATTTCCAAGCGGGGGCTGCGCTATGACCTTACCGTGCCCTTCGCCCGCTTTGTGGCCATGCACCAAAACGATATTCCTTTTCCTTTCAAGCGCTACCAAATTCAACCGGTTTGGCGTGCCGACCGGCCCCAAAAAGGGCGTTATCAGGAATTTTACCAATGCGATGTGGATGTGGTGGGCTCGGAGTCGCTCATGTTCGAAGCCGAACTCGCACAGATTTACGATGAGGTCTTCCAAAAGCTGGGGCTCAAGGTGGTCATCAAGCTCAACAACCGGAAAATTCTGGCGGGCATGGCAGAAGCTGCCGGATTATCTGAAGACCGCTTCATGGACATGACTATAGCCATCGATAAGCTCGATAAAATTGGTATGGATGGTGTGAAACAGGAGCTCAGCAAGCGGGATATTTCGGACGACGCTATTGCCAAAATTGAGGCCATGCTGGGCACCACCGAGCTGGAAGCCCTGAAAGCCACCTTTGCGGCAAGCGAAACCGGGCTCAAAGGCATTGAAGAACTGGAAACGGTCTTCAGTTACCTCAATCTGGGCGACACCCACAACACCATCCAATTCGATATCACACTGGCCCGCGGGCTCAACTACTACACCGGCTGCATTTACGAAGTAGCGGTTGACCTGAGCGCACAGGGGCAGGAAAACATCAAAATGGGCAGCATAGGCGGAGGCGGCCGCTACGCCAACCTCACTGAAAACTTTGGCATGAAGACCAATGGTTCCGGTGTGGGCGTGTCCTTCGGGGCGGAGCGCATTTACGATGTCATGGAAGAACTCAGCCTCTTCCCGGAAGACAAAGCAAATACCCTCCAACTGCTGTTCATTGCCTTTGATGAGAAGGCGCACCGCTACGCTTTCAAAGCGCTGCAGCAGGTACGGGCAGCGGGCATCAATGCGGAGCTTTACCCGGAACCCACCAAGTTGAAAAAGCAGATGAAGTATGCCGATCAGCGGAATGTGCCTTACACGATCGTTATTGGAGACCGCGAGATGGAATCGGGCGAGCTGGCCTTCAAAAACATGGCGACAGGCCAACAGGAAAACCTCCAACTGAATGCGATCATAGACCAACTGAAGTGATGAAGCGTTTTTACCTCAGCTTATTGCTTTGTGCCATCAGCAGCCTCGTTATTGCGCAGGAGTTGCAGCTGGAAAACACCGCTAGCGGGCGTAGCTTTATCCTTAAGCCAGGCAGCACAGTCGATTTGCACCTGGATTTGCCCGCCGCTCAGATGGTTCGTACCAACAACCGGGTGCTGACCGGTGCGCTGCAGGCCCCGGAAAAAGGGCTGCTGCAAATCCTGCCCGTGCAGGAAACCAAGCAGTATATTTTTGAGAACGGGCTGGAGCGGGAAGACAATACCTATTATGAAGCGCTCCTCGGCCGCCAACCCTTCCGCCTTCCCCTGGAAGAGGTCAATTCAATCCATTACCGCACTCCGGCTATCGAGCACCTGAATAAAGCGGGCAAAATCCTGCTGGCTGCTGGCGCTGCCGGTGCGTTGCTCGTTGCTCCACTGGCCAGCATTGATTACGGTGAAGGCAGCTTCAATGGGGACCGCTACTTCCGCATCGCCGGGTACAGCCTGATTACGGCTGGCGTGGGCGTAGCTGTGAAATTTGGCACCCGCAAACGTAAATTTACCATCCTGCAGCCCGGCGAAAGCCCGGATAAAAACCGCTGGACCTTAAAGATGCTTAACTAATCTGCCATGCCCAAATTCACCCAACTCTCCCAAGTACGTACGGCTATTGAAGATGGCGACCTGACCTGCACACAGCTGGTGGAGTATTATCTCAATCAAATTGAGCAGCAGACACATCTGAATATCTATGTGGAGGTGTATGCGCAGGAGGCACTGGAACGTGCCCGTACTCTTGATGCCCGGTATCAGCAGTCGCCCGGAGAGCTTGGCCGGCTGTATGGAATGGTACTTTCGCACAAAGACGTCATCTGCTACGCCGGGCATGGCGTTCAGGCCGGCTCTAAGATTCTGGAAGGCTTTGAATCCCTCTATTCTGCCACCGCTATTGAGCGGCTGCTGGCTGAAGATGCCATCATCATCGGGCGGGTGAACTGCGATGAATTTGCCATGGGCTCCTCCAATGAAACCTCCCACTTCGGCCCTGTACGCAACGCCGCTGACCCGGAGCGCGTGCCCGGTGGTTCTTCCGGAGGGTCTGCGGTAGCCGTACAAGCAGACACCTGCCTGGCTTCCCTCGGTTCAGATACCGGAGGCTCAGTTAGACAGCCGGCATCGTTTTGCGGGGTGATTGGAATGAAACCTACCTACGGGCGGATTTCCCGCCACGGGCTGCTGGCCTATGGCTCCTCTTTTGACCAAATTGGCACACTGACCCATTCGGTAGAGGATGCAGCGCTGCTTTTGGAGGTCATGGCCGGACCGGACGAATTCGACAGTACGGCCAGCCAAAAGCCGGTACCATTGGCAGAGAAAATCAAGTCTGCTGCCTCCGGGAAGCGCATTGCCTATTTCCCTTCGGCCCTACAGCACGAAAGCATACAGCCCGAGGTAAGGGCCACTGCCCAGTCCTTCATTGAGCAACTGCAAGAGGAAGGGCATACGGTGGAGGGCGTTGAGTTCGACCTCCTTGATTACCTGATCCCAGCCTATTATGTACTGACCACTGCCGAGGCATCTTCCAACCTCAGCCGGTACGATGGCATCCGCTATGGCTACCGCAGCCAAAATGCCACTGACTTGCTGTCTACTTATCAGCAGTCCCGGACAGAGGGCTTTGGCACAGAAGTCAAACGCCGCATCATGCTTGGCACCTTTGTGCTCAGCGCGGGCTACTACGATGCTTACTACACCAAAGCCCAAAAGGTACGCCGCCTGCTCAAAGAAAAAACGGATGCCATTTTCCGGGACTACGACTTCATTATGATGCCCGCTGCACCGACCACCGCGTGGAAGCTGGGGGATAAATCCGCCGACCCTGTAGAGATGTACCTGGCGGATATTTTTACGGTACAGGCCAACATGGCTGGCATTCCGGCTATTTGTATCCCTGTAGGATCAGACGACGAAGGACTGCCCATTGGCATGCAGCTGATGGGGCCTAAATTTGCGGAAGCAGCACTGCTGAGCCTGGCCAGCACCCTGATCCGTTAATCAGAATACTTAACATGACCCGACCCAAATATACGGAACGCGTAGCTCAGTTTGAATCGGCTGCCGAAGCCCTCAGCCAGCGTTACAACCGTCTTTCCATCATTCGCCTGCTGATCTTTCTGGGGGGTATTGCTGCGGTGGTACTCCTCTGGAATGGGGCAAACGCTCTCGTGGGTGTGGTTAGCATAATTGTCTTTCTGGCAGGCTTCTACCGCTTCGTCACCTGGCACCAACGGTTGAAAGCCGAAGAACAACATCAGCGCAACCTCGCCAAAGTCAATGATTGGGAGGCTGCGGTGGAACAGCACGATTTTTCAAACTACGACGATGGCGCCCGCTTCCTTGATCACGGGCACCCCAATGCTATCGACCTGGATCTCTACGGGCCTTTTTCCATGTTTCAGTACCTCAACCGGGCGGTGACTGCCCTGGGACAGCAAATGCTCGCCCGATGGCTGGCCGAACCGGCCACACCTGAGGCCATCCAACAACGGCAGACAGCTATACAGGAACTCGGCCCAATGCTGGAGTGGCGGCAGCACTTTCAGGCCTACGGACTGGAAACAGAGGATAACCTGGAGCAAATCAGCCTGCTGCACCGATGGATGAAAGAGCCCCCTTTTCTGACTGACAAAAAATGGGTAGCTGCTGCCCTTTACATCATACCGCTATGGTCGGTTGCAGCTGCCGTAATCTGGGCGCTGTACCTGCCCTGGTACCTGGGCATTTTACTGTACCTGCCAGCCCTGCTTATCCTGCGGCGCTTCGTGGAACGGGTCAACGAAACGCACCAAAAAACAACGCATGCGGAACTAGCCCTGCGGCACTATGCACAGCTCATTCAGCATATTGAAGGGCAAAAATTCCAAAGCCCCCTCCTGCGTCAGCTCCACGATGAGCTGTCGACCGAAGGGCAGCCCGCCTCTGCTATGATCCGCCGCCTGTCCTATATCATCCGGCAGCTGAATGTACGCTACAATGCCTTTTCTTTTATCTTCAACATCTTTGGATTGTGGGAATTGCAGTATATCTACCGGCTGGAGCAATGGAAAGCCGCTGTACAGGGGCACCTGCCCAAGTGGTTTGAAGCCATGGCCAGTTTCGAAGCGCTGAGCAGCCTGGGCAATATTCATCATAACAATCCGGAATGGGCTTTCCCTACCATCACCGATGGTGCCGTGGTGGAAGCCGAAGAGCTGGGGCACCCCTTGCTGCACCGGGACAAGCGCGTATGCAATGATATCCATCTGCCCACCAATGGCCACATCAAGCTCATCACGGGGTCGAATATGGCCGGCAAGAGCACCTTTTTGAGAACGGTAGGCCTGAATATGGTACTTGCTATGGCTGGTGCCCCGGTTTGCGCCCGTAGCATGGCCCTCCCACCCCTGCAGGTCTACACTAGTATGCGCACACAGGATGCTCTGCAGGAAAGCACTTCCTCCTTTTACGCCGAACTCAAGCGCCTCAAGTTCATCATCGAAGCGGTGGAGGACACCGCTGACCATCAGCCGCCGCAGTTGCAGGCTTTTTTCCTGCTCGATGAGATACTGAAAGGCACCAACAGCAACGACCGGCATACCGGCTCCAAGGCGCTCATTCGGCAGCTCATCCGCAGCCGGGGCTCGGGCATCATTGCCACCCACGACCTTGAACTGGGGCAGCTCGAAGCTGAAGCCAACGGCACCATTGAGAACCTCCGCATAGAAGTGGAGATTCAGGATGGCGAACTGCACTTCGACTACAAGCTTAAGAAGGGCGTGAGCCAGTCCTTCAATGCCACCCTGCTGATGAAGCGGATGGGGATCAAGATTGAGGAATAAGCTTTACGGGCAAAATATTGACCTTTTTCTTCTAAATTTGTGTTGATTGTACAAATGGTTGAAATGCTACACTCTATATCAATAGTCTGTCATTCCGCCATGAAGCAACACAGCTGTTTCTCATTTAACGATCAGTAATATGCGGACTATCACAGTAGATATTATAAACGAAAAAGCACTGAACCTTTTACGGGACATGGAGTCTTTGGAGCTTATCCGTTTGAGAAACAGCAAGCCCGAAGAGCATGGAGAACCTGTAGACTGGACTAAGTATAAGGGAGCTATGTCCAAACAGCTTTTAAGCGAGATTGACCAACAGTTAGACGAATTGAGAGGCGAATGGGACTAAAATATCTTTGGGACACCAATACCGCTATTTATTACTTGCAGCAACAATTTCCGCCCTCAGCTGAAAAGTTCATCGATGAGACCGTACTGGATTCCAGTCCTGCGATTTCAGTGATCACCGAAATAGAGTTGCTCTGCTGGAAGACAGATTCGGAGAAAGATTTGATTGTTCTTCGTAACTTTATTCATGACGCCCAGGTCCTCGAGCTGGAGAAGGCTATAAAGTTAAAAACCGCAGAAATACGAAAGGCTCATAAAATCAAGCTCCCGGATGCAATCATTGCTGCTACTGCCCTGGCTCATGATTTTACACTACTCACCAGAAATGTCAAAGACTTCAAGCATATTGAAGGTCTAAGCCTCATTAACCCTTATGAAAAATAAGTGGGTGTGCTTTCTGAATAGTTTCACCTGTCCTTCCCTCAGAACCAAAAGGCGTTTAGGGTTAAGTTCTGCATCAGTCTGCTTATCTATCATTACTATTTGGATGCTAAAAAAGCATCTCTAAACAGTTCAACATTTGAGCAATTAAGAGTCAAAATATAATTCTGAATTGCACTGAAAAATAGAGGTCGCCGTCTTGTCGAAAGTATAGTTTTAACCAATAGCACCATAGAAAAACCTGATGCTTTGTGTGATAGCCGGCACATAACTCATGTCCATATGATCATAGATTTGTGTTATCAAATAATAAAACAAATAGAAAACATGGAAGATAACACCACGATCAATCAAATGCCGCGCATCGGCGATCAGGCACCTGACTTTACCGCCTCTACGACTACCGGACCGCTGAAGCTTTCCGAGTACAACAAAGACAGCTGGGTGATTCTATTCTCTCACCCTGCCGACTTCACACCGGTTTGCACGACTGAGATGAGCGCTTTTGCGGTTGACCAGCAATTCTTTGACGAGCGCAACACCAAGCTGCTCGGTCTTAGCATCGATAGCATTCACTCCCATCTGGCCTGGGTAAACAACGTAAAGGAAAAGACAGGCGTCTATTTCCAGTTCCCGATCATTGCTGACCTCGATATGAAGGTGTCTCAGCTGTACGGCATGCTGCACGATAAGGAGAGTACTACTGCTGCTGTACGCGCGGTATTCTTCATCGACCCTAAAGGCACCATCCGCCTGATGATGTACTACCCCCTCAATGTGGGCCGTAACATGGAAGAAATCAAGCGTGCACTGATTGCCCTGCAAACAGCAGACGAGTGTAACTGTGCCCTGCCTATCAACTGGACTCCGGGCGAAAAAGCCATCGTTCCTCCACCCAAAACACTGGCAGAGATGGACGAGCGCATCAAGAATACAGAATACGAAATGGTAGACTTCTATCTGGCGAAGAAGGATATCTAAGCCTGGATTAGAAGTTCGTCAAGACCGATAACGATAAGGAAATGGGCGCAGCAGGAATGTTGGGCTCATTTTCTTTTGGGCGGTAATAGGTGCTTGTAGAATATCTCGCCATTGATTTACCTGAAACACCTGTTAAGCTTGGGCGCAAATGTAGCCCAAGAAGCAGGGAACTTTAGGAAAGTGTTTTGTGTTATTTAGCTTTAAGCAACATTATAATAATGGACACAACAAAACAGCCTCCCTTAAACGAGATACAACTCACGCTAATCCGTTTGTTTAGCAGAGAAATGTCCTCTGATGAAATGGCACACATCAAACAGTTGCTGATGGATTATTACGAAAATGAACTACAAAAAGAGCTGGATGAGGTGATAGCAGACAAAAACCTTACAGCAGCTGACTTTGAAGAGCGCCTAAATCAACAACAACGTAATGCCCATTGAAAGTTGTCATTGACACCAACTGCTTAATCGTTTCCATTCCTCGAAAAAATCCTGAGTTTTGGCTATATAAAGCATTTTCGGATGGATTATTTGAATGGTTGGTTAGTAATGAAATTCTCACTGAATACGAAGAACAACTCTCTTCCTTTTACTCTCCTAAAACTGCCGACTTAGTTTTAAAAATTCTTTCAACTGCTCCCAATGTCACTTTTACTGAACCATATTTCCGATGGGGGCTTATAGAAACTGATCCTGATGATAACAAGTTTGCAGATTTGGCGATTTCAGCCAACGCCAACTATCTGGTAACTCATGATAAACACTTCAAAGTATTAGACACTATTCCTTTTCCCACCGTAAAAGTCGTTGACCTGCCCTCTTTCAGGCAGGCGCTTTTCTATTGATCGCCACTACTTTTTGATTTCGATCCATCGGCTAACATGCTATTTCCGTACCACCCAACCCTCACAATCCGGATAAGCCTGCAGCAGCCCTCCCCAATCCGCATCCGGCCCCATCACACTAATAGCAGACGCCAATGCATCAGCTGTAGCACAATCGGAGCAAAGCACCGTAACCTGTGCACCGTGCTGCACCCCAAGCCCGGTACGAGGGTCAATAATATGGCTATAGCGTTGCCCTTCCCAGCTGAGGTAGCGGTAGTGGTCCCCGGAGGTGGCGATAGCGCGGTGGGCCAAGTGCAGGGTGACCGATTGGAATTGTCCGAGGCTGTCTGTTTGCTGCACCTGAATGGCCCAGCCAAGCGCATCCGGCGGGGGCGACGTGACGCGGATATCTCCGCCCCCATCCACGAGGCTACTTTGGATACCATGGGCGAGCAGAACTTCAGTCATAGCATCCACTGCGAAGCCTTTGGCAATCCCTCCGGCATCGAGCTTAATCCCAGGCCGCAACACCTGCAGGCGCAGTCCGGGCAATACCTGAATGGATTCATACCCCACCCGCATCCGGGCTTCTTCAATCTGCTTCAAATCGGGAAACTGCTGTTGACGGAAGGCACGGCGCCAGAGCTTGGACAATGGCCCAATCGTCAGGTCAAAGGCACCCTGACTCAATACGGATAACGCCTGCCCCTGCTGCACCACTTCCCAAAGCGGGCGACTGACCTTCACTACAGCACCGGAGTCTAATTCGCTTAACCGGCTCAGCTCACTTTGCGCGTCGTAGTCGCTGAGGCGGGCATTGAGGGCATCAAGCGTATCAAAAGCGGCCCCGGCAGCAGTTTGAGCAAGACTGTCGGAATCTGCATACAGTATTACCCGAAACTCCGTCCCCATCTGTGGGCGCGTGAAGGCATAACGCTCTTGCGCACCTGCCACCACGCACCACAAACAGCTGAGCCATATTAACGGGCTGTGCAGATTCAACATCCTACAGCACCTTGGTTTCTCCAGGCACTGCGATTGGGTAAGTGCCATCTTCCCGCGGCATGACCTTCGGGTTCGCATCCCAGGCCAACTTCTCCGGCATCAGGCTGAGGTCCGAATTCAGGGCAGCGTCCCACTCAATGACTTGCCCGGAGTATGTCGCCATGCGCCCCATGATGGCCGTTAGGGTTGCCTTCGCACCATTCTCTGCATCTTCGTATTTGTAGTCGCCCTTAGCAATAGCTTCGAAAAGGAGGTCGTGCTCGTACTGATACGGATTCGGATCCTTTCGGTCGTTGTAATCCAGGATGTTGTGGCCACTGCGGGTCAGGATGACGCCCGGCTTCGGTGCTGTGCCATTGGTCCCGTGAAAAGCTTCCGTCACCATAGTGGGGCAGCCCTTGATATGGCGGCATTGGCTGTGCATGAAGGAGCCATCAGCATATTCGTACTCGACCATGTGGTGGTCAAAAATCTCACCATGCTCTGGCCCGGTGCGCACTTGACGGCCGCCCATACCGGATGCCCTCACCGGGTACGCCTGCTTGACCCAGTTGCCCACGTCGAGGTTGTGGATGTGCTGCTCATTGATGTGGTCGCCACAGAGCCAGTTGAAGTAATACCAGTTTTGCATTTGGTATTCCATCTCAGTTTGGCCTGGCTTGCGCGGGCGTACCCACACACCACCGCTGTTCCAGTACACACGGGAAGAAGTGATATCCCCGATAGCGCCCTCATGCAGCAGGTCGACCCATTTTTGGTATTTTTTTTGGTAATGCCGCTGCAGGCCCACCACTACATTCAGTTTTTTCTTTTTCGCCACTTCTGCGGTCTCCAGCACCTTGCGTACCCCGGGGCCATCCACGGCCAGGGGTTTCTCCATGAAGACGTGCTTGCCGGCTTTGATGGCGGCCTCGAAATGGTCAGGACGGAAGCCGGGAGGGGTGGCAATCAAAACCACATCACACAGATCAATCACCTGTTTGTAGGCATCAAAACCATGGAAACGGTGCTCCACGGGGACGTCCATACGGGCCGAATCGATTTCGTAATTAGGCATTTCCGCCTGCAGCTGCTTATAGCTGCTTTCCAACTGGTCCTGAAATGCATCCGCCATAGCGACTAACTTCACGGATTCTTTAACGGACATCGCCTGAAGGGCAGCACCTGTGCCCCGCCCGCCGCATCCAATGAGCCCGACTTTGATGGTGTCTTCGCCTGCTACATAAGCTTTGGCGGAAAGTATGGAGGGCGCCATCATCAGGCCACCCGCCGCGAAACCGGTCTTTTTGACAAAGTCCCGGCGTTTCATTTTTGAAGGTTGATCGTTCTGCATAGTCTTACAATTTTCTGGTTAGGTATTTTAGTGACGGATAAAAATAGATGTTACCACTTGATCGCTTTTCCGAAAAAAGCCTCTACTTCTTCCGGACTTGGCTGCTTTGCCGGCTTCACCAACCGAAACCCTACGAAGGGCGAGTCGGTATTCCACCAAAGGCTTTTGGGAATCTGCGGGTCGCGCTGCTGCCAGCGGATGGAGGACTTCTCGCGGGCCATACAGGTGCAGTCTTCCGCATCAGAATCAAAGGAGCCGCCTTTGACTACCCGCCCGTAACGTTGCTCCGGCACCGCCCATGGGTTGTTGAGTACTTCCTCCCCGGCAGTCTCCGGTTCGGTGTAGGCATCGATCGTCCACTCGGCAACGTTGCCTAAAAGGTCGTAAATGCCCAGCCCGGTGGGTGCCTTTTCACCAGCTTTGTGGTAAGTTTCTTCACTGTTTTCATAATGCCAGGCGTGGGCATCTAATTCCCCCATTTCTTTGGCGCTCAGCTGACAGGCATAGGCCCACTCCGCCTCGGTGGGCAGCCGGTAGAACTCTCCGGTTTTTTGGTACAGCCAGCCGCAAAAGAGCAGGGCCGCCTGCTGCGTCATATTCACGGCGGGATGGCGGAGCTCATGCCCCATGCCAAACGTTACATCGATATAGGGCGGAGTTGGGCGGCTTACCGCATCTGCCTCAAAACCACCGCCTTCCCAATTGCTCTCATAAGTGTCTTCTTCCCGGTGCTGGAAAAGGCTAAATAGGTCGTGCGTGACTTCATAGGTGCCTATCCAAAAGGGGGCTAACTTTGTTTTTTGAGTCACCTCGCCCCTCTGCCACTCGAAGGTCCCGCCGGGCAAATAGACCGTTTCCACTGTTACCGTAGTCCCGGGAATGGTTGTTGAAGAAGCCGCGCCTGTTTCGGGAGCCTGGGCTTGGATAGGGGTCCATATAGCCAGCCCCAGAAGCAGGGCCAACAGCGGGGCTTTCGTCCAATGCTGCATAGTATAGATTTTAGTTAAAGGACGTTGTTGCCGTCTAAATGTAATGAAAATGGAGGCAATTACAGAGCGGCTTGTGCGGTAAAGTCGCAGAAGGTCTACAAAAAAGAAAAGCACCAGCTACCTTAAAGCAACTGGTGCTATCCGTTTTGAATCAGACGGGTGATTTCCTACCGTGGCAGGGTTTGTAGTGTATGTATAGCCATGATGCGGCAGCCTCTGCTAAACCCCTACTCCGGCTATGGTGTTTTTCTAAAAAATCTGTCTATGCCCCAATCAGCCGGCATCAAGTCCACAACCATATTCCAATTCCATAACGGCCAGCGCAAGGAAAGAACCGATACGGTAGCTTGTGAAGAGCCGCTGGAAATCAAACTCGCTTTTGGCAAGGAAGTGCAACGGGAACACCGCAGCTTAGCCATCACCATGCGCACCCCCGGGCAGGATGAAGCTCTGGCTATCGGGTTCTTGTTTACGGAGGGCATCATCGGGCAAGCCTCGGAAGTGATCGGGGTACGGCATGTCGGGCAGGCACTATCTCCTGAATCTGAAAAAAATATTCTTCTGGTGGAATTATCGCCAGATACTTTGGTCGATTTTGAACAGCTTAGCCGGCATTTCTACACCTCCTCCAGCTGTGGGGTGTGCGGCAAAGCCTCCATTGAGATGCTACGAGCGGTCAATTTGTACTATCCACGGCATGGTTTTCCCACCTACAGCCCGAAACAAATTCAGCAGTTCCCTTGGCAGATGATGGACCATCAGCCCATTTTCGAGCAGACCGGTGGCATACACGCGGCGGCGGCTTTTGATGAGCAGGGCCAGCTGCTATGCCTGCAGGAGGATGTTGGCCGTCATAATGCTATGGATAAGCTGATCGGCCAGACGATGCGTACCGGTGATTTCCCCATGCGCAATCAGGCGGTCATGGTCAGTGGCAGGTTAAGCTTCGAGCTGGTGCAAAAAGCTGCCATGGCTGGCGTCCCTTTGCTGGCGGCGGTGGGTGCCCCTTCGAGTCTGGCGGTGGAGCTGGCGGAGTCGCATGGCATGACGCTTATTGGTTTCCTCCGGGGGAGGCGGTTCAATGTCTATACCGGGGTGGAGCGGGTGGTGGTTTAATCTGGAAATGTTTTTCTGCCTACTGTCTTTAGACCTTCCTCCTGATAGTTATATCAATATTTCGTACTTTGTACACCCCCGATTAATCACTGAACGACGAGGAGTAAATTATGGAGCCACAACCGGACGCGCAAGGGCAGGGACAGCAAGACAAGCCTGCCATCAAGGTAACAGGTGCACAGCCGCCACTGGAATTCACCGGGCTTAAGCTGAGCAAGCCAGCCAATACCTCAGCGGGCATCAAAGGCATTACAACGGCCTTTACGCACGCCACCCGCTATATGGCAGCCGGGCAGGCAGTAAAGACCATGTTCCGGCTCAACCAGAAAGGCGGCATCGACTGCCCGGGCTGTGCCTGGCCGGACCCTGACGACGAGCGTTCTAAACTCGGGGAGTACTGTGAGAATGGCATTAAAGCGATTGCTGAGGAGGCTCAGAAAAAGACCATCGGCCGTGCCTTTTTCCAACAGCATTCGGTTGCAGAGATGCGCCAATGGAGTGATTTTGAACTGGGCAAAAAGGGGCGGCTCGCGGAGCCTATGGTGCTACAGGCTGGCGGTACGCACTACGAGCCTGTCAGTTGGGAAGCGGCCTTCGAAATGATTGGGCAGGAGCTTCGCACCCTCGACACGCCAGACCGGGCGATTTTCTATACTTCCGGGCGGACCAGCAATGAGGCGGCTTTCCTTTACCAGCTCTTTGTGCGGGAGTACGGCACCAACAACCTCCCGGACTGCTCCAATATGTGCCACGAATCAAGTGGGCAGGGGCTGGCTCAAACGGTAGGTATCGGAAAAGGCTCCGTCACCCTTCCTGATTTTTACGAAGCGGAGGTTGTCATCGTTATGGGGCAAAACCCCGGCACTAATCACCCGCGCATGCTCTCCGCTTTGGAGCGCTGTAAGGAGAATGGCGGGCAGATTATCACCGTCAACCCACTGCCGGAAGCAGGGCTTCAACAATTCAAAAATCCTCAGCGGCCTGGCAAAATGCTGACTGGTGGCACAAAGCTCACCGACCTCTTCCTGCAGGTAAAAATTAATGGCGATATTGCCCTGCTCAAAGCCCTTATGCTGCAGCTTTGGTACGAGGAGCAAAAAGCGCCGGGAACGGTATTCGACTGGGATTTTATACAAGAGTACACCCAAGGGTACGAGGCATTTATCGCCGGACTGAAGCAGCACGATTTCGAAGACCTGGTGCAGGCATCGGGCGTGCCCCGGGCAGCGATTAAAGCCGCAGCCGAAATGCTGAAGCGCAAAAAGAAAATCATCATCTGCTGGGCGATGGGACTGACGCAGCATGAGAATGGCGTGGACAACATACGCGAAGTCGTCAACCTGCTGCTGCTCAAAGGCAGTATTGGCAAGGCCGGGGCAGGCACCTGCCCGGTACGCGGGCACAGCAACGTGCAGGGCGACCGGACCATGGGCATCTGGGAGGCCCCCAAACCCGCTTTCCTGGACCAGCTCAAGTCCGTCTTTGGCTTTGAGCCGCCCCGCAGGCATGGTTTTGCGGTAGTGGATGCGATCAAAGCCATGCATCAGGAACAAGCCTCCGTCTTCTTCGCCATGGGCGGCAACTTCCTTTCCGCTTCGCCCGATACTGAATATACAGCCGAAGCCCTCCAAAAATGCAGCCTGACGGTACAGGTTTCCACTAAGCTCAACCGCAGCCACCTGATTCATGGCAAGCGGGCCCTGATTCTACCCTGTCTGGGGCGCACGGATATTGACCGGCAGGAGTCGGGGCCGCAGTTCGTGAGTGTGGAAAACTCTATGGGCGTAGTGCACAGCTCAGAGGGTGTCCTTGAGCCGCCATCCGATACCCTCATGAGCGAGCCTGCTATCGTTGCAGGGGTTGCCCGGGCTACCCTGGGGGAACGAAGCAAGGTCGACTGGGCACAAATGACCGGCAACTACGACCACATCCGGGAAGCCATCGCCAAGGTCGTCCCTGGTTTTGAGGACTACAATCAGCGGGTGCGGGAGCCGGGCGGTTTTTACCTGCCCAATGGGGCGCGCAACCGGCAGTTCAACACACCTTCTGGTAAGGCTTTGTTTTCCGTAACAGCGGTGCCCCAAAAATCTGTTGACGAAGACGAGTACATCATGATGACCGTGCGCAGCCACGATCAGTTCAACACTACAATCTACGGGCTGAACGACCGCTACCGGGGCATCTACAATGAGCGCCGGGTGGTCATGATGAATCAGGAGGATATTGTACAGGCGGGGCTGAAAAGCGGGCAGGTCGTTGACCTGATCGGCCAATACAAAGGACAGGTACGCACCGCCCGGAAGTTTATCGTAGTCCCCTACGATATTCCCCGCCGTTGCATAGCCACTTACTTCCCGGAAGCCAATGTGCTGGTCCCCGTCGATGCTTACGCGAAGGGCAGCAAAACGCCGGCCTCAAAGTGGGTGGCGGTGCGGATTCGGGTGCAGGAGTAAATAAAACAAATGTTATGGCAAGGGATATCTATCATGATATAGTCGTAACTGCTCTGAAAGAAAATGGTAAAAGACGCTATTTCGGAACTAGGTTTGAAAATTTTGGTTGTTAATGTCAAGACAAAAAGCGTAGACTTATGGGTAAAATAGATTCCTACACGGAAAAGATAATACAAGTCTTACAGCAGCATGAGGCTTTTCGTCCCATTGGCGACTGGGTAGAATACGAGAACCAAGTCATTATTGATCGAGATAACTTACATTTTCAGTTACTTCGAGTTGGCTGGAAAGAACTGGAGCGCACACACCACTGCGTAGTCCATATCGACATTAAAAACAATAAAGTCTGGATTCAAGAAGACCGAACTGAAGTAGGCATCGCTAATGAGCTTATGGAGATCGGAATACCCAAAGAAGACATTGTCCTCGCTTTCTACGCGCCATATAGAAGAGCTCATACCGGCTTTGCCAAAGCATAAGCACCATGGTCCGCAAAAGCGAAACGAAAGGGCTGCGCTGCCTGATTTTTCAAACGCAATCCATTTACTCCAATGACCTTAACCAAACTTTACGACAACCATGGGCGCCACATCAACTATGTGCGCCTGGCTGTTACGGACCGCTGCAACCTCCGGTGCTTTTACTGTATGCCGGAAGAGGGCATTAAATACGTTTCCAAGGAAGCCCTTCTGTCTTACGAAGAGATGCTGCGCCTCATGCACCTGCTTGCGGGCATGGGTATTGAAAAAGTGCGGATTACCGGTGGAGAGCCCTTTGTGCGCCGCGATATGATCTACTTCCTGCGGCAGCTCTGCGCCATTGAAGGGATTAAAAAAGTCAATATCACCACCAACGGTACGCTGACCGAGGACCTGGTACCGGAACTTAAATCCATTGGCATCAACTCCGTCAACCTCAGCCTTGATGCGCTGGACAAAGGCCGCTTTTTTGAAATCACCCGGCGCGACGCCTACGATAAAGTGATGGCTACCTACCGGGCATTGCTGGAGCACAACATTTCCACCAAAATCAACGCGGTGGTCATGGAGGGCAAAAATATTGAGGATATCATCCCAATGGCTATGCTCACCAAAGCGGACCCGGTCAGCGTTCGCTTCATTGAGGAAATGCCCTTCAACGGGGAGGGCGCCCACTACGAAACTCTGGCCTGGAACCATCGCCAAATTCTGAAGCACCTTCAGGCCAGCTTTCCCGATATGGAGAAGCTGCCAGATCCGCCCTATTCTACTTCCTACAATTACCAAATCCCCGGGCACAAAGGCTCAGTGGGTATTATCGCCGCCTATAGCCGGACGTTCTGCGGCACTTGCAACCGGATCCGCATCACCCCCAAGGGCATGCTCAAGACTTGCCTCTACGACGATGGCGTCTTCAACATCCGGGATATTATGAGGCAGGGCGCTACGGATGAGCAACTGAAGTCCACCTTCCTGGAAGCGCTGGGCAACCGCGCCAAAGATGGCTGGGAGGCGGAGCGCAACCGGTCATTTGGGCTGCCAGTACAGGAATCAATGTCTACGATTGGGGGGTAGGACCTTATGCACAGGAGAGAAGGGGCTGCTAAGGAAACTTGCCAATCTTTGGAGAACCCCTCGCTGACGCTGCGTAAAAAAATCACTATTGGGCGGGCAAAGTGCATTTAGAGTTGCCTGGGAGCTACAGGTTCCAGGTGCTTGAATAAGTGCCGTTATTCTTTCTGCGAAAATCCTCGTCCATACGGACTCCGGTTTTCTCGTGCCTGATTAAGGAGCGTTACTTGTTCTGCGAAAATCCTCGTCCATACGGACTCCGGTTTCTCATGCCAGATTAAGGAGCGTTACTTGTTCTGCGAAAATCCTCGTACTTTAGCGGTCTGTGCTTTACACTCCACAAACCTAATCTCAGCCCCGTGAATAATTGAGCAACCAGTTTGCGGCCGGGATTGGAGCATACAAGCATAAGAGACATCTTGCGACTTTAATAAAAAATGAATGGGAACGATAGAATTTTTCAGAGAGGGCATTCGGAACCTCCAAACGGTAGGCACGCTGACCCGCAGCTCCAAGCAGCTCTGCAAAGGCATGATCAAACATATCGATTTTGAGCAGGCTAAGGTCATTGTGGAACTGGGTGCCGGCGACGGAGTCATTACCAAGCACATCCTTCGCAGCATGCGGCCCGATGCGAAGTTGATTGCCTTTGAGGTCAACCCTAAATTTTGTGCGCTGATGCGGGAAATACAAGACGACCGGCTGATTGTGGTAGAAGATTCCGCTGAGCATATCGGCAAATACCTGGAGGAAGCCGGCGCTGAAGAAATTGATTTTGTCGTCTCAGCTATCCCCTTTGTTGCCCTTCCAAAAGAGCTGGGTCGCCTGATTGTTGGAAAAGCACATCAGTACCTTAAAAAAAGTGGCTTGTATATTCAGGTGCATTATTCTCTTGTTATGCGGCCGCTGTATAATGCTATTTTTGGCAATGTAGATACGAATTTTGTGCCCATCAATGTGCCTCCTGCCTTTGTTTTGGTGAGCCAGAAACGATAAGCGACCCTAAATGAACCGACTCCTGCTATTCCTGCTTTTAGTTTCCGCCTGTAGCCCTGCTCCAGAGGCTAATGAATCGGGAAGTGAATTGCCTTCTGCACCTGATGTCCTCCGCCAAAGCCTGCAGTTTCATGACCCACAGGAGCAATGGCTAACCAGTCAGTTTCAGATGGTGATCGATGAGCCCCGGACTAACTTCCCGGAGCGGCAAAGCACCATTCTGATCAATTTGCCTGAGCAGATCTTCGAGGTTACTCGGAATTACGAAGGGACCATCGTGCGGCGGGGTATTAACACCGACCGCTGCTACAGCTTTATTGATGATCAGGCCGTAGACCCTGCCGACTCTGCTACCGTAAACCAATACCGGTTGCAATGTGACCGCACTCAGGGCTACCAAAGCTTTTACCAGCTGTTGACGGGGTTGCCGATGGCCTTGTTTACCCCGGAAGTCTCCCTTGGGGAAACCGTCGATGCCGTAGAATTTGGACCCTATGCCTGCTATGCCGTCTCCGCCCGCCTCAACAATCCCATCATCAGCGAACAGTGGATCTTTTACTTCGACCGGGCCGATTATCAGCTCAGAGGATACCGGGCTGCGGGCGAGGGCGCTGCGGAATACCTGGAGCTCGACGGGCTTGTCTCGTTCAACAATATGCAGCTGCCCCGCATGCGGCATTGGTACAATCTGGCAGACACCACTTACCTGGGCTCAGATATCGTGATTAACATCGAAGCGCTTTAACAGCACAGCCCGATCACTTGTCTGCCTGTTTGTACAGGTCAATATAGTGCTGATCCAATTTCTCCGAATCTTTGTACTTCACCCGCAGGGCCTGTAGCTCCTTTTTCAGCTGTGCCCGGATTTCTGAGTAGGCGAAATCATTGATCAGGTTGTTCATTTCCAGTGGGTCACGCTTGCGGTCGTAGAGCTCCCAGGTATCGATATCATAGTAGAAGTGCACGAGCTTGTAGTCCTCCGTTACGATGCCGTAGTGCCGTTTCACCATATGTACGGCCGGATACTCATAGTAGTGGTAGTACACCGCCTCCCGGTCCCAGGCCGAGGTGTCTCCTTTGAGCAGAGGCACCAGGCTTTCGCCCTGCATGTCATCGGGCGCTTCCACACCGGCTACTTCCAGCAGCGTTTGGGCGAAGTCGAGGTTTTGTACCATTTCGGTCGTTACGGAGCCGGCCTCCACCTGCCCGGGCCAGCGCACCAGCAGTGGGGTTTTGAAAGACTCATCGTAGATGAAGCGCTTGTCGAACCATCCGTGCTCGCCCAGGTAAAAGCCCTGATCGGAGGTGTAGACGACGATGGTATTTTCAGTCAGCCCGTTCGCATCCAGATAATCGAGCAGGCGGCCAACATTCTCATCTACTGCCGCGATGCTGGCCAGGTAGTCCTGCATGTAGCGTTGGTAACGCCACTGCATTTTCTCCTTTTTGCTCATATTGGGATAGCGCTCCTTAAAGTCTTCATTCATTTTGCCGTAAGCAGCGTGCCAGGCGGCTTTTTCTTCAGGTGTCATGCGCTCTACTTCGTGCTTGAAAGCATTAATATCCCAATCCGTGGTGGGCTCAATGCCCAGTTCCTCCATCACTTCCGGATAGATTTTGGAATCGCCCGACCAGTTCATGTGCTCCAGGAGGTTCATCTCCGCCTGTTGGGCTGCTTCACGGCCTTCATAATCGTCAAAAAGGGTTTCCGGCTCCGGGAAGGTCTTTTTTAGGTACTCTTCGTAGTAGCGCTGCGGGGGCAGCCACTCGCGGTGGGGCGCCTTGTGCAGGTACATCAGCATGAAAGGGCGGTCCGGATCACGGCGGTTGTCCATCCAATCGAGGGTAAGGTCGGTGATGATATCCGTGGTGTAGCCTTTGATGATCGTGTCTCCCGTGTTGGTGATGAAACGGGGGCCATAGTATTTGCCCTGTCCCGGCAGGATTTTGAATTCATCCACCCCCTTGGGGCTATTCCCAAAGTGGAGCTTGCCAAACATAGCGGTTTGGTAGCCCGCATCCTGCAGCAGCTGCGGGAAGGTCACGTTGGTGGTATCAAAAGGAAAACGGTTATCAATTTTGCCATTGATGTGGCTGTGCTTCCCGGTAAGAATGACCGCACGGGAAGGCGCACAGATGGAATTCGTTACGCAGGCATTGGTGAACAACATCCCCTCCTGAGCCAGCCGGTCAATATTTGGCGTTTGGATCAGCTTATTGTTGTAGGCGCTGATGGCCTGATAAGCGTGGTCATCGGCCATCATAAAAACGATATTGGGCCGCTCCGGCGTGCCCTGCCCGAAGGAAAGACTGGCCCACAAAAAACACAGGAGTAAAAAAGATAATCTCATGGTATAGCTTGGTTTTAACTTCTAAACTTTGATGTAAATCCGATTGCGGTACAGCAACCACGCCAGCGCCCAGAAAAACAGCACATTCGTGATGGCAAACGCCAGGGAAGCATTGTAGGGGCTGAGAACCGAAGTGTAAAAAGTATCGTAAATCCAGGTTTTGAGTGTCACGGCCTGTCCGCCTGCCTCCCAGCTGATGGTATAGCTCAGTTTTGCAACGAAGCCTGACAGGACGAATACGAATAAGGCATTAGCCCCATACACATAGAATGGCTTACCCCAGGTAGTGTAACCTTTCACATCCGCCAGCCAGTAGATGAGACTTAGAAAGACGAGGGCAACGCCACTGCTATGCAGGACATAGGAGCTGGTCCACAGCGCTTTGTTGATAGGCAACGCCAGGTTCCAGAGCTCGCTTAGCGCAATAAGCACGACGCCGGCCCCAAGGAGCCCCAGAAAGCGCCGGTGGTCATCCGCTTCGTTCTTCATCCAGTAGGTCGCCAGCATACCGCTTATGCCGGTAGCAATAGCGGGCAGGGTACTCAGCAAGCCTTCCGGGTCCCAGGTTTTGGATTGGCTCCAAAGGTGCCCGGTCCCCAGCAGCGTTCGGTCGAACCAGGCGCCCAGATTGGTCTCCGGCTCCAGATTGGGCGCAATGCCGCCCGGCACCGGCACGAGGGCCATCATGCCCCAGTAGCCCAGCAGCAATGCCAGGGCGATCCCCAATTGCCCCTTCCAGGAAGTATTGAGAAAAAGCAGGGCACAAATGGCATAAACGATGGCGATCCGCTGCAGTACTCCTGGAATGCGCAGGGTGCTGTAATCGGCATAAAACAGCCCAATGAGGGCAATGCCTGCGCCGGAAGCGAGGACGAGGTACCATGACCGTTGCGCGAGGGTGGCCTCTACCGGTTTTTGCCCCAGAGCGACGCCCCTCAAAAACAAGCTCACCACAAATACAGCAACCAGCACATAGTGCAATAGGAGCAACCCCGATGGTATAGCGGCTGTGAGTTTGAAATGCGGAAAAGCCGCCAACAGCAGCCCCAGTCCGAAAATGAGCAGACTGCGGATGCCAATTTTGCGTAGAATTTGCCCCTGTGGCTGCCCCAGGCGCTTGCCCAGCGCCAGCGGGGTGGCCATCCCCACCGCAAAAAGGAAGAAGGGAAACACCCAGTCCGTGGGTGTCCAGCCGTGCCATTTGGCATGCAGCAAAGGTGGGTATACCGTAGACCAGGACCCCGGGTTGTTTACCAGGATCATACCGGCAATGGCCAGCCCCCGGAAGATGTCGAGGGAGATGAGGCGTTGATTTTTCGTTGTTGTGGCTGTCATTTCTGGTTTTAGCAATTGGTAACCTGAAGAAACAAAATTTATTTTTGCCCTGCCAACACCATAAGTAGTTTGACATAAATAAAATTGCACCCTATGCCCCGAATAACCCTGCTCTACCTGCTGCTCACCGTCACCATTGCTCACCTCCGGGCGCAGCCGGTGGAGGTGCAGCCGTATGCCGGAGGTACGCTTTTAATTACCGCTCTGCCTACCGCCCCCTTCCCGGCAGCCGCCCGGGCAGATGGGCACGACTACAACGGGCAGCACTATCTACGGGAAAAACATTATCAGGACAGCACCGTAGCCATTTTTATCCCGGCAGGGTTTGAGCGGAGTGACTCGGCTGATTATATCGTCCACTTTCATGGATGGTGGAATAGCGTGGACAGTGTGCTGGCCACCTTCAATCTCCCGGAGCAACTCGATGCTTCCGGTAAGAATGCCATTTTGGTGATCCCGCAGGGCCCCCAAAACGCACCGGACTCTAATGGCGGAAAGCTGGAAAACAGCGGAGCCTTTGCCGCCTTCCTAAAAGACGTCAGCCGTGTAGCCGCCCGCCACCTGAACCTCCGTAGCCTGCCGCCCCGGCACCTCATCCTCTCCGGTCACAGCGGAGGTTACCGGGTCATGAGTTACATTCTGCAGCAGGGGGGGCTTCCGGAGCTGATCCGGGAGGTGTGGCTGTTCGATGGGCTGTACGGGCAACTGGAAAAATATGCGATGTGGCTGGAACGGGGCGGGCCGCGCCTTGTCCTGCTCTACACCGATGAAGGGGGTACTGACTCCACCACTCTTGGCTTCCGGGACAGCCTCAAAGCCTGGGGGCTCCCATTTACGGAAGTGGAAAGCAGAAACGGGCAACCGCTGCCTGCCCTGCCGGACAGCGGCACGATTTTCTGGCATACGGACCTGGGGCATAATGCGGTACTCCACGAGCGGCAGCAGTTTGTGCACTTGCTCAGGCATTGCGCATGGCTTCAAGACAAGCGTAAAAAATGACAGGTTTGACATTTTGACAGCGCTGACAGCCTAAATTAATTGCTAACCTCTGGTACCTCCCTCTGACTTTTTGTCACTCACCCATTTTTGCTACAGCATGGAAAACGGAATTGGCATCTGATTTGCTTGTCGAATTTTCAGACACCGCCCTTTCTGAATGCTGGTGTCAGGCAATTCATCACCAAAATTTTGTTTGACATGAGTGAAGTACACTTCAAACCGATCAACGACCGCGTGGTGGTAAAGCCACTACCGGCAGAGGACAAGACCGCAGGAGGCATCATCATCCCGGATACGGCTAAGGAAAAGCCACAGCAGGGAGAAATCGTGGCAGTAGGCCCGGGCAAGGAAGGCGTCAAGCCAACCGTAAATGTAGGTGACCGGGTACTCTACGGCAAGTACGCCGGACAAGAGCTGAAGTACGCGGAGGCCGAGTACCTCATCATGCGCGAAGATGACATCCTGGTCGTCCTCAACTAATCTTCATTTTGGTTAACGCTCAAAAACTTTTGAAACATGTCAGCTAAGGAATTGAACTGGGGCAATGGTGCCCGCGAACACCTCAAAGCCGGCATTGACAAGCTGGCCAACGCTGTTAAAGTGACCCTGGGCCCTAAAGGCCGCAACGTGGTCCTGCAGAAAAGCTTCGGCGCGCCCCGCGTCACCAAAGACGGGGTAAGCGTGGCTAAGGAGATTGAACTTTCCCACCCGCTCGAAAATATGGGCGCTCAAATGGCCAAGGAAGTGGCCAGCAAAACGGCCGACCTCGCCGGTGATGGTACCACTACCGCTACCGTTTTGGCGCAAGCTATGATCACCGCCGGGCTGAAGAACGTAACTTCCGGCGCAAGCCCGATCGACCTCAAGCGGGGCATCGACAAGGCGGTAAAAATCGTGGTGGACAACCTCCACAAGCAAGCCGAGCCGATCAAAGGCAATTTTGAGAAAATCCGTCAGGTAGCGACCATCTCTGCCAATAACGACGAGGAAATTGGCAAGCTGATCGCCGATGCGATGGAGCGCGTAACCACCGATGGGGTCATCACCGTAGAAGAAGCCAAAGGCACAGAGACCTACGTGGACGAAGTGCAGGGCATGCAGTTTGACCGCGGCTACCTTTCGCCTTACTTCGCCACCAATACAGAGCAGATGGTGACCGAGTACGACAATCCGTACATTCTGATCCACGACAAGAAGATTTCCAATGTCAAGGATATCGTACCGGTGCTCGAGGCTGCTTCAAGAGAGAACAAGCCACTGCTGATCATTGCGGAAGACATTGAGGGCACAGCGCTGAGCACCCTTGTGGTCAACCGCCTGCGCGGCACCCTTCAGGTGGTAGCAGTGAAAGCGCCGGGCTTTGGTGACCGCCGCAAGGCTATGCTGGAGGACATTGCCGTGCTGACCGGTGGTACTGTCATCAGTGAGGAGCGCGGCTACAAGCTGGAGAATACCACCCTCGATCTCCTCGGGCAGTGCGAAAAGATCAAGGTGGACAAGGACAACACCACGATTGTGGGCGGCAGCGGCACAGAAGACCTGATCCGGGCCCGTGTCAATCAGATCCGGCAGCAAATTGAGCAAACCACATCCGACTACGACCGCGAGAAGCTGCAGGAGCGCCTGGCAAAGCTGGCCGGCGGAGTGGCTGTCCTGCACGTAGGCGCGGCCACAGAAGTGGAAATGAAGGAGAAGAAAGACCGCGTAGACGATGCCCTGCATGCGACCCGGGCAGCCATTGAAGAAGGCATTGTGCCTGGCGGTGGCGTATCTCTGGTCCGCGCCATTAGCGCCCTGCGGCAGGTGAAGTTCGACAATGAGGATGAGTTTATCGGAGCAAGCATTGTGAGCAAAGCCCTTGAGGCACCGATCCGCACGATTGCCGGGAATGCAGGGGTGGAAGGCAGTGTGGTGCTGCAGCGCGTACTCGATGGCGAAGGGGCTTTTGGGTACAACGCCCGCACTGGCAACTACGAAGACCTCAAGCAGGCCGGCGTGATCGATCCTGCCAAGGTTTCCCGTATTGCGATTGAGAACGCTGCTTCCATTGCTGGCATGGTCCTGATGACCGAATGCACCATCAATGATGCGCCTGAGCCTAAGGACAAAGGAGCGACGGCTGGTGCCGGCATGTACGATGACATGATGTAAACCACTCTGTCTTTTTAATGGACGCTTGCCCGCCTCTGGCTACTGCCGGGGCGGGCATTTTGTTTGTGCAGGCTGGCGGACTGGGGGATTTCAAATTTTGCTTTATTTTTGTTGCTGATGATTGCTGCGCTTTCAAAAAACCAAACCCTTACCGAGATGACGCGCCTGAAAAATGTTTGCTTTCTGCTGTTTATCCTGGCCCTTCAGGTTACCGC
Source organism: Phaeodactylibacter sp. (assembly GCF_022763345.1). Lineage (GTDB taxonomy): Bacteria > Bacteroidota > Bacteroidia > Chitinophagales > Saprospiraceae > Phaeodactylibacter. The sequence goes on from NZ_JALEGS010000091.1 coordinate 55,922, forward strand.
TACAGGACAGCCCTACGATCAAATCAGCAAATACGCCAAATCGAGAATCGACTACCACTTCAAGGCTATGCTGAAAGCCAGAGCAGTGGTTGGTGCGAGTATTGCCATCGTTGATAATGGACAGATTGTGTACGCCACCGGCTATGGCTTTGCCGACCGCGAGCGCCACCTCGCCGCCGACGAGCACACCCTGTACCGGGTAGGGTCTGTCACAAAATCGTTTACTGCCCTGTCGGTACTGCAGTTGCAGGAGGCAGGACAATTGCACATCAATGACCGGCTGGGAGCACATTTGACCGATTTCAGCATAAAAAGCCGGGAAGATGGCCGTCCCCAGCCCGTGTATATCAAAGACGTGCTTACGCACACGGCGGGCTTGCCCAGCGACCTGCTCAATGGCTTTTTCGCCACCAATCCTCCGGACCAGTCCTGGTCCATTGCAGCCATGAACAATCAGTACGCCATTGGGCCGGCGCAGCACCTGATGGCTTACTCCAACATAGGTTATGGCTTGCTGGGAGAATTGATTGCCCGGAAAAGCGGGCAGTCCTACGCTGACTATTTACAAGCGCATATTTTCGAGCCCCTGGGCATGGACCATACTGGCCTATTGTCTCCCGGCGCACCTTTTCCGGAAGGGTATGCACGAGCTTACATTGACGATATGGCTATGGATGAACCGCCCCTCAGAGATGTAGCGTCAAGTATGGTGCACAGCAATGCGATAGACCTGGCACGCTACACGATGCTCCACCTCAATCAGGGCGAACTCAATGGGCAGCAGGTATTGAACCAAGAATTGTTCCAGGCCATGCAGCAAAACCAGCTTGGAGCGCTCACCATTCCAACCCGGAGGCAGTATGGCTACGGCTTGTTGCTGGAACCTATGATGGTCAAAGACGCGAAGCGGGGCGACACGACGATGGTAACCTACAGCGGGCATTCCGGAAACACCTACGCCTACCACGCCTCCTTTGGGTACATTCCGGAACTCGGCATTGGGGCAGTAGTCCTTACCAATACGGATAAAGGCCAGGCGTTGGCCCGTGCGGCTGAACTCCTTGAGCTTTATGCCGAAACAGAAAAGCAGCTGGACCTGCACCGGTACAATACGGCACCTCATCCCCCATTGGAACTGGCCACGGCTGAAGAAAGACTTGGCACCTATAATTCGTGGTTTGGACCTGTAAAAGTGGAGCGGCCCGACAAATTCAAATTCAAATGGCGCAAGTATAGAGTTATCATGAAACGCGAGGGTGAAGGCCCCGCTTTTACCGAGACCATCCTGCGGTATGGCATTTTCCCCAAAAAAAGGAAAGACTGGGAGTACACCTTTGTCAGAATCGGGGGTAATACCTATCTCCGTTGGAGTAACCCTTCCTCTCAAGCCAGCGCTATACTCGGCAAAAGAGTGGCCCCACAGCTCGTAAGTGCCACCTGGAAAGCAGCGTTAGGCACTTACGAGCTAACCGGAGATCCGTTTCCTGTCCCACCTGAGTTCCCTTACCGCACGCAGGGGACCACCGCCACGCTCCGCCTAAAAGACGGCGTGCTTCTTTTCACACTGGAATCGCCCGTAGAAAGGCTCAATACGTCCTTCCTCCTGCACCCTCTGAACGATCAGGATGCAGTCGGCTATACCTATGCCCGGAGCACCGGCCACACGGTTTCGGTATTACCCGGTGGGAAGCTGTTGTTTAGCGGTTTTGAATTTCAGAGAGATTGACGTTAGTGGCCCAGGGTTAAACTTCCTTTTTGTGGGTCACTTTTTTAACAGCATGCGAGAGAATGAAATCTTTTTTCATCCGCTTTTTCCATACTTTAAAGAAAAAAACCAGTTGGTAAGACGATTAATTAATCAACTCACTCCTGCAAAGCTAGCTGATTAATTTTTTCAAGTCAAAGACAAAACTGCCTATGTCTAACACCCCATTTTGGTGAATAAAAAATTACAACCATTCCGTTTTTAGATTTATATTTAACTTAATGACCAGATTAAAAGCGCGAACTCCTAAATGCTCATTAAAAATCTGGTGTCCCCACACCCCAACTAACGCTAACATGAAAGCGCTACGTGAGCTTGTCGACATCGTCACCAAGCACAAGAAAAAGCAAATGGAAGTGATCGGACTGGACAAAGACAGCCCGAATCGTTACGATGAATTCTATGATCTGCTCGTTACTGAGCAACTATCCACAGAACAAGATGCGGCTCAGCATTTCTTTGGGAAAGACAAGTCCGCTTCCTTTACCCAATACCGCAACTTCCGCAATAAATTCTTTCGTAGACTGGTTAATGCTGTCTTTTTGCTGGATGTTAAGAAGCCAATGTTCAATGAATTGCAGACTGCTATGTATCATATTCGGAAGAATACAGCTGCAGCAGGAATCTTAGCTGCTAAAGGTGCTACACATGCCGCTATTGAGCTGGCAGAGAAAACCATTAAACCTGCAATACAGTATGAGGCGACTACAGAAATACTGGAACTGGCCAGGCTTATCAAATTCAAGTATGCATTTTTAACCGATAATCATGAAAAGCATTTGGAAGCTCAAGCTATTGTCGATAAAAGCCTTTTAGACCTTAACCTTTTAGTAAAAGCAGAAAGCTTGTATTATGATATAACTAAGCACTACACCACCTCAAGAAGTACAAAACCAAAAGTAGCCGCACTAGCAGAGAAGTATAAAAGAGAACTTGAGAAAGAATTAACGAAAAGTGAGTCCTTTAAATTCAGATATTTTTATTTTTTGATTGCCAAGTTGTCCTATACTACCCGTAATGACTACCGTGGCTCTATGAAGGTTTGTAGGGAGGCTATTTCAGACCTAAAAAGAAGGAAAGCAGCTCCCCCTTCAGTCATTGCAGCCTTTCTACGCCCCTTACTTGTAGCCGCTACAATGCTAAAACAATTTGATGAAGCAGAATCGGCAGTAGCTGAGCTTACTAGCTCGAACGTCCCTGGCGCCCACAATTGGTACAAAAGCATGGAACTCATCGTCCTCTTCCGCCTACACCAGCAAAACTATCAGGAGGCTTATCGGGTTTTCAAACAAGCCCGGAACCACAAGCGGTTCTCTCATCTTTCGGCAGCCAATAAGGAGCAATGGTACCTCTTTGAAGCTTACGTCCATCTACTGATTGCGATGGGTAAGATTAAGCGTTCAGAGGCAGAGGAAAAGCGTTTGAAGCTCCGCCCGGCCCGGTTGCTTAATCAGATGCCGCTGTTTTCTAAAGATAAGCGGGGGCTGAATATTCCTATTCTAATCGTACACGCCATTTACCTGCTCCACCTGCGCCGGTACGAGGAGGCATACGACCGTATGCAGGCGCTGGAAAAATACGCCGACCGGCACCTCAAAGCGGCTGATGACAGCTTCCGGTCCTACTGTTTCATCAAAGCGCTCTCTAAAATCCCAGCTTCTGACTTTAACCCGGAGGCGGCACAGCAAGCCACAGCAGATATGCTCCGGGAAATGGGAGCGCAACCGCTGCAGTTTGCGGATACGCAATATGAATTGGAGTATATGCCCTACGAGCACCTGTGGGCTTTGGCTATGGAGGCTCTGATGCGATCAGACCGAATCATTTGATAATATTTTCACGCTAAAGCCCTGATGGCTGTCTGACCTTCAACGGTCAAAAAATAGGACTCAATCCAATAGGCGCAGGCAAGATGCGTACTTCAGAAGCTAGGCTACCACCCAAAAGCATAGTACTGCTGCTCTCCGGGCACATCCTCACAGATACCCTACGGGGGAAGATTACCTTTCCTCCTCATTTAATAGCTGCGCCTTAAGCTCAGGATAGGCGGCGAAGTAGCCATCCACAAGGTGGCGGCTGGCCAGGAAAAAGATGCGCTTACCAAAAATGCCGGACTCCCGGAATTGAACGGTGGCGAGCTGCAGGAACAGGAACCGGCTCAACCGGAAGCTGGAAACGTTGTGGAAAGGGTAGCGGGCTGTCTTAAAGTAGTTGGTGACGTACAGGAAGTCGCCATCGGCTTCCACCCGCTTGAGGCGTAGGAGGGTGAAGACAAACAAGAGCACCCCGGTAACATAGAAGAAGACCATGCCCCCTTTGAAATAAATCGCAGGCGTATTGCCCACATAGTCGTATTGATAGAACACGGCAGCAAGGGTGCTCGCCCCAAAAAAGACAATCCAGAAAACCGGAATGAAAAACTTCAGCAGTAAAGTCGCATTACTTGATAGTCGGTGCATTAAAATTCTTCGTTTTCTCGGTTAACGCGGGCGGAAACTACAATACTGACCTCGTACAGGATATAGAGTGGAATGCCGATCAAAAACTGCGTGACCACATCCGGTGGGGTGATCATGGCGGCCAGCATCAGGACACCGATGATGGAGTGCCGACGGTATTTTTTCATGCCCTCCGGCGTTACCAGCCCTATCTTAGAAAGGAAGTAGACGATAATGGGCAGCTCAAAGATCAGCCCGGCCGGAGCCGTAAACATGATCATGTAGTTAATGAAGGACGACATCGTGGGGGTATTCTGAACGCCTGGAATCTGGTAGCCTGCGAGAAAATTCACAGCGAATGGCGAAATGATGTAGTACCCAAACAGCACACCGAGCATAAACAAGCCTGAGCAGATGCCCACCATGCCACGCGCCGCTTTCCGCTCTTTGGAATACAAGCCGGGCTTGATGAATTTCCAAAACTCCCACAGCACGTAGGGGAAGGCTATAATCAGCCCCATGATAAAGCAGACCTTGATGCTCATGATGAACGGCTCACCGAATCCCGTAGCAATTTTTGGGAAATCCGGTGGCACAAAGCACATCATATCCCCCAGGCCTACCGAATTTGACAGGCTGCAAATGGCGCGGTAGGAAAAGAAATCCGCTTTGGTCGGCCCGAAGATGACCGTATCAAACAGCCACCCCTGAAAGAAGAACAATACAATACCCAGGCCCACCACGGCTACAAGAGACCGGATGATGTGCCAGCGCAGCTCTTCCAGGTGCTCCAGGAAGGTCATTTCCTGAGTCTCTTCCCCGGTACCGAGCTTGTCTACGTCTATTTGGTCGAGTGGCATATGCGTCTGCTAATTTTCATCTGCAAAAGTAACAAAAAACCGGTCCCCGGCAATTTTAACATTTAGCCCCTGTAACGGATGCTAACCACAGCATTATAAGGGCACAACATCGGAAAAACCGAGGGTAAAACCTTCGCTCCTCTGTCAAATTATTTACTAGTTTTTTAGGACCATCGTTTCATCTTATTTTTTAACCGGGCCAGGTAAGCACCGCTGCACCTGACTGACTGTCATTGCACTGTACCGGCGTATTGGCTTGCGCACTATGCATGTCTTGCTACCGCTTTGCCCACAACCAAACGATCATGTCCATACCTAAAGATCCGCGGCAGCTGATGATCAACCTGATGTACATTGTGCTGACCGCCCTGCTGGCCCTCAATGTGTCTGCCGAAATTTTGGAGGCCTTTTTCACTATTGACCGCAGCCTGGGCGAGAGCAGCGCCGTGGTACAGTATTCCAATGAGCAGATGCTTCAGGCTATACGGGAAGAAGCGGAGGCTTACGAACAGTACCGGCCCTATGTGGCTAAGGCCGAAAAGCTGGGTCAAATTACCGGGCAGCTGCAAGAGCAGCTCCGGCAGGTCAGGGCGGATATTGTGGAGGCCGCCGGCGGGCTCGATCAGCAGGGTATTCCCGTAAGGGAAACCGACAAGGATATCCCCACCCGCATTCTCATCAATGAGGGGCATGGCAAAGCACTCAAAACGGCTATCCTGCAGGCCCGGCAGGATCTCCTTTCCCTCATTGAAAACGAAGAACAAAGGCGCCGGCTGGAAGCTAGTATTCCGCTGAGCATACCCGCTCTGCCCCCAGATGCCACTCAACCTACCTGGGAAGCGCATACTTTTCAGCAAATGCCCGTAGCTGCAGTCCTGCCTATTCTGCGCAAGTTTGAGAACGATGCAGAAGTGGCTGAAGCCGCTATCCTCAACTACTTCCTCAGCAAAATGGGCGCGCAGATTGTCATGGATGCCTACGAAGCCGTTGTCGCTGCCCCCGAAAGCTACATCATTCGCGGGGACACCTATCGAAGTGAGATTTTCCTGTCGGCCTACAGCAGCACCGCTGACAATATCCGCATTAGTGTGGATGGGCAGCCGCTGCGGGTAGAGGGTGGGAAAGCCACGTTTACCACTTCGCCCGCCCGCCCCGGGCAACATGAGCACATCGCCCGGATCGAGCTGGAAGATCCTGTGACGGGCACCGTGCAGCGTTTTGAGCGGCCGTTCCGGTTCCAGGTAGGCGAACAGGCAGTGGCCGTAGCCGCCGATAAAATGAATGTGCTTTATGCCGGGGTGGACAATCCGGTCACCATCTCAGCAGCGGGTATACCAAGCGCAACGATGAGGGTCAATGCCAGTGGCACGGACCTGCAGCCGCTGGGTGGTAGTGCCTATATCGCCCGGCCTGATCAGCCTGGCAAAGCTGTCATCACGGTATCCGGCGAAGGCTTGGCTCCAGTTAACTTCGAATACCGGGTTAAGAAAATACCGGACCCCGTCCTGGAAATTGCTCAAAAGCGCGGCGGCACCCTGCCTGCTGGTACTTTCCGGGCACAACAGGGTATCATCCCGGTGCTGGACAACTTCGACTTCCAGGCGCGTTGTGAAATCACCGGCTTTGAGGTCGTCCGCAAACCCGAACAGGCCGATATCGCAGTAGCCCGCAATTCGGGCGCCCGCTTTGCCGGCACTGCCCGGCGCCTCATCGACGCGGCGGAGCATGGAGATACCTACTACTTCAATGAAGTAAAAGTGCGTTGCCCGGGCGATACCGGCCCGGCCCGCGAACTGAACAGCCTCATATTCAAAATTCGTTAACTCAAAACTGAAGGAAAATGAAGTATTATCTGATCCCCGCGCTGAGCCTGCTGCTCGCGCCCCTCTTTGCGCAGACCGAAAGCACCCGGCTGCCGCTGAATGACATCACCCACCGCACCCTCACCCACGAAGAGCGTCCGCTGCCCTATCCGCCAATACGGGAAGCCGACATCCTCTGGGAAAAACGCGTGTGGCGGGTCATTGACACGCGGGAGAAAATCAACCTCCCTTTCCGCTACCCCAAACAACCTTTTGTGACCCTTTTGACCGAAGCAGTGGAGTCCGGCAGGCTGCAGGCGTTTAGTACCGCTAACGACGAGTTCAGCCTGCCGCTTTCTCAACAGGAAGTCACCGGCATGCTCTACCGCATTGATACGGTACCCATCTATGACTTTGACACCGATACGGAAATTTATCAGGTGGTTAAGGATGAGCTCAATCCGGAAGATGTCAAGCGCTTCCGCATTAAAGAACACTGGTTTTTTGATACCCGGACCTCTACCCTTCAGGTGCGCATCCTCGGTATTGCCCCCCTTATTGAGGAGTACGATGACAACGGCAACTTCCGGTACGAGCGCCCCCTGTTCTGGATTTACTACCCGGATGCGCGCGAACTACTTGCTCATGCAGAGGCACCAACCGATGGCCTCGCCCACAGCCCCATGAGCTGGGCTGATGTTTTTGACATGCGCAAATTCTCCAGCTACATCATGAAGGCCTCCAACATACACGATGAACGCCTGGAAGGCACCTATACCGGTGTGGACCTCCTGCAGCAATCGCATAGGCTGGAACAGGAAATCTTCAATTTTGAGCATGACCTTTGGTCTTATTGATATTTGTTGGCCAGAGCACAAAAGTCCATTCTAGTTGTTACTTTTGCGGCACGCTTAAAAATAAGCGTAAGGGGCGCAGGAAAGAACTGTGCCCCGCCGCAGAAGAAAGATTATGGAGATATTAATGTATGCCGGGCTGTTTATTGTTAGCCTGGGTGTGTTGTTGAAGGCATCAGACTGGTTTATTGACTCCGCGGAGCAGATTGGCTTATCGCTGGGGGTTTCGCCCTTTATCATCGGAGTCACCATTGTGGCATTTGGCACTTCCCTGCCGGAACTGGCCACCTCTATCGCCTCTGTGCTGAGTGGGGAATCGGAAATCGTTACCGGCAATGTCGTGGGCTCCAATATCACCAATATAGCCCTGGTGCTGGGGCTGGCGGCTTTAGTCGTTGATAAAATCGAACTGGAATACAACATCTGGCACGTGGATATGCCCTTCCTATGGGGCTCTGCCTTTTTGCTATGGTTTGTGCTCAGGGATCTGCATTTTTCGCTCTTTGAAGGCATTCTCTTCATCATGGGCATTGTGGTCTTTCTGGCCTACAGCTTCAAAAGCGAGCAGGAACCCGAAGAAATCGAGCGGCCTACTGTAACCTGGAAAACCTACACCATGCTGGCCATAGGCGGGGCTTTTGTGTACCTCGGTGCCGATTACACCATTTTGGCCATTCGCAAACTATCCACCTTTGCCGGTATTGATCCGGAAATCATCGCGCTGTCTGCTGTAGCCCTGGGCACTTCCCTGCCGGAGGTCATTGTGAGCCTCAATGCTGCCCGCCGGGGCAAGGCCTCTATCGCGGTGGGCAATGTACTGGGCTCCAATATTTTCAATACGTATATCGTGATGGGCGTCTCTTCCTTTTTTGGGAAGCTGGTCATCCCCACCAATATCAACGAGCTGTTCCTGCCCCTCATGGTGGCCATGACGATCCTGTTCGGCATCATGGCTAACAATAAAAAAATCACCCGCTGGGAAGGCGTACTTCTGCTGATGTTCTACGCTTTCTTCTTCGGGCAGCTTATCGAATCCGCAATCTAATCCTTATGGCACTGATCAAACCTGTAAAAGGCATCCTCCCTCAATTTGGCGACAACTGTTACCTGGCTGAAAATGCCACCATCGTTGGCGATGTGCAGATGGGTGACGACTGTAGCGTTTGGTTTCAGGCCGTCATCCGGGGCGATGTGCACCGCATCCGCATGGGCAACAAAGTGAATGTGCAGGACGGCGCCGTTATCCATTGCACTTACCAAAAAGCGCCGACAACCATTGGCAACAACGTCTCCATCGGGCACCGGGCGCTGGTGCACGGCTGCACCCTAAAAGACAACGTGCTCGTGGGCATGGGCGCTATCGTCATGGACCACGCCGTGGTGGAAGAAAACGTGCTGATCGCAGCGGGTGCGGTAGTCCTGGAAAACAGCCACCTGGAATCCGGCTACATCTACGCTGGAGTCCCGGCACGCAAAGTTAAAGCCCTAAGTGCGGAAGCCTTCAGCGATTCCATAGAGCGGATTGCCAACAATTATGTGATGTACAGCAGCTGGTTTAAGGAGTAGCCATCCGCTGACAGCAATTACTCTTCTTCGAACTCAATCGCCATATTGTACCGCCACTGATTGAAGTACAAATTCCCCCCACGCCATTCCACCTCGCCCCGCTGAAAGTCCACTGTTTCACTGCGGGGGTGCACCTTGGCCGGGAAGAAATCGCCGGAAAAGTCATCGTTGACAATCAGGCGGTAGGCATCAGCTCCGCCAAAGAAAAAGCGTTGGGCTTCCGGGTGGTCTTCAATGGCCTGTAGGTTGAAATCGGGGTCAACGGGCACCCAGCCCATCCCCTCGAAGTACAGCTCCGACCAGTCGTGCAGGTTTTTGCTGACCGGATACAGAAACCACCCGCTTTGCCACTTCGCCGGAATGCCCACATAGCGGCAGAGGGTGATAAACAGCAAGGCTTTCATTCCGCAGTCCCCGCGCTGATTTTCGATACAGTAGGCTGGGATATTGGGCATGGTAGAATACTCCAGCGCACTCGCCCAGGGAATATTTTCGCCAATCCACTGATAGATGAGCCAGGCTTTTTGGACGGGGTCCTGCTCATTGCCAACGATGTCCTGAGCGAGCTGCTGTACCTCCGGCGTGAAGCGGATGTGCTGTGCCCGCTCCTGCGTGTAGAATCGGTACAGCATGGAGGCCGTATCGTAAGGCTCCACTTTCGCATTCCGCAAATCCTGCCAGTGGTCGTAAGCCGTGTAGGATACTTCGTACTGAAATTCCGTCCACTCCCCCGCCACTGCCGGCTTTTCCATGTAAATGGACGTATGCGGATAGCTCAGGGGCGAAATAATGTAGTGCGGCTCACTGGCATTGAGCAATTGCGGAGCAGCCAGGCGGTCGCGGCTCGGGCGGGGATAGGGCAGCCAGGCGCGGATCATCTCACCGTGGGGTACGGCATCGGGCTTCACGCGCAGGGTGTAAGTAAGCTTAAGGGTGCGGGGACGGGCAACGGACGCCTCTTCCCCTTTTACCGCCTCCACCGCGCGAGGCAGGTAGGCCTGCAGAAAACTGTCCAGCGTTTGGCTGCCGGGGCCATCCACTTCCTCCTTCCGGGCTTTGGCCTCTGCATTTACCCGGAAAAGGTTCCACACGGCATTGCGGAAGTAGCGCTTCTCGCCCTCAATAACGCGCATTTCCAGCTCGCCGCTCTCCTCCCAGGCCTGTAGCTGTGCATCGGTCAGTTTGGGAAAATAAGCGCCTAGCGTCTCCCGGATGTAGGCTTCATCCCGCGAAAAGTCAAGCTTAATACGGTCGAGCAGTGCGGACTGTAGTTGTAGCTGATAGGCAGTGGTTTCTTTTAGCCCTCCTTCAGCAATGCGGCTGGCCATGAGGTCCTGAGCGGTCCGGTATTCCCCTTCGGCTATAGCCTGATCAATGTCAGGAAAGCCGGTCTGAGCGGACAGAGGAATCATCATCAGCAAGATTAGTGCAGACAGTAAGCTTCGCATGGCGTATGGACTTGATTTTTTTATTTGATATGTTAGTAGCCCGGCACTTCCGCTAAGGGCAATATCCCGTACTCCGTGGGCTGATCCACGAGCATACGCTTCGCCCGTACAAAAGACGTCAGCCGGTATTCTGTAAAGGTGGAATCGCCCCGGCGCAGGCTTTCTTCCCGTACCTGCCCGGAGGCGTGAATGATCGCGCCGTCGCCCTGATAAATGGCTACATGGGAAATCTTCTCCGGCTTGTCGGCGGTAGCCTTCCTGCCAAAGAAAAGGAGGTCACCGGGGAGGAGGTTGGAGAAGGTGGTATCGGTTTCTACTTCCACGCCAGTGTGCACCTGCTGGGAAGCGTCCCGGGGCAACATCAGCCCGTTAAGGTAGAAAACCGTTTTGGTAAACCCGGAGCAGTCCACGCCTTTGCCAGAGGTGCCGCCCCAAAGGTAAGGGCGTCCCATGAAGCGGCTTGCGGTACGGAGGATGTTCTCCGCCGTAGGCGAGCGGCTGTCGAGCCAGGCCTGATAATCCATGGCTTCATCGGCCATAATGTAGGCTTCCCGGCCATCGGGGTACTGTACTTTCGTAAAGCCGCCCTCCTGTCCGAGCTTGCGCAGGATATTGCCGGCCACCAGATCAGAAACGATGCCTGAACCGCCCGGGCTGCTGTAGGAAAAGCCAAAATCCGGCAGGTAAATCACCCGTTCGCTATTGACCCAGGCCTCTGCACCGGCCTTATCGGTCAGCTCAAAGCCTCCGGAATCCAGCCAGCCCAGGTAGCCATCTGGGGTTTGCACGAGGTACCAGCCGTCTTCTTTTTTGAGTACGTTGAGCAAGGTGCCTAGAGTGGATTGTGTAGACAACTCAGAAGAATGCCCCGGCTTAGAGCGAATATTGCAGGCGGAAAGATTCACGATGCCGTAATGCAGGCCTTCCAGGGCTTCATCCGGCAATTGCTGCACTGCGGTGGCGTACCCCAATGCTTCCGCTTCTGATTCCAGGGCTTTTTTAGCATTAGGCAAATTGGTTTCGCCGGTGAGCAGCCACTGACCGTCCTGCTGTTCAGCGCGGATATCGAAGAGGGCCACCCGCTTGTCGGGAGCGTGGGCAGCCTTGAGTTGGTCAATCAGGTTGGAAAGCTCGGTTGGTGGCTGTGGTGCCTCCGTCTGCCCGCCGGAGTTGCAGCCTGCGGCGAGCAGTAGGAAAGCCAGGGCAAAAAGAAGGTTTCGCATCTTTTTTACCGGGAAGATAAAAAACTCTGTTCACTAATCCTCCCGCACCACCGCAATCGGCATACGGTGGTCAAACTCACCGGTGAGCGTTGGCGTCTGCACATTTCCGGTATAGCGGCGCACCTGCTGATGCACAAAATCAAACAACTCCTGAATATTCACGATGCCGTCGTGATTGTTGTCTGCTTCTCCTTTCAGCCCGCGCACCATGAAGTGGCTGAAAATACCGGAACGCAGCCCGCCGTCCTCCAGAGAGTACTCTTCCCCTTTGGAGGACATCATGAGGGCCAGTCCGCCCTTGGTATCTTCAAAGGCTTTGTACAACCGGCTGAGATCACCGGCTGAACCACCGCGGCGCGCCAGCAAGCTACCGGAGTGGCAGGCATCCGCGAGTACGACTTTGTGCTTGGCCCGGCTGTTCTCAAGCATAAACTTGATGTCTTCGTGCATGAGCTTGTTGTGGTAGCCATCGTAGTCCACCGGCATGAAGAAACCCTGCAGGCCATGGCCGGAGAAGTAGAACAGGATCACATCATTCTCGTCGGCCCGCATAAAGGTAGTGCGCATGGCTTCCTTAATATTACGATAGGTCGCGTCTTCATCGATGAGCAACCGCATTTGATTATCGGGGATAGCACCGCCTTCCGGGCTCTTCAGAAAAGCATAAAGCTGATAGGCATCATCATCCGTATAGCGCAGGGTAGGCATGTAGGAGTAGGTCGCCGCACCAATAATGACGGCCCAGATTTTCACTTCGGGGTCTCTTTCCACCGCTACCGGCATTTGCTGATCGGTACCGCCTTCTATGAATAACTTTTTGGCGGGCTTGCCGAAGTCCCAGATCGCGCCCACCACGCGGCCACTTGCGTAGTACATCACGCCCCGCCCGTGCGGGGTATGGTCTTTCCAGCTGCCCATGTATTTGCTGCCGCTTACGTAGTATACGGTACCATGCCCTTCCGGCTGCCCCTCCCGGAAGTCGCCCACATATTTGGAGCCATCCTCATAGGTAAACTTGCCTTTGCCATTTTGGCAATAGATGTTGTTGCAATTGCGGAGGTTGGTGGTGTCGCCTTCGTAACCAAATTTGCTCCAGTCAGCCAGGTACTGCCCATCCGACCATTCGCCAACGATCTCCTCGCCATCCGGAAAAGACAGGTTGCCCCGGCCGTGGCGGTCATTGTCTTTCCATTGGCCGTCGTAGACAGAGCCATCCGAGTAGTACATCCGGCCCATGCCATTGAACTGCCCGGCCATGAAGCCGCCCTCATAGCGGTCCCCATTAGCGAAATGGAAAGTCCCTTTGCCGGATTGCTGCCCGTTCACCCAAAAGCCTTCGTAGCGGTTGTCATTGGCATACGCCATAATGCCGCGGCCATGAAACTTGTTGTCCCGGAAATCGCCAGTGTATTTGTCGCCGTTGGGATAGGTGAGAATGCCACGGCCTTCTTTGAAGCCATTTTTCCAGTCGCCGGTATATTCCCGGCCATCGGAGAAGATCAAGGTGCCGTTGCCCTGTGGCTTGCCGTCCCGGAAGCGGCCCTCGTAGCGGGCACCGCTGGGGTAGATGCAGACGCCTTCCCCGTTGATGCAATCGCCAGACTTGCAGTCAATCTGGGCAGTTAGCGAAATAGTCAATACAGTGCTTAAAAGTGCAAATAGTGCAGCCCTCCTCATGGTTGTGTTGTTTTGGTGCCCTGATGCTGCCACTTCCAAACGTAAAAAATTACGATGCGGAATTAGCCATCAAAGCTGGTGTTCAAGCAGGCTTTAGGGTCAGGTGTAAAGCCCAAAGAGTAGTTGTCAAGTGTAGGGGGTATTACCATAAGGAATAGCTCGGTTTTGGATGTCAGTCAATATGTTTTTCAAAACTGCACAACGGGTGCATGTATTGCCAAGTTCAAAACCTTTAATAAAACATTAGGACTTTTTCGATGTATGTCGTCGTTTCCCGGACAGGTGAAAATCACCTGCTGGACAAGCCCGGCCCATCAGCTCCTTTTCTTCACATACTCGGTCAAAATGACGATTTGCTGCCCTTCTACTTTGCCTTCGATCTGGCCGGCATTGTCGTGCACCAGTGATATGCGGCGCACGGCGGTGCCCCGTTTGGCCGTAAAATTGGCGCCTTTGACTTTCAGGTCTTTGATCAGGGTCACGGTATCTCCGGCTTCGAGTACCTGTCCGTTGCTGTCGAGGTGGACCAATGCATTTTCATCCGGTAGCCCGGCTTTTGCCCAGGTTAGGGTATCCTCGTCCAGGTACATCATATCGAGCAGCTCAGCGGGCCAGCCCTCTCCGCGCAGGCGGTTGAGGATGCGCCAGGCTACGACCTGTACCGCCGGGACGGTGCTCCACATGCTGTCATTGAGGCAGCGCCAGTGATTGGGGTCGAGATTGTCCGGATCAGTAAGTTGCGTATGGCAGGCCCCACAGACCAGAATGCTTTCGGCTACGGACGGGGCATCAGCCGGCGGGACCGTATATACCTCAAGGGATTCCCTTTGCCCGCATAGCTCGCAGGCCTGGCCGCTGCGGGCCATCAATTCTTTCTCTACAGACATAGTGACTTTTTTGGCTGCCGCAAAGGTAGGATAAACCCGGCATTCATTCGTCGGGTAAGGCCATCTATTGGTCGGGAACGGTGTCAAGTTGGCAGCATTCTCAAAAAAAGACAGGGGGGAGGTAGGGGGCGCAAGCATCAGTATAGCGATTCCGACACACTTTAGAAATCATCCGAAAATCAAAACCATGAAAAAGCGAGCCATTTTGGCCAGCCTGCTTTGCCTGTTCATCATTCAGGCAGGGATGGCACAAAACGAACCTCAGTACACCCTCAGCGGGTACATCAAGGACAGCAGCAGTGGAGAAGAGCTGTTGTATGCCAATGTCCTTGAGCCTACCACCAGCGCCGGGGCCACCACCAATCTCTACGGATTCTACTCCCTCACCCTGCCTGCCGGGCAGTACGAACTCACGTTCACCTACCTGGGCTTTCAGTCGCTTACCCGGGCCATCACCCTGAGCGCAGACACGGAGCTGAATGTGGAGCTCACGCCCTCTTCCGCTGTCCTGCAGGAAGTGGTGGTGACGGATAAGGCCGCCAACGAATCCGTGAAGCAGGTAGCCATGAGCCGCATCGCCCTGCCCATTGAGGACATCAAGAAAATGCCTTCCCTGATGGGCGAGCCGGATGTGATCAAAACCATCCAAACCCTGCCGGGCGTAACGAGCGCGGGCGAAGGGACCTCCGCCTTCTTCGTGCGGGGCGGCAGCGCTGATCAAAACCTGGTGCTGCTCGACGAGGCGCCGGTCTATGATGTCAGCCACCTCTTTGGGCTCTTCTCGGTCTTCAATGCAGATATCATTAAGAATGCCGAGCTGTACAAGGGCGGTATCCCCTCCAAATACGGAGGCCGGTTGTCTTCCCTGCTGGAAGTGACCACCCGGGACGGCAACGCCAAACAATTTTCCGGCTCAGGCGGCATCGGCATTCTGGCGGCAAAAGGCACCATTGAAGGGCCGATTGTCAAAGACAAAGCCTCTTTTATCCTGGCGGGCCGCCGCTCCTATGCCGACTTGTACACCCGCAATAGCGAACAGCTGGACGGCACAGCGGTCATCTTCCACGACCTAAATGCCAAAGTCAACTGGAAAGCAAGCAACAAAGACCGCTTCTTCCTGTCTGCCTACAGCGGGCGCGACATCTGGCAGTTTGATGATGCTTTCCAAATGGACTGGGGGAATACCACGACCTCTTTCCGCTGGAACCACCTGTTCAGCGAGCGTCTATTCTCTAACCTGACGCTGATCTATAGTGACTTTGACTACGCCCTGCAGGACAAGGACGAAGTGCAGGGCTTTGAGTGGATAGCCAATCAGCGGGAAGCATCGCTGAAGCAGGATATGACCTTCTTCCTCAATCCGGACATCACCCTAAAATTTGGTTATCAGGGCATCTACCGCCGGTTCACACCGGGCACCATCACGCCCAATGGCGACGACAGCATCTACGAAACGACCGAGATGCAAAAGCAGTTTGCCCTGGACCACGCCCTGTACGCAGGCGCAGAGCATCAGGTGAGCGACCGGCTGAGCCTGGAGTATGGCGTGCGCTACAGCCTTTTCCAGAATATTGGCGAGGGCACAGTCTATGACTATGCGGAGCCAGGCAATAACGGCAATATCGAGGTGGTGGACTCCACCGTCTATGGCAACTTTGACATCATCAAAAGCTTTCAGAATCCAGAGCCCCGGTTTGGTGCCCGCTTTATGATCGACGACAGGCAGTCCCTGAAGCTATCGTACAACCGCATGGTGCAGTACGTGCATCTGGTTTCCAATTCGACGGTGCCCATTCCGTTTGCGACCTGGTCACCGAGCTCACCCTACCTCGACCCGCAGCGGGCAGACCAACTGGCAATGGGCTACTTCCGGAATTTGCAGGACAATACCTACGAGTTCTCAGCAGAGGCTTACTACAAGAAATCCACTGATGTGACCGACTTTGTGGATAATGCCCAGCTGTTTTTCAACCCACACATCGTGACCGAGTTCCGGCAGGGCGAATCCGAAGCCTACGGGCTGGAGCTGTTCCTGCGCAAAAACAAGGGCAGCCTGCGGGGCTTCGTCAGCTACACCTGGTCTAAGGCCGAAATGGACGTGCCGGGCCTCAATGCAGACCAACCATTCCCCGCCAATCACGACCGCCGCCACAACCTGAATGTAGCCATGAACTACGACATCAACAACCGCTGGAATGTGGGGGCCAACTTCACCTACGCCACCGGCCGCCCTATTACGCTGCCGGTCGGGCAATACGAGTTTGACGGCTACCTGGCCAACTACTACTCCGAACGCAACGGCTACCGCCTACCAGACTTCCACCGCCTCGACCTTTCTGCCACCTACGAGCCTAAGAAAAACGAAGGCCGGCGGTGGAACAACAGCTTCAGCTTCGGGGTGTACAATGCGTACAACCGCAAGAACCCCTGGACGATTTACACCCAGACCAAACAGGATGATGACGGCAACATCATAGGCGATGGCACCGAGAAGGAAGCCCGGATGGTCTACCTTTTTGGCGCAATGCCCTACTTCACCTGGAACTTTAATTTTTAACCACCCGAATTGACCCACACCATGAAAAATATTATCATTATTCTCTTGTCTGTGATTGCGCTAAGCAGCTGCGATGAAGTCGTCGAGTTAGACATTCAACAGGCCGAGCCCAGGCTCATCATAGAGGCCCTGGTTACCAATCAGCCAAGCCGGCAGTATGTACAACTCACCCGGACTATTCCCTTTGGGGCAAAGGAAAAGGTACCCACCGTCAGTGGAGCATCGGTAAGTGTTTCGGATGCGTATGGCTATGTGATGGACTATACAGAAAGTACGCCAGGCTACTATGTACCTGCGGAGCCTTTCGCGGGGACACCCGGCATTACTTACACCCTTCATGTGGAAGTGGACGGACAAACCTACACCGCTGAAGAGGTGATGCAGGACGTCTCACCCCTGGACAGCCTATCCGTGCGGGAAGACCCTGCGGAAAAAGCCGACCCGGAAGAGGAAGGCCGGTTCTACGAGGTCCTCATCTACGGTAAAGAACCACAGGAGACTGAAAACTTTTACCTGTTCAAGTTTTACCGCAATGACACTCTTTTCACGAATGACGGCAGCTGGATTTTCGCGTATGACGACACGATACTGGGGGGCAATATTCAGGCACTTCCGGCCCCGCTCTACTACGCCGCATCAGACAAAGCAAAACTGGAGATGTACCCCATTACCCGGCAGGCTTACCGGTACTATCTTGATCTCAGTTCCAATATCAACAACGATGGCGGCATGTTTAGCGGGCAGCCTGCAAATGTGCGGACCAATATCGAAGGCGGAGCATTAGGATACTTCCAAGCTTCGGTCCTACACACGCTGGAGACAGAGGTGAACCCGTAGCACTCTGTTTATCAAAAGAAGTAGCATAGCCCGGTGCAGCCCTTTTTGCGCCGGGCTTTTGTTTTTTGAACACCTGCTCAGACCGTCCGTTAAAGCAGTAGCAAAAGCAACGGTTGGTGACGATTGCCATTTCAGCCGTCAAAAAAACAAAAACTATGCTGTACTTAAAACAGAACATGCTCGTACTCGCCTTACTGACTTTCAGCTTTGGAATTGCCCTTGGGCAGCCTTTTGCAGAAAGCGAACGCTCCATGAGCAAGGGCGTACACAACAGTTTCCTGGTGGACTTTCAAATTGGTGAAGCCGATGACATCGCTGACCTGTGGGTGGACTACCAAAAGGACTTCGATGCCCGCAATCCAAAGAAGAATGATGCCGGCGAATACTTTGGCGATAATGCCGAGATCGAAGCCATCAGCGCCAATACGATTGACATTTATTCCACGGTAAAATCCAAGAAGCCGGCACCGGGCGCTATCGTGACCATCTGGTTTGACCTGGGCGGCGCTTACCTGTCCTCCGCTACCCACCCTGACCGCATGGAGGGTGCCCGCAACTGGCTGGAAGGCTTCCGCAATTTCGTGATGAAGGAATACGCCGAGGAAGCCCTGGAAGCCGAAGAGGACAAGCTCAAGGACATGGAAAAGGCGCTCAAGGATGCCCGTGATGCCGAAGAAGACATTACTGAAGACATCAAGGAAATGGAAGCCGAGCTTGCTGAACTAAAGAAAAGACTAGGCAGTGCGGAAAAGGACGCTCAGATGAAAGCCGAAGCCGTCAACAAGCAAAAGCAGATTGTGGAACAGGCCAAGGCGAGAGCGAAATCGCTTAAGAATTAATCCGGTGTACCGCCTTCCCCCCCGGAAGGCTCGCCCTGGGAAGTGAACTCCGGTGCACCGTTCTGTGCATTTGTACCTTCTTTGAACGGTGCCCATTCCACCCGTGTCCGGGGCAGGCTTTCGGGGTACTCTTTTTGTATGAAGGTAATCAGCCCTTCGCGGACCTGGCAGCGCAAGTCCCAGGCTTCCGATGCATTGCGGGCACTGGTGAGGGCACGTATTTCCATGGTGTGCCGGTCGGCATTCGTAACCTGTACCACGTTGACGCGTTGGTCCCACAACGGATTGCCCTCCAGCAACTCGGTGAACTTTTGCCGCAAGGCATCCACCGGTACCCGGTAGTCCGTGTATAAAAATACATAGGCCAGGAGCTGTGAAGAGCTGCGCGTCCAGTTTTGGAAAGGCTTTTCGTTAAAGTAATTCAGCGGAACTACCAGGCGGCGCTCATCCCAAATGCGGACGACCACGTAGGTAAGCGTAATCTCCTCCACCCGGCCCCACTCATTCTCTACGATCACAACATCATCAATCCGGATAGGCTGTGTAAAGGCCAGCTGAAAGCCCGCCAGTAGGTTCGCGATCGACTTTTGGGCGGCCAGACCAATGATGATACCCGCTACGCCGGCTGAGGTCAGCAGGCCGGTACCCAATTCCCGTACCTTATCAAATTGCAACAGAATGAAGGCTACCGCTACAATGAATACCACCACAGAAACCACCCGCTTGATGTACTGAAACTGTGTGATGATTTTGCGCTCCGTCAGGTTATTCTCCTTGGTGAGGCGGTAGCGGTCGCGGACCAAATCGCTCACCACATCGGTCAGTTCGATCAATGCCCAGCCACCGAATACATAAATGAGGCTTTCAAACAAGATGCTGAGATTGCCTGCTACCCGTTCACTTACTTCAATAAAGGCTATGGCTATATTCAGCCCGACCACCACGCCCAGAAAGCGGGCAGGGCGGCGGAGATTCCGGTTAAAGGATTGAAAAGGCAGGCTGTCCCGGCGCTCTCCGTACCAGTGGATCCCTTTAAAAATGCCCCAAAAGAGTACGAAGCCGGCAAGCCCTGCCAGTACAAGCTGTATTAAAGGCAGTAGCCAGGCATAAGAGGTTGCTAAAAGTTGGTCAAACATAGACAGGCTTTTTAGAGGTTATCCAAAATAGGGTACTACAGATACAACTCGTCTTTTGCCCGGCTTTGTTCGATCCTGGTTGCTTATTCGAAAACAATGGGCTGAGTGGATGCCCCGTTTTGCCCCTGCAATACCAAATAGTACAAGCCCGGCGCCAGTTGTTGGCGGTGGAGTTGCAGGGCCGGTTGGGAGACTGTCCAGGAGCGGAGTTGCTGCCCGTTGCTGTTCATCAACCTGAGCTGAGCCGGCTGTCCCGACCAGTTGTCCAGGCGCACGGTAAAGGTAGAGCTGGCAGGGTTGGGAAAAACCATCCATCCCAATTGTGGCAATGGCTCCAGTGTAGAGGAAGGTGTACCGCAGAAGGGGTCTGACCAGCGCTCATCCGTAATAAAAACTTCATCGGTCAGGGTGTGGAGAAAGGCAACGAGGGCCTCCTGTTCTTCCTCCGTCAGGTCGAGGCGGCGGGGCGGCCCGCTGGGCCCGATACGGAGCTGATGAGACAAATTAGGATGAGGCTGCACGTTGCTGTTGTAGTGGTCCACCACTTCCTCCAGCGTTTCGAAGCGGCCATCGTGCATGTAGGGGGCAGTCAGCCCAATATTGCGGAGGGAAGGCACCTTGAAAAGCCCGATTTCCTGCGGGATACCGGTTACACCTCCCAGGCCCGGGTCGATAGAGGGGTCGGTATCCAGGCCGTTGTTGCGCGCCTCGGACGCAATGAAAGCATCTGTTCCATGGCAAACGGCACAATTCCCCAATTCCGGATCAAAAAAGACGGCTTTACCGAGGTTCTCCTGATCCGTAAAGTTGGGCAGCGGGCCCTGATTCGGCGGGCCCGGAGGGGCCTGCTGCCGTCCCTGATCCCATTTGGACTGATAGCTGACCATCGAGCGGATGAACTGGGCGAGCGCCCGGGCAATGCGGTCTTCTGTGATTGCAGCATCGCCATAGGCACTTTCAAAAAGGGAAGGATAGAACTCCGTGGTTTCCAGACGGTAAATAAGTTCGTCCAGCGTAAGTCCCATTTCCACGGGGTCCTGAATCGGCAACAGCGCCTGTTCTTCCAGGGTGCCGGACCGCTCATCCCAAAAGAAATGCCCGTTAGGATAATACTTAGCCATGCTCAGCCCCATGGAGTGCCGGGCGGTATGTTCCCCATCGAAGCCTTCGCTCAGCGCGGCATCATCCGAGAAAGCGAGTTCCTGTTTGTGGCAGGAGGCGCAGGCTACCGTTTGGTTGACCGACAGGCGGGTATCGTAAAAGAGGACCCGGCCCAGGGTTGCCCCTTCATCGGTGACGGGGTTATCAGCGGGTGTATTATCTGCACCCTGAATGGGGGGCGCATTGAAAAAAGGCGGCAAAGGCAGGTTGGCATAATTGAAGGGCGCTTCTTCAGGCAGGTCCAGGCAGTCATTACCAACAGGGTCAAAATCGGGGCCGAATGCCGTTAGGGCTAACAACAAAGCGAAAACAGCGGTGAGGGTTACGATCCGGGGCATAGTCATAGCAGTAGGGTGTTTTTGTGTCACCTTTAGACTAGACAAAAATAGGAAAGTTTAAACGGGGAAAAGAGTGGGAGAGAAAAGTAGGCAGCCCCTACAATTAAAACTAGTGAGTGTAGCTAGGGGCTGCTTACAAAATTTACGCCTATATCATCAAACTATAACGTAAACGGCCGGGCAGCCCAATGCGCTGCTTTGCGCACTAATTTTTTTCGTATTCGGCTACAAGTTCCTTTAATTCAGACAGGTAGCGCTGTTTTTTGGGGGCGCGCCGCTTGCGGTTGGTGTGGGTAAAAAAGCTGTGCTGTTCCAGAAAACTGACCTGAATGCGGTTCCAGGCTTCCTCAGAAGTGAGCACATTGGAGGCTTTAAGCTCCTCAAAAAGGGTACGGCCAATATCATAGAAATCGTCACGGCCCAGGTAGTCGAGGTCGGCATCACACATGATTTGCTCCAGTTCATTGTTGGGAGTCTGTGGGATTTTAGTGGCCATGATCATACCGCAGATGCGCTCGATTTCCTTTGGTTTGTAGCCGTAGCGGGGCAGGTGGTCGCGGGCGATGCCGCAGCCGAGGCGCTCGTGCTCCTGTGCGGAGATGGTAAAGCCGGAATCGTGGAACAGGGCGGCTGTTTTCAGCAGCATCTCCTCGTAGGGGGTCACCTTTTCGTAATAGCAGAGCTCCTCTACGGTGTACAGTACATCAAGCGTGTGATGAATGCCGTGGTAGTAGAGCTGATTACTAAGTTCGGATTCCAGTTTGTCGAGGATAAAAGCTTTCGCTGCGTGAAAATTCATGGTTTAGCTTTAATGCCGGTACCGGTTGGTTTCCTGCTGTTCGTTTGATGATCGGCTCCTAAATTTAACCACTTCGCACGGATTACGCAAGGGGAGTGCTTGCGCACAAAGCCGAAGGCAGTCTGTTTCAGGGGTCTTTTAACGAAACGGAAGTGGCAATTCTTATGCAGGGTGGGATTTTTTTTGGGTTTGCGGGCAATAAAAAAATCGCGACCGCAGCAGTTGTTGCCCCGATCGCGATTCCGTTCTGTCTGAAATATTAATTTCTATTCCTCCAGCAGCAGTACACCGCTCGCCAGGAACTTTGTTTCCTTTTTAGGCTCGGTGATGGCCTCAATTTCTTCCTGTGACTTGCCTGCGTCCTCAGCGTAGTGGCGCAGCTCGTCTACCGGTGTTTCTTCCACGAATGCGTAGCCGTCCATGATGACCTTGCGGCCAGCGATGTCCTTAGGCATGAAGAAGCCGTAGTCCTTAAAGCGCACCATGATGGGCTCTGCGTCCGGATCGTCAGAAGCGATGGTCATCCAGCAGCCTTTGGCCTGACAGACTTCCTGTACCGTACCGGTGAACTTAACGGCTACAGAGTCCGCAGCTTCAGTTTCCATCTTGCTGCTCAGGTCCTGATAAGAAATGGCCCCATCGGCAGTGATGGCTTCGCCAAAAGTTTGCGGCTCGGCAGGCGCTTCCGTTGCTGTGGTTTCAGTAGTTGCTTCTTCCGCCGGAGCGCTTTCGGAATTACAGGAAAACAAGAGGGCGGCAAAGGTGCCGGCAAATAATAGTTTCTTCAACATGATTTCTTGATTTTGATTTCTTTACGGCCTTTTGGGGCGTAGCAGCGCAAAGATACGGGCTCTGGAGCAGGTTGCCAATATTATATGAAGGAATTGTCGGATGAGTGTGTACAGTGAGGACTAGCGCATGAAAGCGGTTTCAGTTCCAAAACGGTGTTCAATGCATGCTTCAAAAAGATGAAAGGCCTGATGCACGGTGAGTGGGTAAGGCGGCTATGCAAACCCAATTAAGGCTTCCATCCCACGTTGTTTGAACTACCCCAACGCCCACTTCCAAACACCAACCGTCCGATATCGAACAGGTAGCAAAAACCCGAAAGCGTAAAACCCTGTTAATCAACACCTCTATTTTTGGCACGACTCCTGCACCCCTCTCAGCAAAACAATACCTGAGAGATGGACCGACCAATATCTGACACCAAGAAAAAGCGCCGCCTGGGCAAAAACGCCCTCCGCATTACCGGGCTGATTGCTGTATTAGTTGGCGCCCTGTTTGTGCTGCGCAGCATGCTCACCAAAGAGCTGGACCGCAAAGATTTTCAAACAGCTACCGTTGAGGTGGGCAAAGTGGAAGAGGCCATCACCGCTTCCGGGCTGGTCGTGCCGGCCTTTGAGCAGCAACTCACCGCCCCTGTCACCGCTGCTATTCAGGAGGTGCACCGGCAGTCTGGCGATCAGGTGGAGCGGGGAGACACCATTCTCCAACTCGACGAAGAATACATCCGCCTGCAGTACGAATCGCTGGCCGATCAGCTGGAGCTGAAGAAGAACAAAATCACCCGGCTACGGCACGAGTACGACAAAAACATTCAGGACCTGGCTTACGAAAGCGAAATCAAAGCCCTGCAAATCTCCAGTCTGGAGGCTCAACTGGCAGACACCAAGCGCCTGCGTGAAATCGGCTCCGCTACCCCGGAGGAAGTCGATCAGGCTCAACTACAGCTGGATATTGCCCGCCTGGAAAAGCAAAAACTGGACAACGAACTGCGCTTCCGTGAACAGGTCCTGCCCGGCGACCGCCGCAACCTGGAACTTGAAGTCCGCATGGAGGAAAAGAAAAGCAGTGAGCTCTCCCGAAAGCTTCGGGAAACGAGCGTCATCGCACCCCGCTCTGGTGTCATCACCTGGATTAATGAAGACCTCGGCAAGCAGGTCAGCGAAGGCGAACTCCTGGTCCGTCTGGCCGACCTTCAGCGCTACCGCATCGAAGCGACCTGCTCCGACCGCTACGCCGCTCAGGTCAAAATAGGGCTGCCGGTGCGGGTGCGCATCAATCAAACGGACCTGAACGGGCGCATCTCCACTATCCTGCCGGCAGTGGAAAACAACACCGTGGCCTTCATCGTCGAGCTGGACGAGCCCGACCACCCCAAACTGCGCCCCAACCGCCGCGTGGAGGTCTTCCTCATCGCCAATGCCCGCGAGCAAGCCCTGCGCCTGAAAAACGGGCCGGCCTTCCGTGGCAAAACCATACAGCCGCTGTTTGTCGTGGACGGCACGGAAGCCCGCCGCACGGAAGCCCGCATTGGCCTCACTAGCGTCGACTACGTGGAGCTGCTGGAAACCGACCTGCAGCCCGGCCAGCAAGTCATCATTTCCGATATGGCTGCCTACGAACACCTGGATAAAATCAAGCTCGAAGAATAAACGCTCGCTGCCACCCATTCACAAGCGATCAAAACCTAAGCCATGAAACGAATCATCACCTTCTACCTAAGCCTGTTGCCCATCGCCCTCGTGGCACAGGTGCTGCCCGACAGCCTGCAACTGGAAGCCTTCCTCCAACTGGCCGAAGCGCGCAGCCTGGACCGGCAGCAAGCTGAAACAGACCTGGAACTGGCAGAGCTGGATTTCCGGTTGTTCCGCGCCAGCCAGCGGCCACAAATTCTGGCGAGCGCCAATCTCCCCAACTACCAGCGTACCGTAAGTGAAATTGTGCAGCCAAATGGCACGGTGCTCTTCCAGCCCATCCGCAACAACAACAGCGCCCTGGGGCTACGCCTCACACAGGCCATCCCGGCTACCGGGGGCACCCTGTTTGTGCAAAGCAATCTGCAGCGCTTCGATGACTTTGAAGGGAACAACTCCCTCTACAACGGCATTCCCGTCCGCATAGGACTGGCACAACCCCTGTTTGGCTTCAACGAGCAAAAGTGGGCGCAACAACTGGCGCCCGTACGCCTGACCGAAGCGCAGAAGCAATACCGCGCCGACCGGGCTACCATCCGTACCGCAGCCACCCGACTGTTTTTTAATTTCCTTTATGCCCGTACGGAACTCGACATCGCTATTGCCAATCAGGAAAGCAATCAGGAGCTGTTCGAAATCGCACAGGAACGACATAACCTGGGCAAAATTTCGGACAGCGACCTGATGCAACTACAGGTCAGCCTGCTTTCTGCACAGCGCAGCCGCCGCAATGCAGAGCAGACCTACCGCGACCGGGCAGCTCAAATCCGGGCTTTCCTGGGCTTGTCACCGGAGGCAGACCTGCCTTATCCCAAACGGCCAGGCACGCCTCCCGAGGTTACCCTTGAACCGGAAGCAGCCATTGCCGAAGCATTCAAAAACCGCCCGGAGCTGGACCGATATGCCCGCCGCATCCTCGAAGCCGAACAGGAAGTGGCCCGCGCCAAAGGGCAGGGCGGCTTTCAGGCTGACCTGATCGCTTCTGTGGGCTGGACCCGTTCGGCTCAGGACCTGGAGCAGATTTACCAGTCGCCACTGAACGAACAGCTGATACAGGTACAAGTGAGCGTACCTATACTGGACTGGGGCGCACAGCGTAGCCGCGTAGCCCTGCAGCAGGCCCGCCTCGAACTCGAGCAGCGGCAGGTTCAACAGGAAGAACTGGATTTTCAGACCGATGTACGGCAGACCTTGCAGCAGGTCCAAAACCTGCAGCAGGAGGTACAACTGGCACAATCCCTGACCAACCTGGCACAGGAGCGCTTCCGCATCGCACTGGAAAGCTACCGCCTCGGCGGCATTGATATCACGAATCTCATCATCAGTCAGCAGGAGAAAGACCTGGCCATGCGCACCTATATTTTCGCCCTGGGCGACTACTGGCAGGCCTACTACGAACTGCAGCGGCTGACTTTAATCGAATTTTAAATTTTCAAAAATACCTACGCCATGATACAGCTTGAAAACATCACCAAAGTCTATCAGACCAAAGTCATTGAAACCACTGCCCTTGACAACATCAACATCGAAGTGCCGGAGGGCGAATTCCTATCCATCATGGGCCCGTCCGGCTGCGGCAAAAGCACCCTGCTCAACATCATGGGCATGATTGATGAGCCCACTACCGGGCAGGTCACGGTTGCCGGAAAGTTGGTGGGCAATTACCACTCCAAAGCCACGGCCCGTTTTCGCAATGAGCAACTGGGCTTCATTTTCCAGAGCTTTCACCTCATCAATGAGCTGTCGGTCATCGATAATGTGGAGTTGCCGCTGATTTACCGTAAGGTGTCAGGCAAGCAACGGCGGCAGATGGCCGAAGCGGCCCTCACCCAAGTCGGGCTAAGCAACCGCATGAAGCACTTCCCCTCGCAATTGTCGGGCGGTCAGAAGCAGCGGGTAGCCATCGCCCGGGCCATCGTCGGGCAGCCGCGCATCATTCTGGCTGACGAGCCTACGGGAAATTTGGACTCCGCCATGGGCAACGAAATCATGGACATCCTCATGCGCCTCAATCAGGGACAGGGCACGACCATCGTCATGGTCACCCACGATGAAACCATGGCCCGCAAGACCCACCGCCTGGTCCGCCTTTTTGATGGGCAGCAAGTATCCTAAAACCCTGTAAAACGAACTTCTTATGTTTAGCAGTTATTTCAAATTAGCGATCAAGGTGCTGGGGCGGCACCGGTTCTTCACCTTCATCAGCCTTTTCGGCATCAGCTTCACCCTGATGATTTTGATGGTGACGACTTCCTTCCTGGAGACCGAGCTGGGCAGCCATCCGCCCCTGACTGAAAAAGACCGCATGGTCCTCCTGCCCCGCCTCATCATGAAGCAGATGGTGACCGACACTACCTGGTCTGTAGACACCACGATGCTCGATGGGCAGCCTGCTTACGACAGCACCTTCACGGTGGGTAAGAAGCGGCAGAACAGTTATTCTTCCTCTTCCCTGAGCTATTCCTTCCTGGACCGCTATATGCGGGATATTCCAGGTGCGGAAGCACACAGTTTTTTCTGTTCGAATACCCAATTTGATATTTTTATCAACGGCAAAAAGCTCAACTTTAAAACCTTGTACAGTGATGCCACCTACTGGGAAATTTTTGACTTTAACTTTCTGGCGGGGCGCCCCTTCCAGCCTTCCGAGGTGGAGCGGCAGGTACAGGTAGCGGTATTGTCGCGTAAAGCCGCCGTGGATTACTTTGGGACAACAGAGCAGGTAGTCGGCCGCAGTATCGAGATGGATGGGAAACAACTGGAAGTCATCGGCATCGTGGAGCAGCCTTCCAACTCCAAGGATTATGTGACCTCAGAGGTGTACCTGCCACTCACCCTGATGTCAGGGTCTGCCCTGACGGAAACTGGCTTCCACGGCCCATTTGCAGCCGTCTTTCTGGCAGAAAGCCCGCAGGCCCGGTCAACAATCGTGGAATCGATCCGCCAAAAAGCCGACCGTATCCCATTGCCTAACCCGGAAGACTACAACAAGCTGGAGCTCATGCCGGCTACAGTGATCGGGCTGTATGCCTATTACATGATGCCGGTACAGGACGACCCGGAAGGCGCGCTGCAAATGTTTACCCTGGTAGCCATCGGCCTCATGCTGTTGTTTATCCTCCTGCCCACCCTCAACCTGATCAACCTCAACATCAGCCGGGCCATGGAGCGCTCCGCAGAAATCGGGGTGCGCAAGGCTTTTGGGGCGTATTCCGGCAGCATCCTGGCACAGCTTGTGTTTGAGAATGTCGTGCTGACTTTCCTGGGCGGTGTCCTGGGATGGGTCTTTGCCCTTACCCTGATTTACCTGGTCAATGACAGTCAGGTGCTGGGCGATACCCAACTGCAGTTCAACACCGCCGTCTTCCTGTACAGCCTGCTGATCTGCCTGGTCTTTGGCATCCTTTCCGGCCTGCTGCCCGCCTACCGCATGTCCAAACTTCATATCGTGAACGCCATAAAATTCAATGCCCTATGATACGCCATATCTTTCAACTGGTCTGGAACAAGAAGCGGAGCAATGCCCTGCTGTTCCTCGAAATCTTTTTCGCCTTTGCCATTCTTTTTCTGGTGCTGACCTGGGTGACCCGCAACCTGCGCCTTTTCAGTACCCCCCTGGGGTTTGAAACCGAAAACACCTGGATTGTCCACCTCGATTTTTACGATGCAGAAGACACCCTGGCCGCATCGGAAACCAAAGTCAGGCTGCGGGAAGAACTGCTGGCCCTGCCACAGATAGAGGCAGCTTCCTACGGTGGCGATGTGAGCCCGTTTGGTGGATCTACCTGGTCGACCAATAACGACAACAACGGTTTTATGATCCAAACCCACCTGGTATTCGCCGACGAGCACTACAAGGATGCAGCCAAGCTGCAACTGGTACAGGGGCGCTGGTTTGACGAAACAGACCGGGATGCCAGGTACAAACCTGCGGTCATTAGCAAAAAGCTTTTCGATGAAAGCTTCGAGGGCCGCAACCTAAAGGATAGCGTGTACACCATTGACGGGGAAAATAAAATCGTCGGTGTAGTGGACCACTACAAGTACCACGGCGACTTTTCACCGGAGTACAATGTGACCTTTTTCTACGAGCCCTCCTCCGCTATTGACATGCCCAATCTTCATCTTTTACTCGCACCGGGCACACCGGTCGCTTTCGAAGAGGAAGTCAACCGCATCGTCACCGATGTCACCGGCAAGAGCGATTTCACCATTGAGCACCTCCAAAAAAGCCGGGATCAGGCTGCCCGGAGTGTATGGGTGCCTATGATCAGCATGCTGAGTATTTGCGGATTTCTGGTGCTTAACGTAGCGCTGGGCCTGTTTGGCGTACTCTGGTACAACATCAGCAAGCGGCGGGCGGAAGTAGGGCTCCGGCGTACCCTTGGCGCGAGCCGGACAGAAGTAAGCCTGCAGTTTGTAGGAGAAATCATGATCGTAAGCCTGCTCGCCCTTTTGCTTGGGGTCGTCTTTGCAGTACAACTCCCTCTGATGGGTGTGCTGGAAGGTGAAATCGAAGCCTTTGACTACTACGTCGCCATGGGGGTGGGTGCAGCCTTCATCATTGGGTTGGTCTTGCTTTGCACTTTCTATCCGTCGCAGGAAGCCGGACGACTGCAGCCTGCGATTGTGCTGCACGAAGAGTAAGGAAAAAGCACCCTATCCCACATAATTTAACTACTTTTCATCCTATGAAACCCAATTCAGCCCATATCCTGATCATTGACGATGACGAAGCGGTCTGCGTTTCAATGAAGCTGCTGCTCAAGCGGGCAGGCTACAGCACCGCTTCCATCAACCGGACTCAGGACATGGAAGAGGCGATGGCTAAAACACTGCCTCATCTTATCCTCCTTGATATGAATTTCACGATCGACACATCGGGGCGGCAGGGGCTGAGGGTCTTGCAACAACTACAAGCCAAACATCCGGAAATTCCGGTGGTGCTGATGACCGCCTGGGCGACCGTCCAACTGGCGGTGGAGGGTATGAAGCTAGGGGCCCGCGACTTCATCGCCAAGCCCTGGGACAACAAAGCGCTGCTGAAAACCATCAAAACGCTGCTGGATTTGCAAAACCCAGCGGATGAACCCACACCTTCTAATGTAGGTTTTGAACACATCGTAGGTGAAGATCCGGCTTTCCTGGAGACGCTGGCGGTCGCCAGACGCATCAGCCCCACAGACGCAAGCGTGCTGATCCTGGGCGAAAGCGGCACCGGCAAGGAGGTCCTGGCAGAAGCCATCCATTATCAGTCGGAGCGGCAGCAGGCGCCTTTTGTGCGGGTCAATCTGGGGGGCATCAGCTCCAGCCTTTTCGAGAGCGAGCTGTTCGGGCATAAGAAAGGCGCCTTTACCGATGCCATCGCTGAGCGCGAAGGGCGGTTTGCCAAAGCCAACGGCGGCAGTATTTTTCTGGATGAGATTGGTGATCTGCCCCTGCCCAATCAGGTGAAACTGCTTCGGGTACTGCAGGAGAAGACCTTTGAGCCCCTGGGCAGCAGCGAAACGCTCCGGGTAGACTGCCGCGTCATCAGCGCCACCAACAAAGACCTTTCCGCCATGGTCGCAGAGGGGACTTTCCGGGAAGATTTGTTCTACCGCATCAACCTCATTAAGCTCACCCTGCCGCCACTGCGGGACCGCCCGGGCGATATCCCCCTGCTAGCCGATCATTTTCTGGCAACCTTCAAGCGCAATTATCAGCGCCCGGAACTGCACCTAAGCCCGGGTGCAAAAAAGTGGCTGCGCCAACAGCGTTTCCCCGGCAATATCCGGGAGCTGCGCAACCTCATTGAACGCAGCGTGCTTGTCTCCGGAACGGCTGCACTGGAAGCGGCAGACTTGCAGCAGCTCTACCAGCCGGCAACGGGCCAATTGCAGGGCGGCCTGCCCCTGCCTGAAGTCGGTAAAGCCTCGTTGGAGGAAATGGAAGTAGAAATGATCCGCCGGACGCTGCGCCACCACGATGGCAACATCACCCTCGTGGCTCAGGACCTGGGGCTGACCCGGTCTGCAGTATACCGCCGGTTACAAAAATACGGAATCCCCTATGCGACTTAACTGGCAATACTTCCTGTACATTGGGCTCCTCCACCTGCTGCTGGGAGTTCTGGCGTATTGGCTCCTGGAAGAAGCTACCGCCTGGCTGCTGCTGATCGAGTTGGGGCTGCTGTGCTCACTGGTCATTGCCTATGTGCTGTACCGCAAGTTCACCCATCCGCTCCGTCTGCTCGGCAATGGCATTGAGGCGATCAAGGATCAGGATTTTGCAGTTCGTCTGCGGCCCACCGGCTCTCTGGAGATGGACCGCCTGGTCAAGGTATACAACCACATGCTGGACCACATCCGGGAGGAGCGGCGGCAGGTGCAGGAACAGCACTATTTCCTGGACCGCCTGATACAGGCCTCTCCGGCAGGTATCGTCCTCCTTGATTACGACGGCCACGTTACGGAAATCAATCCTATGGGGCTGGAACTGCTAGGGCTGGAAAAGCCGCCGGTTGGACAAAGACTGGAAGCTGTAGCTCACCCTTTGCTGCAGGAGCTTGCCCAATGGCAGGTTGGCCAGTCGGGTATTCTTTCCGGAAAAGGACAGGAGCGTTACCGATGCGAAGTGGTGCAGTTTATCCACCGGGGCTTCCACCGCCGGTTCCTCATGATACAGGAATTGTCAAAGGAAATGCTGGCCACTGAGAAGCGCGCCTACGCTAAAGTCATCCGCATGATGGCCCACGAAGTCAATAACTCCATTGGTGCCATCAACTCCATTCTGCAGAGCACCATCGAAGCCTATCCTGAAGTGCCCGGTGACGAGTTTGCCGAAGATATTAAAGCCTCGCTTGCCGTTGCCCATCAGCGCAATCAGCGGCTGAACCAGTTTATGCGCAACTTTGCCGAAGTGGTACGCCTGCCCGAGCCCAACCGGGCATGGGTAGCGATAAGCGAAGTCCTGGAGCGCGTAAAGCAGTTGATGCTTCCCCTGGCCCAACAGCAAAATACTAATCTTGAACTGGAAATCCCCGACCAGCCTATCCGCTTCGAAATCGACGAAGAGCAAATCGAGCAAGCCCTGGTCAACATGGTCAAAAACGCCTTGGAATCGCTCGGCAGGGGCGGCAACATCAAACTGATGAGCACTGCCCACCCCGCTCAGATCGTGGTAGCCGACAACGGTCCGGGCCTGCCGCCGGGTGCTGAGCAGGAATGGATGTCTCCTTTCTTCAGCACCAAGCCCGACGGTCAGGGCATAGGGTTGACCCTCATCAAGGAAATTGCCCGGCAGCATGGTGGCCGCTGTGAGCTGGAAACCCTGCCCAATGGGTGGACGGAGTGCAGAATCCGCTTTCATTGATTTACAACAATAGACTTCCAGCCTCAGCGCTTTGACAGTGTACAGCTTTGCGGCTCTTGAAAAGCACAGCCTGAGCCGATGAACGCAAGCACGACTAAAATACAGTGCATGTTCAGCATATATGCGCCCCGTTTTTTTAATTTTTGACAACTCTCACCCCACTGCGATGACAATTGTCACCCCCCTTTTTGGCGATGGCCCTTAGCTTTAAGTCCAGAACGAAAAGAGAACGAAAAACCTCTTTTCCTAGATCGCAAAACAAACAAAACATGAGCCGAAGCCTATTCCTTAGGGACAGCGTCGTGCGCAAGAACCTTATGGCGCTCACCGGATTGTTCCTGTGCCTGTTTTTAGTGATTCACCTTGCCGGCAACCTACAGCTCCTTCTGCCCGCCGAACAAGCTCAGGTGCAGTACAACCACTACTCAGAGCTGTTGTCCCATAACTTTTTCATCAAGGCCGTTTCCTATGCCCTTTACGCAAGTATCCTCGCCCACGCTTTGTATGCGCTGGTCCTGACACTCCGGGCGAAGCAGGCACGCGGCCCGCAGGGCTATGCCTACGACAAGCGGGGACAGGTTACGCCCTGGTACGTACGCAATATGGGCGTGCTGGGGGCATTGCTCCTGGCCTTCATCATCATCCACATGCGCGACTTCTGGTTTCAGTACAAGTTTACCGAAATGCCGCTGGACGCTGAGGGGCGCAAGGACCTCTACACTATAGTCGCCGTTGCCTACCAACAGTTTTGGTACGTTGCCCTATACGTGGGGGCTATGCTTGTACTGGGTTTCCACCTGCTGCACGGCTTCCATAGTGCATTTCAAACCCTGGGGCTATACCACAGCAAATACAACCGCTGGGTCAAATGGGCCGGCTATGGGTACACCTTTATTATAACCGCCGGCTTTACCATCATCCCCATCTACATGTACTTCACCCAAAACCAGCCCCTGCCATGAAATTAGACGCGAAAATACCAGAGGGCCCGCTACAGGAAAAATGGAACCGCTACAAAGCGACCTGCCGCCTCGTGAGCCCCAACAACAAGAAGAAACTGGACATTATCGTCGTGGGCACTGGCCTGGCAGGCAGCTCTGCAGCCGCATCCTTTGCGGAAATGGGCTACAAGGTCAAATCCTTCTGCTTTCAGGACAGCCCCCGCCGGGCACACTCGGTAGCGGCGCAAGGTGGTGTGAATGCCTCCAAGAACTATCAGAACGATGGCGACAGCGCCTTTCGGATGTTTTATGATACACTAAAGGGGGGCGACTTCCGGGCACGCGAAGCCAATGTTTACCGCCTGGCAGAATGTTCTGCCAACCTGATCGATCAGGCTGTTGCGCAGGGCGTTCCTTTTGCCCGCGAGTACGGCGGGTACCTGGCCAACCGCTCCTTTGGAGGGGTGCAGGTCCGGCGTACGTTCTACGCCCGTGGCCAAACCGGTCAGCAGTTGCTCCTCGGGGCCTACTCTGCCCTCAACCGGCAGGTGGCCGAGGGCAATATCGAACTCTTCTCCCGTCACGAAATGCTGGAGCTCGTGCTCATCGATGGCAAGGCCAGGGGCATCATCGCCCGCAACCTGGACACTGGTGAGATCGAGCGCCACGCAGCTCACGCCGTTGTACTGGCGACCGGGGGGTATGGCAAAATTTACTACCTCTCCACCCTGGCGATGGGCTGTAACGGCTCGGCCATCTGGCGGGCGCATAAAAAAGGCGCGGGGTTTGCTTCCCCAAGCTGGACACAGATCCACCCCACCTGCCTGCCGCAATCGGGCGACTATCAGTCCAAACTCACACTGATGTCGGAGTCCCTGCGCAATGACGGCCGCATCTGGGTACCCCAAAAAGCCAATGACCCTCGCGAACCAGGCGATATCCCTGAAGACGAGCGCGATTATTACCTGGAGCGCCGGTACCCGGCCTTCGGCAACCTCGCACCCCGGGACATCGCTTCCCGTGCCGCTAAGGAACGCATCGATGCCGGGTTTGGCGTCGGTCCACAGCGCAACGCAGTTTACCTCGACTTTGCCCACGCCATTCAGGAGTACGGAGAAGATACCATCCGGGAACGCTACGGCAACCTCTTCCGGATGTATGAGAAAATTACCGGGCATAACGCCTACCAACGGCCAATGATGATTTCCCCGGCTGCCCACTTTTCTATGGGCGGGCTATGGGTGGACTATGAGCTCATGACAAGCATTCCGGGGCTCTATGCCATCGGAGAGTGCAACTTTTCCGACCACGGGGCCAACAGACTGGGAGCCAACTCCCTGCTGCAGGCTTGTGTGGATGGCTACTTTATTCTGCCGTACACCATCGGCAACTATCTGGCGGATGAGCTGCGGGCGGGCAAGATCAGCACTGATCACCCCGCTTTCGCGGAAGCAGAAACGCAGGTCCGGGAGCAGCTGCAACGTTTCCTCGACATCAAAGGCAACCGTACTGCTACCGACTACCATAAGGAACTGGGCCTGCTGCTCTACGATAAGTGCGGAGTACAGCGTACAAAAGAGGGGCTGGAAAGCGCTATCGAAAAAATCCGGGCACTGCGGGCCGATTTTTGGGAAAACCTACGCGTACCCGGCACCTCTGAACACGTCAATACCGAGCTGGAAAAAGCCGGCCGGGTTGCCGACTATCTGGAACTGGCAGAGCTGATGTGCTACGATGCCCTCACCCGGGACGAGTCCTGCGGGGCCCACTTCCGGGAGGAGTTCCAGACGGCAGATGGCGAAGCCGAACGGCGGGACGAAGCATTCCAATTCGTATCTGTATGGGAATATGCGGCAGCTGATCAGGAGCCGGTACTCCACCGGGAGGAACTGGAGTTTGAAACCATTCAACCTAGCGTAAGAAGTTACAAGTAATGAAGATACAACTGAAAATATGGCGGCAGGAAAACGCCCAGGCAAAAGGCAAAATGGTGGACTACAACCTTCCGGATGTCAACCCGGAAATGTCCTTCCTCGAAATGCTTGATGTCCTGAACGAAAAACTGATCCGCTCCGGGGATGACCCCATAGAATTTGACCACGATTGCCGGGAAGGCATATGCGGGCAATGCGGGCTCTTCATCAATGGGCGGGCACACGGCCCGATGTCAGCAACGACTACTTGCCAGCTGCATATGCGGCACTTTGAGGACGGGGACACCATCTATGTAGAGCCCTTCCGGGCCAGCGCTTTTCCAGTGATTAAAGACCTGCGCATCGACCGCTCCGCTTTTGACCGCATCATTCAGGCCGGGGGCTTTATTTCCACCCGTACCGGTGATGCGCCCGAGGCCAATGCCATTCCAATCGGGCACCAAACCGCGGAGGATGCCTTTGATGCTGCCGCCTGTATTGGCTGCGGTGCCTGTGTGGCGACTTGCAAAAATGCCTCTGCTGCCCTCTTTACCGGCGCAAAGGTCAGCCACCTGGCTATGCTGCCACAGGGCGAGCCGGAATCTCCCGAACGGGCAGAAAAGATGGTCGCGCAAATGGAAGCCGAAGGGTTTGGGCACTGTACCAATACCGGAGCCTGTGAGGTCGAATGCCCGCAGGAGATCTCCATCGAGCACATTGCCCGCATGAATTTTGAATACAACAAAGCCGCTGTGCTCGAAAAATAGCACCCGGCAAGACACACAATATTATGGAACAAAAGCTTCAATCCCTACTCGAAAAGATTCAGCAGGAGGGCGTAGACAAAGGGCAGGAGGTGGCCAACAGCCTCATCAACGATGCCGAGCAAAAAGCGGAGGACATCGTTACTGCTGCCCAGCGCCGTGCCGAAGAAATCCGTAAGCAGGCCGAACAGGATGCGGAGGAGCTGAAACGCAACGTCACTTCTGAGCTGAAGCTATCCGCAGAACAGACCGTGGAAGCCCTGCAGCAACGCATTACCGAACTGATCACTGCTAAAGCGACAACCGCCCCAACGCAGGCCGCTTTTAGTGATAAATCCTTTCTCAAGGGGGTAATACAATCACTGATCGAACAGTGGCAAAAGGACGGTCAGGGCGCAGCCTTGCACCTCTCGCCGGAGCGGGAAAAGGAGCTTTTTGACTTCTTCTCCGCCCGGGCTCAGGAAAGCCTGAAGGAGGGCCTTGTGGTCAAACCTGCGCCCTCCCTTGCAGAAGGCTTCCGTATTGGCCCGGCGAATGGCAGCTATGTGGTGTCTTTTACAGAGGAAGATTTTCAGGCTTTCTTTGCCGATTTCCTGCGGCCACGAACCAAAAAACTGCTTTACGGAGCGGACTAAATTTTATCATCCACCATACCGCTTAACATGAGCCAACTGCAAAAACGCGATTACTTCTACCTCATCTCCAGCTTACCGGAGATGGTGCTCGACCAAAGCCGGGCGCCATACACCATGGTGGACTTTGTGGCGCAGTTGGAAGAGGCGCTTGAGCCTGATGATTTTAAACTCGTCCGCATCCTGCTGCGCCCCCACGACAACCGCAATCTGCTCCTGCTCCTGGAAGAACAAACTGGCGGCTGGGATACGCTGGGGCAATTTTCAGAAGCGGAAATGCAGGAAGCTCTCAAAGCAGACAACGGGCTACCAGAATACATGCACCGGTTTTACCGGGCGTACCAAAGCGAGCAGCCCATCCACCCGGAGCAAAGCTGGGCCAATCAGTTATCTGGGCTCTACTACGAGGCCGCACTCCGGCAAACGGAAGGTTTCCTCCACGACTGGCTGGTATTTGAGCGCGGGCTGCGCAACATACTGACAGCCTGGAATATCCGACATTATGCTCTACAGGGCGAAGGGCAACTGATCGGTCAGGGCGAAAATATTGAGGCACTGAAAAAATCCCGCGCCCGCGACTTTGGGCTGGGCACCGAATACCCCTACCTACCAAAACTACTCAATCAATTGGAACGCGACGACCTCATGATCCGCGAAAAGGACATCGATCGCGTACAGTGGAATTATATAGACGAACAGCTGACCTTCCACTACTTCACCATAGAAGTGGTGCTGGGCTATCTGTTGCAGCTCCGTATGCTGCAGCGGTGGCTTTCTCTTGACCCGGAGGCCGGGCAGGAACGGGTACGCAGCTTCATTTCCGAAATGGAACAAAAGATAGAACGCTCATGACGGCAACGCAGCAACATACCACCGGCCGTGTCAACGGCATCATCTCCAACCTGGTCCTCGTAGAAGTGGACGGCCCGGTTGGGCAAAACGAAATCTGCTTCATACAGCATGGCGACACCTCGCTGATGGCAGAGGTCATTAAAGTGATGGGCGACAAAGCCTATGTGCAGGTCTTTGAGAGCACCCGCGGGCTCCGGCCCGGCATGGAGGTGCGCTTCGAAGGGCACATGCTTGAGGCTACTTTTGGCCCGGGCATTCTTTCCTGCAACTACGATGGGCTTATGCACGACCTCAGCACCATGAGCGGCATCTTCCTGCAAAGGGGCGATTACACCTCCGCCCTGGACCTGGAAAAGGAATGGGCATTCGAACCTTTGGCCAAAGCCGGAGACGAAGCCACCGCCGGGCACTGGCTCGGGAAGGTAGACGAAAATGGTATTGCCCACAAAATTATGGTGCCTTTTAAAATGCAGGGGCGCTATACAATTACTGAGGTGATGCCTGCCGACAACTACAAAGTTCAGGATACTATAGCGGTGCTCAAAGATGAGCGCGGGACCGAGTATAAAGTGAGCATGCTCCAAAAGTTTCCGGTAAAACAGGCGGTGAAGGCCTACCGGGAAAAACCGCGCCCGTTCCAACTGCTGGAAACCGGCGTGCGTACCATTGATACCCTCAACCCGATGGTGGAGGGCGGTACGGGTTTCATCCCCGGCCCCTTCGGTAGCGGCAAGACCGTACTGCAGCATGCCATTTCCAAACAGGCAGAAGCTGATATCGTAATCGTAGCCGCTTGTGGTGAGCGTGCCAATGAGGTGGTGGACCTGTTCGTGGAATTCCCCGAACTGGAAGACCCCTGGACCGGCCGTAAGCTCATGGAGCGGACCACCATCATTGCCAATACCTCTAATATGCCAGTAGCGGCACGGGAAGCTTCCGTTTACACCGCGATGTCGATTGCCGAGTACTACCGCTCAATGGGGCTGAAAGTGCTGCTGTTGGCCGACTCCACCTCCCGCTGGGCACAGGCGCTCCGGGAGATGTCTAACCGCATGGAGGAACTGCCAGGCCCGGATGCTTTCCCGATGGACCTTCCGGCTATCGTGTCCAACTTCTACGCACGGGCGGGTTATGTGTACCTCAATAACGGAGAGACCGGCTCGATCACCTTCATCGGTACGGTATCCCCTGCTGGTGGTAACCTCAAGGAGCCGGTGACGGAGTCGACCAAGAAAGTGGCGCGTTGTTTCTACGCCCTTTCCCAATCGAGGGCGGACAGTAAGCGCTACCCGGCCATTGACCCCATCGAGAGCTATTCCAAATACCTGGAATACCCCGAACTGCAGCGGGTCCTGAACGAGCAAATTGAAGAAGGCTGGACCGAAAAGGTCAACGAGC
Source organism: Phaeodactylibacter sp. (assembly GCF_022763345.1). Lineage (GTDB taxonomy): Bacteria > Bacteroidota > Bacteroidia > Chitinophagales > Saprospiraceae > Phaeodactylibacter. Next base: position 94,442 of record NZ_JALEGS010000091.1, read on the forward strand.
TAAAGAATATCCTGCTCAGGGGCAAGGAAGCCGCAGAGCAGATCAACATCCTCGGTGATGATGGGGTGTCTATTGATACCCACCTGGTCTTTTGGCGCTCAGAGGTAGTCGATGAGATCATCCTGCAACAAAACGCCTTCGACGAGGTGGATGCCCGCACACCTATGGACCGGCAGCAGTATATGGTCAACAAAGTGCTCGATGTGGTGGCTACGCCCCTAAGCTTTGAGGGCTACGAGGAAATCAACCCCTACTTCAAGCGAGTCATCAATGCCATGAAGCAGATGAACTACTCGGAGTTCGAGTCGGAAGCCTTCAACCAGAATATGAAGGAGCTGGAGGACACCCTGGCTGAGCGTAAACAAGCAAACTAAAAAACGAATCATCATGCCCACCGCATTTCAAAGGATATACACCAAGGTAGAGGAAATCACCAAAGCGACCTGTACGGTGCGTGCTACGGACGTTGGTTACGAAGAACTGGCCACCGTGAACGGACAACTGGCGCAGGTGGTAAAAATCATGGGCGACGAAGTCACCCTGCAGGTATTCGCTGGTACGGAAGGGGTACCTACTAATGCCGAGGTCATTTTCCTGGGCAAAGCCCCAAGCCTGAAGGTGAGCGAAGCCCTGGCCGGACGCTTCTTCAATGCCTACGGTAACCCCATCGACGGCGGGCCGGAAGTGGAAGGGGAAGAACAGGAGATCGGCGGGCCCTCGGTAAATCCCGTGCGGCGGAAACAGCCTTCGGAGCTCATCACCACCGGCATTGCCGGTATCGACCTCAACAACACCCTGGTCACCGGGCAGAAGATCCCCTTCTTTGCCGATCCCGACCAACCCTTCAATCAGGTGATGGCTACCGTGGCCCTGCGTACCGCTGCCGACCGTATTGTGCTTGGCGGTATCGGGCTGACCAACGATGACTACCTCTACTTCAAAAGTGTATTTGAAAACGCCGGCGCCCTCCACCGTATCGTCAGTTTCGTGAATACCACCGAAGACCCGACTGTGGAGCGCCTGCTCGTACCCGATATGGCACTTACCGCTGCGGAATACTTCGCCGTGGAGAAAAAGGAAAAGGTGCTGGTGCTTCTCACCGACATGACCCTCTACGCCGATGCCCTGAGTATCGTCTCCAACCGTATGGATCAAATCCCGTCCAAAGACAGCATGCCGGGCTCCCTGTACAGTGACCTGGCCAAGCTATACGAAAAAGCTGTGCAGTTTGATGATGGCGGTTCCATTACGATTGTAGCCGTGACTACGCTTTCCGGTGGAGATATTACCCACGCCATTCCGGATAATACCGGGTATATCACCGAGGGGCAGCTCTTCCTGCGCCGCGATACGGATATCGGTAAGGTGATCGTAGATCCCTTCCGGAGCCTCTCCCGCCTCAAGCAGCTGGTGATTGGCAAAAAGACCCGGGAAGACCATCCGCAAGTGATGAACTCAGCTGTGCGCCTCTATGCCGATGCCGCTAATGCCCGTACCAAACTGGAGAACGGCTTCGAGCTGACCAACTACGACGAACGAACCCTGGAGTTTGCCCGGGAATATTCCGATAAGCTCTTGGCTATCGACGTGAATATCGATACGGACAAAATGCTGGATACGGCCTGGCAGCTGTTTGCCGCTCACTTCTCCAAAGCCGAAGTGGGCATTAAGCAATCTCTGACTGACCAATACTGGCCCGAAAACCAATAATGAGCTATGGCAATCGCTTTCCAATACAACAAGACGTCCCTGCAGCACCTCAAGAAGCAGCTCAAGATTCGTGAGAATGCCTTGCCCATCCTGAAGAATAAGGAGGCAGCCCTGCGCGTGGAGGTCAAAAAAGCCCGTAAGGAAGCAGAGCAGGTGGCGGCAGAATTGGAACAGACGATTGACCGGCACGAAAGTATGGCCGGGCTTTGGGAAGAGTTTGATTTCGACTTGCTGGAGGTGGAATCCGTGGAAATAGGCAGTCAAAAAGTGGCCGGCGTAGCCACGCCGGTCCTCAAAGACATACAGTTCATTCGGCACCCGTTCAGCCTGTTCAACCGGCCGGCTTGGTTTCCGGCGGGGATGGAATTGCTCAAGCAGTGGATAGAGCTCGCGCTGCGCCGCAAGGTCATCCTGCAGAAAATGGACCGCCTGGAGTTTGCCCGAAAGAAGACCACCCAAAAGGTCAACCTGTACGAGAAAGTACAGATTCCAGGTTATGAAGATGCCATCCGAAAGATTGAGCGCTATCTGGAGGACGAAGAGAATTTGGCGAAAGCCGCCCAGAAGATTGTGAAAAAGCGCAGCAACAGCGATGCCTTATGATTGTACCGATGCAAAAATACCTGTTCCTGGTCCACCACTCCGAATACACGACATTCCTGGAGGGGCTGCGGCAGCTGGGCGTACTGCACGTGCAGCAACAGGAAGGCGAACGCTCGTCCGGGCTAATGGACCGTTTGGCGCTGCAGCAGCAATTCCAAAAGGTGCTGAAAGCCCTGGAAAAGCGGGAAGTGGATGTGGAACAACGTACCGCCACCGCAGAGGAGGGGCACAGTGTAGCCGCAGAATACGATACCCTGACGGACCGTCTTGAGCCACTCCTGCAGGAACGCGCCACCGTGCGCAAGGAATTTGATATTCTGAAGCCCTGGGGCGACTTTTCCATCGAGGCCGTTAAAAAGCTGGAGGCCGCCGGGCTGGAAGTGCAGTTCCTGGTTTGCCCCACCAAAAAATACAATGCGGACTGGGCGAAAGAATACCCCATTGCCCATCTGCGCAACCTGGGCGCCAATTCCTACTTTGCAGGCATTACAATGGCAGAAGCGCCCGTTGAAATTCTCGGCGTGGAGATGATCCCCGACCCCAAAAACGGGACGGTGGAGCTTCAGGCCCGGCAGAAAGAGCTGGACAATTCCATCGCTGACATCAATGCCCGCCTGGACCGGCTGGCACAAGTCGGCATACCTGCTCTGCAAGCGGCTCTGCGCGACCTGCAGGACACTACACAGCTGATGAGTGTCATTGAGCATACCCGGCGGGAAGCCGATGAGCAGCTGATGCTTTTGGAAGGCTATGCGCCGAAGCCCAAAACAAAGGAAGTAGAATCCCTGTGCGAACAACAAGGTATCCCCTTTCTGACCGAGCAGCCCAAGCCTGCCGATCAACCACCGGTATTGTTGAAAAACTCAAGCTTCAGCCGGTTATTTGAACCGATTGCAAAGCTCTTTGCCCTGCCTTCCTACGGGGAGATGGACCTGACCCCTTATTTTGCGCCCTTCTTCCTGCTCTTCTTCGGCTTCTGCCTGGGCGATGCGGGCTACGGCATTGTGCTGTTGTTGGGCGCTACCGCTTATAAATTCAGGGCAGCAAAAGACATGAAACCTACACTGACGCTCGTGCAGTTTTTGGGCGTGGCCACAGTACTATTCGGGGTGCTCACCGGCACGGTCTTCGGCATCAACCTCCTGCAGGATCAGTTTGCCTGGCTGGGCAACATCCGGGAAATTATGCTGAACAGTGATCAGGCTTTTCAGCTCGCCCTAATCCTGGGGGTCGTTCAGATTCTCTTTGGGCTGGGTGTGAAAGCCGTTAACAAGAGCAGACAGTACGGCTGGATGCACGGCATAGCGCCGGTGGGCTGGATACTGCTGGTGCTGAGCCTGGCGGACATTGGGCTGACCAAACAGTTGCTGCCGTATTCACAGTACGCCGCCTGGGCAGCAGTAGGACTGATCCTCCTCTTTAGCGACCCGGAAGGAGGCCTCTTCAGCCGGCTCGGCAGCGGCGCCTGGGCTTTGTACGGCATCACCGGCATTTTCGGGGATCTGCTGAGCTACATCCGGCTCTTTGCGCTGGGTATTGCGAGCGCCATCCTCGGGCTGGTCGTCAATGATATCGGCCTGCAGATCAAGGGCTCTATGGAGATTGTAGGCCCGATCCTGTTTGTGGTATTCCTGCTCGTCGGGCATACCGCCAACCTGCTGATTGCCTCTTTGGGCGCCTTCGTTCACCCGATGCGCCTCACCTTTGTGGAATTTTACAAAAATGCCGGCTTTGAGGGCGGAGGAAAACCCTACGACCCGCTGCGGCAACAGGAATCATAAACGCGAACAAAAGAAAAACAATAAAAGACATGAGTGCGATTGTAATAGCTTATCTGGGGATTGGATTAATGATTGGCCTTTCGGGCGTGGGCAGCGCCATTGGCGTTTCTATGGGCGGTAATGCGACCGTGGGTGCCCTGAAGAAAAACGAAGAGGCTTTTGGTAGCTATATGCTGCTGAGCGCCCTGCCCAGTACACAGGGATTGTACGGCTTTGCCGGCTTCTTTATCATTAATGCTTCCGGCGTACTGACGGATGACATCACCATGCGGCAGGGCATTGCGGTCTTTGCTGCGGGTTTTGCGCTGGGGCTGGTTGCCCTGATTTCTGCCATGCAGCAGGGACGGATTTGTGCCAACGGTATTGCCGGGGTAGGCGCGGGCTACGATGTATTTGGTAAGACGATGGTCCTGGCGGTATTCCCCGAGCTGTACGCGATTGTAGCTTTCGCAGCGACCTTCCTGATTAACGCAGGGCTGTAAAATAAACCTGCCCGGCAGCAAGTCATGCAACCGGGCAGGAAGTCAAACGAATTAGAAGGCGCGTCGTAATGGGAATGATGATTCAATCGCTAATTGCGTGGGGGACAACCGAAATTAGTCCACCAAAATCAACCTATGGGATTCTAATCCGCCTTTAGCCTGTACCTGAATCAGGTAGCTTCCGGCGCTCATTTGAGTGTAGTTTAAAGTTGTTTGCCCTGCAGACACCTGCTGTGTACGCAACAGCTGCCCGGTTGCCAGTGACCGGATGCTAACCGAAACTTCATTTCCGAAGTGGGTAGGAATATTTAGTTGCACACGGCCAGTCTTAGATGGATTTGGGTTGACAGAGCTGCCGCTGAGATTGCCATCAGCGCTGTTAGAGGAAGTGATTTCGCACTCCTCCTGAAATTCAAAAGCACCAATGTCTCTCTGCATGCCAAACACCATCGCGCCGGTTTGATCAGGCATGTTATTGTCTGGCGCACCGGCATTAATTGCCGGGCTTGGGCAGATCAACGCATGGGTTGGTGTCATACCGCCGTTGTCAGCAAGCGGGGCGAGGTTAGGCACAAAAGGCATACCTGCTCCTCCTACAATATCAGTCATCAATCCGGCAAAAACATCAGTATCGTCTTCTCCGATAAGGTTGTAGCCTGAGGAAGTCATCATGCCCATTCCAGCTACATCCTGCCCCGTGGCATCTGCACGGTTAGCTGCAACGATGCTGCTGCTGAAATCTGCACTATTCCCTGCCTCCAGTTGAATGAAACCACCGCCCATCATCATAGCAGAGTTGTCGGCTATGGTAGAGGCTTCGATCATCAATGTACCGTTGTTGGCAATACCACCGCCGTTGTTGGAAGTGCTGTTGCCGGAAATGGTGCTCAGCGTCAGGGTGACCATACCGGATGCATCATTGTGAAGACCACCGCCGTTGCTCATGTTGGTCGACATATTATTGGAAATGGTGGATGTCATCACCTCAATCGTGCCGCCTGCGTTGAAAACGCCGCCGCCACCCTGATCTCCGCTGTTACCCATTGCAGTATTGCCGTCGATCATCACGTTGGTGACCGTCATGAGGCCCGCGCCGTTCCATAGGCCGCCGCCCTCGGCTGCTGCGGTATTGCCGGTGACCATTCCGCCGGTGATGTCCATATCGCCAGGGC
>NZ_JALEGS010000092.1 GCF_022763345.1 Phaeodactylibacter sp.
AAAATACTTATTTGACCCGCCAAACGCGCATTTTTCCATTTAGTCATAACCACAACTCTTTGATTATCAACTCTCGTTTGCTCCAAACATACACTTAATCGAGAAACTAGAAAAAGTTGATTTCCGAATGTCAGAAAGGCTAAAGAATCAAATTTTAGAAAGGGTAGGAGAATAACCGAAAAAGAAACAGGCAAACAACACAGTGCAGCCGACAATACTCCGCTGCGCTACGTACTGCGGCTGCACGTTCCCGTTCAATACGCCCGGCGAAGGGAGTGCGCCGGGCGAAACTATCTCACCGGGTGCACTACGCTAAGCCACTGCCGGGGCATTCACCCGGTGTGCTTTTCGTGTATCTATTGTTGGCGGTAATTGAAAAAGGACACCTATGCAAGATTTACAAGCTTATTTGAATAAAATCTCACCACTAACCAAAGAGGATTGGAATTTAACCTTTCAATCCTTCAAGGAGGAGAAGTATAAGAAAGGTGACTATTTTATTAAAGAGGGAGGATACAGCAACAAAGTATCTTTTGTATCAAAGGGGTTGTTCATACTGTATTACTTGGCTGAAGGTCAGGAAAAGATAATGTTGTTCTTCGCTGAAGGACAGTTTCTAACTGACTATTTCGGGTATCTTACTCAAACGCCATCTATACGCCCCATAGAGGCGCTGGAAGACTCGGTAGTCTATACCATCACACGTGACAAATTGAATCAGCTAATCAAAACGTCCCAAACTTGGTCAAACATAGCAAGGATTATGGCTGAAAGAGCCTATATTCTCGCTGTTCAAAGAGCCAACAGGCTGCTTCACGATGACTTTGATACTCGTTTTATCACCTTTATGACTGAGTATCCCTCGCTTTTGCTAAGAGTTCCTCAATATATGATTGCATCTTATCTTGACATGACCCCCGAGACGCTGAGTAGGGTAAAAAAAAGAACATTCAAAAACAACCCATCCCTAAAGTCTATACACCAAGGTATTGATCCTCACTTGTTGTAACCAGAAACGAGATCATTGCTTCTTGATTTGAATCAATGGATTGAACTGATGTGAGATAGAATTTTGTATCAACAATTTCAAATTCAAAATCTAGAAAAAATGAAACGTATCGTAATTCTTTTTGGAATCTTAGGCTTACTATCAAATGGTTATGCTCAAAATAATAAACCCACGTCAAAAATAGAAAGGGTGGTTATTGAGTATAAAGGGAAAAAAGTCAAGGCAAGGCAATTGACCGTTAGTTCTGAAATCCCAATGGACCTGGAGAGTGCCTGGGCAAATGTAAAGACCCCTGCATTATTACAGTTTGTAGCAAAAGGTATGATACGGTTCAAATCAGTTAATGGTGAATTTCCGAAACAATGGGAAGTTGGTCAGTCTGTTGGTGCAAAAATGCGTGTTTTTGGATTTATTCCGTACGGCGGAACACACTCTCTGTTCATCAAAGAGGTTGATAACGATAACTATAAGATAGTCGCCCAAGAATGGAACAAAAGGGCAAAGGTTTGGAACCATGCCGTAGTATTGAGAGATTTAGGTAACGGGAAAATATACTTCGAGGACTCTATAACCATCTATGGAGGAGCAATGACAGGGATTATCACCTCATTCTCAAAGAGATTTTATACACACAGACAGAAAAGGTGGCAAATAGTGGCTAAGGAAAAACTTAACTTTGCAGAATAAAGTACTACCGCAAACAACGCATATAGCTTGTGGCTGCTGAAGGGCTGCCGTCAAGGCTCTCGCTCCGTAGCCAGCATTGGTTTCGGTAAATTCCGCAAGTACGGGACTTCGAAACCGCCACAAGCCATATGCAAACCGTTTTAACCAGTAACGAGACCATCACTTCTTGATTTGAATCAATGAATTGAAATGATGTGAAATAGAATTTTGCATCAACAATTTTAAATTCAAAATCTAGAAAAATGAAACGTATAGTGATGATCATTTCTTGTTTAGTAAGCTTGGGTGGGATTGCTGTAGCACAAACCTCCAATAACACCGATATAGAGGAAACCCTCTACGAAAACCTTAACACTTGGAAACAAATTGAGTCGCATTTACCCGAAGGTTTCCAAATATCCCCTTCCTCTTTACCGGAAGAATCTTTTGTTGATTGGAATGGCTGGAAAATACACCTGGACTCCTACAAAAATACAGATGCCCCGGCTAAAGTAATCCTCTTGCACGGGGTAGGCGGAAACGGAAGACTGCTGTCATTTATTGCAGTTCCCTTGTTCAATGCGGGTTATGAAGTCATTGCCCCGGATTTACCCGGATACGGTAATAGCATCGTGAAAAAGCGGAAAGTGGTTTATGATGATTGGGTCAACCTTGTATCCTTCCTTATTGACCAGGAAAAAGCAAAAGACCAAAGACCAGTTTTCGTTTTTGGACTGAGTGCCGGTGGTATGCTTGCCTACCATGCAGCTGCAAAAAATCCTCAAGTGGCAGGAGTAATTGCCACCAACTTGTTGGATCAGCGCGATAAAAGGGTGCGAGATGCCTCAACCGGCAGCAAACTCAAGAGTCGCGTGCTTGTACCCATGCTTAAGCTCACATCGCTTTTTGCGGGTGGCGCAATGCTACCAATGAAGAAGGTCGCTAATATGAAAGCAATAGTAAACGATGAAGAAGTACTTAAGCTTTTACTAAGCGATGAAAAGTCTTCAGGCACGAAAGTTCCGCTAAGATTTCTGACCAGTTTAATCAAAGCGAAACCTGCTATCGAGCCTGAAGTTTTTCAGATTCCGGTGTTGTTGGTTCACCCTGGAGAAGACCTCTGGACGCCCACCTGGACCAGCGAAGTGTTCTTCAACCGGCTAACTGGAGAAAAAGAATTGAAAATTCTGGAGAATGCAGGTCATTTCCCAATCGAACAGCCTGGAATAAGCCAATTACCTGATTATTCCATTAAATTCATAAAAGCAAATTTGTAATTTTGGGTATCCTTATTTGGTGCCCCGCAGAACAAGTCTAATGCTCCTCCACCGTCATGCCCTCAATGTGCGGGCAATTTCGCAGCGTCACTTTTATATCACGCTCCGGGGCATTGATCACAAAGTCATAAATAAGCTCCAGCGCATCCGGGTCGATGGCAGTAGTCCGGTAGCCATCTATGGTGACGATTGCGCCATCAGGTAGGTGGTCTAGGGTCGTCTGAAGGCTGGCCTTATTGATGAAGGAAACGTGCTCGCTTAGGGTAATCTTGATCCGTTTGCCGGGCTGCCCGTTGACTACTTCTTCGTCATCGTAGTGGTAAGGCGTTCTGTAATTCGCACGAAGAATGAAGAACACGCCCACTACCATACCGATGGAAATACCGACTAGCAGGTCTGTCAAAAGGATAGCGATAATGGTAATGATGAACGGCATGAACTGGTTATACCCAATTTTGAATTGCTGCCGGTAGAGGCTGGGTTTGGAAAGCTTGAAACCAACAAAAATCAGCACCGCTGCCAGAGACGCCAGTGGGATGTAGCCCATCAAGCCGGGAATAAGTAGCACACTGCCCAAAAGCAATAAGCCGTGATAGATGGCTGACATTTTTGTCTCCCCACCGGAAGCCACATTAGCAGAAGACCGTACAATTACGCTTGTCATAGGCAAGCCACCAATCATACCGGCGATGATGTTGCCAATGCCCTGCGCGCGCAGTTCTGCATTTTTGGGAGAATGCCGCTTGTGCGGGTCCAGTTTGTCTACCGCTTCGATACTCAGTAAGGTTTCCAAGCTGGCCACGATAGCGATGACGGCCGCTGTCTTCCAGACCACCGGGTTCAGAATGCCGGTCCAGTCCGGGAAGGCCAGCGCCTTTTGCAAAGAGGCGATGCTGTTGATATTGGGCAAGGTCACGAGCATTTGCGATTCCGGTGTCCAGGCCGGATAAGCACCGATGTAGGCCAGGTGCAGCCCTACGCCGGAAAGTACAGCTATCAGCGCGCCGGGGAACAGCCCCAAGATGCTATGTTGCTTGATAAATGGGCGCTCCCAGAGGATCATCAGCCCCAGAGAAACAAAACCGATTATGGCCGCCCCGGGGTGAATATGCTGCAAGGCATAGAAGAAATGGGTAAAAGTATTGCCGCCTTCTTTATCGGCAAAAGCCATCTCACCAAAGGCCTCCATGTCAACGCCCAGGAAGTGGGGCAGCTGTTTGAGGATGAGAATAAGGCCGATCGCGGCCAGCATACCTTTAATGACGGAAGAGGGGAAGTAGAGCCCGATGATACCCGCCTTGACTAACCCAAGAATCAATTGGAAAACTCCGCCCAGGACCACCGCCAGCAGGAACAGCTCGAAGCTGCCGAGTTCGGCAATGGCACTAAAAACAATAACGGTCAGCCCGGCAGCCGGGCCGCTCACACTGGTATGCGATTGGCTGAGTGCGCCCACCACAATACCGGCAATAATACCAGTGATAAGCCCGGAAAATAAAGGGGCGCCGGAAGCCAGCGCAATACCCAGGCACAAAGGCAGGGCAACGAGGAAAACAACTAATGAGGCGGGAATATCCTTAGCGTAGTGCTTGGTATAAGCTGTAAAGGTTTCTTTCATGGTGACGTTGTGAATTTCAGTACGTGAAAAGGCTTTCTTTCGGTGAGGCTGATTTGTAAATATGTACCTTATTTCCCAACACCGCATTAAGCTGGGATTAGAATGGCATTAAAATAAGATTAGAAACCAGGAGTGCTTAGATGAACTGCTGCTCTAATGGAAGACGTACCGTAGCCAGGGTGCCTTTACCGGGCGTTGATTCCACCGTGATTCGCCCTTTGTGCAGCTCAATGATCTTTTGTGTAAGCGGCAGCCCTACGCCGTAACCGGTGCGGGCCTGCACATGCTGCCCCCGGAAAAAAGGCGTGAAGATGGACTCCAGCTCCTCTTCAGGAATGCCCATGCCTTGATCCTGAAACCGGACTTCAATCACTTTGCTGCCGGCCGATAGGGTGACGGTAACCGGGGATTCGGAGTACTTGAGCCCGTTCTCTGCCAGGTTGAACAGGGCAATTTGCAGTAGGTTGGCATTGCCATTGACTACCAGTGCGTCCGGATCGCCCGGAAAAGTGGCGGTGTCGATCTGAAGGGGCTGCTGTGGATAGGCCCTGCTGAGCTCTTCCTGTATTTCAAAAAGCAGTTCGTCGAGGCGGATGCTTTGCCCTCTGTCATTGACACCTTCCGTGCCTACTTCAGCCAGGTGCAGGAGGCGCAGTGTTAGCCGGTTAAGGCGCTCAGATTCTTCGGAGATATTGTCCAGTGACTCGGCGACTGTGGGGGGCAGGGATTTATAATGCTGCCGTACAAGTTCTATTTCCCCAAGAATAGTCGTCAGGGGGGTATTGAACTGATGAGAAGCGTGGGTGATGAAGTTGCGCTGCGTTTCCACCGAAGTTTCCAGCCGGCTGAGCATTTTATTGAAGGCCTCCACAATGCTGCCCAGTTCGTCCTTAGGGTCCTGATCGGGCAAGGGCTCCAGGCGGACGTGCAAATTCGCGGTGTCCACAGTCTTCATTTTCTCGGTCATGGCGGTCAGGGGTGAGAGCATGCGCCGGGCGTACCAGCGGGCGATGAAGAAAATAAAAACCAGGTAAAGCCCGGCCAGCCCAAAAAGAATATTGGCCAGCTCCCGGAGTTCCTGCTTGCCCTGCCGGTTGACGGCGGTGACGATGGTGAAGTGAGGCCCCTGATCGTCCCGGTACAGAATGCCAACGCCAAGTGTGTCCCCTTGTTCCACCTTGAAGTATTCCTGTGCTTCTGTGACCGGTCCGGTCAGGCGCTCAGCCAAAAAATCGGGCAGGTGGGGGAGGAGGCTGTCCTTTTTCTCCAAATGAAAGAAGTATTCCTGTTCGCTGGGCAGGGTACGCATGTGCTTCTGTCGGATTTGCTCCAGCACCTGAGGGCTCAACTCGTCGTCATCAAGGTACATTTGGGACGCGATCATGCAGCGCTCGTGCAGGCGGGAGGTGAACTCGTGCTCCAGGTAGTTACGGTAAAGCAAGAAAATCAGCCCGCCCATCAGGAAAAGGATACCTGAGGTGAATAGCGCAAAGTTGAGGACCAGCCGGTTTTTTAACTTCATGGCAGGGGCTATTCCGTACTGAGGTAATACCCGGCACCGATCTTGGTGTGCAGAATGCGGGGTGAGCCGTCCGCCTCCAGCTTTCGGCGCAGGTAGTTAATGTACACATCCACCACGTTGGTGCCAGTGTCGAAGCCAATATCCCAGGCGGCTTCCAGGAGCTGCTCCCGGGTGAGGATCCGCCCGGGCTGTTGCATAAAGCATTTAAGCAGCTCAAACTCTTTGGCGGTAAGCGAGATCAGCTGGCCGTCGCGCTGCACTTCCATGCGGTTGAGGTCGAGGGTAAGCCCGGCGGCATTCAGCAGGGCAGGCTGTACGGCAGCGTATTGATGGTTGCGGCGGTATAGGGCGCGCACCCGGGCTGCCAGCTCTTCAATTTTGAACGGCTTGGAAAGGAAGTCATCGGCACCGGCATCAAGTCCCTTGATGACGTGTTCGGTCTTGCCCATGGCAGAGAGCATCAGAATCGGAACGGAAAGGTGCAGCTCCTGCCGGATATGCTTGCATATTTCCCACCCATTGACCTTGGGCAGGATGATATCGAGAATGACGAGGTCAAACGTTTCAGCAGACAATAGTTCAAGTGCGACTTCTCCGTCGAAAGCGGCCGTGGATTCAATACCGTACTGCCGCAAACCTTTCTTGATTACGTTGCTGATTTTGACCTCGTCATCTACGATCAGTACTTTCATCCTGAAGCGGGTTACCGCATCTTGGGGCGGCGGCGTTTGCCACCGGGGCGGAAGCCGCCCATTTGGCCGGATTGCTTGGCGGCACCGCGGTTTTTAAACTGCTTTTCGAACATGTTGAACTGTTCCTTGATATTAGGCTCGGTAATTTTGCAGCCTTTAGCGACCCGGTAGTGCCGTTCGGCCTGTTTCCAGCGCCCTTTGGAGGCGGCGATGTTTGCGAGCTGAAGTTGCAGCATGGCCCGCTCATTGTCCGTTGGGACTTCTACTTCCTCTGCTTTTTTTAGCCACTTTTCACCTTCTTCAACATTCTTTTGAGCCAGTGCGGTAGAGCCTTTGATCATGTAGAAGTAAGCGCGGTTGGTCGCGTACAGCCACTCCGGTTTAAAGGTGAGGTTAAGGCGTTGATTGGCACCTTCGAAATCGGACTGCTGCAGCATCTCCGCTGCGGATTGAACGGTGCCCAGGAAAATATAGGTAGCCAGCATCACCAGGCCCAGGATGACGAACCAGATGCCATACCATACCCCCATGGTAGCCCAAAGTGCGATACCACCGGCCAGGCCTACCGCTATCAAAGCAAATTTGAGGTAAATATTAATTGTTAACATGCGTTCGGTTATTTTTTGGCAAATGTAGTAATATTGATCGGGTGGTGCGTAGTTTGGGGAACACCTGTCGCCTTTATTAGTTGTTTCTTGCGGCCAGTGCCTGTTCCAGTTTTTGCAGGTTTTCCTTGACCAGCAGATCGTTGGAAGGGAAACTTCGCGCTTTTTCCATCCAGTGGCGGGCCTGCTCCGGGCGCATTTGTACGTAGTGGATGTGCGCCAGGTTCAGGCAAGCGAGGGCACTGTCATTGGGGTGCTCTAGCCCAAGCTCAATAGCTTCAGTCAGCATTTCGTTAGCGGGCGCCATGTCTTTACGCTGCAAATAAATCAGGCCAAGAGAAAAGTAGTAGTAGGCCCGGTTGCGCCGGAGCAGCAGGCTGGGCGACCATACCTGGTCCAGGACTTTCTCTGCATCGGCAGCTTTCCCTCTTTTCAGCAGGCTGTGGGCTGTCCATACATTGCCCATGAAAGCCTGAGTCAGGAGGAGCATAACACCGCCCAGGTAGAGGTACCAGGCCTGACCGATGCCCAGCCTGAATTGCAGGACCGCTCCAAGAATAAAGAACAATCCAATTAATAAGTATCGCAGATAAACCGTTGCCATAAGAAAAATTTCTGCAAATATACTCGCTGGGCTTGGGTTTGCAATATTCCGCATCGCAATATCTTAACGATGCTTAAAGGGCAAACGCTTATTTGAAATCTATTCCCAATTTTGGAATTTAGTCTTTTTTTGGGATAAAAACAAGTTGGCATTTTGAATTAAAATGTTGATTTTCAAAGATTTGTGTTTTTTGGCACAAGATTGGCAATACACAATACAACGCAAGCAAACAAATACGAACTTTCCTGAATGCAGGGATACGATTGGAGGAAACTCCGATAAACACTCACACAAGCACATTTGAGCAACACTTTGAAAAAAGCAGAGGACTTAACCCCTCTCCAAAAGAGCTTTGAAGACAAGATCTTCACTAAGAATAGGTAAATAGGTTAAGCTAAGTAGACGGGGAATAGCCAAAAAGGTTATTCCCCTTTTTTTGTCTCCGGGCATCCTGTACTTTTGCATTAAAAGGTACCTGCTTATGATACGTATGCTCCTGTCTTCCGTCCTGCAAGTTTTAATGGTTTTGATGGTTACGGCCCAGCCTGAGGTCACCTGGGTGCAGCGTTATGCCGTTGAGTCGCCGATTTTTTCCTTTGGTAAAAACCTTAATATTGTCGATATGGCAACGGATGAAGCCGGGGATATTTACCTTCTAGGCTTCCACCGTTCTGATTTGGAACTCGATGGCACAGTGGTCCACCCGCCCTACAGTGGAGCACAAACCGGTTTCCTGCAGAAGCTTTCTGGTGGAGGCGAAGTGCTGTGGTACCGCAGGCTGACGATGGGCGATATGCGGGCCTTGGCAGTCAAAGCCGGTAAGGTTTACGTGGGGGGAGAAATTGCCTCCGCGGAGTACGGGCCCCTGCTCATTCAGCGGGATACCTCAGGAGCTACCCGGACGTTGTTTGCCGATGGCTACAGGGATGCTTTCATTGCTCGGTTCGATACCGCAGGCACCCTGGAATGGGCAAAAGCCTACGGCGGAGCGGACAGTGAGTTCTTCGATAAAGGAGACCGGTTGAACGCATTGGCGGTTGATGATGCTGGTTCGATTTACATGACGGGCAGTTACCACCGGGAGATGGACTTTGGTGGGCCCACCATATTTAGCGAACCCTCTGACCGGGGCAAGACGTTCTATCTGGCCCGCCTGACGTCCGAGGGGGACCTGGAATGGGCGGAGCAAATTCAGTCTCCACTGCCCATTGATGGCGGAAATGCGGAAGGCCTTGGGTTAGCCCTGAGTTTGGAGGGTGAGCCCATCGTCTCTATTGCTTACAGCGCTGGTGGTTTACTGCTTGATGGTAGTATTCTGATGAATGACAATCAGGATGGTGACGATGGCTGCCTGCTGGTTAAATACGATGCACAGGGCAATCGGCAATGGTATCGGAATATCGAGCCACAAGAAGGCTTGATTGTCCCCTTTGACCTGGAAACGGACGCTCAGGGAAGGATTTACCTGGGCTTTTCCCATGAGCAGCAAGTCCTGATTGAGGAATCGGCAACCCTGCAGTATTTTCAAGCCGAAGATGACTTGCTTAAGACGGCTTTGCTTTGCTGGGATGCCGATGGGCAACTACTCTGGGGCAACACGCTGTTTTGTTCCAACGGCGCGATGGATGTCCACCCGGATGGAAATGTTTACCTCTCAGCCGCAGCCTTTCGTTCTGAGGTCGCCCTTTCGGAAAGCACCGCCCTGTCCTTCGAACTTGGCGGGTCCGTAAGCTTCTGGGCACGTTTTCTTCCAGATGGGCAGCTGTCGTGGGCGCATCAGCCCGAACTGCTCGGGGATCCCCCATTCAGCACCAATCATAACATCATGGTGGACGCGGAAGGGCGGGCCTACGCTTCAGCGAACTTCAACCAACCCCTTGCGTTTGGAAGTGGATGGTCCCTGACAACCGGCTATGATTCACCCGATTTTGATGCCCTTTACCTGATTCAAATTGACGATTCGAATATCAGCAGTGTGTTCAGTCCGGTACATCAGCCGCTCCGTGCGTTCCCCAACCCTACAGCAGGCACGCTCAATGTGGACCTTCCAGGGCAGGGGCGCTTGCAGTTATTGAGCAGTATGGGGCAGCGGGTATGGGGCGTTGCGCATGCCGGAGGGCTGCAATCCTTTACACTGCCCGCCTTACCAGCTGGCCTATATTTGCTTCAGGGGCAAACGGGGGAACAGCGCTATCTGTCCCGAATTGTAATTGAGTAATCGTTTCTATCGGTTCAGAAAGGCCAGAAAGCCATTCGCTCTAATAAATGCCTCTATATGTCGAAAGCCTTTTACCTTTGTGGGGAATTAAACTTAATCTTGTGGCCGAAAAATACACCCGGCTTTAATGTCAGATAACACCGAAATAAACCTGCTTTCCCGCCTTAAAGCGGATGACCGGATGGCGCTGCAGCACCTCTTCGAAGATCACTACGAAATGGTCTGCCAGTCGATATATCGCTTTGTGCCTGATGCCAGCACCGCTGAGGACCTGGCACAGGAAGTTTTCCTCCGGTTTTGGGAAAAGCGCCACAAGATCGAAATCAATTCCTCCCTTGGTGCTTACATCCGCCGAATGGCCATCAATGAAGGATTGGGCTACCTGCGCCGCAACAAACGCTGGGAGCAGGAAGCTTTTGAGCCTGGACATGAACCTGGGGTGGACGACAGCGCCGAAGAGCAATTCCTGCATGAAGAAATGCAAGCCAACGTCACTGCGGCTATCAATCAACTCCCGCCCAAATGCCGCACTGTTTTCCAACTGAGCCGTTACGAAGAGCTGACCTATAAAGAAATTGCTGAGCAAATGGACATCTCCGTGAAAACGGTGGAAAATCAAATGGGCAAGGCCCTGCGGGTGCTCCGGGAGAAATTGCAGCACTACCTGCAGATTGCCCTGCTGTTCGGTTTACTTTGGTGTACTGCCTGCCAGCCAGCAGAAGCCTTCCCTCCTCTACAGCATGATACCAACCTTATGGAATATACTGCGTTTCGACTTACACCAGGCATGGACCTGAAAGGTGCCCTTCAGGAATGGGCCGATACGAATGATGTGGAAGCTGCGGTCATATTGAGCGCAGTGGGCAGCCTGACGGATTATGCCATTCGCTTTGCCAATCAGTCTGAAGCCAGCATAGGGCAAGGGCACTTTGAAATTACAGGCATGACAGGCACCTTGTCCAAAAACGGCTCCCATTTGCACCTGACAGTCGCAGATGAAACCGGGCAGTGCCTGGGCGGCCACCTGATGGATGGTTGCCGGATTTACACAACAGCCGAAATCGTGATCGGACTGCTGCCAGACTATGAATTTCTGCGGGTAACAGACGAAACTTACGGGTATAAGGAGCTGGAAGTAAAAAAGAAGAAAAAAAATTGAAGCCTGAAGTAGGGGGATTGCCTCAGCGGGTGCATCAATAGTCCGGAAACTAACAACAACATGAATCAAAGCGACTACCTTGAAAGAATAGGAAGGTATCTCTCCGGAGATATTGACGAGGCAGAGCGGGAAGCGCTAATGCGCTGGGTAGAAGCCGATTCCGCCAACCTGAAGGTGTTGGAAGAAGCGGAAAAGCTATGGTCTGTCTCGGCATCCTATGAGATGCCTGATTTCTCTGCCGGGAAGTCGGTCGCCTGGGATTTACTGGAAGAGCGTATCCAACCGGAAGCGAAAATCGGAGAAGCCAAAGTAATAGGATTGTCTACCCTAAAGCTATACCTACGCTATGCAGCTGCAGCGGTCTTGTTACTGCTGGGCGGGTACTGGGGGTACTGGTATTCCGGTCTTATTGACCATTCGCCGGTGTTTGCGGAGGTTCAAACCGCTGATAAGGAAGAGCAAACGCTCACCCTGCCTGACGGAAGCACGGTGGTGTTGAATGAGAATAGCTCCATTCGTTACGCCAAAGACTTTAAGCAGCGGGAAGTCAGGTTGACCGGGGAGGCATTTTTTGACGTGGTAAAGCAGGACGGCGCTACCTTCACCATCTTTGCAGAAGGCGCACAAACCACCGTACTGGGTACATCCTTTAATGTCAGAGCCTATCCTGATGAACCGGAAGTAACGGTTTCGGTGGCTACCGGGAAGGTGGAGGTGGCTTCTGTAGATAAAAAAGAAGAGAAAGTCCTTTTGGTCCCCGGCACCTCCGGGCAATACAATAAGATGCTGGAAGAAGTCCGGCAAACACCGGTCTCCAATGCAATGGCCTGGAAGGAGAACCGGCTGCAGTTTGACAATCAGCCACTGGGCGAGGTTGCCCGAGCTCTGGAGCGCTACTTCGGAAAAAGGGTAGTTCTGGCGAATGATCAGCTGGCGAGTTGCCGCTTCATGGGAGATTTTCCTAACCCTAAGCTGCAGGAACTGCTGGATGCGATGGCCTTCACAATGGAACTGGAAATTGTCGAGGAAAATGGGCAAATTGTAATCAAAGGCAATGGAGACTATTGCCAGTAAGCACGAAAAGCCATGAAAAAACTGCTACTATTTACGGGTTTATGGTTTGCAGGTGTTGGGCTCAATGCTCAGGCTCCGGCAGTACTGGCCAGCTATCGTACCATCAATCAGTCTTTGGGGGAGGTGCTCAAAGACCTGGAGCAGCAATTTCAGGTGCGCTTTTCCTACAGCCCGGACTTCATCCCGCTGGAGCGAAAAGTCTCGGTGAATGCGGAGGAAGGGGCCAAACTGGAAGCCATTATGGATGAAATCTGTCGGCAACTTCCGATCTCCTACCGCAAAATGGGCAATCAGGTCATGTTGAAGCCCAGCCGCAAAACCGATGAACTTGGGCAACTGGCACCCGTAAAGCCTAAGGTTCAGCAGCAAAGCCCGATTTATCCGGAGGATGCAGCCGAGCGGGAGCGGTTAAGCCAGCACATGGAGCCTATTCGGCAACCCAAAACCAAAGCGATTAACAGCCCGGGAGGAAATGCTTATAAGGAAATTCATGTCGACCTTTACCATTTGCCGCCTCCACCTGCGGTCACCGCAGAAGCAAAAGAAGAGGTGTACAGGGGCGACCGCCGGCTGGCTCAGGTGTCTATCCTGCCTTACGTGGGGACTAATCTTGAGCGCAGTGCTGAGATTACCAATAATGTATCCCTTAATGTATTATGGGGTACCAACGGTGGAGTAGATGGGCTCGAAGTGGGCGGTCTTTACAACAAGATCATCCATGACGTTGAAGGCGTACAGATTGCCGGTGTGGGCAGTCAGGTTGGCGGAGATGTAATTGGCACACAGGTCGGCGGTGTTTTCAACGTCAATAATGGCAAAGTACAGGGCGTGCAGGCCGCCGGTGTATTCAATATAGCCGGAGAGACGCAGGCTGTTCAGGCAGCGGGCCTGTTCAACATCAGTCATGGCGACGCTGCCGGGCTGCAGGCTTCGGGGTTGTTCAACATTTCCGGAGGCAAAGCGGAAGGGCTGCAGGTTGCAAGCTTATTCAATAAAAGCCAGGGCTTTACCCGCTCCCAGATATCCGGCCTGTTCAATAAGGCAGGAGATGTGGAAGGCGGTCAGGTCAGCGCCCTTTTCAATAAGGCAAAACGGGTAGACGGCTTTCAGGTGGCACTCATCAATGTCGCAGATACGGTGAACGGTGTGCCGGTTGGCTTGCTCAACATCGTTAAGAACGGCTACAACCGCTTCGAGCTGTCGTCCAATGACGCTTTGTTTGCCAATGCGGCGTTGAAGCTTGGCGCGTATTCCTTTTACAACATCTTCAAAGTCGGTATGCGCTGGGATATGCAGGGGCAGCCCGGTACTGTAGGGGCAGTTGAAGAAGCGCAGGCTTACAGCTGGGGGCTCGGCTACGGTATAGGCACCACCAAGCGCTTCACACCGAACCTGATGATGAATGTGGAAGCCACTTGCATGCACATCAACGAGTTGGAGCGGTGGACCAAAGAAGTCAACCTGCTCAATCAGCTCAGCCTGGCGCTGGGCTACAACGGCACGGACCGAAAGACGAGCTTTTTCGCCGGCCCCATCGCCAACCTGATGGTATCCCGGGTAGCAGACCCTGAGATGGGCGAACTGGGCTCACGGGTGATTGACCCTTCCTATACTCTTGCGGAAGGCGGGCAGAATACCCACCTGCGGTTTTGGGTAGGCGTGCAGGGCGGCATACGGTTTTAGCATGTTGTTACCGGAATAAACCGGGCACCAAATTGACCATTAATTTTTTGAAACAGGCAACGTCCGGGAATCATCCCGGCCAGCCATAGTTATGCCTTGCAGGAACGGTCTTCTAACGGCTGCAAGGGAGATAAATCATTATTTAAAATCAACGAAAAGCAATAGATCATGAAAAAGTTAGGATTGCTCACTTTGGCCCTGCTGCTGGGGCTGGCTGTGCAGGCACAGCATGAAACCTTATTTAACAATGCCCGCGTTGTTGGTGGCTTCGGCGCGCCAATCATTGAGATGGGGCTGGGCAATGACATGACGACCGCAGTAGGCGGTGGCGGCGGCGTGGTGATCGATAACTTCTTTATCGGTGGCTACGGCGTAGGGAGCATTGACTTTGAGCGCCTGATTGAGGATGACGACATTCAGGAAATCGAGCTCGGGCACGGTGGTTTTTGGCTGGGGTACACCCTGGCGCCTCACCGCGTACTGCACCTTTATACAAGTGCCCGCCTGGGCTGGGGCGCAGTCGGCATTGACGTCTCCGACAACTCCTCCTTCCCGGATAACACCGACAATGTATTTGTGGTAACACCGGAAATCGGCCTGGAGCTGAACGTCACCCGCTGGTTCCGCGTGGCGGGTACCGTAGGCTATCGCTATGTGGACGGCATAAGCGACAATAGCCCCTACAAATCCAATGCCTTTGATGGCACCCTGGCTAACCTGACCTTCCGCTTTGGCTGGTTCGGCTGGGACAGAGACAACTAGTGCGGCTAGACCGAATTATTTGATAGTATTTCCACGCTTAAGCCTTCTTTGGTGCGTGGCCTTTAACGGTCAAAATTTAAGGCTCAATCCACCAGAAAAAATAATCACCCGACATTTTTCACTCACTGTAAAAAAACAAGAAACTATGAAAACGATTCAAATGATGCTATTCGCTCTTGCCACGGCACTATTGGGCAGCGGCTGCTTTATCAACATCGACGACGATGACAGCTTCTCCATTGGCTGCCTGAATGCCGATGGTCCCTTTGTAAGCCAAAGCCTGGTCCTGGACGACTTTTCCGGTATCAAAAACGAAACCTCGGTGGAGGTCTTCATCCGGCAGGGGGACGAACAGGAAGTCATCGTGGAAGGCAAGGAAGATGCGATTGATGAACTGGAACTGGATGTCAATAACGGTATTTGGGAAATCGAGTTCGACCGCTGTGTGCGCGACCTGGATAACATGCAGATATTCATCACTTTACCTGTATTGCGGAAGGTCTACAGCTCCGGTTCAGGCGATATCATGGGCGAAAACCTTTTCCTGGCAGAAGACATCGAATTTCAGCTTAGTGGCAGTGGCGATGTCCGCATAGAAACAGAAGCGGATGATATAGATGTGAAGATCAGCGGCAGTGGCGACCTGATCATTGACGGCCTCTGTGACGAAGCCGTGTACCGCCTTAGTGGCAGCGGTGATGTGCAGGCTTTTGGCATGCAGTCGCGTACGGCCGACATCAACATCAGCGGCAGCGGTGGAACCGAGGTCAATGTGGCGGAGTTCCTGAAAGTCCGTATTTCCGGCAGCGGTGACGTGCGCTTCATTGGCTCGCCCGAGATTGACGTCAACATCACCGGCAGTGGTGATTTGATTGATGAGAATTAGACGATAAAGGGAGCTAAAAAACAGCTAAACCTGACAAGATCACGGGCTGATGCCTGCGGATACTTGTCAGGTTACTTTTTTTACCGCACCACGATTCGTTCTGTCCGCACCTGATCTCCATTTTGCAATTGCAGCAGGTACAGCCCACCGGGGCAGGAGAGGCCGATTTGCCCGTCCGCAGGCAGATGAGCCCATTGCTGTATCAGTTGCCCCTGTGCGTTGTAGAGTACGACCGACCATTGAGTAGGGTTTTCCGTTTGCACCTGCAGTGTTTGGCTGGTAGGATTGGGGAAGACTTTTAAGTTCGGTTTTGCAGTCGTGTTGGCACTGGTTGGCGATGCCACCTGGAGCCAATAGTAAGCCAAAACGTTCGAAATCCTTTGCCCGTTGCGGAACTCCTCAAGATGATAGGGTACGATGTAGGATTGACCTGCTGTGCCTGGGCTGTCCCAAACCGTTCCCCCAAACAGGGGGTTCTCTACAATTAGCGTACCGCTCCCTCCGGGATCAACAATATTTACGGGTTGATACCCCGAAAAAGAGTCATCTAATTCCGGGATAGACACGCTAATAGAATCATTATCCGTATCAAAAGGAGTAGGTGAGAAACTGAAAGGCTCATTGACTGGTCCTGTTTCCTCCAAATCTGATACGATAACCGTAGTATTGGTTCCCTGAAGCTGAGGGTTGAGAATGGTATAATGGGCTTGAAGAGGCATGGTTGCCCCCGGATCAAGATTTACGATCGTTTCAGAGAAACAGCAGACGGGTGAAGTAATGGTATAGGATGCTCTGGCAGGATACGTATGGGTGTTGGTATAGAACCGTCTGACTAGATCCGGGGGGATATTTGTTTCCTGCAGGAGCAATAGCCAACCCGAACTCCCGTCTCCCCAAAAAACAGGTATACTATCTTCTACAGGACTATCAATGGGGCTGATCAGTTGTACCCGGGCTTCCAGCGTCAGATTCGCTTCAGGGGCGTCTTCCTGAATAATACGCATGTTGCCAGCCAGATAAGAGCTTTGAGCATGACCAAACAGGAAAGCGCTAATCGTCAGCAAAAGCGCGTAAATCACTCTTTTCATAATACTTTGGGTGTTTGATGATGAATAAAGGTATTAGAGGCCAATACCTTGCCCCGCAATAACTTTATGGTTAAATTCGCGTTCTTTATCTTGATTCTGTTGGCTAGTGAGCCCGTAGAAGATACGTGAAAAACAGACCAAAAGCAACCCAAAGAATATATGCAGTTTCTCTTCCCGGCTTTTTTGTTCGCCCTCGCTGCACTAGCGATCCCCGTGATCATCCACCTGTTCCACTTCCGGCGGTTTAAGAAAGTGTACTTTACGAATGTGCGCTTTTTGAAAGAAGTCAAGGAGGAGACGAGCGCCCGCTCCCGCCTGCGCAACCTGCTGGTACTGCTGATGCGGCTGCTGGCGGTGGCTTTTCTGGTATTCGCCTTCGCTCAGCCTTTTATCCCGCAGGAAGATGCGGAGGTGCAGCAGGGCAATAAGGCGGTGAGCCTGTTTATCGACAACTCCTTCAGCATGCAGGCCCTTAGCCAAGACGTGCCTTTGGTAGAGAAAGCCAAACAGCGCGCCCGGGAGATTGTGCAAGCCTACGCGCCTACCGATGAATTCCAAATCCTGACCAACGACTTCGAAGGGCGGCATCAGCGCATGGTTTCTCAGGAAGATGCCCTGGCGCTCATTGATGAAATCGAGCCCAGCCCGGCGGTACGGCAGCTTTCGGAAGTCCTGACCCGCCAACGGCAGGCGCTTTCCACTGCAGAAGCCGATAACGAAGTGGCCTACCACATTTCCGACTTCCAGCGCAACATCACCGATATCGAAGCCGTCAGCGACACTACGATGGAGCTCAACCTCGTGCCCCTGCAGGCCGTACAGGAAAAAAACATCAGCATAGATTCTGCCTGGTTTACCAATCCGGTGCCTATGCCCAATCAGCCTAACCCGCTTGTTGTTCGGGTGCGCAACCTCACCGAAGCAACTGCGGAAAATGTCCGCCTGTCTATCCGCCACGAAGGGGAGAACAAACCGGTAGGCACGCTGACCGTTCCCGCCGAGTCTTCCGTGGTAGATACCGTCAATATTTCCATACAGCGGACCGGCTGGCACGAAGCCCGCCTCAACATCACCGACTTCCCCATTCAGTTTGACGACAATTATCACATTGCCTTCAATGTGAAAGAACAAATCCGGGTGCTGGCCATCAATGAGCAACAGCCCAACCGCTTTCTGACGGCAGCATTTCAGGGCATCAATAACTTCAAAATTGACAACCTGCCCAGCCAGGCGCTGGACTATTCCCAATTTGGGAACTACGACATGATTGTGCTGAACGACCTGCGGACGGTATCCTCCGGGCTGGGCTTTGAGCTCCGTCAGTATGTACAGGACGGCGGCAATCTGCTGGTTTTCCCCAGCCGGAATGCCGATGTTAGTACTTACCGCGGGTTCTTAACCGGCTTTCCGGCCAACGAGCTGCAGCAATTTGAGGAGCGCCCCCGTCAGGTGGGGCAGATCAACACCGATGCCTTCATCTTCAATGATGTTTTCGAGAACCGCTCTGCCAACCTGAAGCTCCCCGCCACGCAGGGCAATTTCAGCTTGAGCAATTTTGCCAACCGGGGCGAAGAGCCGTTGCTCACCTACCGCGATGGTTCGGTATTGCTGGCCCGCTATCAGAATGGGCAGGGCAATCTCTACCTCAGTGCCGCTCCGCTTTCGGATGAGTACAACGACCTGGTGCGCAACGGAGAAATATTCGTGCCCATGCTGTTCAAGATGTCAGTATCCTCCCGTCAGGGGCAGCAGTTGTCCTACACCATTGGGCAGGATGCTACGATCGTTGCCCCTCATGATGCTACGAGCAGCGATATTGTCTACAAGTTGCAGGGCGAAGCCGAGGAGTTCATCCCCGAGCAGCGCATCATTGGGGCGAAAGTCTATCTGACCGTAGGGCAGCAGGTCGATGAAGCCGGCTACTACGACCTTTTCCTGCAGCCGGAGAACCCACTGGGCACCTACGCTTTCAACTACGACCGCCGCGAGTCCGATCTCGACTACTACAGCCCGGATGAGCTGTCCAGCTATGTAGGGCCTCTAGCGAATCTCATCAATGTAGCCGACAACGCTGTGCTCACCGCTACGATAGAAGAGCGGAGTCAAGGCATTCCGCTATGGCGCTGGTGCCTGATTTTGGCGCTGGTGTTTTTGGGGGTAGAGGTGTTGTTGCTGCGGTTTTGGGAGGTGTAGGGGCAGCCATTCCGCTTTGTGCCCTTTATATTATTCTACAATGTAAATTTGACTTGGTGGTCGCATTGTTGTAGCTTGCTTAATACCTTGATGCCAATGATTAGGCACACAAAAAGTAATGCCTAACAGATAGCATGAAGCTATAAGCAAAAAGTTATAACTGCCCTCCTGATTTCCAGAAAGAACGGTAATGCATCTTTGCACGCTCTTTTCAAGGGGAAGGAGCAATTTCAGAAATCAGAAGGGCTGAAATATAGCCATGAAACAGGACTTTAAACGCACCTTTACAGCCTTACTCCTACTGCTCAGCGCAAGTGCCCTGCACGGGCAGACCTACTTCAGCCTGCGGCTGGGAGGAGGATTGACGGATATTGAAGGAGGGGATTTCCATGTAGCAGGACCTCGTCCAGATTGGTACGATGTGGACGCACAAACCCTAAGGCACTTGTTGGTTGGTTTGAGCGTAGAACAACAAATAGGCGAAGCGCTATTCTTTTCCTGGGCGAACGGCTATTATTTTGATCGTGTATTCAGAATGCGGACAGATGGCATCGCTAGTATAAATTTTCATCGCTTTGATAGCTGGCGTACGGATTTTGCTGTTAAGCGTTCAATTGCTGATGCATTTTTGGTAGGAGCTGGACTTGGGCTGAACTACATCCATAATTCTGAGATAAGTACAGATGGAAAAGATTACTGGAAAATCACGAGTTACAATTACCGTGAAAACGCTCCTGATCATCGTTATTTCGAGTACACCTCACACCTGTCGCTCGCCTACTGGTACAAAAGGTATATGGTAGAGCTGTCCTACATTCATGGCCTGGGGCTGAGGAACAGGGAGCGGGAAATGCTCCGCCCCATCAATGAGTTCAACCTTACGCTGATCTTGCAGTTCAAGGCGCCGTGGTCTGGCAAGGGGCGCAGGGGTATGGAGCTGCGGTTTTGAAAGCTGTTTTTTCGCCAGACAAGACGCGAGGAGGGAAGACCCCGATTTTGATCGGGGGAGCTACCTGACCGACGAGCCATGCAGCCTGGCGGGAAAATAGCCGTATCAAATGGGGAAGTTATTCTTCTCCGGTCACTTATACGCAATACGAAGTGGTCACCTACTGGCGCTGTCGGCCAGCACGGGGAACGATAAATGTCGGGCTTACAGTCCAGACATTCATCGTCTGGAATCTTGGATTTGCGACATCGGCCACTGACGAAGCATAGC
>NZ_JALEGS010000093.1 GCF_022763345.1 Phaeodactylibacter sp.
GACGATTAAGTGGTTTGCCACAGCAAACCTACTCAATGTCAGCATTTACGCTGGGAAGTGGCTTGCTCCGATGTCGCAAATCCAAGATCCCAGACGATGAATGTCTGGATCAGTGACCCGACATTTATCGTCGGTGACCACTTCGTATTGCGTATAGGCTTACCCATCCGCCAGCGTATCCGAGATGTCCATCCCCTGCACCTGCAAAGCGGGTATCAATGCTGCCACCAAACCGATCAGCAGTGCGCCGCCCAGCAGGTAGGCTTCCTCAATCAGGAAGTTGGTCCAGGAGAAAGAGTATTGGTACGTTTCCTTCATCTGATCTGCAAGCAGGTACATAGCGCCATGACTGAGCGCCATGCCCAGTAGGTATCCCAACACCGCCAGCAGCAGCCCTTCCAGTATGATCAGCGCCAGCAGCCGGCCCCGTGAGGCGCCCATCACCCGCATCAGCGCCAGCTCGTAGCGCCGCTCCTTTAGGGAATTGTATAGCGAAATGAAAATACTCAGCCCGGAAACAATGATGATCACTATAGCGAGCCAGCGCAGGGCTTTCGTCCCTGTGCCCATAAGGGCATAGAGGCGGTTGATTTCAATGGCCGGTGTGGCGGCCTGCATCTCGGTGTTTTCGTTGATGGCGCGCTGCATATTGAGTGCTTGTATGTTGTGCCCTTTGAACTTCACCAGGATAGAAGTGATTTGCTTGTCTTTGTAGGCTAGCAGGTCTTCCGGGTAGGGGTCTGCGGTGCCGGAACCGTGGTCGTGACTGTGTTCGCCATCGCCATGATCGTGCCCTTCGTGGTCATGATCTTCGTGGCTGTGCCCTTCATGATCGTGATCGTCTTTCTCTTGGTTAGGCACTTCTTCATCCTCGTGTCCATGCTCGTGCACGGCCCAGGGGCTGGAGAATCGGGTGAGCAACAGTTGGTCAATCACTGACCCTGTGGGTGCAAGGGTGCCTACAACTTTGAACGCCTCCGCATCTTCGTGGATAAGGTCGTCATTTTGATCAAATCCATGGGAACTCTTAAAAGTGTCCCCGATTTTAAGCCCCAGTTCATCGGCTACAGCAGCGCCGGCAACCACCTCCAGGGTCTTGCTCCACATTTGCCCTTCGGCTATTTGGGCATTGTACAGATCCAGTATTTCCGGTTCAGTGCCTACCACCCGGAAACCGCGATGGCTGTCGCCCAATGACAAAGGGATGCTGGTTTCGATAATGGGATGCCCTTCCCGCAGGAAAGGAGTCGCCGCTTTGATGGGAATGTTCCCGGTAGGTGCATCAATATGGTACATGCTGCTGAGGATGAGCTGTAGGGGGCTGCCTTTGGCGCCGATGACCAGGTCGACGCCGGCCAGGTTTTTTTCAAACTTTTCCTGCAGTTGGTCATTCAGCACGAGCAGGAGAGAGATAAGGCCTACGCCCAGCCCGAAGAGGACGAGGCTGAGGAGCATATTCAGGGGCTTATTAGTCAGGTTTTTCCAGCTCAGTTTTAAGAGGTTCATGCGCTAGTCGATTGAAATTTGGTGGGAAATGTGGTCTTTGAGGCGGGCGTCGTGGGTGACGACCAGGAGGGTGGCGTTTACGGCTTGTGCCTGTTCTTCCAGCAGCTCAATGACCTGTTTGCAGTTGCTGTCGTCCAGGGCTGAGGTTGGCTCATCGGCAAGGATGACCGCCGGCTGATTGATGATGGCCCGGGCGATGGATGCCCGCTGTTTTTCGCCTACGCTCAACTGGGAAGGTTTGGACCGCAGTTTGTGCTCCAGGCCCAGCCGGCCGAGTAGCTCCCGTATGCGCTTCCGGTTCACCTTCATGCCCGCCAAGCTTTGGGCGAGTGCCAGGTTGTCGCCCACGCTGAGGCTTTGTACGAAATGTGCTGTTTGGAAAATAATGCCGATATGCTGTCCTCGGAACTGATCAAGGGCACTGCGGGAAAGTTGGTTCATCTCTGTATCGCCCAATATGATGCGGCCTTCCTTTGGGGAGAGCAGCCCGCCCAAAAGGTGAAGCAGGGTCGTTTTTCCACTGCCGGACTCGCCCAGCACCAGCCAGTGCTCGCCTTTGGCACATTCGATGTTTGGAAATCGGAGTGGCGGGCTGCCGGCATAGGCGTAGCCCAGGTTTTCGGTTTTGAGCATAGAGGTGTTGTTTATAAACTGGGAACAAAGATAAGGGGATTAGGATGGAAGGGAGACAGGATTTTTCGGGATATGTTGTGAAATACCAGCTTGTCTGCCGGGACTTAGCATTGCCTTTGTATACTTAATATTTTTTGTGGTCTAATTTTGGATTGTAAAACAATAATAACCAATTTTAGAAATCACTAACGATAGCTCCTAAAATTATGAGCCGGAAAAAGGAAGTTTTCCAGCCTGACGACCGTTTTTTTAAGCAAGCAATGGGAGACAGAGCTGTTGCCCGGAGATATTTGCAGCATTTTTGTCCGGATATTGCTGCTTTGGCTGATTTGGAAAGCCTAGAACTACAAGACGGTAATCTACTGCGCCCTAACTTAAAGCTCTTCAGAGCAGATGTCGTCTATCGTTGCCGCTTCAAAAGTGAGGAGCGCTCACATTTCTACTTTTCACTCTTATTTGAACACAAATCGGAGCCAGATGAGCATACAGCGATTCAAGTTGGCCTATACATTATGCTTATACTCCGACAGATGTCTTTGAGAGATAAACAGAAGCTGGAACCAGTTATCCCCTTGGTTTTCTACAATGGAAAATCTGATTGGCAGCCAAAGAGCATCCCGGAGTTATTTGCTGAAAGCCCTTATTTTGATCAAATAAAACCCTATCTTCCTGACTTTCGTTTCCTATTTACCAATATTTCGAAGGTAGCCCCCGAAGAATTATTGAAGCTTGAGCTAAGCTACTTTCGAAGTGCGATGCTTTCCATGGGGTTGCGGCACCGGCCACAGTTGATTTTACAATACATTACTGCTATCTTAGAAGGAATAAAAGGAGAGCGTATGGAAGCAGTGAT
This sequence comes from Phaeodactylibacter sp., assembly GCF_022763345.1. Classification (GTDB taxonomy): domain Bacteria; phylum Bacteroidota; class Bacteroidia; order Chitinophagales; family Saprospiraceae; genus Phaeodactylibacter. The sequence goes on from NZ_JALEGS010000093.1 coordinate 2,993, forward strand.
GACGTTCACCCTTGCTGTTATGGAGCGTTCTCCTGCGCAGTTCATGGAAGCCTTGGAAAACTTAACCTTTACAACAAAACCAGAAGCAATGAGTACCTTAGAAATGCTAAAGGAAGAAGGCCGTCAGGAAGGCCGTCATAAGGGTCGTCAGGAGGGTCGTCAGTGGGAGCGTGTTCTTCACTTATTAAAAACAGCGGCTAAATTCCCGCAAATGGAAGCCCCGGAGCTGGCGGAGTTTACTGATTTGCCACTAACTGCGATTCAGGGGTTTCAACAACAACTATCATCCGGTAACCCGGAAGCGGTAATGCAATATCTGGAAAAAGAGCTCTTAGGGCATATGACTCTGGAAGCAGAAGAACGGTATACGCTTAAGCAGGCAGTTGCAGCTGTGTTACCATTGCGACAGTAGTGGAGTAAGGAAGTACCCGGTTCCGATGGCTGGGGTTTTGCGCTAAACGTCCGGATTAGAAGTTAAGTGCCGGATGTCATTAAAGTCTTTAGCCCTGCCGGCTGCTTTTTTAGCAGCAATTAAATCCTCCAGGCAGAGCATTTTGACAGAAAGGTCATCCCCCAGGTTGAAGACGTCTGCCTGAGCAAAAGCTTTGCTGAACTCCAGCCCTTTCACTTGAGTCATAATATCGATAGCTATGGGTGGAACCCCGAAGGTAAAGACATCCATTTCTCCGGTTTGCAGGAAATTCTCTTCACTCATATCAAAAATGGGCATCCGGAAATCATCGAAAGCACCAAGCAGGTGATTGTAATTTTCTGGTGTTGGGTTTACCCAAATATCTAAATCGCCAGTGCTCCTTTGATAACCATGCAGTACCACTGCATAGCCCCCGGCAAGTATGTATTCAACTTTATTTTGGTTCAGGGCTTGAATAAATTCCAGAAAATCCTGATAGAGGTAATTGCTCTTCATCCGACGCCGGGCTTTAAAGGCAGATTTATCCATTTTCGGTGGGCCACTTTGTGCAAGGCCATATACCTGTGCATTTAGGTACAGCAAGGCGCGCAACCGCTCCTTAGGGGCTTTAGCAAGCCAATAGGCAAGTTGGTCATCAGCCTCCGCTGCAGTTTGCTGTTTGAATGCGGTTCGGTCAAGCCGGTACAAAATCTGCTTGCTTTTGTGAGTGAAAAATCTTAAAATTGTAAAATAATCGTTTACTACGTATGTATCAAACCTCTATCATAATTATCAGCATTATTATTGCTCCGGCTCGTCCGCCAGGCTGCTGATGTCTTGTAATGCCTGATACATCAGGAAAGCGCTGTCGGATATGGTTCGGCAGCGCTTTTTTTTTATTTTTGCGCCGGTTTATCTTAACCGGAATGTATAAAACCAAAATTATGGAAGTCAAGGTTAAGGTTGATGATCAGCTTGTACAGTCTGCCCTTCAATTGAGTGGATTAGGGACACAAAAGGAAGTGGTGGAAGAGGCTTTGAAAGCCTTCGTACAGTTGCTGCAACAGAAAAGTATTAAATCACTTCGAGGTAAACTCAATTGGGAGGGAGACTTGAATGAAATGAGAGCTGACCAATGATTATCGTGGACAGTTCTGTTTGGGTCGATTACTTTAATGGTCAAAGCAATACTCAAACGGATAAATTACACGATCTGCTTGGGACAGAACCTGTGGGAATCGGGAATATCATCTATGCGGAAGTCCTGCAGGGGTTCAGATCGGATGGTGATTTTTTAAAGGCAAAAGAAGCTCCGGATAAGCTAGTCATTTTCAATGTGTCTACTAAACCGATAGCACTCCAGTCTGCTGTTAACTTTAGAAGGCTTAGAAAACAAGGGATAACGGTGAGAAAAACCACCGATATGATAATCGGTACGTTTTGTATTGAAAATGGCTTTAGGCTGTTGCAGAAGGACAAAGATTTTCTGCCTCTCGAAAAACTGGGGCTTCAACTGTTGTAAGGAGTAGAATTGCTAAGCATTATCAAACTTAGTTTAGCATCAAAAGCAGGTTAATATTCGAACGAGTTAGCAGGCACAAAATTGGATAAATAGGAAACATGTACAAAGAATACAAAAAGCTCAACCTCCCGGAAATCGATCAGGATATCCTCAAATTCTGGGAGGACCATGATATCTTCAATAAAAGTGTGGAACAGCGCCCGGCTGAAAACAACTTCGTCTTCTACGAGGGGCCTCCTTCAGCCAACGGAAAGCCCGGTATCCACCACGTGATGGCCCGTACCGTAAAAGACCTTTTTTGCCGCTACCATAGCATGAAGGGGCAGCGCGTGGAGCGCAAAGGTGGATGGGACACCCACGGCCTGCCTATCGAACTGAATGTGGAGAAAGAGCTCGGTATCACCAAAGAGGACATCGGCACCAAAATCACAGTCGAGGAGTACAACGCCAAGTGCCGTGAAACGGTGATGCGCTACAAAGATATGTGGGACAACATCACCCGAAAAATGGGCTATTGGGTAGACCTTGACAACCCCTACATCACCTTCGAGAATGATTACATCGAAACGGTTTGGTGGTTGCTGCAGCAGCTGTACAACAAAGGCCTGCTTTACAAAGGCTTTACCATTCAGCCTTTCTCACCTGCTGCCGGTACCGGCCTGAGCTCCCACGAGCTGAATATGCCCGGTACCTATCAGGATATCAAGGACATCTCTGCTATCGCCCAGTTCAAAATCAAGGGTACAGAAGACGAATACTTCCTGGCCTGGACCACCACGCCCTGGACGCTGCCTTCCAACACCGCTCTGGCGGTGGGTAAAAACATCACCTACGTCAAGGTGCGTGCCTACAACCGCTATACCGGTCAGCCAAGTACGGTTATCCTCGCCAAAGACCGCCTGAATAACTACTTCACGGAAGCCAATCCTGACCTGAAACCAGAGGAGGTAAAGGCAGGAAATAAGCCCATCCCGTACCTCGAAATCCTTGGGGAGGTTAAAGGCAGCGAGCTGGAAGGCATGGAGTATGAGCAACTGATGCCCTATGTGCAGCCTGACAAGCCGGCTTTCAAAGTACTGCTGGGCGACTTCGTTTCTACAGAGGATGGTACCGGTATCGTCCACATCGCGCCTACTTTTGGTGCGGATGACTTTCAGGTGGCGGCCAAGTACGGCATTCCACCACTGATGGTCAAAGACGAAGGGGGCAATAATATGCCTCTCGTGGACCGGCAGGGACGCTTTGTACGGGAAGTGACCGATTTTGCTGGCCGCTACGTCAAAGACTACGGGCAGGAGGAAGAGCGCCCGGTGGATGCCGATATCGTTATCAAGCTCAAGGAAGAGAACAAGCTTTTCCACTCTGAAAAATACCTGCACTCCTACCCACACTGCTGGCGTACCGACCGCCCTGTGCTTTACTACCCACTCGACAGCTGGTTTGTGAAAGCCACCGCAGCCAAGGAGCGTATGTACGAACTCAATAAAACAATCAACTGGAAGCCGGCCTCTACGGGTGAGAACCGCTTCGGCAAATGGCTGGAGAACCTGCAGGACTGGAACCTCTCCCGCTCCCGCTACTGGGGTATCCCCCTCCCAATCTGGCGTACCGAAGATGCCAAAGAAGAGAAGTGTGTCGGTTCCGTGGAAGAGTTGCGCAAGGAAATTGAGAAAGCCAATCAGGCATTGAGCCTAAGTCAGGAAGTGCCGGAGGATCTGCACCGCCCGTACATCGACGATGTTGTCCTGGTATCAGATAGCGGTCAGGAGATGCGCCGTGAGCCGGATCTTATCGATGTGTGGTTTGACTCCGGCTCCATGCCCTACGCGCAGTGGCACTATCCGTTTGAGAACAAAGACGTCTTTGAGCGCAAGTTCCCGGCCAACTTCATTGCAGAGGGCGTTGACCAAACCCGGGGCTGGTTCTATACCCTGCATGCCATCGCCACGATGGTCTTTGACAGTGTGGCGTATCAGAATGTCGTGTCCAACGGGCTGGTGCTCGATGCGGATGGCAACAAAATGTCCAAAAGCAAGGGCAACGTGGTTGACCCCTTCGGCGCGATTGAAGAGTACGGTGCGGATGCCGTACGCTGGTACATGATGGCGAATGCCAACCCCTGGGACAACCTTAAGTTTTCCCTCGACGGAGTAGGGGAGGTGCAGCGGAAGTTCTTCGGCACCCTATACAACACCTATTCCTTCTTTTCGCTTTACGCGAATATCGATCAGTTTGATAATAGTAAGCCACAGCTGCCACAAGCTGACCGTCAGGAAATCGATCGCTGGATCATCAGCCTGCTCAACAGCCTGGTGAAAGAGGTGGATGAGGACTACAGCAATTACGAGCCAACTCAGGCCGCCCGCAAGATTCAGACCTTTGTGGTCGACAACCTGAGCAACTGGTACGTCCGCCTGTGCCGGCGCCGCTTCTGGAAACCGTCGCAGCAGCAGAACGGCAAAGCTGCAGAAATGGATGCCGATAAACTCGCGGCTTATCAGACCCTCTACGAATGTTTGGTAACCGTCTCGAAACTGCTATCGCCTATCTCCCCTTTCTTCGGCGACTGGCTCTACCGGAATCTCAATCAGGCCACTCAGCTGGAAAACCATGAGTCGGTCCATTTGGCGGATTTCCCAACTGCCGATACGTCCAAAATTGATAAGGCACTGGAGCAGCGCATGGACTACGCGCAGCGGATTTCCTCCCTGACTTTCGCTTTGCGTAAAAAAGAAGACCTCCGGGTACGGCAGCCCCTGCAAAAGATCATGCTGCCGGTACTGGATAAGTCTTTCCAGGAGCAAGTCGATAAAGTCAAGCCGCTTATCGCCGGAGAGGTCAACGTTAAGGATATTGAATACCTGGACGATACCTCGGGTGTCCTGAAAAAGCGCATCAAGCCGAATTTCAAAACCCTCGGCCGCCGTCTGGGCAAAGACATGAAAGTGGCTGCGCAGGAGATCAACGGCATGTCACAGGAGGATATCGCCAACATCGAGCAAACCGGCAAGTACACGCTGGCAGCGAACGGCAATACCTATGAGCTAACGCTGGAGGATTTCGAAATCACGGCCGAGGACATCCCCGGGCTGCTCGTTGCCAACGATGGCCCGCTTACGGTAGCCCTGGACATCACACTGACGCCTGAACTGGAAGCAGAAGGCATGGCCCGTGATATCGTCAATCGGATCCAGAATATCCGCAAAGACAGCGGCTTCGAGGTGACCGATAAGATAAAGGTCGTCATGGAGCAAGCCGATGCCGTAGCCTCCGCCGTAGCGCAATTTGGCGACTACATCAAAGCCGAAACCCTGACGGCAGACTTGCAACTGTCAGCCGATGTGGCCAATGGGCAGGAGATCGAGCTGCCGGGAGAGGTGAAAGTGCAGATTCAGGTGGAGAAGGCCTAAGGTTTGCTGATCTTTCAGTATCCGTACAATAAGGAAGAGCCTAAAGTAGAGCTAACCCACTTCCGGGAGAAAGTAAATTAAATTCAAGTGAAAAGCCTGGGGGTGATACGCCCGGGCTTTTTGTGTTTAGGGAAGCGATATAACTGGGTATATGCCATAATGTTTGGATAGGCCGTTTTACTGGAATTTATTACTTGAATCCAATTGATAATCAAGTTTTTATATTTTGGGTTTGTAGCTTAAGGTTCCATCTTTGTTAGATTAAGTGTTGCAGGATAAAATGATTATTGATATATTGAATACTGAGTGATGGTTATTCGATATAAGCCAGGTTAAATATAGCAGATTGATATGAACGTATTAATTGAAGACAATAAAGGCGAAATATTAAGAATATGCGAGGAAAACAACGTGAAATCGCTATATTTTTTCGGTTCGATCGTTGATTCACAAAAATTCCGTTCAGATAGCGATGTAGATATTTTGGTTGACTTCAAAGATGATATTTCAAACGAGGAATATACAGATAGCTATTTTGGGCTACTATTTGAAATGGAGGAGCTATTGAATCGTGAAATAGATGTTACAACTGCAAGGAGCGTAAGAAAGCCTTATTTTAAAAAAGAGCTGGAGGAAACAAGGGTGCTTTTTTATAACGCTTTGACAGAGGTGGATGGATAACAGGATTAAACAATATTTATTTGATATCGAGCAGTCGATAAGTGATGTAAAATCATATATGTCTACAGTAAAATCATTGCAAGCATATGAAGAGGATAAACTGATAAGAAGAGCAGTAGAAAGAGAGTTAGAGATAATTGGCGAGGCATTAAATAGGATATTGAAAATTGATCCAAGCATAACGATCCCAAACGCCAGGAAGATTATTAGTTTGAGAAACAAGATAATACATGGATACGATGAAGTCGATAACGTGATAATTTACACAGTAGCCACAAAGCATGTGGATATTTTAAAAGAGGATATAGAGAAATTATAAAAACACCAATTAACAATGCTCTAAAGTTATATCGGTAAAAATCTTCGGGAGAAAAGGAGAGATGAAAAAACCGTGCAGGCAGCAAAAGCCAACCTGCGCGAATTTGGTCTCCTTCACTCCCAATCCTCCTCTTCCAGCTCGAAAAGGGCATTGACCGGTAATTCAAAGATTGCAGACAGGCGCAGTGCCAGAACCGTAGAAGGGACATACTTTCCGGATTCGATGGCATTGATCGTTTGCCGGCTAACTTTTGCCTTCTCAGCCAGGGCTGCCTGTGTGAGATTATGCCGGGCCCGTTCTATTTTTAGCTTATTCTTCATAGTTCATCTCTTTTTCGGCACGGTGCATCATCCAATGAAAACGGACTATAAAGAATAATAGCAACGTAAACATATTGACCACGATGACCCAGAAAAACGGGAAGCCGTAAATGAAAATAATTGCGAAAATAAGAACACCATAGTTGGCATAAGTCGCCCATGCGAGGGACTCTAAACGGATCCGCTGCACAAACTCATCTTCCTGCGCAGACCCGGAAAAAGCAACAATACCAGCACTGAAAATGATTAGGAGGCTTACCAGCTCATCATAAACGTTGTTCTCCATCCAGACAAAAAATTTTCTTCCACCGTCAGGGATTCCTATTCCTTCTTCAGTTGCAAGGCAAAACACTTTCCAGTCCAAAAATGCAGGCGCAGGCTCCCAGATCAGATAGGCTATGCCCAATGCGAGCGAAGGGATTAGGAGCGCCCAGCCAATTCGCTTGAATCGGTGGGGCAATAAAAAATTGTTGGTCCACATAGTTTTTTTTACAAATGTAATCCAAGATTGACTTAATGTCAAGTTTGTTTTACAAAAAGTAAATTTTTATTTACAGTAAATACGTTGCTGTATTAGTGTTTAATCCACACGAAGCTTGCCATAATGCTTCCGGTTTGCTACATTTGTTAGCATGAAGAAAACTCGTGCATTACTCGTAATCCTTGATGGTTGGGGCCATGGCCCGGACCCGAAAGTCAGCGCGATTGCCCAGGGCAATACGCCATTTGTAGACAGCCTCTATGATCAGTACCCTAATGCAGAACTGACAACCTTCGGTGAGCAGGTGGGTTTGCCGGAGGGGCAAATGGGCAATTCTGAAGTCGGTCACCTTAATATTGGTGCCGGCCGGATTGTATATCAGGAGCTCGCGCGTATCAATAAAGCCATTCGCGACGGAGAATTGCAGCAAAACGAAACGCTGGTCGAAGCCATGCAGTATGCTAAGGACAACGGCAAGGCGCTGCATTTCATGGGCCTCGTTTCTGATGGGGGCGTACATTCGCACCACCGCCACCTGATGGCTCTTTGTGATGCTGCTGCCGACTTTGGATTGGAAAAAGTTTACATCCACGCCTTTACCGATGGGCGGGATACAGACCCCAAGAGTGGAAAAGGCTTCCTAAAGGAGGTCCTGGACCACGTAAAGGGCAAGCCGGTACAGCTGGCTTCTGTAGTCGGGCGGTATTACGCTATGGACCGGGATAAGCGTTGGGAACGTACCCGGATAGCCTATGATGCGCTTGTCAATGCAAAGGGAGAAGATACGCAGGATGCCCTGGCCACCATTCAAAACCGCTATGAGTCCGGTGAAACGGATGAGTTTCTGAAGCCAATCATCTGTTCCAATGAAGATGGGAATCCGGTAGCCACCATTCAGGAGGATGATGCGGTGGTCTTTTTCAACTTCCGTACCGACCGACCCCGTCAGCTGACAATTGCCCTTACGCAGGAAGATTTGTCAGACCATGGTATGCATACTTTGCCGCTGCATTATGTCACAATGACCCGCTATGATGAGACCTACAAGGGCGTTAATGTGATGCTGCACAAAAAAGACATTGAAAATACCCTGGGTGAAGTCCTTTCAAAAGCTGGGCTTACACAGACCCGCATTGCAGAAACGGAGAAATACCCGCACGTTACTTTCTTCTTCAATGGTGGACGGGAGCAGGAATTCGAAGGGGAGCGCCGTATTCTCATTCCATCTCCCAAGGTCGCAACCTACGATCTGAAGCCGGAAATGAGCGCAGTGGAAGTAACCGATGCCATCATCGCGGACATTAATGATCACCAACCGGACTTTATTTGCCTGAACTATGCCAATGCCGATATGGTCGGGCACACCGGTGATTTTGAAGCCGCGAAAATTGCTGTAGAAACCGTAGACAAAAGTTTGAAGCGCCTTATTGAAAAAGCACAGGAATACGACTACGAAGCCATAGTGATTGCGGACCATGGCAATTCCGACTTCATGGTCAACGCTGATGGCTCGCCGCATACCGCGCATACCACTAACCCGGTTCCGGTTTTCTATATTGCCGCTGACACACACGGGCGCAAGGTCAGGGATGGGAAGTTAGGCGATATTGCGCCTACGATTTTGGACATTCTGGGCATGGAAGCCCCGGAGGATATGGACGGGGAGAGCTTGTTTAAATAAAAAATGATCTGAACAGGAAAAAAAGAACGGGGCAGCGGATATCCGCTGCCCCGTTTTATATGTTGTACTAAGTCTGTTGCAAATTAAGCGCCAAGGTAAGACTTCAACAGCTTGCTCCGGTTCGCGGAACGCAGCTTGTTGATGGCTTTGTCCTTGATTTGGCGGACACGCTCCCGCGTAAGGCCGAATTTTTCGCCGATATCCTCCAATGACATAGGGTGCTCGACACCGATGCCAAAGTAAAGCTTGATCACATCACACTGACGCTCCGTTAGCGTACTCAGGGAGCGCTCAATCTCGCGGCGCAGGGATTCTTTGTAATCCAGCTTGGAGTCTGTATTCGGGGTGCTGCTGTTCTCAAGCACATCGAGCAGGGAGTTGTCTTCCCCCTCTACGAATGGGGCATCCATAGAAACGTGGCGGGCAGCTACCCCAAGGGTGGTTTCCACTTCCTCGGTAGCAATTTCCAATGTTTCTGCCAGTTCGTCTGCAGATGGCTCGCGCTCGTATTCCTGCTCAAGTTCAGAGAAGGCTTTGTTGATCTTGTTTAGGGAACCCACTTTATTCAGGGGCAGGCGAACAATACGGGACTGCTCTGCCAGCGCCTGCAGGATGGACTGCCGAATCCACCAAACGGCGTAGGAAATAAATTTGAAACCACGGGTCTCATCAAAACGCTGAGCGGCCTTGATTAGTCCCAGGTTGCCTTCATTAATAAGGTCACTTAGAGAGAGACCTTGATTCTGATATTGCTTGGCTACGGATACAACGAAGCGCAAGTTGGCTTTGGTCAGCTTCTCCAGAGCTGCCTGATCCCCCTGCTTGATTCGTTTGGCGAGATCCACTTCCTCCTCTGGAGTCAACAAGTCTACCTTGCCAATCTCCTGAAGGTACTTTTCCAGGGATTGACTCTCACGATTAGTAATAGACTTAGTAATCTTAAGCTGTCTCATGTACGCTAAATTTAATTAATGTTTACAAAGGTAGTGTTCTGTACGGTGCAAACCGGAGTAGATATGGTGGGATTCAATCACGTAAGCCAGGCAGATGCCGTGGTCGGAAAAAAGTGTTGCTTGAATTACCTGCATAGTTTTTATGCCCTGCTTTACAAATGCCTTGGTTCTTAAACGGCTTACAGCCCACAAAAATAAGGCTTTTTTGCCTTGAAGTCAATAGCCTCTTAATATAGGCTTAACTTACATACAAGCAACGCCACAACGGCTAAGATAGTTTCCTGCAATCCAAAAACCTGAAAACAGGATGAAAAATTTTGCAGAAGGGGGCTTCGTGCGCATGGTGTTTGGTTTTGGGTTATTGCACCCTTATTTGTGATGGAGCGTATGCGGCAGGGGAGGAGCCTTTATTTTTGGAAAAATCATTTTTTTATTCTTTATTGTGGGGCAGCATAGGATGCGCAGCGGTGTTTGAAGCAAAGCCTGTTGGTATAATCGAATTTTCAACCGGTCTTCCCCCTTCTCCGTCATTCTTCCTGCCCGATTTTCCAATAACCCTACTGCACATGGAAAGAGTTAAATTTACCTTAGAATTCATTTTCAAAGCTTCTCCGGCCATCGTCTATAAGTTTTTTACGACGCCTTCCTGCCTGGTCCGGTGGTTTTGCGATGAAGTGGACATACAGGGAGAGACCTATACCTTCTCGTGGAGCGGATCCGAAGAAGAAGCTGAATTAATTGAAGACGTTGAAAACGAAAAGCTACGTTTCCGTTGGGAGGAGGCAGAAGACGAAGAGTATCTTGAGTTTGACATCTCCAAGTCTCCCGTTACTGGCGAAACGATACTGGTCATTACCGATTTTTGTGATGATGACGAGGTGGACGACCAAAAACAGCTTTGGCACAGCCAAATGGAAGACCTGAGAAAGGAAATGGGGGGCTAACCCCAATTTAGCCTTCTGTTTGCTTATCTTTTTTCAAAAGCGCGAATAGTAGCAGGATCACTGCACCGACAAGCAGCAGCCCTGAAAGGAAAAAGAAAAAGCCTCCTACCGAACCACCAAAAGCGATAACACCCAGCACAATACCGCCAACAAGCATAGCACTTCCTAAGATGAGGCTTAGGGTACGCTTGCCGGTGTTGTCGCCAGCCTCTGCCTTTCTTTGTAACCGCTCCTTCCAACGCTCCACACGCTTTTCCAATCGCTTTTGTTTCCGTTCAAACCGTTGAAGGGTGCGCTGTTCTTTCTGGGACAAAGCTGCTTCCGGCACGGCTACCGCTGCCTGAACCGGAGCGGAGGCGGTAAGGAAAATTAAGCTGATCAGCATAGCTAACAATGAAGTCTTCATGGTCGATTGTATTATCTTTTTCAAATGAAGTGGAGGGTATGAACGCTGGAGGGGAATCAGGACGAAAATAAGAAAAAATACATAGATCTGCAGCGCTTTCTTCTATGGAGAATATGTATATTTAGTTTTAGCGGCACGGTGGCTGTCCTGTACCGTAACCCGGAACATGCTCGTTCATAAACCTGATTTTACCATTTCAAGTCTTCAAAAAGATGATCGTAACCTTTGGGATGACCCTCGATGATGCGCCCTTGCCCGCCATAAGCACCAATCAGTCCGGTCAGGCAATATTTGGGCCACAGGGGCTGGTACGCTATCTCGAAACCGTGTTGGGCCTGCCGGATATACCCAAAGACAACGAGTACCTGCGCATCGAACAATACCGGCAGCAATTGGGGCATTACCTGCGCTCTGCTCCCGATGCCTTTTTCAGTGCATCTTTTCAGACCGATCCCTTCGCTGTCGCTACCGATTTGCTTGGGCGCCGGGATGAGTTGATGATGGCTGGCTGGGATTTCGAACGCCGCCCCGGAATGCCGGAACGGCTGAAATGTATTGCCGAACTGGAAGCCCGGCTAAAAGGCTTTTCCGGAGGGCTCGTTACTGGATTTGCCGACCAGCTAATAGAAATTATAGTCCAAGTGGGAAAGGTGGAGCAGGTCTTTGAAAAGTTGGTCTGCCATGAACCTAAGGAATTACTGCCAACGGGCATCCAAAGGCTACTTGAAGCCCTGCGCAGGCAAGGCGTCGAATTGGTCTGGAATGCACCGACTCAGGCCGTTGGGGACAGTGACCTTGCCCGGCTACAGAGCAGCCTGCTATCGAATCCGAAGACGAAACCTGAGCCTGTGCGCCTGAAAGGCGATGGTTCTCTTCTTCTGCTTCAGGGGAAAAGGGACACGGACCTGGCTGCCTATTTTGCCAGCTTGCTCCGTCAGAATGAGAATTACCGTCCTGCTATGGTGGTGCCCGGCCAATGTCAGGCCCTGGAGCATGCCATGTCGCAGGAAGGGCTTCCGGAACTAGGGCTGCTTTCTGCTTCTCTGGCCCGCCCTACGCTGCAAGTGCTAAAGCTGGCCACGGTTTTTCTCTGGGAGCCGATCGACCCTTACAAGGTTATGGAGTTCGTTTCCCTGGCCGTGAAGCCCCTGGAGAGAGGACTGGCGAATAAAATCGCCCTGCTCATGGCTGAACGGCCGGGGCTATTTGGAGAAAAGTGGAGCTCGACCATTGCTGCCTACTTTAACACACTTGAAGAGGAAGCATCCGGAGGCCTCAATGAAGATGATCCGGTTCGGGCAGGACAGCAGTACAAATTCTGGTTCAAGCGGGCGCGTTTTCCGATATCTGGCCGGGTCCCAAAGTCAGAAGCTATCGAGGTCTTCGATTATCTCGCGAATTGGGCACAGGCCTACACGGAGGGGGAGAGCAGCAGTAACACGTCCTTCCTGGTGTTGGCCGAACAGGCCCGCCGGATCAGTGCTTTGCTTTATGCCCTTCCGGAAGAACAGCTGACTGCACTTGAATTGGAGCGGGTGGTGCGCACGATTTACGAACCAGCGCCGGTACAGCTCAACCGTCGCGCTCAGGGCTTCCTGCGGTATACCAATAGAGTGGGCAGTGTCATCGGACCGGTAAGCGACCTGGTCTGGTGGAACTTCGCTCAGGCAGAAAAAGCTTACTTTTTTTCCCGCTGGTACGAACCGGAACGGCAATACCTTGCCAATGAGGGCATAACACTCACGGGGCCGGAGCAGGAAAATGCACTACAGCTATGGCACCGGCTCAGGCCTTTGCTGCATGCCACTGATCGGGTGATGCTTGTGGCACCGGAGCACATCAATGGGCAGGAGGTGAACCCGCATCCGCTGATGGGTGACCTGGAAGCCCGCTGTGAAGGGTTGGAGCAGATCGTTTGTACACTGGAAGAAGGCGGGCTCGAAAGGTGGTTTACCCCTGCTTCCTGGACTTCTTTACAAGTAAATGGCCTCGGCCGTCCTGTACCGTTCATTCATATAATTAAAGGTGCAGAGCAGTTGGCGAAGCCGGAGGAAAAGACCTCCTATAGCAGCCTGAGTGATTTGTTTTACTATCCGCACAAATGGCTGTTCCGATACAAGGCAGACCTCCGCCCTTCCGCTCTGCTCAGTATTGTAGATGAGCGGGCACTGCAAGGGAACCTGGCGCACCGGTTTTTTGAAGAGTTGCTAAAACAGGAGTCGGTCCACAGATGGACGCAGGAGCAGGTGGTCCGCTACCTTCAGTCTATCGAGCAGGAGCTCCTCAAAAAAGAAGGCACTGTAATGCTGATGTACGGCCGGGAGCCGGAGCGGGTCCGTTTCATGGAGCTGATCAAGCGTTCCGCCTGGAACCTCGTCCGGCATATCCAAGAAGGCGGCTGGGCTATTGCGGCCACAGAGCAAGCGCTGGACGGCAGGTTTGGCAGCGCTCACCTAAAAGGGTATGCTGACCTGGTGCTCAGGCGGGGCGAAGAGTACTGTATTCTCGACCTCAAATGGTCAGGGCGAAGGTACCGGGAGACGCTGCTGCGCAATGAAGAAGATTTGCAGCTGGTGTTGTACGCCAGAATGCTGGGGCAGGATAAGGGATGGCCACACACTGCTTTTTACATTATTAATAAAGGTGTCATCCTGGCCCGGAACAATCAGGCTTTCAAAGCCGCTGAAGCCATTATGCCTGATGCCGATACGGGCGAGGTCAATGAACGCATCTGGGGCCGCATGATTAAAACCTACAACTGGAGAATGGCGCAAATCCAAAACGGACAGGTAGAAATCCGGTGTGAAGAGACTGCCGCAGGCCTGGAAGCGCACTACGAGGATGCTCCCTGGCTGGAAATGCTGGAAATGAAAGCAGAGAATGCCGCTTTTGATGACTATCAGGTGTTAATAAACTTGTGTGATTGATCGCCAAATTTCGAAGGGGAACTTTTTTTATAGAAAAAATTGTAATAAATTGTCCACATATTCTGTAAAGAGCGCATTGCTAACGCTTTGAGAAACCTACTCTACGTATCTGCGTATACAAACCTGACGAACGCTATTTGTTTTGCAGAATCGTCAGCACAAATTACCTCCCGTTTGTTTTTGATGGATTCATTATTACAACATCAGTGTTATATTGTGCAACACTGAATGTTTGAATTCGGCTATTTCATAATTCCAAAATAAGTAACAACTATTTTGGCAGCTTGTACAGGTATTTGATATAGAGCTAAAAGAAGCTGGCATCAGATTTGCAGCTGTCAGAATAAAAAGTAAAACCGCAATTATCTATGAAGGTCAAAAGTCTACTACTCGGGATACTGAGCCTGTTGTTTGCGTCCACAACGGCTTTGGCCCAATTCCCGGTCAATTGTATTGATTACGCAACTATTGAGCTGCGCGGAGGAGGAACGGAAATCATTACCTGTGAAGGCGATGGGCTGGCAGAGACCTACGACTTCTCAACCAGCACCCTGGCGATGCCGTTTGGTTATCTCATTACGGATGAAAACAACACCATCCTACAGGTCAGCATCGACAACACCCTAAGCTTCGAAGGGCTTGGTGCAGGCAACTTTCGGGTGTGGGCATTTGCCTGGCTGGGGCAAGTTACCGCAGAGCCTGGGCAGAATGCCGAAACGGCTGACCTCGCCTCCATTTGTGGCGCCCTGACCACCAACTTCATTCCGGTGATCAACTTTGTGCCCGATGGAGGGGAAGTGGCGCTCTCTGATGGCAGCACCTCTCAGTTCATTTGCCCGGAAGACGGTATCTCGGACGTGCTGTCCTTTACCTCTACAGGCGATATGACAGCAGGCTATGTTTACCTGCTGACGGACGAGAACAATATTATCATTGAAATTATTGACGGAGACAGCTATGACTTCGACCTTTTGCCGGAAGGCAACTATCGGGTCTGGGGTCTGGCTTACGCCGGAGGCTTGCTGGCGCAGCCCGGCGACGATGCCGCCGCCATACAGCTTGCAGAAGAATGCTTTGGGCTTTCTGACAACTTCATTGAAATTGAACGGGCTTTGCCCGATGGAGGCACTGTGGCCCTCGAAGATGGCAGTACAGAAGCACTGGTTTGTGTGAATGACGGGCAGGCTGATGTACTGACATTCATCAATCAAACCAACGCCACCGCTCCCTATACTTTCCTGGTAACCGATGAGAATAACGTCATCCTAAGCATAGTCAGCGGCGACAGCTTTGACTTTGAAAATGCCCCATCAGGAATTTGCCGGGTTTGGGGGCTTTCCTACACGGGCAACCTTACGGCAATGGAAGGAGATGATGCCGCTGCCACCGACCTCTCAGACGGTTGCTTCAATCTGTCTGACAACTTTATCACGGTTGACCGTCAGGAAGCGGATGGCGCTACAGTCCGGCTTGAAAACGGTGGCGATGAGACCTTCGTTTGTGTAGGTGACGGTGTAGCAGATGTGCTCGGATTTGTCAATACCTCCGCCGGAGCGGACGAGTATACCTATCTGATAACAGATACCGATAATAACATCCTTGCGATTGCTCCTTCCGGCAGCTTCGATTTTGAAGGCGCCGATGTTGGTGTTTGTCGCGTTTGGGGCCTGGCTTATGGTGGAATGCTGTTGGCAGAGGTAGGTGATAATGCGGCTACGGCAGTATTGGCTGATGGCTGCTTTGGCTTATCAGAGAACTTCATCACGGTCCGGCGCGAAGCGGTAGAGGGTGGGCTGATCTCCTCTCCGGGGGCGACAATAGACCCCAATGACGGATTCGAGTATATCTTTGTTTGCCCTAATGGCATACCGAATGTAGAAACATTTGAAACTACAGGAACCTCCACGGGAACCTACACTTATGTATTGGTCAATGTAGGCTTGGTTGTCGTCGGGTTCATAGATGGCAACACTTTCGATTTTGATGTATTGGATGAAGGCGCTTATTTTGTTTATGGCTTAGCTTACACTGGCAACCTTACAGTCGAGGTAGGAGATCTATTTTTACAACCGATGGTATTTTCCGATGGGTGTTATGACCTCTCTAGTGATTATGTGTTTGTACGTGTAGATACCCCCGATGGCGGCGCGGTGGCCACAGCAAACGGAGAGACCACTGTTTTTACCTGCCCTGGTGATGGGGTGGCAGACGTTATTGAGTTCGATAGCATCGGTCTTGGTCTTGTAGAAGGCGCTCACACGTACGTAATTACAGATGAAAACAACGAAATCCTGGCCCTGCCAAGCGGCGACAGCTATGATTTTGACGATGCGCCTGCCGGTACCTGCCGCGTTTGGGGACTGACTTACACCGGCAATATCACTGCTGAAGTAGGTGATATCGCTACCGATGTGGCACTGACCGATGACTGTTTTGACCTTTCCGAAAACTTCATCACGGTAATTCGTCAAACGCCGGATGGTGGAACGATCAGCCTGGACGACGGCACAACGGATGCCTTTACCTGCCCTGGCGATGGCATGGCTGACATGCTCACTTTCGAGCGTATGGGCACCTATCCCGGACCTTTTGCCTATGTCATAACAGATGAAGACAATGTAATCCTTGATTTCGCAAACGGGAATACCTATGATTTCGATAATGCACCAGCCGGTACCTGCCGCGTCTGGGGCCTGGCTTACACTGGTGAAGTGACGGCAATGATAGGCGATACGGCCTCAGTGGCGATACTGAGCGATGATTGCTTTGACCTCTCCGATAACTTCATTACCGTAGTGCGTGAAGTCCCTGTGGGAGGTACAGTCGAACTGGAAGGCGGAGGTGACCTTGCCTTTATTTGCCCTGACGACAGCCTTTCCAATGTGTTGGCCTTTGACAGCGCCGGCGTGGTAGGGCCTAACTTCATTTATGTGGTTACAGACCAGCAAAACATTATCCTGGATGCCTTCCCGGTGGATGTCTACGACTTCGAGACCAATCAAACCGGTATTGTACGGGTTTGGGGCCTGGCTTATACAGGCAACCTGATTGCCGAGCCGGGAGACACGGCTTCTACTGCCATGCTTAGCGACGACTGTTTCAGCCTTTCTGAAAACTTTGTGGATGTCATCCGCGAAGTGCCCTTTGGCGGTGAGATTACCACAGAAGATGGTGAAACAACCGTCTACACCTGCCCGGGAGATGGCGTGGCGGATATCGTCTCTGTGGATAGTATTCTGGCTGCAATCACACCATTTACTTATGTGATTACGGATGAGAACAACGTCATCCTGGACTTGCCAGGTGGCGATACCTTCGACTTCGACGGTGCACCGGCTGGTAACTGCCGTATATGGGGCTTGTCTTACGTTGGTAATATCACGGCAGAGGTTGGTGATACCGCGTCTGCTGTTGCACTGGCCGATCAGTGCTTTGATCTTTCTCAGAACTTCATCACTGTAGTTCGTGAAGTGCCGGAGGGCGGTACAGTAGCTATGCCAAATAGCGAGACTACAATTTACACCTGCCCTGGCGACGGTATGCCGGATATTATCATGGCGGACAGCGCCAATACTTCTGCCGGTTTATACACTTACGTGATTACAGACGACAACAATATCATTCTGGACTTGCCTTCCGGCGATGCCTTCGACCTGGACGGCGCTCCTGCGGGAACTTGCCGAATTTGGGGCTTGGCTTATACGGGTAATATCACCGCTAATGTAGGAGATGATGCCGCTGCAGTAGCGCTGAGCGATGACTGCTTCGATCTGTCCGACAACTTCATCACTGTACTGCGGGAAACTCCGGAGGGCGGTATGGTTTCGACAACCTCCGGCGCTGAAATGGTGACAACCTGCCCTGGCGACGGCAATGCCGATGTCGTGACTTTCGACAGCACAGGAACAGCCGGACAGTATGTTTATGTACTGACGGACACCAATAATGTAATCATCGATTTGATCACCTCCGATGCATTTGATTTTGATGCAGGCGGTATCGGCATCAGCCGTGTATGGGGACTGGCGTATACCGGAACCATCACTGCGGCGCCCGGCGATAATGCGGCGGATGTGCCATTGAGTGATGATTGCTTCGACCTTTCCGATAACTTTATCACTATAGTCCGTGAAGTGCCGAATGGTGGCATTGTTCGTATCGAAGGCGGTGCAACCGAACTGTATGTTTGCCCTGGCAATGGTGTGCCAGATATTGTTAGCCTTGACAGCGCAGGCGTGTCGGGCAGCTTTATCTACCTGCTTACTGATGAAAATGATATCATCCTGACGACCATTACTGAAGATCAGGTAGATTTCGATGAGTTTGCAGAGAATGATTACCGTATATATGGTCTGGCTTATGCCGGGAACCTGGCTACAATCCTAATTGGTGCAGATGTGAATACCGATGTGCTGGCGGATGACTGCTTCACTGTATCGGATAACTTTGTTTCCATTTTCAGTCAGGTACCGGATGGCGGTATGGTGGCGACTACGGATGGAGAAACCGAGGTCGTAACTTGTCCTGGTGACGGTATGGAAGATGTGCTTGTTTTTGACAGCACTGGCACAGCAGGTCTTTACACCTATGTCCTCACCGATGAGAACAATGTAATCCTTGATCTGATAGCAGGCGACAGCTACGATTTTGAGCCGCTGGGCGAAGGCGTGGCCCGCGTATGGGGGCTTGCCTACACGGGTAATATCACCGCACAAGTAGGAGATGACGCTGGCGTAGTCGAACTTAGCGATGACTGTTTTGACCTTTCCGATAACTTCATCACGATTATTCGTGTAGAGCCTAATGCTGGTTCTATCGGGACGGTTGCCGGCCCAATCAGCCTTGACCTTTGCGTCGGGGACGGTGTGGCGGACTCTGTGGCTTTTGAAGTTACCGGGGCTTCTGATAATCCCTATGCTTACCTGATTACGGATGAGAATGACTTCCTGGTAAGTGCGATTGATTCAGTCTTTGATTTTGAAAATATTCAGGAAGGTACTTACCGTATCTATGGTGTGTCCTATACCGGGCAGATTTCCGTCCTTCCGGGTGCTAATATCTTCATTGATCCACTTTCTGATGATTGCTACGACCTGACGGGGCAGTTTGTCGAGATCAATGCAGTAGGCGTGGACGGCGGTGTCGTCTTCACTGACTTAGGCATCGGTCAGGATGTGATCAGCATCTGTCAGGGAGACGGAGAGCCTAATGTCATCACGTTCTCCAACAGCTCAACTGCCACGGGTGCCAACTACACCTACGCGCTGACGAATGATGCTGGCATTATCCTCGGTTTTGTTCCGGGCGGGAATCAGTTTGACTTTGAGACCTCCGGTAGCGGGGTGGCAAGGATTTATGGCATTTCCTACACCGGGAACCTACTGGCAGGACCGGGTCAGGTGGTGACCAATATTCAGCTTTCTGATGGCTGTGCAGACCTTTCGGACAACTTTGTTACGGTCCTCAGAGATGCACCCGAAGGCGGAAGCCTGACCACAGGTGGCGGCGAAACCGATCTCCTGGTTTGTCTTGGGCCAACTGATGGCACGGTGGAGTTCGTAACCACAAGCGGTTCTTTCAACAGCTACCTCTACCTGCTTACGGATGTCAACAACATCGTCATTGATACGATCGAAAGCAGCAGCTTCAACTTTGCTCAATTGCCGGAAGGCGTATTCCGCATCTGGGGCTTGTCCTACAGCGGCCTGCTCAATGACCTTTTCGGAGAGGATGCCGCCGCCATAGAGCTCTCTACGAGCTGCTACGAACTTTCTGATAACTTCCTGACGATCACCCGTGGCCCTGCTGTGGACGGCGGAGTTTTGTCTGAAGTTGGCGGTACAGATACCGTGTACATCTGCCCTGGCGGTAATGCGCCCGACTTTGTAGTGGTTTCCACGACCAGTCAGGATCCGATCTATCGTTACATCATTACGAACCAGAATAATCAGGTCATTGTAGATGATATCGAAATTGATGTGATTGACTTTGAGGGCGCGATGCCGGGCATCTACCACATTTGGGGCGTGAGCCTGGAAGGGGACCTGAGCCTTAATTTTGGGAATGAAATCCCAACTACGCCAGCATCAGCAGACTGCTTCGAGTATTCGGAGAATTATATTACTGTAGTGTACGAAGGGCCGGAAGCAGGCACCATTTTTACTGATAATGGTGAGGACGAAGTGACCGTAACGGTAGGGGATACCATGCCTGACTTGCTGTCCTTTATCAATGTGGGCGCAAGCCAGAACGTACCTTATCTGTACCTGATTACGGATACCGATAACCATATCCTGGATATTTCCGTTGATGGGACTTACGACTTCGAGAATACCTCAGTGGGCGTAAGCCGGATTTGGGGGCTTTCCTATACCGGTGAGCTGTTTGCGTTCCCGGGCAGCAATGCCGGTACAGACATGCTGAGCGAAGATTGCTGGGACCTTTCCGGCAACTTCATTACGGTAAACCGGGTGGAGGCACCAACTTTGGGCGAGCCAACGGTAGAACGTACAGCTGGGCCTGATGCTATCCTCAGCCTGGCTGCTGCACCAAATCCAGCTACACAGTTCCTGAACGTGCAGTTCTTCCTGGAAGAGGCGGCGGCTCCGCAGAGTATCCTCCGGGTGCTGAACAGTCAGGGGCAACTCGTGGAAACGGTACGCGTAGAAACGGCCAAGGGGACCAACAATCACACCTTTGAGGTGGCCAACTGGGTACCAGGGCTGTACGTACTGCACCTGCAAAACGGTGATGCTGCCAAAGCTGTTAAGGTGATGGTCGGCGGCCGTTAAACTAGTTCGGTAAAAGGTATAGAAAAGCCGGTATCAGAGCAATTTGATACCGGCTTTTCTATTACTAAAAATGTCAGGAACGAAATACGATCACAGAAGAGCTTTCCCTTGAGGGACCTGGATGGTTAAGCGTATCTGCGATTCCATCCACTAGAAATTATAAGTCAGGCCGAAGCGAAACTCAATGGGCGGGCCAAGGCTGTTTTCCGGCGCTAATGTATTGTAGAGCAGGTAAATGTCATACCCCCAGATACCGTTCCCATCATTGTAACCCGCTCCAACGTAGGCATTGCTACGGACGGACCTTGCGCTGATGATCTCATCATTGAAACTATCATATGCGGTTACAAACTCTTCATTATCAGCCCCGTACTCTAAATGGATGAAGAAGCTGCGGAATACTTTATAACGGGAGAATGCCCCAATGCCATAATCAAAGAGATTGGTAGTCGTTACCCGGTCTAATCCGGTTTGTAGCCGGTAGTGGGTGTATATGAGCGAAAAGCGTGGCCCTATAGAAAAGTTATCAGTGATCTTATAACCAATGAGCGGAGTAGCCCCCAGAGAGAATGTACTTTCCCCATTGGCGCCAAAAAAGCCCAGGATGATTCCCCCCCCATACCAAAGCCGGTGCGTGAACCCCTGGCTTTCGTCGAAGTAGCGGTCTGTGTCGCTGCGCTGTGCTGTAGCTGTGTTTTGGGCGATAGCTAACAGCATAAATACAGGAAGGGCAAATTGCATTATCTTTTTCATAATTGGCAGTTTTTGCAAAGTTGATCGGTTGGTAAAAATAAATAAACAGTCGAGTCTTCTATCTAAAGTCGTAAAATTAGCGATGTTTCGTTGGGCCGGGCAGCAAAACTAGCCAACAGACTACAAAACGGGCTTTTTTACCTCCTTAAAACGACTAAAAGAACAGCTGTCTTTTCTGTTCAGTTTAGAAATTTTATTTTTGTCGCTAGTTCGATTTCCAAACGCCATACCCCACAACCACTAGATCGACACTTTTTCGCTTCAAGACTTGTCTTGGGGCTCATTCCTATTGGCGAATAACCTTCGCACAATCATGTTCGCCTTTAATCCAAAATCCGGATATCCTAACCAAACCCAGTTTGCAAAAACAAAAGGAATAATGCAAAAACATCTACTGATTCTTCTGTTTCTTTCGCTTGCGGCACAAGTCTCCTACGGACAAACTCCCTTCGTCTTGGAGTCATTGAATGATTTGACTTCTGAAACCCTTGATGAGCAGTTTTCAGCATACCACCTAACTAAAGCTCCGGTACAGGCCCTGCACCAAACCCTTCAGCGTGCCGGAAGCCAGGAAGTGCCCTTGTCCCTTCAGCTGGGCGATCTGCAGCCGGTTGAGCTGCAATTGGCCGCTCACGACCTGCGTACACCAGATTATCAGCTGGTCCTTGGCGACTCGGAGGGCAGGCGTGTATTGCCTAAATCTGTCAACAAAACTTACCAGGGCTATGCAGCGGGATCCGCAACCAATCAGGTTCGCCTGACTGTTGATGACGATTTTCTTTACGGTTTTATTGAGAACCGTGCGAAAACCTACTTCATTGAACCCGCCTGGTACCTGGACTCCTCACTCCCGGAAGCAACCTATGTCTGGTATGAAGCAGAGGCCGTAAAGGCCCCGGAAATGCCGCATACCTGTGGGACGGACCACGACCACCACTTCAAACCTGGCCCCGCCCCGAACCTTAGCCGTCAGGTGATGCAGTGCTATTCCGTAGGCATGGGGCTGGCTGCCGATTTTCAGCTTTTCAATGCTTTAGGGTCAGAAACGGCAGTGGAGAACTTTATGTTGGGCGTCCTCAATAATGTAGGGACTAACTACGATGATGAATTTTCCAATCAGATCGAGTTTGTGGTCAATGGTACTTTTATCTCGACTTGCTCCGGATGCGACCCCTGGACCGGTTCAAATAATGCTTCCTCTGTTCTCAATAGTTTCACCAATTGGGCTAACAGCGGGGGCTTTGGCTTCAACCATAGCCTGGCTACCCTCTGGACCGACCGTAACTTCAACGGCTCAACGATCGGTATAGCCTGGGTAGGTGGCCTTTGTACTTCAGACCGCTACAACGTCTGTGAGCGCTTCACCTCAAATGCTGCGCTGCTGCGGGTCCTGCAGGCGCATGAAATCGGGCACAACTTCAATTCCTTTCACGATGGCAGTGGCTCCAATACCATTATGGCGCCTTCTGTTAATTCCAGCAACAACTGGTCAACAACTTCCACTAATGTCATCAGTAACTATATCAATGCGCAGGCAGGGATACCCGGCTGCTTTGGCCCCTGTGGCTCGCCTATCGCACCACCGGTAGCCGAAATTGGTACTCCAATAGAGGAAGCCTGCCCAGGCAGCTACATTCAGTTTCTGGATGAATCACAAAATAATCCGACCTCTTGGTCATGGTCCTTTACAGGCGGCGTGCCTAATGCTTCCAATCAGCAGCACCCTGTTGTTTTTTACCCCAATCCCGGAATTTACACCGCCACGCTCACCGCTACGAACAGCGCAGGTTCTTCCTTTGCGGTATCCAACACCATTATCGTGCAGGAAGGCAGTACTAAATACCTTTTCTACGATGCTATGGAGGGCAACCTAAACAACTGGACGGTTGAAAATCCGGATAACAGTACAACCTGGACAATCACTAACGTAGGGGGGGCAGTAACCGGGCAGCAGGCCGCCTACATGAATAATTACAACTACGATGCCGAGGGGCAGAAAGATGCGCTGATTACTCCAATACTCAACTTCTCTCAGGAAGCAGGAATGCGCCTGAAAATTGATTATGCTTATCAGCGATACAGCCTCGCGCTGAGAGACGAGTTGCGTATCCTGGTTTCTACCAACGGGGGCAATACCTACCCTGATGAGATATTCTTCGGTGAAGAAGATGGCAGTGGCAATTTTGCAACCACTCCGGATGGGACGGATTTATTCACCCCGAGTGTGCCGGCTGACTGGTGCTACGCTGGCAACTTCGGAGCGGATTGCCTCAATATTGATTTGTCTGCCTACGCCGGCGAGCCGGAAGTCCGGATCAAAATAGAAAACACCAACGGTTTCGGTAACAACCTTTACATTGATAATGTACAGATTACCTCCAACTGTTTTGTGTTGCAGCCGCCCGTTGCTGCTTTCGCTGCCGATGTGGAATCGGGTTGTGCCCCGCTGACCGTTCAGTACACAGACTTTAGCCTGGGGGATGTGGAGGTATGGGAGTGGTCCTTTCCTGGTGGTGTGCCTTCCACGTCCAACGCACAGAACCCCACGGTGGAATACCCTGTACCGGGCGAATATCCGGTTACATTAACGGTTTCCAATGCCGCAGGCAGCAATACGACGGCCCTTAATACCGACATTGAAGTACTGGGGCTTCCTGAGCCGTTTTTTCTGTACGATATTGATAGCTTTACGGTGTCCTTTGGCAACCTGACTGACAACTACAACGGCGTCAAATGGGAGTTTGGGGATGGCAATGAAACCGAAGTGGATTCTCCCACGCATACCTACGAAGAGCCGGGGACTTATACGGTCAGCCTGTCCGCCCAGAATGAATGTGGTATGGCTGAGTATACTGAAGAAATTACAATAGTGCCGCCTCCCACTGCCGAATTTCAAAGTGAGTCCCTATCGGGTTGCGCACCCGTTCTCATGCAATTTATCAATACCAGCTCCTTTGGAGAGACCTTCCAGTGGACTTTCGAAAATGGCAATCCATCTACATCAACCGACCCGGACCCCATCTGCAGTTTTGCCACTTCCGGGACTTATGAAGTGACCTTAATCGCCTCCAATGGCATCGGTACGGACACGCTTACGCAAATGATTACAGTCTCAGGGGCGCCTCAGAGTAGCTTTTTCGCAGATTATACGCCGGGAACCTATACGGTTTCCTTCCAGAACACCTCACTGGATGCCTTTTCCTTTGAGTGGGATTTTGGAGATGGCTCCCCGGTCAATACGGACTTTTATCCCACACACACCTACGATACCACCGGGATTTATACCGTCACCCTGATCGCAACTAACGAATGTGGCAGTGATACCGCTACTCAGGAAGTGATGATTGTCCTGCCGCCTGTAGCGGCGTTCTCCGTTCCGCAGGATACTGCCTGCGTGCCTTACACGGTGCAGCCGGTGAACAATGCTGAAGGTGTGGTGGAAAGCTGGCTTTGGATTGCTAATGGCGCAAACCCAGATACCGCAACGGTGCCCAATCCTTCCTTTACTTTTGATGCGCCAGGCACCTATGATATTGTGCTGCAGGTCTCTAATGCTGCCGGTAGCAGCCTCGACACCGCTACTGTCGTAATCGGAGGGCCGCCCACCAGTGCGTTTGCATTAATGGACACCCTGGGCTCCCCGCAAATCTCCACGGTCAACAACAGCGTAAATGCAGTCACCTACTTCTGGTCATTCGGGGACGGAAGTACTTCCAGTGAAACAGCGCCCGCGCATACCTATGCAGGGGACGGTAACTATACCGTCACGCTCATTACTGAAAATGCCTGTGGAGCCGACACACTGGAACAAACGGTATCTATTGCAACCCCGCCAGTGGCAGGGATCGCTAATACCGATACCTCAGGATGCTCGGTCTTTGTGTTAACGCCTGAATATACGGGCGCTTCAAACTATGATACCATCAGCTGGTCTGCTCCCGGCAGTGCAGAACTTACTGCGGATACCGTAGCGCCCACCTTTACCTACGAGACAGCCGGGGTGTATGACCTGCTGGTGACGGTGAGCAATGCAGCAGGCAGCAGCACAGATACCCTATCCGTAACTGTTATTAATGCTCCGGTTGCCGATTTTGAACTGGCTTACACCACAGGCGTTGACAGTATTGTCCTGACGAGCCTGAGCACAGGAGCAGACTCCCTGCAATGGGACTTTGGCGATGGCGAAACGAGCACTGTTTCCAACCCCACCCACCAATATGCCGAAGACGGCACCTATACCGTTCAGCTGGTCGTTTGGAATGCCTGTGGTACGGATACCCTTGAGCAGATGGTTGACATTCTCACCCCACCGGCAGCCGGCTTTTCGCTGGATGCTAATTCAGGATGTGCGCCCTTTACTGTACAAATTTCGCCCACTAACCCAGAGGCGGATTACAGCTATGTCTATACTGCAAATGGAGCTCAGCCCTCTGTCGCTTCGGTGCCCGATCCTACTTTTACCTACGGCAGCCCGGGCACCTATCAAATCATTCAAAAAGTCACGAATGCAGCGGGCAGCAGTACAGACACCCTTCAGGTGGTCGTGGGCGCTTTGCCCGATGCAGCTTTCGAAGCCACTGTAGCACTCGGCAGCCTTAGCCTTGGCTTAATCAATGAAAGCGAAGATGCGGACGGCTTTACCTGGCATTTTGGCGATGGCAACAGCAGTACCGAGCCCGAGCCCAGCCACACGTACGCCACCGATGGAGCATACACCATCCTGCTGATTGCCAATAGTGCCTGTGGGACTGACACCGCTCAGCAAACGGTCATTGTGGTAACTGCTCCTAAAGCTGGGTTTGAGGCGAATGCTGCAAGTGGCTGTGCGCCCTTTACCGTAAGCCTGAGTAATACGGCAAGCACCAATGCTGCTGATTTTAGCTATTCTGCGCCCGGGGCCACGCCTGAGCAGTCCACGGACACAGAACCCTCCTTTACTTACAATAGCCCCGGCACTTACGAGATTATTCAAACCGTAAGCAACGCCGCAGGCAGCAATAGTGATACCCTGCAGGTGACGGTGGGCGGTACACCAATCGCAGACTTTGAAGCCAGTACCACACCTGGTAGCTTTGAACTAAATATTTCGGATAACAGCTCAGACGCCTCTGCCTATCAATGGAGCTTTGGCGATGGCAATGAAAGCACCGTATCAAATCCGGCCCATGCCTATGTGGAAGATGGTGTTTACACGGTACAGCTGATTGTAAGCAACGAATGTGGTAGTGACACAGCCACTCAGGAAGTGGAAGTCGTGACGGTTCCGACTGCTGGCTTTACGACGGAGCAGACGGAAGGGTGCGCGCCATTTACGCTCACGCTAAACAACACTGCCTCTGCAAACGCCACAGACTTCACGTACACCGCTACCGGAGCTGTGCCACCAGTTTCGTCGAATCCCAACCCGACTTTCACCTTCCCTGCGGCGGGTCAATATACCATTATACAATCGGCGAGCAATGCTGCCGGAAGCAGTACGGATACCTTGACTATATCAGTAGGTGATGTCCCTGATGCTGGTTTTGAAGGCACACTCACGCCGGGCAGTACCTTGCTTGAGCTGACCAATAGTAGTCTCGGGGCGACGGACTTCGCCTGGGGCTTTGGTGATGGCAATACGAGCACAGCATCAGCGCCTTCCCATGTTTACACGGCAGATGGCACTTATCAGGTCAATCTGATTGCTTCCAATGCCTGCGGGGCAGATACAGTGGCGCAGTCCTTTACCGTGATTACCCCACCGGTTGCTGCAATTGATCTCGAAATGAGCAGTGGGTGTTTACCTTTTACCGTAAGTCCGGTTAGTGTAGCTTCGGCCAATGCTGAGGAACTGCTTTGGACGGCACCGGGTGCAGCACCGGAAACCGCAACTGGGGCGATGCCTGCCTTCACCTATACTGAAGCAGGCACCTATACCATTTACCTGGAAGCCAGCAACGCCGCTGGTATTAGTATAGATTCCACAATCATTGAGGTACTGGGACTGCCAAATCCGGCATTTTCAGCAGAGGTGAATGGCTTTACCGTCCATTTGGCGAATGCCTCCACCTCCGCCCAGAGTTTCACCTGGTCATTTGGAGATGGGAATAGCAGCGAAGGATCAGACCCTTCCTATACGTACGCGTCTCCCGGCGACTACGATATTACCCTGACCGCGGCCAATGAATGCGGGCAGGCAGATACCACGCTGTCTGTAAGCATTGTACTGCCACCACCCACTGCAGGCTTTGAAGTGGAAGGTACGAGTGGATGTGCACCGTTTGAAGTGACCTTTGCGAGCACCTCGCAATTTGGCGAAAGCTTTGAGTGGATTTTACCAGGGGGTACTCCGGCAACGGCTACTACCGCCAACCCCGTAGTGGTGTATGAAACGCCTGGTGTTTACAGTGCCACGCTAATCGTAAACAATACTTCCGGGTCGGATACGATTGAGCTTCCTGATCTGATTACAGTAGGCGCAGGCCCGCAGGCCGGCTTCGACTTTAGTGTGGATCAGGCTACGGTAAGCTTTGTGAATACAGCCGTCAATGCAGATGCTTTCCTTTGGATGTTTGGCGACGGAAGTACAAGCACCGATGTGAACCCGGTACACGACTACGGCATGGCGGGCGTATTTGAAGTGACACTAATCGCTGAAAATGTATGCGGCACGGATACCCTGCAGCAAACCCTTGAAATCGAAGGGCAGGCACCGGACGCTATGATCAGCTTCGGCAATACCGCAGGGGCCTGCGCACCACTGACGCTTGAGCTGCTCGCTTCCAGTTCGGAAGGCGCACCTGCTGACAGCTGGCAGTGGTTGTTGCCCGGCGGCACCCCGGAGACGGACACCGGAGATGCAGTTTCCGTAACCTACGATGAGGCAGGTACCTACAGTATCACCTTGATTGGAGTCAATGCCTTTGGCGCAGATACGCTCACCCTCACCGATACGATCCAGTTGGACGAGGCACCGGTGGCAGGTTTTAGCTACGAAACGGAAGAAGGGGACGTGACATTTACCAATACTTCCACCGGCACGAACTTGTTCTTCCAGTGGGATTTTGGTGATGGCAATACAAGTACGGCTGCCGACCCCACTCACAGTTACGCTGAGACCGGGCAGTATAACGTAACACTGACCGTTGGGAACAGCTGTGATACCCTCACAGTGAGCCAGGTATTGAATATCATGGTCTCCTCAACCGGCGACTGGACCGACCTCTCCGCTTTCGAAGTCTTTCCGAACCCCAACCGTGGCCTGTTTACGGTAGAAGTTATGGCGGCACCGGATGAAGCCATCCAATGTCAGCTCTACAACCTGATGGGGCAGCAGCTCAAAGCTTACGAGGCTGATTTCCGTTCGGGCTACTGGCAGCAAAATATTGATGGAACGGCACTGCCCGCAGGTGTTTACCTGCTTGAGCTGCGCATTGGGCAGCACCGGGCTTACCGCAGGGTGGTGGTAGAATAGCCTGTTTGCACGGACAAGTTCTTCGGAAAAGCTGTTCCTGTACGCCGGGAGCAGCTTTTTTTTATAGCCCATTTTTGAAAAAAAATCCTGTGTATTTTGTCATGCAGCTTCCTGCCCATTTGTTCTGGGGCTAAAGAGTAGCCCTCTGGAATAAATGATTTTTGTAAAATAGTTTGCAAAAATTAAGTTCGTTTTTATATTTGCCTTTAAGAAAGCGCAAATCGTACCTATTCATTCCTATCACTGATTTTACCGACTGAGCACTAAGTGGCGCGCAGCCATGCTGCGGGTTATATTATATTCCCCCCATCTAACGAAGACATTTCGATGCTATCATCTGAAGTTGAGTGTGACTTTAAGATGCGCTCGTTTATTTTTAAACAAACCTATGTAACAATGAAGCATGTTTACTTTTTTAGGAAGGTCTCTCTTTGGGGCCTTGTATTAATATTCATTGCTGGCTTTGGGCACTTTAGCCTGCAGGCACAATGTAACTATCTAGGCAATCAATATTTAAGTTCGCCTGCCCCGACCAGCCCGGGAGTGCAAACAGAGCTGACCACCTGCCTTTTTGCAGGGGAATACCGTGAGGTGACTAATTTGATTGCGGGTAATACTTACCGCTTTGAGACCTGCGGTGATACGGACTTCGATTCTCAAATTACTATCTTTCCTTCTGGCGGCGGTGCTGCTCTTGCCTTTAATGATGACTTTTGCGGGGTTCAGTCCTCTGTAGATTTTACCCCTGCTGTGACAGGGGATTATGATGTGCAGATTAATGAATTCGACTGTACTACCAATACGCTCTGTATGACGCTTAAAGTTACGCTGTTGGGCGCTCCCTGCACTGAAAATGAAGTCGTCATAAATATGTTTGACGCTTTTGGCGATGGCTGGAACGGCAACAACCTGACTATCCTGAATGAAAAC
Source organism: Phaeodactylibacter sp. (assembly GCF_022763345.1). Taxonomy (GTDB): domain Bacteria; phylum Bacteroidota; class Bacteroidia; order Chitinophagales; family Saprospiraceae; genus Phaeodactylibacter. Next base: position 32,976 of record NZ_JALEGS010000093.1, read on the forward strand.
AATAGTGTGGTAGGGACTGCCACTATAAGTGATGGCAGTTCGGGCGCTAAGTCCTTCTGTCTGCCGGATGGATGTTATACTGTCGATGTAGGAGGGGGCAGCTTTGCCAGCGAAGTGAGCTGGGATATTACTGTCAATGGGAGCCCTGCGCTCTCCGGCGGCGCGCCAGAGTCTGGTTTGGAGTTGGCTGTTAATTCTACATGCGGTACCCCGCCAGTCTCATGCAATGACAATGCATTGGAACTTGATCTTAGCTTTGATACCTTTTCCAGCGAAACTTCCTGGGAAATAACAGACGCAAACGGGTTTGAGGTAGCTGCCGGTGGTAATTACTCAGGGTTAGGGAATACGAGCCTTACAGAAGATATTTGCCTGCCCGATGGTTGTTATGAGCTTACTGTCTTCGATTCATTTGATGATGGCATGTGCTGTAGCTTTGGAGCTGGTGGCTATTCCCTTCAGGATGCGGAGAATAATATATTGGCCTCAGGTGGGGAATTCGGAAGTTCAGAAACTACTGAATTCTGCCTGGGCATAGAACCCTGCGATATTGCCATCAACAGTTCCAGCTCCAGCCCGGAGACCTGCCCGGGCGATAATGACGGTGCCATTAGTGTGAGTGCGAGCTGTACGAGCTGTGAAGGTTTAGCGTACTCTATAGGGGGGGCATTCCAAGGCAGCAATACCTTCAGTGGGCTGTCGGCTGGTACCTATACCGTGACTGTACGCGACCCGAATAATCCGAGTTGTTCTGCAAGTACCACTATTTCAGTAGGGAATGGAACAGGAGGTACGGTTCTGCCACCCTGGTCTGCCTCGGACATAGGCTCTCCTGCGGGCAATGCTTTTGCACAGAACCCTTGCAACGGGTCCGGCTTATTTACGGTCACGAATGGTGGCAGTAACGGGTACAGCAATGCTGCAGACAATACCGCCATGATCCATCAAACGATTTGTGGAAACGGCTCTATTACCGTCAAGATCGAATCTGTTTCCGGTAGCGGTTTCGGTGGGGTAGTCCTTCGCGAAAGCACAGCTCCCGGTGCGAAGCAGGCAATGATCCTGACGAACCTGAACAGCCTAGTGCCATGGGTGACCCGTAACGCAAATAATGCACCCAACAATTTTACACCGCACTGGCGGGCGTACACTTTCTGGTTGAAGCTGGAGCGCATAGGAAACTACATCCGGGGCTATGCCAGTACGACCGGTAACAGCTTCTCGCTGGTTGCACAGACCTACTTGCCCATGGACGCCTGTGTGGAGATAGGAATGATCACTGCAAATACAGGCGGCGGCCAGACGACTGCGACCTTCAGCAATGTAACCGTTGAGGGTGGTGCGCCGCTGTTGGCTGCGGATGAAACGGCAATCGCTGCAGAAACGGACCGTGAAAAATCTGCAGCATCTGCTGGAGTACGCGGCTTTGACCAACCGGCTGCCACCGAGGCTGCCCGCTTGTTCCCGAACCCGGCATCTGACCGCATTACGATTGATCTGCCTGCTACGCAACCAATGGATGCGACCCTTGTCCTGCGCAATCAACTGGGACAGGTGCTCCAATCACGTCAAGTAGAAGCGGGGCTATTCCGAACCGATTGGGATGTAAGCCAGCTCTCCGGAGGGGTTTACTATATGGAAGTCCGGTACGAAGGGCAGCAGCCTCAGGTACTGCGCTTCGTGAAGACACATTAACTGATATTTTGTAGTTTGGTAAAGAAGCCCTCTGATCGCTTAACACGGTCAGGGGGCTTTTTATTGGTGGCTGCCAACCCTTCCTGCAAAAGAGTCGTCATTCACCGTGTTAAGGTTTTCTGAATGCAGCAGCGAATGGGCGATTGTTACGTTCTGAAATCATACTATACTGACGATTAAGTGGTTTGCCACAGCAAACCTACTCAATGTCAGTATTTACGCTGGGAAGTGGCTTGCTCCGATGTCGCAAACCACTTCGTATTGCGTATAAAACCAAAATAACACCACACACCCGACTAAAAATGAAGCAACTCCAACTCTTGCTTGGGCTCCTGGCTTTGCCGTTGCTGGGCCTCGCTCAAAAGCATACCATTAGTGGCTACCTTAGGGATGCCACCTCTGGTGAACCGCTTATCAGCGCCAATATTTATGACCGGTATTCGGATCAGGGCACCGTCACGAATGTGTACGGTTTCTATAGTCTGACGCTGCCTGCGGATTCTGTTCACATCAATTTTTCTTATATCGGATACGAATCGGCTGAGCACACCTTTCTGCTTCAACAGGATACCACTTTAAATATTGACCTGGACGGTGCTGTACAGCTGGAAGAGGTCGTGGTAAGGGCCTCTCGTCAGGGCGAACGCATCGAAGAGCGCAGTCAAATGAGCCAAATGACCGTGCCGGTAGAGCAAATCAAAATGGCCCCGGTGCTCCTCGGCGAAACCGATGTGCTCAAAACGCTGCAATTGCTGCCTGGCGTGCAGTCGGGTGGGGAAGGGCAGACCGGGCTCTACGTCCGCGGCGGCAGCCCCGACCAAAATCTGGTTATGCTCGATGGGGTGCCCATTTACAACACCTCTCATCTGTTGGGCATCTTCTCTGTTTTCAATGCCGATGCGGTCAAGAATGTCACCCTGACCAAAGGCGGCTTCCCGGCGCGCTACGGTGGGCGCCTGTCTTCTATTCTGGAAATCAATATGAAGGAAGGCAACCTGCAGGAATGGCACGGGGAGGGCGCCGTTGGCATGATCAGTTCCCGGTTGACCCTGGAGGGCCCAATCAAAAAAGACAAAACATCCATCCTGGTCTCCGGCCGGCGGACGTACGCCGATTTGCTGTTTCGGCCTATTGTGGCTTTGGCCAATCAGCAGTCTGAGGAGGACGTCAAAATCAAGCTGCACTTCTATGACTTTAACGCCAAATTGCAACACAAATTCAATGATAAGCACCGCCTGTATCTCAGTGCTTACCTGGGGGCAGATGTGTTCTTTACAGATGTGACAGATGACGAAGACAGCTTCGGTGGCGGTATCGACTGGGGCAACAGTATTTCTGCCTTGCGCTGGAACTGGCAGATCAGCAACAAGCTCTTTGCCAATACCACGCTGACCTACAGCCGTTTCCAAATTGATGTGATCGCGGAGCAAAGCAGCCGGTATGATGATGGGTCAGAGGAAAGCTTTTCTGCCAACTACTTTTCCGGGATCGAAGACTGGGCGGGCCGCATCGATTTCGATTACCTGCCGGCACCGGGGCATTACATCCGCTTTGGCGGTGGCGTGACCAATCACACTTACCGTCCCGGCGCACTCAACCTGGATGTCGCCTTCGATCAGGAGCGTTTTGATACGCTTATCGGCTCACAGAATGAGTTTTCCGATGAGCTGTTTATCTACGTTGAAGATGATATGCAGCTGGGCAAGCTCAAGGCTAACGTAGGCTTGCACGGCTCCGGCTTCAAGGTGGGCGATCAGTTTTACACTTCGCTGCAGCCGCGTATCGGGCTCAATTACCTGCTGCCAAAGGATGTGGCCCTGAAAGCCTCTTTCGCCACGATGGCACAGTTTATCAACTTGCTGACGAGCGAGTCCTTTAGTTTGCCCACTGACTTATGGGTGCCGAGCACGGAGCGCATCAAGCCACAGGAAAGCTGGCAGGTGGCAGCGGGCGCAGCCAAGACCTTTGGCGATGGGATAGAAGTCAGCCTGGAAGGGTATTACAAAAAAATGCACAACGTTATTTCCTACAAAGAGGGGGCAAGTTTCCTGTTTGGGCTGGAAAACGACTGGCAGGATAAAGTGACGCAGGGCGAAGGCGAAAGCTACGGTGCCGAGCTTTTCGTGCAGAAAAAATTTGGGCGTACCACCGGTTGGCTGGGCTATACGCTGAGCTGGAACTACCGGCAGTTTGACGAAATCAACGGCGGTCGGCGCTACCCCTTCCGCTACGACCGGCGGCATGACCTCTCTTTGGTGGTCAATCACGATTTTAATGAGCGCATCTCCCTGTCCGGAGCATGGGTATATGGGACTGGCAATGCCGTTACAATCAATACTTTTGAATACCCGATCAATTACTTTGGGTCTGATTTTTTCAGTGGGTTTAGTACCATTCAAAGTGGAGGCGAGCGCAATGCCTTTCGCATGACCGACTACCACCGCCTTGACCTTAGCCTGCGGATGACGAAACAGATGAAGCGGCACGTGCGGACCTGGGTATTCGGGGTGTACAATGCCTATTTCCATCGCAATCCTTATTTCATTCTTGCTGACCGGGACCTGGTACAGCAGCCAGACGGTAGCCTTGAGGAGCAGCCGGTTTTCCGCGAAGTGAGTATTCTGCCCATTATTCCATCCATTTCTTACCAGTTCAAATTTTAACACCATGCGCCATATCCTATTTTTCGCAATCGGTCTGTTGACGGCAATGAGCTTTTCCTCCTGCGGAGAAGATGCCTTTACCCAAATCGTAGACATTGAGCTGCCGGAACATGAGCCGCGCCTGGCGGTGCATGCCCTGGCCTTTAGCGAAAGTGATGCCTTTGGTGTTCTGGTCTCCAACAGCCGTAGTGTCCTTACGAAAGAGGAGTTCTCGGTCTTTCCGGACGCCGAAATCCAGTTTTCCGGCCCGAATGTAGATGGTGTAACTTTTTCCTATGCTCCGGACGATGGCCGGCACTATACTGTGCTAAGTCCAGATTGGGCTGCGGGAGATGAAGTATACACCCTTGATATACAGCAAACGGATTACCCTTCAATCAGAGCACAACAACGAATGCCCAGGGCGCCAATTGTTTTGGACGTCATAGTTGATGAAGAGGGGGCGCTCAGCGAGAGCGGAGAGCGGCTGGATGAGATTGTCATTGAAATACAAGATGAGCCCGGTGAACATTACTATGCGCTGCAAGGCGAGGTCGATTACCGGTATGTGGATGAAAACAATGATACCATTTCGGGTTATTATTCCGTCTGGCTGGAATCCAATGACCCCATACTCTCTTATGCCGAAGTAGACCGAAGAGGTGCGCTGATTTGTTCGGATGGCGCTTTCAATGGCAACACCTACCGCTTTGCTACCTATACCTGGGAGGATCTGCCAATCGGGCTTATGTCAGGGAGTAAGTTGCGGATACGGGTTACGAGCTTATCGCGGGATGCCTTCCTGTACTACCGCTCTCTGGACCAATACTGGGAGGCAGATGGCAACCCCTTCGCTGAACCCGTGACGGTCCACAGCAATATTGAGAACGGGTACGGGATTTTCGGGCTGGGGCATACGCGGGTGTTTTCTGTGGACCTTTAGGGTTCTGTGCATTGGAGCCGGGCATAAATGGATGGACTTAAGCCCTGCTCTTTTTCCCAGCTCCCGTCCGCTTTCCTTACAACTGTGAGATACGGAGCATTGCGTTTGGCTTTGAATAGCACAAAGCCTTTGGTATCTATGTCATGTAAAAATTCAAGGGTGACAAAAAAGCTTCCATTTACGTTAACCAGGGACGCGCTAAGGTCAATCACCGTTGATTTATTGGCTGCTGCGTGGGTGAAAATTCGGGACGTTTGGAGCGGTCTTCCTGGTAGGCTATCCACAGCTTCATATAGGTTGACTTCAATCAATACGGAGTCAGGTTCTGACTGTGCCAAGTTAAAGCCTATCTGTTCAATCAGGCAGACCGCTTCATTAGGGATGAGTATTCCCACTTCGCCACCTCTGCTTTTCCCGGTAACATTATATCCATATTGATATAGCTTCCACCGGGCCTTGACGCCAGCTGACTTCTTCCGGTACGATACGGCAGCCTCAGTAATTTCGGCGGTAACGGTTTCGTAAGTTTGAGGTGTTAATGTAATCTGGCAGGGAGATAACTGCGCTACTTCTCCTACTGTACTCGCCAGCGTTTTGTAGCCAATACAGGAAAACAACAGGGTATCATTAGGGCGGAACTTAGCTGGCTCAAAGGTGAATTCCCCTTCACCTCCAGCGATCAATCCGTTTTGGAGAACAGGATTGTAAATGTTGACGTAAGGCACTTCCTGCCCTTTCGTATCAAGGATTTGGCAGACTTTTCTCTGAGCCAGAAGTGTAGATGCTGTCAGAAGGAGTGCGAAGCCAATAAACAATCTCATGTCTTTTAAAGCTTTTGGTCGGCGTGAAAAAGACGGATAAGTAGGGAAATTGGTTACACCAATTATCGTTTTTCACTCCACTTATTTCGGCACCCGGATCTCATACTCCTGGCCGGGGCGTACCGTTAGCCGGGAGTCGAGCAGCCAGGGGTTGTACACCTTGAGCATGCGGTAGGTCGTCCCTTGCTCCAGGGCAAAATCGCCAAGGTTGTTAATGGTTTTGGTTACTTTGACTGCTTCATAATTGTCCAGAGGTGGGTAACCATCTTCGTCCTCCAGGTAAAACCCAAACTCATCCGGGCGGCTGAGGATCTCCTTGATGGCGACCAGGCGGAAAATGTAGCGTGCGGTTTCTGCGTTGAGGTTGAGGTCGTAGTAGGTCTCAGCCCGCTGCGTCTCTATCTCATCTTTGATATTGCCATAGCCTGCGTTGTAGGCCGCGGCAGCCATTGTCCAGGTTCCAAAACTGCGGTGGTATTGCTTAAGGACTTTACAGGCGGCCTCTGTTGCTTTTTCGTAGTGGTAGCGCTCATCCACTTCACCGTTAACCTCAAGGCCATGTTCCCGGGCAGTGGCGCTCATGATTTGCCAAAGCCCGCGGGCACCGGCCGGAGAGACCACATTGCGCAGGCTGCTTTCAGCAACGGCCAGGTATTTGAAGTCTTCCGGAATACCGGCTTCGGCCAGCTTTCGCTCAATCATGGGGAAGAACTTGTACGCATTCTTCAGGTTGAGCAGGGTGCTGCTGTGCCAGTAGGTGTTGACCAGCAATTCCCGGTCGAGGCGTTCGCGCACATCAAAATTATCCATAGGAAGAGGCTCCCCTGCGAAGTCGAATTCCCGGTCCAGGTCTACGGGTTTGACAACCTGTGGGATATCCTTATCGGGCCGGTAGTTGGGCTGGCCTTCGGGCTCATCGGTGGAGGTAAAGATGGCGATGCCCAGAAAGGCAGCTAAAGCAATATTCAGGTACTGCAGGTGACGACTGTTCATGGGTAATACGTTTTCAGCAAAGCAATACAAAAAGATACAGCTTTACTGTTAATTTTTCAAGTGGTGTGATCCCGCCGGTGCAATTACTTATTTCGGGGGCGTTTGAAGATGGGCACGGTAGAGCAGGGCTCCCCAAACATGATGCTTTTGGCAACCGGCCTGAGGCGCTTGGTCAGTTCAAGGTAAGCCTGTGGCGGAATGGCCTTGCCATCGGTGCAGCCTTTGAGTATGACCCGCTGATCCTGGTACTTTCCGAGGTCAAGCGCATGAAGCTTCTGCGTGAAAAAAGTACGGTAGTAATCTTCAGGCCGCCCCTGAAATACATCCTGAGCATATGGCGCGGCATGGGACGCGATAAGCATATAGGCCCACATTGGGATGATGGCATCCGTAGAGCAATAGACGAGGAGCACTTTGCCTTCGTACTGCGCCCAGTCGTGGTCTTTCATGGCTTCCCGGAAATCCTTCTCCCTGAGCAGGAGCTCCTTGAACAGGTAATCTTTAATATCCAGCTCTGCCAGTTCGACATTGGGCCAGAATTCTTCCAGCTTAAGGGTCATTAGCCCGCTGGCGGCTACTTTATTAACGAGTGGTGGATTGCTGTTACTCATAATTATTCCTCTTCTTCCCGGTTGTCACCTTCCGTGACATCCTCTTCAATAGGTGCTTTTTCGCCGATTTCAAAATCTGCTTCTTTAAACTCTTTGGGCTTGGGCAGGTCTTCCAGGCTTTTCAGGCCAAAGTAGTCCATGAATTTGGAACTTGTGCTATAGAGCAATGGCCGGCCCGGGCCTTCATCCCGCCCTGTAATTTCAACAAGCTCCTTTTCCAATAGTTTTTGCACTGAGTAATCACAGCTAACGCCCCGGATTTTTTCCATAGTTGATTTGGTGATGGGCTGCCGGTAGGCGATGATGGAAAGGGTCTCCAGCGCGGCCCGCGAGAGCCGTTTGCGGGTGGTCTGCCGCAGGAAAGTGCCCACTGTGTTGTGGTAGGCGGGTTTGGTCAGAAACTGATAGCCCCCCGCAATTTCTGTTAGCTCAAAGCCGAAGCCTTTCTGTGCGTAGCGCTCCTGCAGGGCTGTAATGCCTTCCATGAGTTCCTCGTCTTTAAAGGTAGCCTCCAGTACCGTCTCCAGACAGTCGCGGATTTCCTTTAGCGTGATCGGCTCATCCGAGGCAAAAATCAGGCTTTCGATATGTGGGATGATTGGGTCCAAACCTTATGTTTTTTGCGAAAATAGGAGAAACCTCGTTATTTACAAGCATTGTTGCTGCCGGGCATTCTGAAAATCGACAGAACGGATGAGCCGCTTGTAGGTCTGCTCGTTGGCGAAGGGATTGTCTGTCGCGGAGGCCGTTTGGGAAATGAAAGCGGCATAGCCCGAAAGCCCCTGCTGCGTGAAGGCAATATCAAGGAGGCATTCGATGAAGGCTTCCGATTGATCGGGGTGCTGCCGGACCTGTTGCTGCCGAGCCAGTTTCCGGTAGTACTGTATCTGGTCTTCAGTAGGGTTGTCGAGCTGAATACTGTTCCAGCCCGGGCGGTCGCCAACGTAGCGGACGGCAAACTGATCGCCCTCTTTCAGGGGCAAGCCGTTGGGCAGGACTATATTAGGCATGGGAGGAAGCGCCTCCCGCCCGCTGTAGGATTGCCCATTCACTATAAAGCTGTACCGAACGGTGGTTTGGTCCTCATGCTGGTAGATGCCTTCCACTTTGGCCTCTGCCATTTTACCATGGTGAAGGATAAGTTCTGCCCGCGCAGCAGGGTCCCCCTGATCCTCTTTTTGGCGGCGGCCTATAATGGTGACTGCTGTGACCGCCAGGGCGAGCAAGGCTACGAAAATCAGCGTCTGTTTCCAGTGTTTTTTTTCGATCAGTCGGCGGGCCTGATTGCGGGGGGTGTCGGCTTCTTTATCCATTTGGAAGCCGTAGAAATACTTTCCGTTTTTGCGCTCTATGTTGACGTGGAAAAGCTCATCGTCGAGAAAAAGCGGGTAGGATCGGGTATCAAATACTTTAAAATCAATAAGAACCACCTTCTGATTGCAATAGACCATCAGGTGTCCTTCCCGCACGCTGTGGAAGAGCCCGACCGTGTACCGTTGACCGGCATCACTGACGTATGTCCAGGTAAATTGGTGTGGTGGCATCGTTCTAAAGATACGACGCTGCCGGGAGAAATGCTACGGCCTGGAGGGAGTTTGGCCGGGGTTTAACATAAAAAGGGCGTAGGAGTTTTGATTTTGCAGGAAGTGCACTGATCAGGGCTTCCTACGCGCTTGTGTATTAAGAGGCATATGTGGTGGAGATCAGGTTGTATACTGGCGATTAAGTGGTCTCCGATAAGGATCGGAGCAGCAAACCTACTCAATGCCTGCTCTTGTTTCGTCGCCTGTGGGCTTCAGCCACCTGAGACTGTACTAATACTAAGGCAGGCGGGTCAGTATTTACGCTGGGAAGTGGCTTGCGCTTGTCTTGATAAGCTACGCTTCGTCACGGGTCTGCCCTGACAAGCTATGCTTCGTCAGTGGCCGATGTCGCAAATCCAAGACCCAGACGATGAATGTCTGAATCAGTGACACGACATTTATCGTTCCCCGTGCTGGCCGTCAGCGCCAGTAGGTGACTACTTCGTATTGCGTATAACTGTTCCTTTGTAAGCGTAGTGCGGGCTCTCATAGGTGGTCTTCTGCCGGCCTACCGCCAAATTTATTGAACGCGAAGTGTTCATTTGGGCTGTTGATCCCGCATTACGCTTGTACAAGACTGAACAATTAATCTTATTTTGTCAGATAGCTGTCTAGTGTCCTTCTATAAGACAAATAAGGCGTGTCACTCTTTCCGATCCTTACCAGCATCTGGATTTTTTGCGGGCTTTTAATATTCAGCAGCGCATCCAGTTCTTTTCTTACCCCGTCCATTTCCTTGTATTCCTGAATGGCCTGATTGTAGGGGTGCAAGAAATACCCATTCTTCGTAGCGGCATGGCTGAAGCGCACGTAATCGCGGCCGGAAAGCACCCAATCTTTGAAATCATTAGTTGCTGTGTGCCAAATCACAATGCCCTTGGTGGTATCTAATCCTTTTTTGATACCCTTCATGGTGTTCTTGATGTTCTTTTCGCTATGCCAGGTATCGTGATCGCCATTTTTGAGGGACTTCTCTGCAATTCGCTCAATCATGCCTTTGTAGCCCATCTGTGGAATGCTGATGCCATCACCCTTTGCTTTACGCTCCTCTTCTGAGAACCGGAACATTTCTCTGGTTTCCTCATTAGTGGCATAGGTCCTGCTTTCTATTTCCATAGCCCGGTAGAAAATATCGAGGTAGGGGGCCATGCCTTTATTAATAAAAGTCAAAGTGGAGTAGCTCTTTCCTGCCTGCTTTACAAGCTTATCATAGTCACGCTGGGATAGCAGGCTTCCCTTGTACTTCATCCGGCTCGTTTGGCGGGCCTCGATGAAGTCCGCCAACGGGTCTTTATCTATACCTGTCTGGTTCAGGGCAACTCTTGCCACAGGCTTTACGCCAAAGTCTGCCTCATTGGCATAGCCTTCCGGGAAGTAGCTGACCTCCGCGCTGTAGCCATAACGAGATGCACCCATCACCATGGTTTCGATGAAACAGCCCGCCCCCATGTGAATTTGACGCGATGGAGGGTCAGTAGCTGGCAGCAACATGTTTTCATCAACATATAGCTCCATTTCCAGGTCATTGATGACTTTGAACTTCCAGGACTGCGTGTTGTGCGCGCTAGGCGCATTGATGCCCAGTGCAATGGCTTTTAGAATGGGTTGGTCAAAGTCACCCGGGTCAGGCCTTTTTCCCGAAGCATTAGTGCTGTATTCTCCCTCAGTAAAAGCTGTCATTGCTGAAGCACCTGTGCTACCTGCTATAAATGCGCCTACGGTGATTATACTGCCGTATCTTAAAAATTCTTTCCTGTTCATGATCCAGTGGTTAAAAGTTATACCCGATAAATAAGTTGCCCTGAATGAAATTGTCCGATTTGCCGCCTCTGGGCCCGATGTCGGCGACGATATTCCCCAGGCCTCCAAACTGTGGAAGAACATAAAACCGGCTGCTACCTATATTAAACTTATAGCCAATGTTGGCTTCCCAAAACATAGCTAAGCCTTCGTAGTCCATACCATCAATCAGGTTGTCGTACCCCCAGTAATAGCCGGTGTTCAAGCCTGCCTCGACGTGTAAGCCTTGCCAAAAATAATGGCGGTAAGCGGTGTAAAACATATACTCGTCAATCTCGTCAACCACATCGTGTTCCACATTGGGCCTTAAATAGGCACCTAAGACCAGGTCTCCCTTTTGGGTGTCGTTCGAGAATACGTTTCTGGTAAGCTGCAGGTTGAAAATCCCAATGTTCGGTATAAAGGGCTGAATAAGCTCAGTCTCTATGCCCCATTTGTAACTTTCTTCTTCTTGCGCTACGCCAACTTGTGCCGCTAAAAGGAAAATCGCAAAAATTACAATTGACTTTTTCATCTGAATATAGTTTAATGATTAGAGTTTATTAAGGTAGGTTTTGTATAGGATATGGATGAGTATTTTTTGCCAGATCAAAGAACGCCCGGAACCTCGTAGCCTAAGCTACGAAGGTGAGGACGAGATGCAGAGCTGGTGAAAAAGACCATTCAGAGACATACAAAATGTGCGTTAATAAACTCGATTAAAAAGTTAATCCTACTTGAAACCCAATATTGCCGTTCCTAAAATCGACGTCACCTACATCCTGAACTTCGCCTTGCCGGAAAGCCCAGTCATACTCCACGGAAACCACCAGGCCGTACCGGTTTTTCAATGGGAATTGATACCCCATACCCCCTGTAAGGGAGCCGCCAATTGCGAATTGGTGGTCGAAATCCAGATTTTCGGTATTCCTGTACTTCTGAGTGAACTGGGAGACAAAGTTGTAGTCGCCTTGCAGGTAAAAACCTTTAGTACCCGACTCAGAACCCGGGAAGTATTTGGTAGAGATGGCCGCTCCCCAAAAGTTGAAGAACAGCTCTTCGTCGTTATCGCCCTGAGATGGCGCAGCTCCCAGAGCTTTAAACTTTAAACCGAAGTGCAGGTGGTTGATGCTATTGAATTTGCGATAGACAGCAATCGAATATAACCCGCCACCGCTCGGGTCGAAGTTGCCCGCCTCAAACCGGTCTTCGAGGCCTGAGAAGAATTGGGTGACGCCATATCCCGCTTTAAACTCGCCGTATGTGAACCCTCCTGCATCTTCTTTTTGGAAAGTGGAGGATTCATTTTGGGCGAAAACGGATACAGCCGCGATAAGCAAAAACGATAAAAGAGGAATCGACTTTTTCATTGTAGTAAATGTATTTTATTCACTACAAAGAAAAGGGCGTCCCAAGCCCCGTTCATTGATGTAGGTTAAGAAGGGGGTGTCCGGCTATGAATTTCCAGTCGGGAGGGGATTGAGCTTCGCGCCTTATTCCAGGCATGACCCGTTGTGTCTGTTGGGCAGCCCAAGTTAGGTCCCTTGGCAGATGCAGTAATCTTAGCGGTTTGAGGTCATGGCAAAGCGTCAGAAGGGGTAGTAACTCAGAGCGCTATACCTTGGTATTAGTTAAGGACTTTCTTATTCTGCTGAGTGATTCAGGGGCGATACCCAGGTACTCCGCAATTAGGTATTGCGGTACGCGCTGACTTAGATAAGGCCTTTTATTGATGAGTTTTAAGTAACGTTCGGTAGCATCATCCATTAACAGGGATTTGCTCTTTTCATGCCACTGCAAGTAGATCTGTTCGGCCATCATCCTGCCCAACCTGTCGAATGGCTGATGGGGCAGGTCATACAAAGCGTTCATGCGCTCATAGCTTAAGGTATAAATTACACAATCTTCCAGGCATTCAATGTATTTGTCAGTGGTAGACTGGTAGATGAAGCTGGTATAGTCTGTTATAAATTCGTAGTCCAACGAGAACTCGTCGATGTACCTTTTTCCATCTTTGAGATAGTAGCACATCATATTCCCGTTGAGTATGAAGACTAAATCTCTGCATATCTGACCTTCCTGAAGCAGAAAGTCGCCTTTTTTCAATTTTTTTTCACTGAAAGCATTTGCAAACTGAATAATGGCCTCTTCCGGAAACCGAGAGAACATTTTCAAAAATATTTCTTGTATCGCGTTCATGTGTTATTTGGTGGGTAAAATGTAGTGCCTCTGCATTACGCAGCGCAGCAGATTATTATTTGCGGCACTATGTTGTTAGGCCATGTGAGAATCTGATGTCAAATTCCAATCAAAATTAAATCAAACATGGTCTGAGGCCCTTATCCGAGAGGATCAATTTAGAACGGGTTGCAGATGCAGTTTCCGCTATCCATAATCGTTCTTCCCCTGTTCCTTGAAGCGCTTTTCTATGGTTTGTATTTAAGAGATGCTAACGTAGCATCTCTTAACTTCTCCATATCTATCAAGCACTATCACTGCTATGCTCTTTAATGAACGCTTTAAAGATACAACAGTCATTTTAAATTCTGGAAATCACGAGTCATTTCAATTGGTAAAATCGTAGGCAAATACCCAACATTACGAGTAAACCAAATTGCACATTAGTCTTTTACGCTTCAGGCCCTTACTGTTTGGAAAAAAAGCGGCTTCTGTTCCGTTCTGAAGAGCAGAATGGAACAGAAGCCGCGCCTCTTTCTATGCCCCTGCGTTTAGCGGTTCAATAGAAAGAGGAGCAGGCCAATCTACAGACTATCTTAAAGGATAGGCATAGCCCAAGTGTGCAGTCACCAACCAGCTCCAACCTGGATTAGATATTTTGTCGTTGCCTACCACGAACTCTTGTTCATTTGCCGCATCTAGCCACAAGGCGGCCCAAGGCGTGATATAAAAACCTTTCCAGATATTCAATTTATACCCACCGCGGATACCAATGTTAACTTCATTGATCACCTCTTCTCCACCTGTCTCCCTATGTGTCAGTAACAATCGGGTACTGTTGATGTCCACTCCGACGAAAGCCCCCTTGTTTAAGTCCTTCTTGTTAAGTAAGTAATCGACCTTGATTCCGTCTATTCGGATAACCAAATCAAACGCTGTGGTGCCGTACAGAAAATCCTCGAAAGTCTCTGGGTAATCTACTCTTACGGTTGTCAGATCGAATCGGGTACGCCATTTCCAGTTCTCATAGCCCAGGTGGATCGAATACCCTTGATTAATGTAGGCCAGAGGATCCGCTTCAAAGTATAGCAAACCTTTGTATTGCTCCTGAGAAAAGACGGAAAGAGAGGCTGCGAAAAAGACTAAAAACAGAATTGATTTTTTCATTGTAGCATGTGTTTTTTGTTCGCTACAAAGAAAAAACAGTCCCCAAACCTATGCATTGATCAATGGTAAGAAAGCTAGGTTTTGAGATTATTCAAATTCTTTTTGAGCCTGCTGAGTGATTCAGGAGTAATACCTAAGTACTCAGCAATCAGAAACTGGGGGACTCGTTGGGGTAAGTAAGACCTGTTCTCAATGAGTTTTAAATAGCGTTCAGAGGCACTATCCATCAAAAGGGATTTGCTTCTTTGATTCCACTCCAGGAACAACTGTTCAGCCATTAATCTGCCTAACTTTTCAAATTGCTGCTGTGGCTGTTCGTAAAAAGCATATAGCTTTTCACGGGTAAGGCCATAAACGGTGCAATCTTCAATACATTCAATGTATTTGTCCGTTTGAGTTTGGTTGATAAGGCTCGTATAGTCGGTCATGAATTCGCAATCCAATGAAAACTCGTCTATGTATCTCTTGCCATTCTTGAGATAATAGCACATCATATTCCCCTTGAGAATGAAAACTAATTCTTGACATATCTGGCCTTCCTGAAGTAAGTATGCTCCTTTTTTTAGTTTTCTTTCGACAAAAGCATCAGAAAACTGAATGATGGCCTCCTCTGGAAAAAGAGGGAACATTTTCAAAAATATTTCTCGTGTCGCGTTCATTTCAAATCATTGCTAAATAGTATTGTACAGCCTTGTTGCTCTGGTCAATCTGTCCGCAGGTAAGCCTGACGGCAACAAGCCCTCTCCGCATAGCAGAAGGGCTTTTAAAGATTACCGAACAAACAACGTCTTCAACGGCACATCCACGCCAAAGTTCAGGAAAAACCGGGTCGACTGCAGCGTAATCTGCTCGCCCTGCACTTCCCGGAACTGTGGTCCGTACTGTCCCCCTGCGCCAACATAAAAAGGTGAGTTTTTGATATTGTAGTGCAACTGCAATCCGGGCCGGAAGACATTTTTGAATGTCAGGTCGGTTTCCCCAAACTGTGTGTCCCCGGGCACATAGGTGAAAAAGCTGCCCAGGTCGATAAGGCTGAGAAAAAGCGAAAGGGAATGGCCATCCAGCTGCTTGGTTTGCAGCGTAGATTCGTTAATCACAATTCGCCGTTTGCCGAGCCGGCGGCTGACAGAAAAGCCGATAGGCATGGTGGGCATGATGTTGGTAAACGTTTCTTCGGTATTCGTGCTGTTCTGCTCCCAGTTTTCCTGCCCCACAGAAACGCCCAGGTAAGCGTTTAGGGCTACGGTGACTTTTTTCTTGCGCTTGAGGCGGGAACTGCCCGGTGGATCAGCAATGCCCTCCATAAGGCTTTGGACTTCGTTGGTAGACTGTGCATCTACCAAACCAGCGATAAAGTAGCCGTACTCAGTGAGGAAACTGAGAAACTGCGCCAGTTCCTCCTGCCCCGGTTCGTCTCCCTGGAAAACAGGTGCCAATCCGGTAAACAAGCCAAGGGTAGCGCCAATAGCCTGACGGTGGTCCCGCCGGTTGAGGTAATAAACCATGTCCAGCAGCTTTTGAGAGACCTCCGGCACCGGCTTAAGCCTGGGGTCGCTTTCCACCAGCGGCAACAACTGCCCGCTGTTGGATTGATCCACTAGCAGCGGCAGCTCCAAAATACGGTTCAGGGTGTTTACCACAAATGCGGCTTTGCGGTAAAACCGAAGGCTATCTTGTTCGACCGAAACAGAATCCGGAGGGGTGAGGTCGGGGAGGTCCGCTACAGTGAGTTGCACCAACTGCGCCAGCCCATCCGGGGCGATGTTCCGGATTTGCTTCACCTGCCGCATACGCTGATACAGCAGGCCCAGAAAGGCAGGGCGGAGATCCGGGTCATTCAGCGCACTATCCAGTACCGGGCGGGCGATCCACATTTGGGCAGGGTCCGAAGCGCGCAGGCAGTAAGTGAGCTGCGACATAGACTCTGTGAGGAAGAGCATCGGCTCGGCATTGCGCTGTAGCTTGTAGGGCGTTGGGGCATAAGTGGTATCCACCTCCTCAAGTTCTGCTTTTAATGCATGGAGTTCGTTTTTTAGCTTTTGCACTTTCACCACCAGCCCGGAGTAAGGATGAGTCGGCTTTTGCCCCAGCAAGTAGATACTGATTGGATGGGTAGGTGGAAGTTCGGCTTCCTCGCCTAAGACCCGTTCGTTGAGGTCGAAGAATCGCTGCTCAATGTCCTGCAGTTCCTCTTTCCATTCCCTGACCAGTTGCTGTTGTGTTAGGTTACGGGCCACCATCTCAATGCGGGTTGCGGGGCTGTTGATGTTGTAGGGGGCGTTCAGCATATTCGAAAGGACCTGGAAAGCCAGCCCCTGCTGATAGCTCAGGCTGTCCACTGCTGCCCAGTAAGTCCGTGTGTCGCGGACGGCGGCGAGGAGCTGCTTTCGCTTCAGCTCAAGGTCCTGATAGACTTTTGCATCAAGTTCATCAGGCAAGACCTTGTATTTCCACTCTTCCAGCCGGCGGTGATAAAGCGTCAGGTCGGCTACCCAGTTGTCCAGGATGTCCGCCAGGGTTTGGTCTTCGTACCAGGTGCCGCCCAGCCTTCGGGCGATTTCCAGCCCGGCAGCAATGAGCATGCGCTCGGTAGGCTCTTCGGAAAAGTACTGATCATAGCTGTCCACGCTACGAATTTGCATAAGATAGGCGCTGTCGAGCCGGCCCCGCAGCAGATAGGGCAGGAAGTTCAGGCGGTAGCCTTCTGCATCGTCGCTCATGAGCGTGGCCAGATTGTATTCCGGTTTGAAGAGATAAGCAAAACCAGGCGCAGACTTTTGCCGGTTGGTGGTGTCGGGGGCAGCCAGCCACCGTTGCTCAATGGCCTGCAGGCTGTCTTCCAGTGTGTTTTCTGCATCATTCAGCGATATGTAAATGCTGCTGAGCAGGTTGGTGATGGTTTGCGTCCGCTCGTGCAGGTCATCCAGAGTTGTCGCGCCACTTTGCACCGTATCTGCCAGAGTGAAGTTGAGCTTTTTACCGTTTTCCTGGTAGTTGGTGAGGATATTACGGTGCGTGGCCCCCATGATGTCGCTTAGGGGCATGTCATTTTGCGAAAGCCCGATGATCGTGTATACGGTCAGCAGGTTGTACATGATGGGGTCCGATTGCAGCGCCTCGAACCGGTCATCTTCCAGCAAGATAATGGGCAACCGTACGCTCAGCAATTGTAGATCTTCATAAAAGGCGGTCCGCACCCGTTCTAAAAAGGACTGAGAATAGCTAAAACTGGTACTGCTGACCTCTTTGTAAACCGTAGGGAACAGCAGCCTGACCGGCGGTACTTCGTCTTCCAGAAACCGGTCCAGGAAATTGATGGCGACCTCCTGTTGTGCGCGTTCCAGTACAAAATGGAAGACGCCTTCAAGCAGCATGCTGGTGTTGACCAAACCGTTGTCTATGTTTTGATTGCTTGTTTTGGCGGCGCTTTTTAGGGCTAAGCGGCTCTCTACAGGTGGGATGGTATAGCGTTGCAATGCTTTGGAAATCGAAAGAAAGTCGGCCATGTTTTGCCCTTCCGAACTTTTAAGCGCTCTTGCCATTTGTTCCCTCGGTGCTTGTTGCAGTCTTGTGCGTTGCGCCCTGTACCTGCTCATCGCCACACTGTCCGGCGCTTCAGCATAGCCTTTCAGTTGCCGAAGCGGTAGCCATTCAGAAAGGATCTGATTGCTTTGATAATGCTCAGCCGTTTCCAGCAGGTCTGCGGCTTTTTCGCCCTGTTCGAGCCCATCGGCATCGTATTGCTGGAGAATGGCCATGGCTTCGGCGAAAGCCATGCGCATGGAGTCCGTCTCCAGGCTGTCCGGCATTTGGGTGAGCATGCGTTTGGCCCTGACCAGCCTGGCAGCGTCTTCAATCAGGCTCTGCCCGGAAAGTACGACAGGAAAGAGCCCTCCCAACAGGAAAGTCGCAAGTAATCGGTAAGTGTTTGGCATCGTGTTTCGCTTGGTCATTGGATAATAGGGGTTGAATCTTGTCTGACTCGGGCATAATCGCAGAACAACAGGAGCGCCTCTTGTAAATCTGCTTGTGTTTGGCCTCCTGCAACGAGCACGTTGATGTACTCAAGTGTGCTCACCTGAGTCTCATCAGCAACGGTATTGCCGTAAAGGATGCTATGGCGCAGGCTGTCGGTGAGCAGCCGGACTTCAGTGCGCAGCATTAGGAAAGTAGAATCTTCCAGCATCGCCTGCCCATTAGCCATCAGGCTGTCTTCCCGTACCCGGCAGTTGACTTTGAGGTCATTGAGCTTTTCCAGCACCTGAGCCTCCCATCCATCTACCTGAGACCGAAGGCTGTCCAACCGGGCCAGGCTATCCCTCTGCAGGCTGTCTACAGTGGCTCCGGGGAAGGGGTCTTGTTCCGGACCACCTCCGCAGTTGGCTATCCAGAAACCTAAACAAATGATGCTAATTTTAGTCAGGAATCGTCTCATGCTTTTTCTTCTTCAGTAACAGGAATCTGGCTTTCCACGTAGTCGTTCAGCATTTGGTAGGAGGCCTTGAACTTGGGGACATCCGTAGCGGCTTTGATCAAGCCAATCATGAGTTCCATGGTTTTGATCGCATTTTCGTCTGCCTGCACCGTGTTTTCCCGCAAATGCTTTCGGTACACAGCCAGGAAAGCAGTGAATGCAGCCTCCTGCTCCAGGAATTCCGGATCGGCGGTAGGGTCCTGATCAGCAGCGATGAGGGCGTTTTTGGTTTCCCGAAGTGCCCGTCGGATTTTGAGGAGCTCGTCGAGCATTTTCTGGTTCCACTGAGAGGGGGCGGCTTGTGCGGCTCTTTCCTGTAGGGGGATCAGGATCATATCCCGGATCAACTGCTGCAGGTTGCTGAAATGGTCCAGAAAGGAATTTGGCGTTTCCTCAGGAGCCAGTTTTAAAGCCACTATAGCCTTCAAGAGCTGGTGTTCGTCGTAGGAGAGTTCGTCTGCCCAGAGCAAGGCGCTGTGCAGATCGACCTCCAGATCTTCGATTTGTTGTTTGGCGTCCGCGGCAGCCTGATCATCGATGAGTTGATTGTTTTGGAAGGTCTTCAGGCGGGCCAGGCAGGATAGCTGTACGTCCCGGAGTTGGTGGATGAGTGTTTCTTTTTGAGACGGCATGGGGTTAGGTTTGATGATTGTAAGAGATGCTAACATAGCATCTCTAAGTCCATTACCAATACCGAAAAATAGTCATTTTTCTGAAATTCTAATCGTTTAGTCGCCGTGCCATGAACCAGACCTCTTCCTCGTCACCGGGGTGGCCGTTATAATTGACGGTGATTTCCTCTCCCGCTTTTAGGTCGCGGAGCGCCATGAAGTGCAGGGCCTTACCCTCAAAATCGGGCAGGTAGAAGGCGTTGGGGCGGTAGCTGTGGTTGTACAAAGAGCCGTAGCCCAAGGCAATGGCGCAGGCCTCTTCCTGTTGCCCCCAGATGAAGTAGTAGTCGTACAGCCCGGTTTGGTCCAGGTATTTAAGATGCTCCTTTGGCATAACAATGACCGGGCAGATTTCCAGCAAAGCGCCTTCGGGTATGTCGGCTGCGGTGAAAACGCCCCGTCCGCCCAGATCGCTGTTGGCAAAGTATAAGGATGGAATTCTTTGCATGAACTTTAAAAGATTAAGAGGCCTATCTGAATGACGATGTAGATAAGCATCCCAAACATACCTAAATTCCCGGTTATCCACCATCCGAGGTAAGCCCGGTGGTGTTCTCGTTGGTGTATCAGGAGATTGAAGGCAGCGGTAAGCGGCAGTAAGATACGGGTGTAGCCAGCCTGTTCAAACCAGATGGGCGCTCCCAGCAGGCAGAACAGCAGGGCGAATCCGATGCCAAAAAGCCAGTATTTGTCCCTTAGGCTGTACCGGACGAAGAAGTAAGCCGCCTGCACGAGGAAGGAAACCGGTGCCAGAAGTTCGAAAAGAGCTTGACTGAGGGCATCTAGTCTTGGCCTACCTGTACTGATGAAGGCCTGTAAATGAAGCCCGGCTGCCCCGAATTTTGCTATGAATGCTTCAAAGGGCAACAACAGATTAGTTGCGGTCTGACTTTTTGGCAAACCACTGATTTGAAGTACGTAAATGTACCAGCATAGGGGGATGAGCCCGATAACCAGTGCTGTTCTCAAAAGCCGGGTATAAGGGGTCCGGTATACCCATAAAACAGCAGGGGCGCTTAATGCGGCAGTCTCTTTCGTGAGTATTGAGAAGGCAAAAAGCAAAGCTGCTCCTGCCCAACTCATAGAGCACAAAACAGGCAAAAGGGAAAAAAATAAAGCGGGCAGATCAATCAACGCCCGCTCGATAGAAATAAGTGTACCAGAAGAAAGCAAGATGGCGGCAACCATCAATTTAGTCTTGAGTTTGTGCAGGTCAAAACGGTTCAGGAGCAAGGTCAACAGTCCAATCCAGAAAGCGAAGTTGAGCAACGCGTAGACTTGTAGTATCCACCGCGGTTGACCGAGCCCGAGGGTGTAGGCTATAGCCGAAAGCCCGATCCGTCTACCCCGCCAAAAAACAGAATCAATGGAACGTCTCATTCCGGGATGTTGCAGAGAAGGGTCGATAGCCATTTGAGCATAAAACTGCCCGTCGTATCCCAATGCACTAATTGCTGGTGGAGCAATGGCCTGAACTTCAGGGAGCTGCCGCTGTTCAAACCTTTCGCCGAAGTAGATCATGGAAAGTAGGCCGTTTCCAGGCTCGTGGCTGTTCCAGGCCAGAAAAAGCACTGGAGCAACCAGGAGGGTGAGAAAGGCAACCGTTGACCATCTTCGGTTTTGCATGGCAAGGCTATTCCGTTACCCGGGAAAGCCCCATGGCTTTGATGATCCAGCGGGGAAGTGGCTTGGTAGGTTTGCGTTTCTTGAGGTTGAGGTACCAGCCAAGTTTCTTCATCACCGGGACCTTGTGGGTTTCCACAAACTCAATGAGGGTGCCATCGGGGTCTTCAATATAACTGAATCGCCCGGCAGCCTCACCCATGTCAAAACTGTTGCTACTGTCAACGGTGAAAGGGAAGCCTGCAGCTGTGCAATTAGATTTAAGTTCATCCATATTGCGCACATCAAAACACAGGTGGATGAAGCCCAGGTCACCCCACAAGCGCTCATCGTAGATCTTCCGGGGTTCATGCCCAGTTTTGAGTTGTACCAATTCCAGCTCGCTCCGGCCAAACAATGGCGCAAATGCTCCGGCCCGCTCTGCTTTGTGCCGCAGCAGTACGCGCCGCATGGGGTTGCTATGGCCCGGTACCTGACCCAGGCTGCTAAAGACACCTTCTTCATCGGAAATGACCTCATCGTAACCCAGGACATCCCGGTAGAGCTTTAAGGCTGCATCAATATCAGAAACGCCAATTATGGCACCGTAAATACCACCGGTCAGTTGTTTGCGGTTTTGAAACCAATCGGTAGCTTCCACAATCTGGAAGACATTGCCGTAGGGGTCTTGTGCAAAGAAGTTAAGCGGCCCCTGCCCGACGCGGTGCACACCAGACAAACATTTTACGCCATTGGCCTGATAGTAGTCATAAGCTTTCCGGGCATCAGGTGTCTTGATTTTTGCGGCGAAGATACCGTAGTCACCCAATTGAATATCAAAAGTGGAAGGCTGAGGCTCCCGGCAGGTATACTGCCAGATTTCGAAACCACCACCGCCTTGCATATTCATAGCGAGGATAGCATAGCGGTTGCGAGGTTGACCACCGGTGTAGGGAAGCATTAGCCCGGCTTCTGCTTTTTCCGTGAAAACCGGCACATCTGTACCGAAGTATTTTCTGTACCACTTCCAGGCCTCATCTGCGTCTTTTACGCCTACCCCCATTTGCTGAATGCCGCTAATAATATAGTTCATGTCTATCCTTGATCGTTCATGTTATCCGATAAATACTTTGGCCGGGGCTGGAAAAGAATGACGAAATTAAGTCAAAAATTCTGAACTCGGGTGATCTGCCAGCCATTTTTTACAGGTGCTCCAGCATGCGCTTCAGGTCCTTCTGCCAGTGCGGGATAGTGAGCCCGAATGCCGACTTGAATCTCGCTTTGTTGAGCAGGCTGAAGGGGGGGCGCTGTGCAGGCGTAGGGAAGTCTTTGGTCTCAATGGGTAGAATCTCGCATTCCAGACCTTTCGCATCAATCGCTGCTTTCGCAAAATCGTACCAGCTGCAAACCCCTTCGTTGCTGTAGTGGTAGATGCCGTGCCATTTTTCCTGGCTTACCGTGCCCATGCGGTGCAGTTGGATGACCTTGAGCATAGCATCGGCGAGGCTCCGGGCGTAGGTTGGGCTGCCGATTTGGTCAAACACTACCGTCAGCCGGTCGCGCTCCCCGCCCAGGCGGAGCATTGTTTTCACAAAATTGTGCCCGAAGGTGGAGTACACCCAGGACGTGCGCACAATCATGCTGTAGTCGTGGGCCTCCAGAGCTGCTTTTTCACCGTCCAGCTTGGTTTGAGCGTAGACGCCTTTGGGCTCGGTGGGGTCGTCTTCCCGTAGCGGGCGGTTGAGGCTGTTGTGGTAGACGTAGTCGGTGGAGAAGTGGATAAAGGGGGCACCATGCTTATGGCATTGAGTGGCCAGATGCTGCACGGCAGTGACATTGACGGCTTTCGCCAAATCAGTCTCCGTTTCGGCTTTGTCCACGGCCGTATAGGCTGCGCAATTGATACAGTAATCAGGCTGCTGCTCGTTGAAGAACTTTTCGACCGCATCACCATCGGTAATGTCCAGTAAGGTCCGGTTGGTGAAGATAAATTGTACATCGGAACGCTGAGCAGCCAGTACCTGCAGTTCGCGCCCTACCTGTCCGTTGGCGCCGGTGACGAGTATTTTTGCCATGGGGTTGTGCGTATTTGGTTTGAGATGCTAAAGATAGCGTAAGGTTGGGCAATTTTAGGTACGGAATGCATCACATTCCGTACCTAAAGGCACGGGAAAGCCGTTTGTAAGGAGTGTTTTACCCATATTTAACCCCTAACGGGGTTGGAGATGCAAAGGAAAGTGGGGACCGCTTAATCCCTTGTTGCATGCCCGGCAAAGTACGAAAATGCGCCCGTTGAAGAAAACCTATCGGGCAACCGGGCTCAGCGTTTTCCACAAAACCACCACAAAAGGCGCTGCAATGGCCGCCCAGTAAATGAGTTGAAAGGTGCGGTGCCGGTAGGCAGAAGGGGAGGCAGGTTGTTGTGCCTGCTCCACAAATACGCCGATGTTGTACAGGAGGTTGGCAATGCCCATATAGATCAGGTAAATCACGATGAGGAAGAGGACCTGCCGGGGCTGCACCTGAAAAGCTTCTCCGGTAAAGGCATTTACCCGCCACCGCAAGAGCGCATAGTAGACAAGCAGGACCACCGCGCCCGAGGCGAGCAGGCTTCGGTTGAAGGTGCTGCGGCGGGCTTCCCACCATTCGATAGCTTCCGCGCCTTCGCCGGTGCGGGTCAGGTCTTCATCGAGGGGGCCGGGGCCGGTGGTACTTTCGCGCAGGCTGCGCAACAGATAAACCGACAACGGCAGTACGCCGATGATCAATATGAGGATTAGAAAGAGAAAGAAATTACCCATGTGTTGTTAACATCGACGGTTTGTTTTTGATCGCAGGGGGCTAAAAATATTGCCTTGTGCTTTGGCGTGTATTGGTTATGTTTGTTGCTCGTTCCTGGTCAAACAGGGTTCGCCTAATGTTGACAAGATCACATTCCGCACCTAACGGCGCGGGGTAAAGGCTGCGGCTTTAGGTGACCTATCTATTGCCCCTAGCGGCACATGCTGCACCCTATCCAAATAATGCGCATTTCATTTTATAAAATCAGGAAAGGGGATGTAGGTTTCATCCCCCGGCACCTTGGGAAACTGCTTATCTACCCATTCGGCTTTGGCCTGCTTCAGGCGCTCCTTGCTGTGCGAAACAAAGTTCCACATTAAGAACCGCTCCTCAGGTAGCGGCTCGCCTCCAAAGAGCAGGATTTGCGAGTTGGCATCAAGGCAAACCTCACATTCCTCGTCCGTTTTGCTGATCAGCATTTGGCCAGCTTTCACCTTTTGCCCCTGACTGGTGATCGACCCTTTTACGATAACAAATGCGACTTCGCCTTTGAGGTGACGGCTTAGGTTCAGCGTGGTTTCTTCTTCAGTGAAAATATCCACCATGAAAAGGGGAGAAAATCCCTGCAACGGAGCGGACCTGCCGAATGCCTGTCCGGCGGCGAGTTTGATTTGCAATGGCCCGTCTGTCCAGTGGGGTAGGTCTGCACTTGGGTAGTAATCAAACCGGGGCTCCATCTCTTCCTGTGCTTTAGGCAAGGCTACCCAGATTTGATATCCGTGCAGGGTGGACATCTTCCCCCGCCCATCTTGTGGGGTCCTTTCGGTGTGGGTCACGCCCTTGCCTGAAGTCATGAATCCTACATCTCCTGGCCGGATGACCTGCACACTCCCTATGCTATCCCGGTGTTCTATCTCCCCTTCAAAAAGATAAGTTAGGGTACTTAGGCCGATATGCGGATGCTGGTCCACATCCACATAATTGCCATCCCCGATCCGGGCGGGCCCCATGTGGTCGATGAACGTAAAGGGCCCTACCTGCCGTTTCTTCCGGAAGGGCAGCAGGCGGCCGACCATGAAGTTCCCAACGTCTTTCTGGCGTTCGTCTACGATGAGTTTGTTGTTGGCCATGTCATGTTTTGTTGAGTGCTTTTACAATGGGGTGTTACCTTGGGAATATTCTGTAGGAAAATAACGCCTCCTAAGATATTATTCTATTAGCAAAAGGTTGAAAACAGCAGACGCTTTAACAACTGCTCTCAGAGCTTTGGCAACACCAGTTTGGCAATGGGCGTGTACCCAAGCGCATAGCGTTTGTTGTAACAATTTTACATTTCTTATCCGGGTATTTCAGGGATGATAACTTTTAGCTCGCCTGTTCCTTCAGCAAAGTTGATATTAAGAAATATCCACCATTCCTTTACTGATTCTGGGTCGAAGGCAATATTTTCTAGTTCTGATATATTTGCTATCTGACTAATCGCAGAATGTAGTCCCTTTATTCTCCTTTCTTCGATCTCTATTGTAAGAGTAAGGGCTAAATCCGAAAAAAAATTGAAGTCAACAATGAAGCCATCATTTGAAGAAATAATATCTTTTAATGCTTCAAGGGCCGTGTTCCTCTCTTGGGCAGAAAATATTTTCCAATTTAGTTTATTCGTCATCTTAAATGAATAAAAGCGTGTTTTAGTTCGCTGCGGGGCCAAAGTAAATGTGCCTGGACTACAACCCCCTATTCCCGGATGTCATAGATCAAAATCCCCTTATACGCCCCGATCGGTTTCTTTAAAAAAGGTTGGTACATGGGTTTTTCCAGATAGCTGCTGTCATTGATGATGAGGAATTCTGCCCCTACCTTTTGAAACCCGCCTACGGTATAGTCACCGCCGTTGAAAGCCTCTGAGTATCCCGGGTTATTCATCAGGTAAAGCGTGATATTGGGGCTTTTGTCCCGAACGCTTACCACCTTGGCATGGCGGCTCACCCCTATGGAACGGAGGTAGGGTTCCAGTTCGTAGGAACCTTCGGGCAGTCCGCTCCGGAACCGGTCATCGGTGTAGCGCACTTTTTGAATCTCGCGGTTCTGCATCAGCCCCAGGATGCTTAGCGCGAAAAGACCGGCTACCGGGACAGCCTTGATGAGCCAATGTCGCTCCTTCAGCGCCCGCCTTCCCCATTCCAGCAAGGTGATCAGCAGAAATGTCGGATAAATGGCGAAGGTCAGCCAGTAATAATCATGCATGGGAAAGGCTTTCAAAAAGAGCAGCCCGTAGCCTCCACACCCCACCAGCAAAAGGAGGGTAATCCAGCGCAACAGCTCATGCATCCTCAGGAAGACCCCCAGGAACAAAAGCGTCATAGCGCCCAGCGTATACAACCAGGCCGGGTGCATCAAATGAGGAAGCCAAACATCCTCTACCATGTACTCCAGCAGTTGCCAGTCGTCCTTATTCATTTCCCAGAAGGGTAAAATACCGATCAGGCTTTGGTTGTTGCCGTAAACGTCGTTGTAATAACGGGCGTATTCGTACCAGGCTACATTCAACGCGATAACGGCCACGGCAATTCCAACCCAGTGCAGCAGGTGATTTCTGGGTATGAAAGCGTTTGGGAATAACCTTCCCGGCAGCAAGCTGAGCAAACCAACCGCAAGAATAGCAATGAAACTAATCCCTTCTGAAACCTTGAGCAGGCAGGCGATGAGCATAAAAAAAGCCATTAAGTAAAGCCATACCAGTTTTGGGTTGTCCCGGTATCTGAAGAAAGCATACCATCCAATCAAAACCAGCCCTATTGCCGGGGCATTCGGCAGAAAGTTGTTGCTGTAATAAAAGAAGACCGGAAAGGTGCTCATCAGGGCTACCGGAAACAGGGCGAGCCCGCCACTACCCGTCAACCGCTTCCCAATCAGGAACAAAAACCACCAGCCTGCCATAACGATCAGGAGGTGTGTCCCCCGGTGGAGCACTTCATGGACCCCAAACCAATCATACAATATACTGATGAAGTAATAGGTGACCGGAAATTCTGCGATAGCGTAGCCATTTTTCCCAGCCTGATTGTGCATCTGCGGTGTCCAAAAAGAGACTTCATTCTGATGGAAATTCAGTGATTGGCTGGCACTGTCTGCCTGCCGCCACTGATGCACGCTGCGCGGGCGGTAGAACAGGCTTTCGTGGGCATTGGCGGAGAAAAGTAAAATCAGCAAGTAGCCCAGGAAAATGAATATCCAGATGCTGTTTTGTTGGCGGTTAAGCTGGCGCGTTGTCATATCCTTCCATTTTAAAGCGATAGAGCGATATCGTACAATGGTTCAAATATAGTTGAAAGGTGGTTGATTTTAAAGGTTTAAAAAGAGGAATATTTGAATGACAGCAAAAGGATGCATTAAACTCCTACAGCCAGTCAACAGGACCGAAAGTAAAGTCTGCCTTGATTACTACAGAGGCCCGAACTGAAGCTCCTCCCAAGACCTCCAGGCTCTTCAAAAGAGCAGGCGGCCATAAAAA
This sequence comes from Phaeodactylibacter sp., assembly GCF_022763345.1. Lineage (GTDB taxonomy): Bacteria > Bacteroidota > Bacteroidia > Chitinophagales > Saprospiraceae > Phaeodactylibacter. Next base: position 60,424 of record NZ_JALEGS010000093.1, read on the forward strand.
ACCTCCACCCAATCCTTTTACAACCTATGATAGACCCCAACTCCAAGGTTAAGTACCTCTGGCCGCATGTCAAAGCCTGGAACCGTGCTCCAGTTGGTTAGGCTCCTTTGGTACTGCGCCTCGATCATGACGCCCAGGCTTGGGGTGATTTGGTAGCCCATCCTTCCCATCACCAGCCCATGGATGCCCCAGCGGTTATCGATAAGCCCGGTGGCTGGCCCGTCCATTTCCTGTAGCTCCCCCTGATAGATGTAGCGGCCTTTGTTGTGGCTGAGCACATTGATCACACTGCCAACCGACAGGCCGGCTTGCCATCTTTTGCCAAAAGTCCAGGATTTACCGATGGCGAGTGGAAGCTGGAGGATGCGGTATTGATTGTAATGGCGGATATTTCGGGTGGCGTCTACACTGACTTCCACATCTCCGCGTACGGCAGTGGAATTGCCTGTTAAAGTGCTGACCTGTATTTCGACAATCGTATCCTGAAGGGTAACCGTTGTGTAGTCTTCTATGCGCTGACTCCACTGCAGTTGAGTCTCCAGCTGCTGGTATTGCAGCCCGGCAGTCAGGGTGTAGTTGTTGCCAAACCGGTGGGTGTAGCTCAGCTGGGTGTAGTAGGACAGGATAGACTGTTCGAAGTTGGCATTTTCGGGTAAGTCCGCTCCATATCCCGGGTTCCATTGGGAAACACCGCTGTGCAGGGACAGCTGGCGGGCGGGTATCAGGCTGGCTTCAGCCTCAGTATTCGCTGCTACAGGAAGGAGCGTTTCTGCTGCTGTGCTTTGGGGCACAAAGTCCAGTGTAGCCAGGTTCGCCAGTGCAGCAATTGGGGGCTGTATTGCTGGTGTTTCTGCTGTAATGCCTGACGCATGACCGGTATCATTCAGTGGTTCTTCAGTGCTGCCTGAACTCTTCTTTGGAGAAGAAAGGCTATTACCTGGCAACAGAGAAGGGGAAGGTTTGAATGGTGCTTCTGAGCTTTTTGTACGCTGATCTTTTCTACCGTTTACGGGAGGTAATGCTACTGCTGTTTCAGGGCTTTCATTAGTGGCTGCAGTTGATGTTTGCTGGTCCATTTGGAGCAAAGCGTCGTCTGTACGCTCACCTTGATCCTTTGCGGAAGTAACTGGCAGGGAAGAAGGTGAAGCAGCTGGTTCAGCAGCATCAGCTATCGGTTGCCCGGGCTCAGAAGAGGTCAAGCCTTTGAAGTCCAGCAACAAGCCATTATTGAAGAAGAGGACAGGCAACAGGCACAACAACAGCGTGGATACCGTTTTGATGATGTCGCGATTGGACCAGCCAGCGGATGGCTTTGCTTCCAGTGTCTCCATCTTCTCGAGGATACCTTCCTCCATCTGCTCCCAGCTCAGTTCCGGTGGCAGGCCCGTATCGCCCTCCGAGAAGCGCTTGTTGAGTTTGTTTTGATCAGAGTCCATTCGCTAATGTTTTATAGTTGTTGTTGATCAGGTGCTTCTTAAGCCAATTTCTTGCCCTCAGGTATTGTGACCGGGAGGTTTCAGGGCTAAGTTTGAGTAGCTTGGCCACCTCCTTGTGAGAATACTCGTCAATGGCAATCAGCATAAAGACCTGCCGGTAGCCATCTGGCATTTGCGAAAGCAACATTTCGATATCTGATTTGGATAGCTTTGTTAGCTGAGCTTCCAGGTTCTCGTTGGGTTCCTTAGTAGTGGGCGTCAGTGGGATCACAACGGACCTTTTCCTATTCTTTCTGAGGTGTTGCATACATTGGTTGATGACAATTCTGCGGAGCCAGGGTTTGAAGTCTTTAGAAGTGTCAAAGGTGTTCAGGCTTAGGAACAGTCGCGCAAAAACCTCCTGAAGGATGTCTTTGTGGTCGTTGGTGCTTGAGATGTATCGCCTGATGATAGAAAAGGCATAAGGGGCACAGCTTTCATAGATGATTTTGAAAGCCCCTTTGTCCCGCCGAACCGCAGCATTTATGACGTTTGTTTCAACCACGGAGCAGGTCGTTTTGGCAAGCGTAGACTGGCTTGACGGTGGACTGAAGACCCGATTCTTTAATTTTCATCAATGTCATTATGTCGGTAGTTACTAATGCGAAATTAATGTTGTGCCCTGGAAAACCCAGCGTTGGCTTCCCAGGGCTCCAACAATTGATTTAGGTTACAATAAGCGGCTATTCACAGCTTGAAATAAAGCTGCAAACGTCGGCATTACTGTTCAAGGTTAAGGTTGTTCCATTTTCCTCAATTACAGTGATTGGGAAAATCAGGGTTGCTTCACCGGGACTGAACGGGCTGACCACCGCCATGTAATCATCACGATTGTTGATGTCATACGTTGTGCCTTCCACTTCTATCTGTACCGGATACTCAAAGTCGAAGGGGCAGTCGAATACACTGAAGAAGTTATAGGCACTGAAGAACAAGGGTACGTGTATGGTTTGATCGTCATCGCTGGGGTTGTCACATCCTGGGAAATCGTTATCGTCATCGAAGCAGGCATTGACGTAATCGCAAATTTCATCCCTGTTATTCAGTATGGTTTCGGTACCGGTTTCCGTATTGGTTGCGGAAATGGGGTAGATGGTTTCAATGGCATCCACCTGTGTAGCATACATGCCGAACACATCAAAATAATCAGCGATGCTATTCAGCGTATAAGTTACGCCTTCCGCCTGCACCTGAGCAGGATAGTTGACAGTATAGCAGCTGCCTTCATTGAAGAATAAAATGATATGGCCCTCACTCGAACCGCAGTCACCGCCGCCGCCAATATCAATTATGATTCCACAGGACTCCAGAGCTGAAATGAATTCATCATCATTTGAAACGGTGAGCTCCTCATCGTCTAACAGGGATTGAAGTGTAAATGGATAGATCAACTGGAACTCCTCACCTGCGTTCAGAATAGTGGTGGCATATTCACTTTCTGTATTGACTTCTGTAGTCGTGCCATCGCTCAGCTCCAGCGTGAAAGGGAATTGCAGTTCCCAGCACCCAAATCCGGTGACCTCAAACTGGCCGTTAACCACAACCGGAGGATTAACGCCCATACCATCGCAGCTTTCGACGAGATTGAAGAACCCGTTGTAGCTCTCGATTTCAATTTCGCTCCCGTCGACGTTCAGAACGGTTATTGGAAGCGTAAAGTACAAGTCATCTACCGTAGCACTCAAATCGATAAGTTCTGATTCGCTATCAGCCGTGTACGTATTGCCTTCCAGGTCTTCCAGTGCAACGGGGTAGACCAGGTCGAAACATAAGTCAGTAAAAGAAAAAGCAGGAATAAGATTACCAGCTGTGCTACCGTAATCCCAGCCGTTGGAAGGTATACAAGCCACAAAGCTGAGACCCAACTCTTCAATGGAGGCGACCTGTGCCGTTTCGCCTTCGCCATTCAGAATATCCAGGGGGTAAATAAAGTCCACTGCCGGGTCCATAGCAGTAGTGTCTATCGCCGCCGTAAATTCACCCTCGGAGTTAATAGTGATGGTGCTTCCTGACTCCAAAGCCATATCGAAGGGGTAAAGGATCGAAATACACCCTAGCTCTAAACCCTCAGGGTTATTGGCACTCATAGCCAGGAAGAGGGGGTTGGTCTCATTGACCTCCGGCTGGTAATCGGGCTCATCAATGACGATTTCGTCCATATTATCTTTTTCGCAAGCAGCAAAAAGGACAGCAATAAAGACCAGTAGTATATTTAAACGGATTGAAAATTTCATAACAATTTTAATGTTGTCGGTTCTTAAATGAAAAAACTACCGTACGGTTTACACTAGCCTATATGAAGAGGAAGGAGGAAGCGTTGCACGGGGTGGTGTTTTTTTTTATAAAGTTTAAGAAGCTACACCGGATCCACATGCTAGTGCTATAGTCCGGCGGCGACTTCGGAGTCGCCGCCGGACAGGGCAACTCAGACCGCGATTCCACAATCGCCGCCTGAGTCTCCCTTGGGATACCGCTAATAGAAAACCTAAATCTGCAAGGCGAAGGTAAAGTCGGGCTTTCCCTTTAAGGGCAGCGCCTCGTAGTTGAAGGCTTACTACCGCCCCACATAGCCGAAGTTCTCTTGTTAATTATATCTTCATTAAGTCCGAGTAATAGTCTGCTCAGCGATTTTTTTCACCCGGATTACTCCCTAAAAGGAAGAATTGCCAAACCGTGAGGAATTATTGCCAAACAAGTAAGGTGCAAAGTCCTGCAACTTTACAGCATAATTAAATCATCACTAAAAACTTTAGAAATGTATAAATCAGTATTGACTTTCACCCTTGCAGTAATGGCATTCGTCAACTTCGGTTTCTCACAGGATATGGCTCATGAAGGAGGCATGATGAAAAAGGAGGCGGTCAAGAATATCACACTTGAACAAACGAAAGGAGCATTTTCAGTACACGGCTTAACCCTTGAGGCTGGCGCATATCAATTTGAAATTATCAACAATAATGTCGGCAAGGATGTCGGTTTTGTTATTGCACCCGTAGCTCAACCTGACCAGCACATTAAGGAAGCTTATGTAACAGAGGCTGTTAAGAATAATACTTCCCAAAAAACAAACATCGTTAACCTTGCGCCTGGCGAATACGTTTATTTCTGCCCACTAAATGAAACGCCTCAATATAAGCTTACGGTTAAATAACCCCAGGGTTGAAAAATTAGGTTAGAAAAAGGTAGTCATCCTAAATTTTGAACGAACTCAAAATTTGGGATGACTCAAGTCTTTTCTATAGTCCAATACTCAGCCCAATTAGGAAGTTCCGCCCTGCCTGCGGGAAGAAGCCCTGATCCAGAGCCGGGCTCCCGTCAAACTGATAGCGGTACGACCAGGCATTGGTCTCGTACCGGGCATCAAAGACATTCTGCACTAGCAGCTTGAGGGACAGCTCCCGGAGAAAGCCCGGCCGCCAGTTAAAGTTGATGCGGAAATCGCTAAAGCTGTAGGCGTCGAGGGCATTGTCCTCATCGGAGGTATTGTCGATGTACTGCTGCCCGACGTACTTGGTCTGCAGGGTGAAGAGGAGGTCGGTCTTATCCTTCAATCGTAGCGTCTCGTAGGATAAGCCGCCTGCCGCAATGATATCGGGCGAGAAAGACAGGTCGGTCTCCTCATAGGTGAACGCTTCCTGCCCCAGATAGCCAAAGTTCTCATCGTACACATCCACAAATTCGGTATAGCTTGCAATGCGGTTGCGGCTAAGGGTAAAGTTACCATCCAGGCGCAGCCCATCGGCAAGCTGAGCGCCACCGGCGACTTCCAGCCCAAGACGGTAGCTGCGGTCTACATTCACACGCGTAAAGGCGCCCACATCATTGACCTCGCCATTCAGGACCAATTGATCCCGGTAGAGCATGTAGTAGCCCGTCAGGTTGATGGCTGCCCGGTCCCAGCGGTATTCGTAGCCAATCTCGGTATCGTACAGGCGCTCCGGGTCCGGCCGGCTGTCGGCGGTGGATTCCACAAAGTCATTGCGGTTGGGCTCCCGGTTGGCCACGGCAAAGGAGGCAAAGGCTTCTGAACGGTTGTTAATCCGGTAAAACAGGCCGGCTTTGGGGTTGAAAAAGTCGAGGGTTTCGGTCCGCTCCACGTTGTTGCCCTGCCGGTCAAAACCCAGGAATTCATAGCCGACGCGCCGGTATTGAAGGTCGAGGTAGGCGTGCAGCCCGTCCAGCAGCTCGTAGTTGAACTTGGCGTAAATGTTGAAGTCCGTTTTGGTAGCATCATTCTGGTAGTATTGGAAGTCCTTCTCGCTATTTGAGGCATATTCTGCCCAGATGACCTCTCCAAAGTGGTCGCCAAAGTAGTGGTGGTAGCCGCCGCCGAGGGTGGCATCCAGCCGGTTATCATCGCTGATGTAGTTGAGGCTGTACACGCCCCCGTAGAAGTCGTTGTCCAGCCACAAACGCCGGATAAGGTCGGTCTGCGTAATGACTGTATCCACCAGGTCTACCGGCATCAGACCGTAGTCTGCCAGCGATTCGCCTGCCTTGTACTGCTCAAAGTAGCCTGCGCCCCGGGTGTAGTGCAGGGCGGTATTGAAGCTCCAGTTGCGGCTGATTTGGTTGTTGTAAATCAGCTGATAGTGGTCCTGACCGTAGTTGTCCACCTCATTTTCGTAAGGCTCGCCTTCTTTTTCTGTACCGGAAGGGTTGAATGTACGCAGGCTGTCCATCTCCAGAAAATCCTTAGGCACCCCATACCACGCCTGATAGGTCCGCTCCTGGCCGGAGAAGGTCACGAAGCGCAGGCTGCTGCTTTCGCCCAGGTAGGCCGCCGATAGATAGTAGGAGGAAAGGTCAGAAGAGGCCCGGTCGATGAACCCATCCGAGGTGATGCGGGACAGGCGCCCGTCGAGCGTAAACTTCCCGTTGAGCAGGCCGGAGCCAAATTCCACATTCGCGCGCTGTGTATTGAAGGAACCTACGGAGCCATTCAGCGTAGCGTAGGCCTCGGGCTTCAGCTCGGTGGTGTTGATGTTGATCGTCGCGCCAAAGGCACCGGCGCCATTGGTAGACGTCCCCACGCCCCGCTGTATCTGAATGTCGGAGGCGGAGCTGGCAAAGTCCGGCATATTCACCCAAAAGACGCCCTGCGATTCCGCATCGTTGATGGGGATGCCATTCACGGTGACGTTAATACGGGTCGGGTCTGTACCCCGGATACGGATTCCGGTATAGCCCACACCTGCGCCAGCATCAGAAGTGGAGACCACGGAGGGCGTCCACCGCAGCAAAAAGGGCAGGTCTTGTGCCAGGTTGACCGGCTCGATGTCCTCCTCATCGACATTGAGGAAAGCCATGGGGGTCGTCTCCCCGGCGCGGGTGGCCCGGACGGTCAGCTCTTCGGCCGTAAACGCACGGGGCTCCAGGGTGAGCTGTAGGCTGACTTCGCCTTGTCCGTCTGCAATTTGGAGGGGCCTGCGCAGGGGTTCGTACCCCACATAGCTCACGCGCAGGGTATAATCGCCCGCTGCGACTTGTGCTATGGAAAATCGGCCCTCGGCATCACTTGCCGCGCCCCGGTCGCCTGGCAACAGCAAAAGGTTAGCCCCGGTAAGCGGTTGGCCTGCCGGGTCGGTAACGGTACCTTGGATAGTCGTTTGCGCTGTCAATGAGCCCAACAGCCCAAGCAGCAGCAACGTTGAAAAAACAGATTGGTAAAACATGAGAAAAACAGATGAAAATTGAAAGAATCACTCCACCCAGGGGCCGGGCGAGTGTTTGCCTTCAGGACCACCGTTAGGCGGCCTTTCATCCCATAAGAAAAGAACGGATCGCACAGGAATACGCCTCGTACTCGTCTCCCTTCCCGGCATTACCCGGGCAGGTTCTATGGGTATGATCTCAGAATCCCGGTATTAACCGGGAAACACCCCGAACAGCAACGGTAAATCTCACCGCTGCCATCAACTGACAGACAAAGGTAAGTAAAATGGAGGGGGTGGGCAAGGGGGCTTATGCTACTTTTTAAACTTGATTATCTGACTGTCCTTGTCATGATTTTACTTCTAATTCCGCTATCGCATCAAGCTCCACGCTTTTCCTGTTACGTTCTTCCTCAATATCATAGTCGTCCTGAAGCCCAAGCCAAAATTTGGCTGAAGTGCCAAAGTATTTGCTGAGGCGAAGGGCAGTATCGGCAGTTACCCTGCGCTTCCCCTTGATGATGGCTGAAATCCGGGTTTGCGGTATATGCAAATCTTTTGAAAGCCGGTAAGCTGTAATTTGGAGCGGCTCCATGAATTCAAAAAAACAGGATTTCTCCCGGGTGGATATTGGCTAGCTTTTCCATTGCCGTGTTTTAATGATAATCAATTATACCGACGATAAAGTGGTTTGCCACAGCAAACCTACTTGATGTCGGCATAAACGCTGGAAAGTGGCCTGCTCCGATGTCGCAAACCACTTTGTTAAGCGTATATTTCTACTTCATTTGCGTTCCCGCTATCGCTTCAAGGCTCACGCTTTTTACCTGTTCTCTTAATATTGCTTCCTGTCCGTCACATTAGTTTGAGCTAATAAAGGCAGTGTACTGACTGAATTTAGCTAAAAATGGTATTTGTACTGACTAAATTCAGGTAAAAATGGTCAGTTGACATCGACTGAAATCCTCCATTTTCCCTATCTTCTACCCAAATTCACCAGCCCACAGATTATGCGACAGATCCTAACCACCACCTTGCTGCTAAGCCTGCTGACGACTACTACGCTACACGCCCTAAGCATCTACAGCTTACAATGCGAGCACAAAGCCAATCCGATCGGCATCGACGCCCAAAAGCCCCGGCTGAGCTGGAAACTCAGGGGCGATGGCCCCGGGCTGATGCAGGCCGCCTATGCTATTCAGGTGGCTACCGGTCCGGATTTTGGGAAGGGCAACCTGGTCTGGGACACTGGCAAAATCACCTCAGGCACTTCGGTGCTCCTGCCTTATGAAGGTAAAGCCCTGGCCTCGGGACAACGATATTACTGGCGGGTGAAAGTCTGGAGCAATCAGGGCAAGGTATCGGATTGGTCCGCTCCTGCCTTTTGGGAAATGGGGCTGCTTCGTGCTGACGACTGGCAGGCCGAATGGATAGAACCGGTGCAGGTGAAAGAAAAAGATGGGCCAGCTTACCTGCTGCGGAAGGCATTCCAAATAAAGGGCAAGATCGCTCGTGCCCGGGCTTACGTTTCTGCCCGCGGGCTGTACGAGTTTTTCCTGAACGGGCAGCAGGTGGGCGATCAGGTCTTTACGCCGGGCTGGACGGCTTATGATGACCACATTCAGTATCAGGTGTACGATGTGACCGACCTGCTGGTACGCGGGGATAATGCAGCCGGCCTTCACCTGGGCGACGGCTGGTTCCGGGGCGCGATGGGCTGGATGGACAACTGGGGGCTTTACGGCAAAAGGGTAGGGGCGATTGCCCAAATTGAGGTCACCTACGAAAACGGCCGGCGGGAAGTCGTTACAACTGATGGTAGCTGGCCAGGCACAAGCGAAGGCCCCATCCGTATGAACAGCATTTACAACGGCGAAACCTACGACGCCCGTATGGAACCCACCGGATGGAGCCGACCGGGCTTCGACGACCAAAACTGGCAGCCGGTAACGGTGGTGGGGCATTCTAAATCCAATCTCATTGGCGCTGTTTCCGTGCCGGTGCAGAAGATTGAGGAACTAGTTCCGGACACCATTTTCCGCACTCCATCCGGTACCTTGGTCGCCGACTTTGGTCAAAACCTGGTAGGCTGGGTCCGCCTGAAGGTCGCGGGCAAAGCAGGTACCACCGTGACCATCCGTCACGCCGAAGTGCTCGACAAGGCAGGAGAATTCTACACCGCCAATTTGCGTGCCGCCAAAGCTACATTGACGTATACCCTCAAAGGGGTAGCGACGGAAGTCTACGAGCCAAGCTTTACCTTCATGGGCTTCCGCTATATCGCCGTGGAGGGCTTCCCTGGGGAATTACAACCCGAAAACGTGACCGCTGTGGTCATTCATTCCGCAATGGAACCGACTGGTACTTTTGAATGCTCCGATTCTCTGATTAATCAGCTGCAACACAACATCGTCTGGGGGCAAAAAGGTAACTTCCTGGATGTCCCAACCGATTGCCCGCAGCGGGACGAGCGCCTCGGCTGGACGGGCGATGCGCAGGCGTTCTGCCGCACGGCTGCCTTTAATATGGATGTGGCCGCTTTTTTCACCAAGTGGCTGAAAGACCTGCACGCGGATCAGTTGGAGAATGGGGGAGTGCCATTTGTTATCCCCGATATGCTGCGTAATAATGGCGTGTCCGCCGGCTGGGGCGATGCGGCGACGATCATCCCCTGGGACCTGTATGAAGTTTACGGCGATACGAGCCTGCTATCCGCGCAGTATCCCTCGATGAAGGCTTACGTAGAGTACATCCGGGAGCAGGCTGGTGATGCATTGATGTGGAAAGGTGGCAGCGTCTTTGGTGACTGGTTGTTTTACAAGCCCCACGGCAATAACCACACCGCCCCTGATGGCTACACCGATCCGGATATGATCGCCACGATGTTTTTTGCGCACTCCGCTAATTTACTGTCTCAGGCGGCTGGCGTATTGGGGAAAACAGAAGAGGAGATGGAGTACCGGGCCGTCTACGAAGCCGTTAAAGCAGTTTTCCAGAAAGAATATGTGGCCCCATCCGGCCGTATTGCCTCTGATTCCCAAACGGCTTATGTGCTGGCGCTACAGTTTGGGCTGTTGCCAGAGCCGCTACGTGCCAAAGCAGCCGCCCACCTGGTTGACGATATCCGCAGGCGTAAAAATCACCTGTCTACGGGCTTCCTGGGCACGCCTTATCTGTGCCACGTCCTCTCCGGCCATGGCTACACGGAAGTCGCCTATGATCTGCTGCTGCAAAAATCCTACCCTTCCTGGCTGTATCCGGTGACGATGGGCGCCACCACCATCTGGGAGCGTTGGGACGGGCAGCGCCCCGACAGCACCTTTCAGGATGTCGGCATGAATTCTTTCAACCACTATGCCTACGGCGCTATCGGCGACTGGATGTACCGGGTAGTGGCCGGCATTGAGCTGCTGGAGCCTGGCTACCGAAAAATCCGCATCCAACCTCAGCCTGATGCCCGGTTAGGGTACGCCAAAGCTTCCCTGGATTCCCCCTATGGCAGGATTGCCTCCGGCTGGTCCTTGAAGGTGGGCGAACTGGTGCTTAACGTAGCCATTCCACCCAATACCACAGCGGTAATTGAGCTGCCTAATGCCAACCTTTCTGCGGTCGAAGCCAATGGAGGCCCGCTGCTGTCTCACCCTGATTTTACGGGTGTGCAACAGGTCAATGGGGCTGTGACTTTTGAGGCGGTGCCGGGAGCTTATGAGTTTAGGTATCGGTATGAATAAGTAGTTCCTGCATCCGCGCCACCCGCTCTTCCCGGCTGCCCCAGAGTTCAATAAAGGGAACGCCTAGCTGTTGCAGTTCCTGCCGGTAGATGCCGTATAGGGCTTCCCGCTCGTTGGGGTTTTCCCGCATGGGACCAGGCTCCCATGGAATGTCAATACCGCAGAGCACCCATAGGTCGTACTGCCGGCGTTGCAGTTGCTCCAGAATCCAGGGATGGCAGCGGTTGTACTTGAATTCCGACCAGACTTTCATCACCAGCATACCGGTATCAATAAAAAGAAAGTCAGTTGCCTTTTCGGCGTATTGATCTTCCCATTGCAGCTGCCCTTTAGCGATATTTAGAAGATCCGCTTCGTTGTAAGGGCGGCCGAGTTGCTCCAGATAGGTACGGGCGTATTCCGGCACCCAAACGGTGTCCCATTCCTCTGCCAGCCGTGTAGCGAGGGCGGATTTGCCTGTAGATTCCGGCCCGGTAAAGAGTATGCGCTTCATGGCGCAAATGTAGCAATTCTTAGCTCTGATCCCGCATCCTCACCATAGTCAGAATAGTACCAATCGCTACTGTCTCCCCAGTTTCGTCGTATACATCCACCATCCATTTGACGATGCCTTTGCGGATGTCCTCCTCGTCCCGCTTTTCCTGACGGATTTTCTCCTTGCAGCTGAAGCGCACGCCAATGGTGGCGCCCGGATAAACGGGTTTGGTGAAACGAAAGTCCTCAATACCGTAATTGAGCAAAACGGGGCCTTTCCGCCCGTCCACAAACAGGCCGGCTGCTTTGGACAACAGATAGTACCCATGTGCGACCCGCCGCTCGAAGATCGTCCCTTCCAGTGAGGTCTCATCTACGTGGGCGTAAAAGTGATCGCCGCTCACATTCGCAAAGTTGACGATGTCCGCTTCGGTAACGGTATGTTTGGCGGTAATGAGCGTCTCACCGACTTCCAAATCTTCAAAATGCTGCTGGAAAGGGTGGATGGCTTTTTCTTTGTAGGCTGCACCTTTTTGGTACTGTCCCGTCACTGCTGTGATCATGGTAGGGTGCCCCTGAATGGCCGTGCGCTGCAGGTAGTGCTTGACGCCCCGCACGCCGCCCATTTCCTCTCCGCCACCAGCCCGGCCGGGCCCGCCGTGCACCAATAAAGGCATAGGGGAGCCATGCCCGGTGCTCTCTTTGGCACTTTCCTCATTAAGGATGAGAATGCGCCCGTGGTAAGCCGCTGCGCCCATCACGTAGTCGGTTGCGATACGCTCATCGGCTGTGGCTACGGTGCTTACGAGGGAGCCCTTGCCCATATTCGCCAGCTCGATGGCTTCTCCGAGGTCTTTATAGGGCATAAGCGTGCTTACAGGTCCAAAGGCTTCAATATTATGAGCGCCCTGCTTGTTGAATGGATCGTCGTTGAGCAATAGGATGGGGGAGCAGAAGGCCCCCTTGTCCTGATCGGCGCCCATGACTTCAAAGCTATCAGTCTGCCCGTATACGATATTGGTTTCTCCGGCCAGTTCCTGTATGCGCTGCCGCAGGGTTTCGAGTTGCTTTTTGCTGACTAGTGCCCCCATGCGCACCCCTTCCACTGTAGGGTTGCCGATGGTCGTCTTCTGCAATTGCTGGCTTAGGGCTAACTGTACATCTTCCACCAGATTCTCCGGTACGATAATGCGCCGGATGGCCGTGCACTTTTGACCGCACTTGACCGTCATTTCCCGCCGTACCTCTTTGATGAACAGGTCAAAAGTGGGGGAGCCGGGCACCGCCTCTTCACCCAGAATGGCGGCATTCAGACTGTCAGCTTCCATGTTGAAAGTGACGGCATTTTCGATGATGTTGGGCAAGGCTTTCAGCTTGCGGCCGGTGGAGGCAGAACCCGTGAACGTGACGGTGTCCTGTTCGCCCAGGCTGTCCAAAATGCCGTGCCCTTTTCCGCACACCAGTTGTACCGCGCCTTCCGGCAAAATACCCGAGGTGATGATATCGCGCACCATGGCTTCGGTAAGGAAAGAGGTGATTTCAGAAGGCTTCACCACGGCAGGCACGCCAGCCAGCAGATTGACCGAGAGCTTCTCCAGCATCCCCCAGATGGGGAAGTTGAAGGCATTGATGTGCACGGCAACGCCATGTTTAGGCACCATGATGTGATGGCCGATGAAAGTCCCTTCTTTGGACAGCCCCACCGCTTCTCCGTCAATATGGAAAGGCTTGTCCGGGAACTGACGGCGCAGGCTGGCGTAGGCAAACAAGGTGCCAATACCGCCATCAATATCAATCCAGCTATCGCCCTTGGTCGCGCCAGTACGGTAGCTGAGCGGATAGTATTTTTTGCGGATACTGTGCAGGTGGAGCGCCAGCTTTTTGAGCATCTGCCCACGCTCGCGGAAGGTCATTTTCCGCAAATTGGGGCCACCCACCCGGCGGGCATAATCCATAATGGCGGCATAGTCGAGCCCTTCGCTCCCGCAGGTGGCAATCAGCTCCCCGGTGACAGCATCGTACTGTGGGAATCCGTCCCCATCGTGGGGCGTCCATTGTCCCAGCAGGTAGTTGTGAAGATTGGTATTGGGCATGGTTGGTTTTATTTGGATGTACTAACGATCGTTCGTTCGCAAAATTACGAAAAATGTGGGAAAGCAAGATTTAGAGGATATACTTTGCTATTTTCATTTCCTGACTAATGGACCAGCGAATCTGCATTACTCGTTTTGAGAACTTTTCGATAATTCGAGCAGAAAGTCGTCAATATTAACAACTTCTACTGCGGGGAAATTAATGTCATGGAGCGCCTTAAAATGGGTATCATTGGATACGATAAACTTTACGTTGCCAGCAATTGCACAATCTACGAACTTGTTGTCATCGGGGTCTTGCTCGATTAGATGCCACTTGTAGTAAACTTCAATTTTTCTGACGAAACTAGAGTTAATCAAAAACTCTCCAATGTTACTTGCGACTATGTGATTGGTTTTATGTTCCAGGATCTCAAGATATTCTGTAAGGATTTCATTTGTGATGATTAATTCATAGACCCCGGAAATCAAATCATCGAATATCTTCCTGTACGGAGAGTTTTTTGGAATAGCCATTAGTAGGACATTCGTGTTCATCACGATTTTCATCAGAAAGAATATTTAGTCCGCATATGTTCTTTAGACCATTCCTCGATGGTTTTTTCGTTCCATTGATTTTCTTCCCATAGTCTATCCATTTCCGCTGTAGCCTTCTCAGCAAAGTAGTTGGCTAAAAGGTTCCTGATTTCAATAATCTGATGGTCTTCGAGGTCGAAGCTAAATACTTTTAGGAGCTCAAGTTGAAGATTGGACATTTTCTTGGTGGTTTCCATGTGTACGCATATTTAATCGGCTGAAAATTAATATATCTGCGTTTTAAAACGCATCAATGGCAATAATCGTTCTTTTATTTGCCGTCGAGGGCTCAATAAATATACGGAATTGGCTGCTAAAGAAAGCCTTAAACCACTACAACCCAAACCGCATTCCCTCCCGGCTGATCCCAAACCCTGCCTGTTCCACCTCCCGCTGTGCTGCACTGCCCGCTTGCAGTAAAGGATTGGAGTGGTTGAAGTGAATAAAATAAATCCGCCTTCGGATGCTGTTTGGTAAAGGGGCAAAGCGTTTTAGGCTTTCCTGCACAAAAGGGTGGGGGATTTCCGACATGTCCCGACCGGGCAGCTCGGCTCCGGAGTAAAAAGTGGCATCAAGGAAAGCGAGGTCATGAACCTCTACCATGGAGTCGATGGGCACTTCCCAGCGGCCCCATTTGTCGATATCTGGCAGAAACATCAGCTGGCGGTTGGGGCCCTGCACGCTGAAGCCTACTGTTTCTGAAAACTCATCGCGGTGGGGTACCGGGAAAGGAGTGATGGTAAGGTTAGGGCTAAGTGTTACGGCTTGTCCTGCCTGCAGGATGCGCAGTTCGATATTGCCGAGATCAGCAAGCTGACTCCACGGGCCGTTCTCCCGGAGAAAGCTATCCATGCGGGGCATGACATACACGGGGACGCCTTGAGCGCCCATCACTTCCCGGCCCAGGTACATCAGACCGGTGTAATGGCCGATGTGGGCGTGGGTGAGCAGGATGCCTCCCAGTTCCAATCCCAGGCTGTCCCGGATGAACTGCAGCTGCTCCGGGAAGTCGGGCGTGGCGTCCAGCAGCCAGGCTTTGCCCGCCTGCCGGTCGCTGATGGCCAGGCAGCTGACCATTCGCCTTTTTGCGGGATTGTCCCAGGCCGGGCGGCAGCAGGCTTTTTGGCAATCGGCTTGTGGGTAGCCGGCATCTTGTGCAATGCCCAAGACGGTTGCTTCCACTACCGAAACGGGTTCATCAGAGGCGGGCTGAGGTGCTGAGTCTCCGCAACCACCAGGTATTAGAAAAAAAGTGGGGCATAAAATGCAGAAAAACAACTGTATTTTGATTTTTGGCACGGTACTTGCAGTTAGTAAGACAGGTTAAAAAATCATAAGGTCACGATTTGTAATTTGCCCGCCTTCGAGCGGGCTTTTTTTATGTTACGTCCAAAATTTCATCTTCCTGTCCGTTGAAGACGATTTTATCACCTTTCGATTTTCCCAGCATTTGCTGAGCGAGCGGTGCCTGAGTGGAGATGCAGTAGAATACTGTTCCATCCACCATGGCTTTGCCCATGCTTACTGATAAAAAGTAGCAGCCCTTTTGGGTACGCACCAGGCTGCCTGAACTGATGGTAGTGCCGCTGTAAGGGGGGATCTGCCGGAGCTGTTGCAACTGAAACTGCGCCTGATCGAGCTGCGCCATGACCTTGTCCTCTTCCATCTGCATCATCGCCCGACCGGTTTCGTATTTATCGCCGGCGCTGCTTTTGGTTTCGTTGTTGCGGGCTGCCTGAATGGTTTCCACAGACCGCTGCAGGGTGGCTATCCGGGCTTGCAATTGTGCCCGGCACTGATCAGTCAGGCGTTCTTTGATGGTCTTTCCCAATTTTTATCCGATTAAGTGGTGGTTGATGTAAATCATGGCTTGTTGAATTGCAAAGATTGCCAATGCTTTGTAAATTAATGGCAGACAAAACCAAATAAAATTCAAAATGAAACAACCAACCTTTCTGAATGCAGCCCTGAGATTATTAGCCCTCTGCGGGCTCCCCTTGCTGTTGGTACAGTGTGTCAATACCGCCGAAAAGAATGAGGCAGACACTTCACAGGAAGAGGCTGTAACTGAGGCTCCGGTCCACAAAGCGGCGGACCCCCTGGAGCGGGGCGAGGAGCTGTACATTTCTTACTGTAAAATCTGCCACGGTGCAGAAGGCGTTGCCGGGCCCATGTCGGACTTGCTCAAAGTCACCCCTCCCGACTTGACCAAGATCGCTGCCCGCCGCAATGGCGAATATCCGGAGGCCCTGATCTTTGATATTGTCAAAGGCAACAAAGAGCTCAAGGGGCACGGTGGCGCTATGCCCGTTTGGGGCGAGACCTTCCGGGAATCTGAAAACCTGAAGACCGAAGCTGAAGTGGATGCGGAAATCCGTAAAGTGGTCGCTTACCTGAAAACGCTTCAGGAAAGTTAGAGCTTGTTGGGGTTTTGCTTTTGGAGCGAACGTAGCCAAATTTTATTCTGATCAAGGCATGATGAGGGAACATCCGTACGGACGTGACCGAAGAATAACGAAGAGCAGGACAAAATTTGGCAAGAGCAGCCCGAAGTGTAAAACCCCAATAAGCTCTTTATTATTCTTCCCGTTTGATCGCCTCCCATGTTGCGTACAACGCTTCCTGCCGGGGGCGGTCAGCCGGGATTTCCCGAAGGGGCTCTACCGGCTTCAGCGTGGCGTGGCAGTCGCCCGGCAGCGTCTGATACAGCTGTGTGCCTTTGGTCTTCCAGGCGATCATTTCGTCGCTTACGGTCTTGATGACTTTGCCCGGATTGCCCACCACCAGGCTGCGGGGCGGGATTGCTGCTTTAGCCTTCACGAAAGTAAGCGCCCCGATGATAGACTCCGCCCCGATGACGGCATTGTCCATGATGACGCTGTTCATGCCTACCATGCAGTTACGGCCAATATGCGCACCGTGGATGATGGCACCGTGCCCGATATGTGCCGATGCTTCCAGGCGCACCGTCACCCCCGGGAACATGTGGATGGTACAGTTTTCCTGCACATTGCAGCCGTCTTCGATCACGATACCGCCCCAGTCGCCACGGATCGCCGCCCCGGGCCCGATATACACATCCTTGCCTATGATAACATTACCGGTCACCACCGCCTGCGGGTGCACGAAAGCCGATTCGTGGACAACGGGGATGAAGCCTTTGAAAGCGTAGATCATAATTGTAGTTTAGAAGTCCATTCCAATTGTTGTTTTGGAAAAGTAATAAAACGCCTGGAATTGCGCTGGTTTTCGCTTTAGGATGAGCGGGCATAAGTGCTCAAATTAGAGAGTCAAAATCCATAGCGCGCCTTTAGGTGCGCTATCTTGGTAGGAAATAGGTGGCAGCTGGGGAGTGCCGTGCCGTAGGTGCGGAATGTGTTATTGATCGTATATTCCGTACACATGAGCCATGACCAGGAAGGCCTGGTGTATTGCGAAAACAAAAAAGGCTACCCTTCCGTAAGGAAGCGGTAGCCTTATTGTTGTGGAGACGGCGAGAGTCGAACTCGCGTCCAGCGAAAGCACTCATAAGCCTTCTACATGCTTAGTACCACATTGAAATTTTCGAGCCTGGGGGAGGTCGCGGTACCCACCTATGACCAGACCTTAGCCCCTTAATTTCGCAGTCTGTTCGGAGCAGGGCAGACCACTAGCCTAAAGGGTTGGTTGATATGCGGCACGCTGTGTATTAGGCGTCAAGCGTACGGCACAAAGGCTTTCTAAGACCTAGTCTTAGGCAGCCATGGCATACTGTGTATTGCCATGTAAAAGTGTCAATAGCCATTTGTTAACGGAGTGAACTATCGTGCTCCGGCATGCTTACTTACCAGTTTACTTCCCTGTCGATTCCAGTACGTCCCCTACTAACCGCCGTAGCCCGAAGGGCGAAGGAGGTCTATGGTCACCGTAACCAATGGGTCGAAGGAAACCTTTGATAGCCGAGATTGTTAAGCCCCGGCTGATTGTACTGAAGCGCCATCGGCACCATCAGCAGTTTTGACATTTTGTCAAGGGAAAACTGAATCTTTCAGCTTTCAAAGAACTATACCCATAACATCTCAAAGCCTGTCATTAGTTCAATCGGCAGCAAAAAAAGTAAAAACCGACCTTTCACCGCCAAACATTTTAAGCTTGCTAAATAGCGAATAAAATCTATTTTTGCACCGCAAAAAGACTTTAATAATCAGAGCCTCAGCCGATAACACCCTAACACATGCAAGCGAAAATCACGGCCATCGGTGCCTATGCACCAGAACAAATTATTGATAACCACTACTTTGAAGGCTTTATTGAGACCTCCGATGAATGGATTCAGTCCCGTACCGGCATAAAAACCCGCCACTTTGCCCGCCAAAATGAGTACACCGGAGATCTCAGCGAAAAAGCCGCCCTCAACCTGGCCAAAACCTACGGCAAAGACCTGAGCGATGTGGACTTTATCCTGCTCGCTACAGTATCCCATGACCACGTCATGCCCAGCGTGGCAGCAGTCTTACAGCACCGGCTGGGTATCCGGCAGGCAGGAGCGCTTGATGTTGCAGCGGCTTGTGCAGGGTTCGGCTATGGCATTGCTTTAGCGAAAAGCATGATAGAGTCCGGTATGCAGCGCAAAGTACTTGTTATTGGAGCGGAAGTCCTTTCCAAAGTCATCGATTATTCTGACCGCACTTCCTGCATACTCTTTGGTGACGGCGCAGGGGCGGTATTGGTGGAGGCATCGGAACAAGGCAACATAGGTGCCTGCATTGTGGGCGCTGAAGGCAGTGGCGGACAGGACCTCTACCTGTCCAATCAATCTACGATGATCAATGGCGAACCCATCAAAGCTAGCGGCAAAATTTACCAAAACGGCCGCAAGGTCTTCAAATGGGCCGTCAACCGCATGACTGAACAGGCCAAAGTATTGCTGGAAAAGAACAACCTGACGATCAATGACATCGACTGGTTCGTACCCCACAGTGCCAATATGCGCATCATTGAGGCGATCTGCAAAGGCATCGGCCTGCCGGTGGAAAAAGCCCTCGAAAGCCTATCCGTCTATGGCAACACCTCCTCCGCTTCCATCCCACTGGCCCTGAACGAAGGCGTCAAATCCGGCAAGGTCAAAAAAGGCGATAAAGTGATGCTGCTCGGTTTCGGTGGCGGGCTTTCCTATGCGGGGACTGTTGTGGAGTGGGGGGTGTAGAATCGGTACTTTGTCTATCTGCCTTTAGGTTGTAATTAATTAGCTTTTGATGCACGGAGGCTGTTGTGTGCTCACCGGGTGCATCAAGTCGGGCCATGCCCCGGGCATTCACCCGATGCGTATTTCGTGTGCTCATGGCAGTACGCCGGGCGAAGGGAGAGCGCCCGGCGAGGCAGCCTCACCGGGTGCACTACGTCCAGCCATTGCCGGGGGATTCACCCGGTGCGCTTTTAGTTGGCTCGTATTCAAACTACCCAAGACGGAGAGAGCGCCGGGCGAGAAGAGGACGCCCGGCGATGACTTCCGCAGGTGTACCCACTCCAACCAGATACCCTGCCTGTCATTGCCAAAAGACTGATTAACAGCCGATAGCCTGCTCCCTTTTTACCAATTTTATCCCTATCACCTCAAAGTTCGGATTTACCGCACACGTTCAGGATTTCATTTCCGGACGATTGCCCGCGCAATGCCCTGCATCTTTGTACTGTTGTTAGTTTCAAATGATTTAGAAATCACCCGTTTTTAAGAAATCACCCACTTTTTACACCCGACAAAATTGAAGTCACCTATGAAAAACCTGTTTTTCTTTTTTCCAATCCTCCTGTCCATTGTCATTCTGTTTACTTCCTGTGAAGACGATGATACGGTGACACCTGGGCCCACCCCTTCTTACACCAATGCGCTGGACTACGCCCAAGCCTCCGGGTTTCAGGGCAGCATGCTGCTGCGCAAGGGCGATGAGGACCTCATCCGGCAGGGCTTTGGAGAGGCTAGGGCAGGGGAGGGCATCATGAATGCCACAGACACCAAATTTCGTATTGGCTCCATGTCTAAGGCATTCACCGTGCTGGGCATTTTGCAACTGCAAAGAACAGGGCTGATCGAAAGCCTCGACCAAACCATCAGTGCATTTGCGCCCGATTTTCCTTACGGCAGTCAGATCACCCTGCGGCACCTTATGTCGCATACTTCCGGATTGCCGGACCACGTTGCGACCTTTGAAGAATTGTACGAGCAACAAAATGCCTTCCTCACACCAGAGGACATCGTGGATGCCTATACAGAGGCCTTACAGGAAGAAGAATTGCTATTTGAGCCCGGTAGCAATTTCCACTATTGCAACGCCAATTACCTGCTTCTGGCCACACTTGTGGAAGCACTTTCAGGCCAGCCCTACCACGAGTACCTGCAATCTACCGCGCTGGAGTACCTGAATATGTCAGACACTTATCCCAGCGCCAACGACTTCGGCATAATAGGCGAAGCGGTGGGCTACCTGAACGGTGCACCGGTGGAGCCCTACCCCATGTCGGTTGCCTTCGGTGCGGGCGACTGGGCCAGTACGATAGGAGATATGGAAAAATGGGGCGATGCCTGGATGGGCGATTTGCTCACTGGCCTGGAGCAGGCAGCGGTCTTTCCTGCCCCTGCACAAGATGATGCCACCTCCGTTGGGCTGGGCTGGTTTGCCATCCGCATACAGGGAGAACTGGTTTATTTCCATGGCGGAGATGTGGACGGCTTTACTTCGCTCATTGCCCTGTTCCCCGAGTCCGATGGGCTGTTCATTGCCCTAAGCAATCAGGAAGGGCAGCGCAGTACCCTGGACCAGATGATGGAAACCTTCGCGATACAGGAATTTTAATTAGCATTTTGGGATATGCATGGCCCGCGCCTCGATGAGGTGCGGGCTTTTGCTTATGTCTCGTGCGACTAGACCGAATTAATTGATAATATTTTCACACTTGAGCCCGTTTTTGGTGCGCGATCTTTAACTGTCAAAGATTTGCGACTCAGTCCACTAGGGCAATAAGGTCAACGATAGGAAGCCCAAGATGTTTCTCTTGAAAGGATGGAAAAAAAGAACTAACTTAATCATCAATGATGAAAGATGAAAATATTAGATAAGCCATTAAGTAACCTCCAGATTGAGCTGCTTCAACTATACAGTCAGGATGTCAGTGACGAAGACCTCATTGCTATAAAGCGAATGCTTGCTCGGTATTTTGCTGATAAAGCATCCGATGAGATGGATAAATTATGGACTGAAAAAGGGTGGACAAACGAAACGATGGATAATTGGCTAGAAGACAAGGAAGGATTGTAATAAGGAAAATGACAAGTAATTAATGAGAGTCGTTCTTGACACGAATAGCCTGCTGTAAGCATAGGGAGGTACTCAAAATACAGACCAATATTTGATTCGTTATTGAAAGGGCGTATCCGACTTTTAGTTTCTACAGAAATCCTAAATGAATACAGATAAAAATTAGAAGAAAAACCAATCTTACCGTAGCTGAAAACTTGTTGGACTTTATGGTTCGTTCTCCAGACGTAGAAAAAATTGAAGTCTACTTTAAATGGGCAATAATTACGCAAGATGAAGATGATAATAAGTTTGTGGACTGTGCACTAAATGGCCGAGCCCATTACCTTGTGACTGACGATAAGCATTTCAGGGTTTTGAAACAAATAGGCTTCCCTCCAATCCAGGTTATTCGGACCAAAGATTTCCTGCTAGAGCTTACGAAGTCAGATGAGTAGAAAGAAAACGGATAAATTATACTTATTTTATGGGGCTGCACATACAAGTTAATAACAAAAGCCCCTCCCGCCCACATCCATTCCGGCGTTTTTTCGTTACCTTACCAGTTGTAACCAAAACTCCTTCCAATGGCTAGTTTTACACTCCAAATTAACGGTAAACCTCAAACGGTAGAGGCGGCACCAGAGACGCCACTGCTTTGGGTATTGCGCGACCATCTCCAAATGACCGGCACGAAGTACGGTTGTGGCATCGGTCAGTGCGGCGCTTGTACCGTTCACCTCAATGGCACTGCTATGCGGTCCTGTTCCCTGCCCGTATCAGCGGTAGGTGATAAAGCCATCACGACCATCGAAGGGCTTTCCGAAAAAGGCGATCACCCGGTACAGCAGGCATGGCTCGAGCACGATGTGCCACAATGCGGTTATTGCCAGGCGGGCCAGATTATGACGGCCTCTGCCTTCCTCGCCAATACGCCCAAGCCCACCGATGCGCAAATCGAAGCGGCTATGAACGGCAATCTCTGCCGGTGCGGTACCTACACCCGCGTGAAAGCAGCGGTCAAAACAGCTTCCGCTAAAATGGGCTAATGACCTGCACCTTCAACCTAATTCCTAAATCGAACTTCACATTATGTCTACTATAAAAACTGCGGTTAACCGCAGATCCTTCCTGAAAGTCTCCGCTGCTGCCGGCGGCGGTATGCTCCTGGGCTTTGGCTGGCTGTCATCCTGCGCCCGCGAGCCCGAAACCGGACTGGAAATCCCGGAATCCTGGACTGACATCAACGCGTTCCTGAAAATCGGGGATAATGGCGTGGTGACTATCATGTCGCCCAATCCGGAAATCGGCCAGAATGTCAAGACCTCTATGCCCATGATCGTGGCCGAGGAACTCGATGTCGACTGGCAAAAAGTCGTGGTGGAACAAGCCGGGCTGGATACCGAAAAATTCACCCGTCAGGTGGCGGGCGGCAGCCAATCCATCCGTCAAAGCTGGAAAAGCCTCCGTACTGCCGGTGCGACTGCCCGGCGTATGCTTATGGAAGCAGCGGCCAAAGAATGGGATGTGCCTGTATCCGAACTGACCACTGAGCAGGGAACCATTCACCACAAAAGCAGCGGCAAATCCATTGGTTACGGTGCCGTGGCGACTGCAGCGGCTACCCTGGAAGTGCCCGAAGAGGTGGAACTAAAAGACCCTAAAGATTTCAAAATTATCGGCACCAGCCGCAAAAACGTGGATGCCCAGGAGATCGTGACCGGCAAGCCGCTCTTCGGCCTGGATGTACAGAAAGAAGGCATGCGCATCGCCATGATTGCCCATCCGCCGGCCTTTGGGCAAAAGCTCAAATCGTTTAATGCAGAGGAGGTCCTCAATATGCCTGGCGTGGAGCAGGTCTTTGCCATTAATGCTGCACCGGAGGGGATCGAACTGCAGTGGTCGGATACCAACGCTTTCCCGGAACTGGTGGCTATTGTCGGCCGCTCTACCTGGGAGGTCATGCAGGCGAAGAAAGCCCTCAGCGTAGAGTGGGAAACTGCGGAATCTCCGGAGTCTTCTGCCGGCCACGAAGCCGCCCTGTCTGAGCTCATGGACAAAGCCGCCGATGAGCCCGCCCGCCGCGATGGCGATCCAGACAAAGCTTTCCAGGGCGCTGCCAAAGTGATTGAGCGGACCTACGCCGCACCATTCCTGGCGCACAATACCCTGGAGCCGATGAACTTCTACGCTAATGTGACGGCTGACAAGGCCGAACTCGAGGGCCCTATTCAAACCCCGGCTTCCCTGCGCAAGACCGTAGCGGCGCTGTTGGGCATGGAAGAAGCACAGGTCTCCATAATGCTGACCCGGATGGGTGGTGGTTTTGGCCGGCGCCTGTACGGCAACTTTGGTTCTGAAGCCGCGCTGATTTCCCAAAAAGCCGGCGTACCGGTCAAGCTCGTGTACACCCGTGAGGATGATATGACGCAGGGCACCTACCGCCCGGCCTACAAAGTGAAGTACCGTGCGGCGCTCGATGCGGACAATAAGCTGCTGGCCTTCCACGTGCGTGGGGCAGGGGTGCATGGCAGCCCGGTCTTTGAAAACCGTTTCCCTGCCGGTGCGGTAGCCCACTATCTGGCAGAGCACCATGACCTGGGCTCCAATATTTCCACCGGTGCCTGGCGGGCGCCCCGTTCCAACTTTATGGCCTACGCTGAGCAGGCTTTTATTGATGAGATTGCCGAAGTCACCGGGCAAGACCCCATTGATTTCCGTTTGCAGCTGTTTGAAAAAGCACAGCAGTCGCCGGTTGGGGAGAACAACGATTACGATGCCGCCCGCTATGCCGGCGTACTAAAGCTGGTGAAGGAAAAAGCAGGCTGGGGCGAGCCCACACCGGGTCTGCACCGGGGCGTTTCGGCCTATTACTGCCACAACAGCTACGTGGCACAGGTGGTCGATGTGGAGATGCAAGGCAGCACCCCCCGGATCAAAAAAGTATGGTGCGCGGTGGACTGCGGTATTGTGGTCAACCCCGATGCCGCCCGCAACCAAATTGAAGGGGGCATCGTCGATGGCATCGGGCATGCGATGTACAGCGCCATCACCTTCAAAAACGGCAGCCCAGAGCAGCAAAACTTTGACCGTTACCGGTTGATCCGCAACTCGGAGGCCCCACTGGAGATTGAGACCTTCTTTGTGGATAACGGCATTGATCCAACCGGGCTGGGCGAACCCTCCCTGCCGCCCATTCAGTCGGCTCTGGCTAATGCCCTGTACCGGGCTACCGGGCAGCGCATCTACCGGCAGCCATTCGTTTCAGAGAATGAAGTACTGGGGTAACAAAACGGGCACCGGCGGGACCGGTGCCCTTCTACGAATTAAAACAAAAAATAAAACTCAGGCGTGTGGGGTACCATGCGCCTTTTTCTTTGAGCGGGGAGCGCAGGAGCATAGCCTGCACCGCGCCCCCTTCAACTCAAAATAGTATGCTTTACCGCCGGGTGAGCAATATCTGCGCCTGCTCGAAATCAAGGATAGCATGGTTGCGGTGAAAAAAATCTGCGCCCAGTATGCCCGATATCTTATACCGTTTGGGAAGCTTGAAATCCTGAAGCAGGCTCAGGTCTGTGGTATAGAACCGGCAACCCCGCAGCCGTTCGCCCTGATAAGATACCCGGATATTCGAGGTGACCATGAACCGTGCTGTTCCGCCCAGGCCGTAGATTTTGCCCTGTCCGTTTTCCGGGTGGAAAGCAAAGTCAAGCCTTTCTGCCTCCTGCTGGTCGATCAGAGAAATACCGGAACCGGTATCGACAAGGAAGTAGGCATCCTGCCCATTTACCTGCAGCTGGGTAAGCAGTACCCGCCTGACTTGGTCTAATGCCAGCCTGAGGGTGTCTTGCTGCCCCTTGAGTACGGCAGTGCTGCTAAACAGGGATAAGAGGAGAACCAGGAAAAGGTCTTTCATAGTCAAAGAGTCTGATGGTGATGGGCACGAAATTACAGTCCTTCAGAAGCCCGGGAAATAGTCAGTTCTGCGCTTTTTGAGCATATCAGTTTCAAAAGCCCGGAAATACAGTGTTCACGGAATACTGGAGGAGCAAAGCTTTAGGATCTGGACTGCACGATTTTTAGGCCTTCATTGTTAAATGGCAAAGATGATTTAACCTATTAGCTATGATCAGTGAAAAACGATACCTCTACGAAGACATCTACCTTCAGGTCAAAACCCATATTCACCACGGTAATTACCGTCCAGGAGACAAGCTCAAATCGGTCCGGGTGTTTAGCCAGGAATTGGGTGTGAGCCCGACTACGATTTTCAATGCCTATTACAAGCTGGAGGCAGAAGGGCTGATTACGGCCCGGCCCAAACAAGGCTATTTTGTACAGGAACAACTGCCAAAGGCGGCTCCCGGTAATGGGGATGGAAGCCGAGCGGTAGCCAAGAAATCCCTGATTCAGGAGGTGGTGGAAGCATCCCGGCAACCGAGGTTGATTGACTTTTCCACGGGTGTGCCTGGCCCTGATTTGCTACCCGGAGACCGGATCCATAAAAGCATACGGAAGGCTTGTCAGGCGCACCCGGAAGTCTGTACCCGCTATCCAGACAGCCGTGGGTTGCCGGAGCTGCGCCGCAATATTTGCAAACTGGCGCTAAGCTGGGGGCGGGCTTTCCACGAGTCGGAGGTACTAATCACTGCCGGTTGTATGGAAGCCATGGCACTCAGCCTGCGCGCTTTAACCCGGCCCGGAGATACCGTTGCCATAAGTGATCCGGCATACTTTGGTACCCTGCGCCTCATGGAAGTACTCGGGTTGAAGGTACTGCCACTGCCCTCTAATGGGCCGGCAGGAACAACGACGCATGCACTCCGGGAAGCGATGGCATCAGGGCGTATTAAAGCGGTGGTGCTCATCCCCAATTTCAATAACCCCAACGGAGCGTTACTTTCCACAGCGGACAAGGAAGCTATTGCAGGTATTGCTGCCAGGTATCAGGTGCCAGTGATTGAGGATGATATCTATGGGGAACTGTTTTACGAGGGGCAGCGCCCGGTCAACATCAAGACCTTTGATAAGGAAGGCTGGGTGATTTACTGCAACTCGTTATCCAAAACTCTGACGCCGGGGCTGCGCATCGGCTGGGTAATTCCGGGGCGCTTTTACGAGGCCATATACGAACAGAAAATCGTGCACAATCTGTCTACTTCCGGCTTGTCCCAGGCTGCGCTTTCTTACTTTCTGGCAAAAGGTCGTTACGATAGCCACATGCGCCGCTTACGCCGGGAGATGCGGATACGGGTGGCACAGCATTTCAAGCTGATTGAACAGTTTATGGGGGACGTGGTTGATACCCATTTGCCGCCGGGTGGTTTGGTCGGTTGGCTGTCACTCCGGAACGGCAAAGACGGGATGGGAATTTACCGGAAGGCCCGGGCAGCAGGCATAGGCATCGTTCCCGGTACGGTTTTTTCTCCAGGTGATCGGTACGATACCTTCCTTCGGATCAGCCTGGGGCTGCCCCTGACCGATGAACGTATATCGGCACTGGCGCAGCTTGGAAGGATCATCAGGGAGTAGGCGGCCAGGATAAGCCAAAGTGCTGAAGCAGCATTTTTTCAAAAGTCTGTTCCTGGTCTAAGGGCGTAACCTGTTTTTGCCCCCCTTCCGTGAATTTCAGTTCCTGATCGGTGAGGGTGACCCGCTTGCCACCGGGGAAGGACTGTGTGATGAGCCGTTTGTTAGGAAAGGGCGACTCCGGCGAGGTTTGGTGGTACTGCGCCATGGCTGCATATTCTTCCATTCGCCTTGGTGTATCATCGAAGCGGTAGTTGGGCACCCATTGATCGTCTTGCCATTGACTTAAAAGATATTGATATTCATTCAGCTGCCGGATTTGAAAACACCCGGCATCATTTTCTACAGCAGCTCCGTCCTTTATGGCAATGGGGAAAAGCGACGCATTGCCAAAGCCTACATCGGCAAGCATGGGCCCTTCGGGTTGGTTGACCCAAATGGCCATATGGTCAAATGGAGGCCCGTATGCTTCCTTTTCCGGTGAGTAGACCTGTGCCTGAATCAGCTGCGCTTCATAGCCTAGCGTTCGCAGTACCCACCCAAAGAGCTGGTTCTGCTCGTAGCAAAAACCGCCCCGCCGGTGGTGCACAATCTTGCGGTAGACATCCTGCAACCGAATAGATATAGACCGGCCGAGATGGATGTCCAGGTTCTCAAAAGGGATGCTGTGGAGGTGGGCAGCTTGTATCGTGTTCAGGTCAGGCTTCGCATTTGGCGATAAGCCAATCCGTTCGAGGTAAGCAGGTAGCCCTCCGGTGGGCTTGCTGTAGATTATATTATCTCCCAACCGGTGGCTTTTATCATGACGGTCAAAACCCATGTAGCGCAGCAGGCTTATGGAAGGCGCATTATCCCGATGGGTAAAGGCATGGACCCACTCCAGTTGAAGCTGGTACCTGGCATAATCAAGAACGACAGCCATTGCTTCGCGCATGTAGCCATAGCCTTGTGCCTGTATCAGTAGCTCATACCCTAAATCAGCGGCAGTACGTTTTGTATTGAACCGCCACAGGCAGATGGTCCCAAGTGCCGAGTTGTCTGTTTTCGAAAGAATAGCCCAGTACAGGTATTTGCCCTGAGCAGTCCCCTCCAGTATCCAATCAATGAATTCAGCCGCTTCTGCGCGGGATTGCATGAGCGGGCGGTCGAGGTAGCGCCGAATCAAAGCATTGGACCGAATTTGAAAAATCAGCTCCTCGTGGTCAGGAGAGAGTGGCCGAAGATAGAGCCGTTCGGTTTCCAGCCGCGTGCATTCAGAATAGGGTGTATGGTTCATATTGCCGGGTTTGTTTCTAAATTACAAACGAAAATTGAAACCACAACGATATTTCCGGTCTGGCCTGCCCGGTTTTTGCCGTACTGGTTGGGGCGCCATAAGGTTTATGTTCCTAATTTTGGGATATGAAAAAGCATCATTACCAACTTCACCTACAGTGGACCGGCAACACCGGCAGCGGCACCCGGAACTACACCGCCTATAGCCGGGATTACGAAATCAACGCGCCTGGCAAGCCCACCTTATATGGCAGTGCTGACCCGGCATTCCGTGGCAATCCGGAACGCTACAATCCGGAGGAGATGCTCGTCGCTTCCCTTTCAGCCTGTCATAAGCTCTGGTACCTGCACCTTTGCGCCGAAGCGGGCATTACCATTGTGGCATATGAAGACGAGCCGTCCGGGCAAATGCTTCAAACGCCCGATGGAGGCGGTCATTTCGAATGGGTGGAGCTGCGCCCATTTGTGACCATTGTGGAAATCGCAAAACAGGAACAAGCGGAGGCGCTGCACGAGCGGGCACATCAGCTGTGCTTTATTGCGAATTCCTGTAATTTCAAGGTAAGTTGTAAGGCAAAAATCCAGGTGCAATGAGAGGAGTGATCATCGTAGGCAGTGCCCGCCGGGATGGGGATACCGCCCGATTGGTCCAAATGCTGGCTCAATTGTCCGGCTGGCCAGTCATCGACCTTCATGATTACAACATCAGCCACTATGATTATGAGCATGCCAACCGGGAGGACGACTACCTGGAGTTGATGCGGGCGCTTATCGCGCAGTACGACCTGTTTTTGCTGGCTACTCCGGTGTATTGGTACGCCATGAGCGGTGTGATGAAAGTTTTCTTTGACCGGCTCACCGACCTGCTCACCATTGAGCAGGACCTGGGGCGGCAGCTCAGGGGCAAAGCTATGGCTGCCATCGCTGTTTCCATTGGCAATAATCTGGGTG
The DNA here is from genome assembly GCF_022763345.1 of Phaeodactylibacter sp. Taxonomy (GTDB): domain Bacteria; phylum Bacteroidota; class Bacteroidia; order Chitinophagales; family Saprospiraceae; genus Phaeodactylibacter. The sequence goes on from NZ_JALEGS010000093.1 coordinate 89,453, forward strand.
AGGATTTCTGGCTGCCCTTTTCGAAGACCGCAGCATACCTGGGGATGGAATACCGGGGGCATCTGCATACCCTTGCTGATGAGCTCCGGGAGGAGGAGTTGAACCGGTTCTTAAATAGCTTAGGAGGCTGACGTATTGCGCTTCAGTTAGCTTTTGAAACAGTGGTTTTGTGTTCTTTCTGATTTTAGCAACCTGACATATGCCCACAATCCGGTTCGCGCCCGGCGGGGAATGCGGCTATCTTGGCACCAATTCCGGATGCAGTAAAGTTACTGTCCGGTGAAAACGATTAGCTATGAAAACGAAACTACTGGCCCTGCTAGCCCTTTGGGTGCTGGCCCTGCCCCTTTACGCTCAAACTTCTCTTTCCGGAAAGGTGACCGATGATACTGGTGAGCCGATTATTTTCGGTTCAGTAGCGCTTTATAAAAACGGTGTGCTCATCACCGGTACGGAAACCGACTTCGATGGCTATTACCACTTTGCCAGTCTTGATCCCGGCACCTACGCCGTCGAAACTTCCTACGTAGGGTATACGAAGCAACGTATCGAAAGGGTGCTCGTCTACGCAGGCAAAGCCAATAAGCTGGATATAGAAATGACTGCAGATGCGGTCAACCTGGATGAAGTAGTGGTGACCAGCTATAAAATTCCCTTGGTGGAGCAGGACAATTGCACGCAGGGAGCGACAATAGTCAGTGATCAAATAAGAAATTTGCCCACCCGCAACATCAACAGCCTTGCTGCAACAACTGCTGGCGTCTCGGGCGCCAAGGCTTCGAATGAATTGAAAATCCGCGGCTCCCGCAGCAATGCCACCGATTATTATGTGGATGGCATCCGGGTGCAGGGCAATGCCATCCCCGAACAAGCTCCAACGGCTGCCGGCGAAGGCTACGCCGAGATCGTGGAAAACGAGTTTATCGCCGCCGGAACAGAAGCCTTTTCCACCTTTTCTATCGACGTAGACAAAGCCGCCTACAGCAACGTCCGCCGGTTTATTACGGCCGGGCAATTGCCTCCCGCTGATGCCGTGCGCACGGAAGAGCTCATCAATTACTTTGACTATGCCTACCCACTGCCGGAGAGAGGCAATGCTTTCGCCGTAGAGACCGAGCTGGGCCCCTGCCCCTGGCAGGAAGGGCATCAGCTGCTGCACATTGGTATCAAAGGGTTTGAAGCGAGCCCGGTGGATGCACCCCCTGCCAACCTGGTCTTCCTGATTGATGTTTCCGGCTCTATGGGCAGCGCAAACAAACTGCCACTTGTCAAGCAGGCCCTGGGATTGCTCACAGAAGAACTGAGGGCACAAGACCGGGTTTCCATCGTCACCTACGCAGGCGGCTTTCAGGTGGCACTGCTGCCTACCCCCGGTGACCAAAAGGAGCAGATCATGAACGTAGTCAACAAGCTGGGCGCCGGCGGAGGTACAGCCGGAGGCGCTGCTTTGCACCGCGCGTACGAACTGGCCAGCCAGTACTTTCAGCCCGATGGCAGCAACCGGGTCATCCTGGCGACTGATGGCGATTTCAATGTCGGTATTTCCAGCCCGGAGGAACTGGAAGCCTTTATTGCTGAAAAGCGGGCCACAGGTATCTACCTCAGCGTGCTGGGCTTTGGTACCGGCAACTACAAAGACGACCGCCTGGAGATATTAGCCAATAAAGGCAATGGCAACTACGCTTACATTGATGGGATTAAGGAGGCCGAAAAGGTCCTGGTCACTGAAATGGCAGGCACCTTGTTTGCGATTGCGAAGGATGTGAAGCTGCAGGTGGAGTTTGATTCCAATACCGTGCAAACGTACCGCCTCATCGGTTACGAAAATCGCCTGCTGGCAAAAGAAGACTTTGAAGATGATACCAAGGATGCCGGGGAACTGGGAGCCGGGCATACCGTAACCGCCCTGTACGAAATTGTGCCCCAACCGGGTGCGGAAAGCGAACCATTAGGCACGCTCCATCTCCGCTACAAAGAGCCGGCCGAGTCCCAGAGCCGCTACCTGAAACACGAATTGCCAGGCGATGTCCAACTGCTTGAACAAACCTCTGAAAACTTCCGCTTCGCAGCCGCAGTAGCGACTTATGCACATTGTCTGCGGGATTCCAAACATAAAGGGCTGGCTACCCTCAGCCTGGCCCGGGAACTAGCCGATCAGGCCCGTCAGGATGACCTGGAAAACTACCGGGCAGACTTCGTAGAACTGATCAAACAAACCGAAAACCTGACGGCACAGCTGGCAACGGCCGGGCAGAAATAAACCTCCTACTCCAAAATTAATGGCTATGAAAAAGATGACTTTGAACCTTGCATTACTGCTTTTTGCCCTGGCTCACTTCACCACTGCCGGCAACGCTGAGCAGGCAACTCAGCCCATGGACACCCTGCCCCTTTCCAGCTGGGCGGCTCCGCCATTCATGGAGGCCTGGCAGGCTACCCTTAAAAATGATTTTCAGGCTTACGAAAAGTACTGGCAATTGAATTACGCCCGGCCATTTCCGGTGAAGGTCCTGAACAAGCAAGGGCAGCCTGTAGCCAATGCTCAGGTGCGCCTCAATGATGAGGATGGGGCAACCCTGTGGAGTAGTTGGTCCAACCTAAATGGAACCGCTGTGCTATGGAGCAAAGGCACCGGAGCGGCTAAGCAACTGGTGGTCAGTCTGGGCAACCGGGAAATGGCCGTAGCGATTGATGGCAATTTCTCTTCCGGAGAAACGGCAACACTGGTTTTGGACGTGCCCTGCCAGGAACTTAAGGGAGCGGACATCCGCTTTTTGCTGGATGCTACCCATTCCATGCGGGATGAGTTCGAGGGGCTGTTGAATTCACTCACCGCTCAGGAGCATCCCATCTATCTTGCCAGAGATGCAGGCGAGCGCTTCCTCATTCAGGATATCAGTAGCGGGTCAGCCCCGGCATTCACCATCCAGGCAGCTGGCGGCGGCCCCGATGAGGAAGCTATGGATACGCTCTTGCTCTCCGCTTTGGCACATGCGGATTGGGATACTGCTGCCCCCGCCCGGGTGCTCGTCTACCTCACGGATGCAAAACCTGCCCGGACGCCTGAGGCGGCAGAAAGAATGCGCCGTGCCATTCAGCGGGCTGCGCAGAAGGGAGTCGCTTTGTGGCCCATTGCCTGTAGCGGATTGGATGCAGAGGGAGAGTACCTCCTGCAAAGTATGGCTCTGCAAACTGGTGGGCAGTACGCCTGGCTGGAAGATACTCCGGGCAGTACTGAGCTGCACCGCCGGCCTATCTTGTCAGGTAATGCCGTGCCCTCGGATTTGAGCACCTGGCTACAAACACAAACTAACAAGATCGACGATTTCTACAGTTGTACCTCAGATCAGCCGGAGGCACCGGCCGCTGCTCAGGCAGCACCGGTTGCTTTCGGTTGTTTTCCGAATCCGGCGCGGACGGAGGTTACGCTTAAAGTGCCTGCTTTCGCTGAGCATATCACCCTGTATAACGCTGCCGGTCAGCCGGTCAGGGACTGGAAAGCGGTTGAGATGGGGGAGACCACCTTTAGCGTCGCCCAATTGCCCGCAGGCTCCTACCGCCTGGAGGCTGCCGCCGGATCGGACCGCTGGGGGGCTAGCCTTTTGGTGGTGCGGTAATTCACAAAGGGACTTTTTCAGCTTGCAATCCTGGGAAGATTCGCAAGAGCGAAACTAGTACACTGTGTAATAAATTTTTAAGCATTTTGAAGGGCTCTTTTTCCCTCACTCATCGTTGCGTGCTCGCCTTCGTAGCTTAGGCTACGAGACTCCGCAGCGCCTTGATTGAGGAAAAAATACCCTCGTTCAAAATACTCACTAACTTAATACACAGTGTACTAGTGTTTGGTTTTATTTGTACATAAGGGCATTGGTGTCAGATAATTTTATTAAATTCACCAGTGACAATTGGAAATTTGACAAAAGCCCCGTTTTGCCATTGACCTGATGTTGCAACTGGTATGCTGAGCTTTTGGCAATAAGCCATACCTAGTTTTTAACAAGTCCCCCAGTTATGTCCTCAAAACCAAAAATCCTGCTCGTTGCCCCTACCGCACTGGATTATCAGGGCAACCCCATCAAGCAAAAAAAACTACATCTTCCAGCACTGACTTTACCTATGCTTGCGGCCATTACGCCTGAGGATGAAGCCGATGTTACGCTGGTATCTGAAACCTCCGAAGATATTCCGTTTGGGGAACACTGGGACCTGGTCGGCCTGACAGGTATGGGCTCCGGTCTGGCGCGGGCTTACGAGATTGCGGATCAATTTCGGGAAAAAAAGGTGCCTGTGGTGATTGGAGGAATTGCAGCAAGCCTGTGCGAACAGGAATGGACGCTGAAGCACGCCGATGCACTGGTGATAGGCGAAGCAGAGGAAGTCTGGCCAGAGGTTATTGCCGATTTTAAAGCCAACCGGTTGAAGCCCGTCTACCGGATGGAGCGTACACCAGATATCAACACCCTGCCATTGCCCCGTTACGACATGATGAATGCCCGTAAACTGGGGATGTGGAGGCCGGTTCAAGCGACCCGGGGATGCCCTTTCCCCTGTAGTTTTTGCTCCATCCAAACCTTTTTTGGCCGGCGGTACCGGAAACGCCCTGTAGATCAGGTCATCCGGGATGTCCGGGAAGCTAAGCGGTCGGGCAGCCGGTATATCGTTTTTATTGATGACAATATCGGCGTGGACTGGGACTATGCGGCGGAGTTGTGGGCTGCGCTCATTCCTGAGAAAATCATTTGGATGAGCCAATGCAGCATTCAAATCACAGACCGGCCGGAAATGCTGAAACTGGCCTACCGCAGTGGTTGCCGGCTGTTGTCCATAGGCGTGGAGACCACCAATCAGGATAGCCTGATGACCGTAGGTAAAGACTTCAACCATCCCAGCAAGTACAAGGAACAGATCCGACGGATGCGGAAGTTTGGTATTGATATTTCCACCGAGATGATCATTGGAATGGATGCAGATAAGCACGCCACTTTTAATTCGACCTACGACTTTATCGTCGACAACAAAATCGCCGTGCCACGGGTCCACATTCTCACTCCGGTGCCAGGTACTCAGCTTTACAAGGAAATGGAGGCTGAGAACCGGCTGATTAGCAAAGATATTGGAAAGTTCAGCGGAGGAAAGGTGGTCTTCCACCCGAAGCACATCACTGCTGAAGCCCTGCAGGACAATTACTGGAAGCTATACGAAAAGCTGTACACCCCCAGGAATATATTCCGCCGCCTAAGCGGTAGCCCGATGAATTTGAGCCCTTACATGCGCTTGTTCCTTACCGGGGTAAATCTGCATTACCGGGGGCACATCAAGAATCGCATTACACCAGGAATCGTTTGACCCTGATTTATTTGAATAACACCCAAAACCTATACCCCTATGAAAATTCTCCTCGTTCGCCCGCCTGTCCCCAAACATACTATTGGATTGAAGAATGTAATGATTTGTGAGCCATTGGAACTCGAATACGTTGCTGCCGGCCTGGAAGGCCATGACGTGCAAATCATGGATATGATCCTTGAAAAGGGTTTCACAAAACGGCTCAGGTCATTTTCGCCGGATGTCATTTGCACGAGTTGCTACATTTCCGGGGTGAATGAGGTGATCAAGCTTTGCCGGAAGGCGAAAATCTGGAATCGCGAAGTCAAAACCATTGTTGGGGGCGTACACGCTTCCCGCTGTGCGGAAGATTTCGCTGATCCGGCTATAGACTGCATCGTTCTGGGAGACGGCACTTCTCAGATATCCACTATCGTAGAAGCCCTGGGGGAGGATAAAGCCCTGTTATCTGTACCAGGGCTGGCTTTGCCTGTTGGACCTAATAAGGTACTGAAGACTAAGGGCAAAGCCTACATGCCCAACGCAGATACCCTGCCACTTCCAAGGCGTGACCTTGTCGCACATTTGCAGCATAGGTATTACTATATTTTTCACCGGCCTGTTGCCACCATGAAGACGGCCTGGGGCTGTTGGTACAAGTGCAACTTTTGCTTTACCTGGCGTATCACAGACGGGCACCCTTACGCCCGAAGCCCGGAATCCATTGTGGAAGAGCTCGAGCAGATTGAGGCAGAGGATGTCTATATTGTGGATGATATCTTTCTGATCAAGTCCTCCCGCCTGAACAAGCTGGCAGCGCTGATCAGGGAGCGGGGCATAAAAAAGAAGTATTTGGTGTATGCCCGCGCTGATTATATTGCGGAAAACGAAGATGTAATCGCAGATTGGGCAGAACTCGGGCTGTCTGCTGTCTTCATTGGCCTGGAGGCCACGACAAATCCGGAATTGGATTCGATGGACAAAGAATGCTCCGTTGACCTGAACGAAAAGTCAATCGCAGTATGCCGAAAGTACGGCGTTGATGTCTACGGGTCGCTTATACCTGGCCCGGACTATACCGAGCAGGAATGGAAAAACCTGTTTGCATTTATTGAGCGCAATAAGTTGTATTACGTCAACATTTCCCCACTTACCCCAATGCCCGGCACGTTGATTTGGGATTTGTATAAGGACCGGATTACGGTACCCAGAGAGGCGCATGGGCTCTGGGACTTGTCGCATATGCTGATTGAAACCAAGATGCCGCTAAAGCAGTATTACCGGTGGCTGCTGAAAACGTATATGCGGACGATGCTTGATATCAGCCGGGCAGACCGGTACGCGCTTCGCACCCGTCCTCCGGTATGGTCCTTCCGTTACTTCCGGATTTGGAAAGGTATGATTAAGATTATGTTCCAGTTCCTGACTGCGCACCGGCACCATACCCCCCGTGAGCTGGCGAAAGCCATGTACAAGGGCGAACCTGTGCCAGGGCTGGATTACCGGGATTGGGCATCAATAGCTTCAACCCTTGAAACAGAGGAATGGACCGTGCAGGAAAAAGTACAGAATGCGGCCTTCAGTTGATGCAGCCAAGGTGCTGTAAACTGTGAACAAGCAACACCGTCTAAATGGGCTTGGCAAAAACTTTATACGTCTTCGCTGGCTTCCCACCTATGTTTCGGATAATGCGGTTCATCATCAGGTTGTTGCCCATGACATAGCCGGCTTCGGTCCATTTGATTCCGGCTTCGGTGAAGAACCGGGACGTTCTTGCGTAAAAACACCAGTCAATACCCATGCGCCGGAAAGCAGGCAAAACACCCAGGATGAGCAAGCGGGCACCGTTGATTTGGGGCTTGGCCAGGAGTTTGGCCCATCCGAAGGGAAAAAGCCTGCCCTCCGGGATTTTCCTAAGGATCTGATTGACATCAGGTACGGTGACCATATAACCGATGAGTTGTCCGTCTTTTTCTGCCAGAAGTACATTTTCCTTTTGCACGATTTTCCGAAGGTCATTCGCTAAAAATCTAAATTCTGCTACCGTAAGCGGCACAAATCCCCAGTGCCCTTCATTGGCTGCATTATACACCTGGCGCAGCTGCTCCATTTCTTCACCAAAGTGGCTGAAGTTGACAGGGCGGATCCGGATATTGTGGCGCTTGAGCCGGGCCTCTATAGTCTGAGCCCGCTTCATGAAATCCGCGGGCAGGTCTACTTGCTCAAAACGGTAGGCATGCAATTCCATCTGCTCTGTCATTCCGTTGTTGTTGAGTAGGGACTCATAGTAAGGCCTATTGTAAGGCATTTGCACAACAGGTGGTTGTTCAAAACCTGCGGTGAGTATGCCTACAGCATGGTTGGTGGTAAAATTTTCCGGGCCCATGATCCCTGTCATGCCCTGGCTGGCCAGCCATTTGCCAGCTGCATGGAGCAAGGCATCGCAAACCGCCTGATCGTCGACCGCATCAAAGAACCCGAAAAAGCCAGTTCTATCCTGATACCGTTCCAGGTGCTTGGTGTTGTAAATAGCTGCAACCCTGCCAGCCATCTGCGTACCGTTATAAGCCAGGAAATAAGCCGCCCGGGAGTGCCTGAAGAAGGGGTTCTTAGGGCCCAGAAAGTTGCGTTCGGACCAGTTGAGCTCAGGGATATAGTTGGGGTCGCCCTGGTACAGTTTGTGGCGAAAGCGAATGAACGCTCTAATCTGCCGGGGACTAATGGCCTGTTCAATGCGAATACTCATAAGCCTTTTTTGAATACATGAACTTCCGGGAATACAGCCCGGTAGCCAATTAGCGGCTTTAGTTGGCGTAGCATCCATCTGATAGCCGGGCGGCGGTGGTACAAAAACATCTGTTTGGGGATTAGGGCTCCTCCGAGGCGCATTTTGGGTATTTCTGCCGTCTGCCCCAAATCCAGTTGGGTGCATTTTTGCTCCAGAGCTATCCTCAAAATACCAAAAAGGTTATTGAAGTAGCTGTCGTAAAGCTCCAATTGGTCATAGTTCATACCACCAAAAAAGAAATAACAGCAGTGCGCTTCCCGGCAGGTGATGGACCAGCAAAGCATTGTAGAGCGTTCCCGCCGCTCAGGATCAGCGTCAGGCGAGCTGCTTGTTGTGGGAATAGGCAAATAATAGGTAGTCAGCTGAAAGGCCGGAGGCAGGCTTTTAAAGAATGCTTCCGTCAGGGTCTCCAGCCGGGAGGGCGTCCGTTTCAGTATAGCCAGGTATAGTTGGTAATGCCTGGCAGAAAACGCATCGCAATTTGTCGTGACCTGCTCCACCTGGTCAAACCTGGCCGTAATCCGTTTAAGCCGGCGCCGGTAAGATGACCGCAGGCTTCGCTGGTAGTCTGCCCAGCTTGACTGCCTGAGGTCCAGGATTAAGTTTGGTAAAATCGGCATCGAAATACCTGGGGCTACCCTCAGCTCCGGCGCAAGGTTGACGCCCAGCAGAAGCCCGCGCTCTACAGCTAAAAGCCGTTGTATAATATCGGCAGCAAACCGGGGCGCTCCTGTCACTCCGGGCGCAGATACGGAAGCCGGCAAGCCAATGACCTGCATTTTGACCGGGCTTTTGAGGCTCGAGAAAGTGAACAGGTCGATCTGTAAAGTATATACTACAGCGGCGGCTCTAAGAGTAGCCCCCTCATAGAGCAGGTAGTATCGCTGCCGGCAGGCATTGAACTTTTCGCAGTGGCCGAGGAACACCTTTTTCTGAAAATAAGAAGTAGCAAGCCGGTCCCAGTCGTTAGGCAAATCCGCTACCTTAGTCGTTTTGACAAGCTCCGAAGTTGGCATGTGTCCTTGAATTCTGTACCCGGAAGATAGGAAGATATTTTCAGGAATCGTTATCTTGTTGTTCATCCTGAACCCCAATAGTTATGATTTACGATAACCCCTCCAGCCATGGTCAATCTAATAAATACCGAAGTGCGCTAAAAGAAAAACTCCAAGCTTTAGGGCTTGATGCCCACTATATCCGGGCAGAGGGGGACATCCTCTATCAAAAACAAGGGGCTTCGGAGCGAGCGGTCCTTGATTTGGTTGGCGGATATGGAGCGAACTTGCTGGGGCATTTCCACGAACAGCTGGTAGCTGTAGCGATGCAGTATTTTCAGGCAAAGCCTCCTGTTCTTGCTCAGGGTACGATTGGCCCAGGGCTGGAAGCCCTGAACAATAAGCTGCGGGAGCAATTTGGAGCGTATTGTGCCACCCTGACCAATACCGGAGCAGAAACTGTTGAAGCTGCTATTAAACATGCCAGCCTGGAGAATGGGAAAACGAGGTGCTGGGCGCTCCACAATGCCTATCATGGCAAGTCACTGGGCACCCTGCCATTTGCTCAGGCCCATAATGAGCCCTTTCAACGAAAGAGCCTGCCAATTGACTTTCTTGACCCGAACCAGCCGGATACCTGGGAGCAAGCATATGCTCATATTGATGAGGTTTCCTTTTGCATCGTAGAGCCGATTCAGGGCGAAGCTGGCGTGGTGCCTTTACCGGAGCAGTTTGTGGATTGGCTCAACAGCGTCACAGGGCAGCATGGTATTCCCATCATTGTGGATGAGGTTCAGACCGGACTGGGCCGTACCGGGACCCTGCTGGCAGCGGATCAGATTGGTTTGCGGAAGGACTATATCTGTTTGTCTAAAGCGCTTGGTGGCGGCATAGCAAAGATTGGAGCGCTTCTGGTCAAAGAAGAAAGGTTTGTCCCTGAGTTTGCCATGCTGAACACCTCTACATTTTCTGACGATGGGTGGAGTGTGGCTATTGCCAATGCTGTACTTGATATCATCTTAGAGCAAGATCTGGCAGCACAATGCGCTAAAAAGGGAGCTTACTGGAAAAAGGAGCTGATGGCGGTACAAGCGGCGTTTCCTGAAGTGCTAAAATCCGTCCGGGGCAGTGGCCTTATGTTGGGTATTGAATTTCATGCCCCCGGCCGCTCGGCTTCCAACCTGTTGCGCAATCTTGCCGGAACGGCCTATCTGGGTTATGTCATAGCCAGCTATCTTTTGGAGCGGCATCAGATCCGTGTCATGCCAACGCTAAGCAATCCAAATACCATCCGGGTGCAGCCTTCTGCTTATGTTTCCAAGTCGCACCTGTCCCGCTTCCTCAGGGGGCTGCGGTCGGTTTGCGAGCGGATAGAACGGGCGGATGCAGGAGGTTTGATTGGCCACCTCGCGCACCGAAAAGCCGCCGCTGCAAAAGATTATAGCCATCAAAATACCTTCAAGCATCAGCCGCCTGCCAGTAAAAAGAAGGTCGCCTTTTTGGGGCACTTTATTACGGCCAGGGATTTGGCATTGTGGGATGCTTCCTTTGCGGACTGGTCCGCTCACGAATTGGAACACCTGTTAGACCGGACCGCCAAACTCCTGGACCCGGTGGTTTTTGATGAGGTCAATGTACATTCTGTCAACGGGGACACCACCCACCTGAGCTTTATCGGCTTGTTCTTAGATTCCCGCCTTATAGAGTCGGCCTACCGCACCCGGGATTATGAATGGATCGTTGATAAGATCAGGCATGCCGCCAGCCTGGCTGAAGCAGCAGGCTGCCAGGTACTGGGATTAGGGGGTTACACCTCTATTTTGACCAAAAATGGAAAACGGCTGGAACGCCCGGGGCTGACGGTAACCACCGGAAATTCACTAACCGTAGGTTTTGGGTGGGAGGCTATCGCCCGGGCAGCCCGGATACAGGAGGTGCAATTGCGGGAAGCCGCTGTGGCGATAGTTGGCGCCGGCGGCAATATCGCCAATACCTATGCTACCCTTCTGGCAGGTGAGGTGAAGCGCCTGGTGCTGGTTCCACGGCTGCTGCAAAATCCTAAAGTCGCCCGGCTACGGCAAACCTTATCCCTGCAGTATCCCGAACTACAGATTGACATTACCGACCGGTTAGATACCGTGAAAGACTGTGAAATAATCGTGGCTTCTTCCAATTCCAGCATGCCCGTTCTCTTTCCGGAACATTTGTCGCTAACAACCAAAATCATCTGCGACCTCGCTGTGCCTTCGGATGTGGCTGAATCAGTGGGAACGATATGGCCAGAAATCATTGTACTCAAGGGAGGCGTCATTCAGCTGCCACGAAATGAAGACTTTAAAATAGGTGGTATCCCTTTGCCGGACGGGCATGTATTTGCCTGTATGGGCGAGACCTTAGTCATGGGGCTGGACCAATGCAAGCACTTCCCCGGCTCTGTTGGCGCAGTCTCCCCGGCAGGTGTCCTGCGGATTTTAGCGTTAGCGAAGCAGGCCGGTTTTGCGCTGGGCGGGTTTAAAGAAGCAGCCTCCTATTGACAGGAATGGTAGCTGGCAAAGTCGTCTTTTTACTATCAGGCCTGTTGCCCAAAGACTAGCTTTGAAGAAAAAAGTAGATGAAGTACGTTTTTACCTTGACCCTCCTCTCGTGGCTCACAGCTTGCCAAACGGCCTGGTTGCCTTCGAAGACCGCAGAACGCCAGATTATTGAAACCCTGAAAGACGAAACCCGTTATTTTTGCGAACGCAATCTTTCGAAATGGGCGGCCCAATGGTCGCACGTCAGTTACGCCTCCAAAATGTACGGAGGCGATAATGCTTTTGTAGTATTTTCAGGTTGGGAGGCGATCCGGCAGAATACCATTGATCATATGCGCGAGCATCCCGAGCCCATTGAAGTACCGGAAGTGGAAGCGGATTACCACATTGAGTATTTTGGCAAGACCGCTTGGGTTTTTTATGCTAAAAAAAGCTCACAGGGACTGGTCCGGGAAGCCCGCTTTATGGTCCGTGAAAAGGGCGTTTGGAAGATCGCCCGCATGCAGACAATCTACTAACCGAACGGACCATTACAACGCCATCACATAAAACGCCGAGCAGGCACTATGCCCGGTGGCCCCCATTGGCCCGTCCAGAGCTTTGAACCCATACCGTTGGTAAAACCGGTTGGCGGCAGCCATCTCAGTAATGGTCTCCAGGTAGCAAAGCTGAAAACCGAAGGAACGGGCCGCATCAAGGCAACGGTCTGCGATGGCAACGGCCAGCCCCTTGCCACGGGCTTCGGGCAGGAAGTACATCTTCTTCAATTCGCAGGTGTGTTCGTCGCCACCGAGCAGTGGGGCAATGCCAGCACCACCGTAGACTTGGCCTTTATGCTCAATCACAAAGTAGGCTGATCGCTCCGCCTGATAAGCCGTGTACATATCGTCCACTTCAGCATCGTGGATGGAAAAACCTTCTCCGGAAGCCCCGTGGGCGGTCATCACCTCTCGGATGATGTAGGCCATGCGGGCAGTATCCTCCGGCTGTATGAGGCGAATGGTGAAATTATTTACTTTCATAAATTAGCTTTTATCGGTAAGGGCAATGACCTGATGCCCTTCAAAAACAAAAACAGATTGCCCGCTGAGCCTGAGCGTATCCCCGGCCTTAAGTCCGTTCGGCAGTTCAATAGCCAGCTGCCCCTCATAGTCAATCTCAATGGTGACGGTATCTCCGCTGAATTTCCAGGCTGTGATGGTTTGCCGGCGGTGACTGAAGTATTGTTTTGCCTGTTCCGCCTGCTGACGAAAGGCGGGTAAGCCTTCGGTCTGAAGGCCGGTCTGTCCGTTGGTGATGTTTTTGAAGACTACGGAAGGGTGCAGGTGCTGAACCATTCCGTCTACATCGAAGCGGTTGTAAGCCTGAATGTAGTCTTCAATTACGCGCTTTTGTTCGGTTTGCATAGGTAGCTGTTGGCAACTGATGAGTAGAAACATGGGCAGTGCCCAAAACCATTTTTTCATGTACAGATTTATATGAAAAGCTTCAAACGGTACAAATGAGTTCCCGTTGAAGCAAAGGAAGTGCAGTTGGGGCTACTTATCGAGCAGGCCGTTAAGCTGAGCATACTGTAGGAGTAATATGGTTTTGGCATCCCGGATGGCTCCGGTTGGAATCATCCGGCAGGCCTCGTCGAAGTTCATTTCCAGCACTTCGATGTTTTCCTGCTCGGCCGCTACGCCTCCGCCTTCTCCTACTTTCATGTCATCGTTGTAGGGGGCCACAAAGAAGTGGACGATTTCCGTAACAGAGCCGGGAGACATGTAGGCCTCGAATATTTTCTGTGGTGCCTCTACCCGGTAGCCGGTCTCTTCCTCCGTTTCCCGTTGTATGCCCGCAGCCGCCCCTTCCGCATCGAGCAGCCCGGCACAGGCTTCAATAAGGAGGCCTTCCGGATTGCCATTGACGTAAGTGGGCATTCGAAATTGACGGGTCAGTATAACGGTACGGCGGGCTTTGTTGTAGAGCAGGATGGTAGCGCCGTTGCCCCGGTCGTAGGCCTCGCGTTCCTGTCGTTCCCATTGCCCGTCCGCCCGGCGCAGGTCAAAGGTAATCTTGCGCAGGGTGTACCAGTTGTCAGAGAGCAATTCGTTTTTGATGATTTTTACTTCGGGTGACATAGTTAAGCTTTTGCGTAAAGATTAAGGATTTTGTACAAATATTCGTGGCTTTGAAGCCTGCATTTCCAACATACTGCTTCTCAGGATTTGAAAGGCACGGGAGATTTCATCTGTATTCAATGCGGCGAAGCCCAGGCGGCAGGCATTCCAGTCGGTACCGGGTGGATTGTAAACTTTGCCGTCAGAAATCAGTAGCCCTTTTTCGCGGCAGCGGGCAGCAATTTCGGGGAGGGGAAATTGGGGGTTGAACCGGGCCCATACTGCCATGCCGCCTTCCGGCACCTGGAAATCAACTGCAAAATTAAGCTCTTCCTGCAGTAGTTTGCAAAGGTGGTCGCGGCGCTGCCGGTAAGCGTGGAGTGCCTTTTTACCATAACGGCGCATAGTGCCCAGCTCGATCAGCCGGGCGATGGCCCGCTCCTGAATGGGGTCGCCAGGGTCGCCAATGAGCTGCCGGACCTGCATCAACCGCTGTATCAGGTCATCCGGAGCAAGGATGAACCCCGCCCGTGCTGCCGGGAATAACTTCTTGGAGTAGGAGCCAATGTAAATTACATACCCTTCGCAATCCGCACTCGCAATAGGCAGCAGGGGCTTATGCTGGTAATGGTAATCATAGTCGTAGTCGTCTTCCAAAATGGCGAAGTGGTACTGCCGGGCCAGTTCCAGCAGTTGTACCCTCCGCTCCGGGGACAAGGCTACGGTAGTCGGCCAGTAGTGGTGGGAAGGCACATAGACCAGCCGGATGGCTTGCCGTTCGAGCCGTTGGCTTAGGGCATCCGTATCAAGCCCCTTCTCATCTACCGGGAGGCGTAGCAGGCGGGCGCCGGCTTTCCGGAAGGCCTGATTGGCGATTTCATAACTGCTCTCCCCAACCACCACGGTATCACCTGGCTTAAGGAGCGTATGCGACAGCAGGAAGATGGCCTGCGTAGCGCCCCGGGTCAGGATCATTTGATTGGGTTGGACATTCAGCCCCCGGTATTGATTGAGCAATGGCGTATAAATTTCCCGCAGCCTGCGGTCGCCGAGGGGGGAAACCTGCTCCAACAGCCGCCCCAGCCTCGGGCTTTGCAGAACGGAAGCATACTCCCGGGCGTACTCCTGCAGCGGGGCCAGCCGGGGATCCGATGAGCCGTCATCAAAAGCCAAAGGTGCACGTGGGGATTGCTGATACTCCAGCTCGGGCAGTGCCGGCTCGTACAGCGCAAAACCGGTCATTTCCGGGTAGCAGCAGGCCATGCCCAGATCCCCGTTGACCGACCGGGGTGTGACCACCGGCAGGTCTTTATTGATATACCACCCGCTGCGGTTCCGGCTGTAAATCCAGCCTTCTGCTTCCAGCTCACTAAGGGCGGCCACCACCGTATTCCGGTTGACTGCCAGGTGGCTGGCTATGGTGCGGGTGCCGGGCAGCTTAAAACCGGGTTTGAGAATGCCGCGCTTGATCAGCCGGGCCAGATTGTTGGACAACTGTATGTACAGCGCTACTTCCGAGTGGCGGTCCAGCGTGATTTCATTGAAAAATGGGTAATTCGGCATAGCTTACAGTTGAATCGGTTCGTTGATGGCCAATGCGCCCATGCTTTCCTCAATTTGGTGCACTTTGCTACCGGAAATCAGGGGCATGATTGGCACTTCCTGTGCCATCATCCAGACCAGCACCAGTTGATTGGCCGTGTGCCCGGTAGTCTGCGCCATTTTATGTAGGCGTTGCAGACGCTCCCGGTTTTCGGGCAGGTCGTACTCGGGCGGCAGCGCTGCATCCGGGCCTTTGGCATACAAGCCGGAAAGCAGTGTGGAATAGGCCAGCAGGGTGATGTGGGATCGCCGATGGGCGTACTGCAGCATTCCATCATCAATGAGGCGCTGTACCCAGAAATCGGCATCCGGCTTTGGGCGCAGATAGGAATACTTTTGTTGTACAGCACAGTAGGTTGGCAGGTCTTTTTCCCGGCTTAGTTGCAAGCTTTCCTCTACCCGCCAGGCCCAGGTATTGCTGATGCCAAATGCACGTACTTTGCCACTTTTTTTCAGGATGGCAAAGGCCTCCAGGCGTTCTTCCACCGGGTATTCCAGAAAGTCGATATGCCCGTAGAGGAGATCAATATAGTCGGTGTGCAGCCTGCGGAGACTGTCTTCCACGGCTTGTATGATTGTCGCTTTGCGCAGGCCCTCCAATTCGATTTGATCCAGGCTGCCGGTGTAAGCCCTGGGACGGGCCCCGCACTTGGTGGCCAGCACAATGCGGTCGCGGGACTGTCGCTGCAGCCAGTGTCCAAGCACGGTTTCACTTTCGTCCCCTACGCCCTGCTCCATCCAAAATGCATAATTGTTGGAGGTATCAATGAAGTTGCCACCGTTGCTCAGGTAGGCGTCCAACAGGAGCTCCGACTGTGTTTGATCAGTTTTGGTACCGAAGTACATGGTGCCCAGGCAGATGGGGCTGACTTTGAGGCTGCTGTTTCCGAGTGGTCGTAATTCCATAGGTGTTTTTGATGGCAAAACTATAATCTGTTGTGCCTGCCCGATAGTAAAAAAGCGTCAGGACCGGCTGATCCGGGCCATTTCGTTCTGTAGCTGAAAGTCCCGGTCGGCTACAGCGGTTGGGGTGATGCCCAGGTGCGCCTTGAAGTCTTTGATAAAGTGCATCTGATCGAAGTAGCCGTATTGAAAGTAGTTGCCGGGCTGCACTTCCCGAATTACGCTGTCCTTGTACAGTGCCTTGAACCGGATGAGCCGGGCAAATTGCTTGGGGGTAATTCCGGTGTATTGCTTGAAGTAGCGTTGCAGTTGGCGGATGCTGCGGTGGTGCTGCCGGGCCAGCTCCTGAATGGGAGTTTGCCCTTGCTCCTGCAATTGCGCCTCAATACAACGCTGCACGATCGCCAGCCCATCCGGCATCTGTATGCATTGTAAAGGCAGGGTGCCTTGCAGATGGTCCAGGATTTCGGCAGCGGTGTGCAGAGCCTTAAGTTGCGTTTCCAGATGTTGCAGCCATGGAATCCTGAGTTGTGATATGGGAAGGTTTTGCTGTGCCGCTTCGGCAGCCACTTTGGGAAAAAGCCGGTAAAACCCGGCAGGCTTAAGCTTGAGGCCCACAATATGCACCGGGCTGACCCGCGTGACCAACTGGGTCTGGGTTTGCAAGCCCACCAGGCAGGATTCTGTACCCCGTTGGCTGACTTCCGGTTGATGAAGGGCCACTTTACGGTACCCGCCCTGATAGACAAAGATGACTTCCGGACATCCATCCGGGATCAGCAAGTCTGGTACCGTTTGCCGGTCTTCGGCGCTGCTGCGCATGACCCAGCAGGACTTCAGCACTTTGCTCAAGGGGGCAGGGGCGGCTGCCGAATCGAATTGGAGTTTTTGCATGGGGTTGGGTGTGTTATTTGACCCTTTAACAATCAAAAACTTCCTTTCGGTTGGCGGAAAACCCAATTTTCAGGACTGGACCACCTCAACGTACGAATCTGGCTGGTCTGATTAGCTCAGTACAGGCACGAACTGATCTGCAAACCACTAGACAAATAAGGCGTCATGAATAAAAGGGATTATTTTTTGTGCGCTGGGGTTCCCGCCTTTAGGGGGAAAGGGGGCGTGCGGAGGCTGAAAAATCAATCCCTTTTGAAAAATGTCTTGTAGTATAACTGATCTGCAAGACTATCGGGCCAGCTCCATTTTGATGATCGGATTGCCCTCGCCCTTATTCAGCGTCAGGCTCAGCCCGTCTTTGCTCAGGGTATAGTGGTTGACCTGTTGCAGAGCTTTGGTCAGTATGGCGTTGATGTCCCCGTTTTCCGGGCAGGCACGCCGGGTAAAGGCGACTTTGGAGAAACTGATTGTACCATGGTCCCCTACATCATAGCCGCCCATCAGGTTGTTGCAGCCATCACTGCCGCTCAGGCGGAAGCCCTCTGCCTCCCCGGTAAGCCGCAGGAAAGGCGTAACGGCCAGGCGAAGCTTCCGGACATCCTGACCTGAAACTTCTGTAATATCCCATTTGCGGTTAACCAGGGAAGGGCGTTGTTTGGGCGCCATGGTGGTTTCGGATTTGGTAGTGGCAGTATCAGCAGGTGCGGTAGTCTTGGAGGTACTGTTGCAGGCGGCCATTAGCGCCAACCCAACGACGAGGATAAAAAATTGGCTTTTCATAGGTAGTTTTTTAAACATAACGCAAGTGGGCTATGATATCTTATGCCAGTCCAACAGGTGGGCTGCAAAGCCGGTAAATTTTCCCACCTTTGCACAAAATTCCGAGCATGCTGAAAGCCATCCAACAAGCTGATCCCAAACGCCTGTCTTTGCTGGCGATCCTGCTGCTGTGCTTTATCTGGGGCACCACGCACATTGCGGTGAAGTATGCCATTCAGACCATTCCGGTCTTCTTCATGGCGGGTTTCCGTGAGCTGATGGCCAGCCTGATCTTCCTCGGGTTGTCGCTGGGACTGGAAAAACCGAAGGCAATAGACTGGAAAGAGGTCCTGAGGCAGGGGCTCTTCGGGCTGGGCTTTTTTGCCTTTGCCCGCGGTCTGATGGTGCTGGGTTTGGACTATGCGCCGGCCGGACTGGTCGCGCTGGTGTTTTCCCTGATCCCGGTGTACGTGCTCCTCATCAATTTGCTGATGGGGAAGGGGCGCATGAACCGCCGTATCGTCACAGGTCTTTTGCTGGGGGCTTTGGGCATGTTCCTGGTCTTCCGGGAAAGCCTGTTCAACCTGGAAGGTACGGATGCGCTCATTGGTATGGGCATCGCCCTGGGCGGTGCGATTTGCTGGGCAGGTACGAGCGTGTTGTTGTCCGATGGGCGGGACGGTGATTTGCCCGCTATGTTCCGGTCGGCCGTACAACTGTTCTTCGGTGCCATGGGGCTGTTGCTGATCAGCGGGGTTTTGCTGGAGCCCGTGGACTTTGCTGCCATTTCCGGTACCTCTATGCTTGGGGTGGCCTATCTCGTGCTGTTTGGATCTATTGCCGGTTTTGGGAGTTACGTTTACGCCATACGGCACCTGCCGGTAGCTCAGGTCACGCTTTATGCCTACATCAACCCATTTGTAGCCCTCTTTTTCGGCTGGCTGTTACTGGACGAGCTACTGACGCTGGAGCTTCTGCTGAGCTTTGGGGTGACGCTGGCTGGGGTGTGGTTGCTGAGCAGAGGGCGGTAGGAAGTAGTTTTAACTTCTTTCTGCGATCTTTCCCGATTGACTGATAAGGATTCTTTCTACCACTCCGGGTGCAATGGACTGCAGGAATGCGTTGAGTTTGCCGATTGGCGTTAGTGTAGTGACGAACTTACGTTTTCTAACATTCCTAAGTATGGCTTTCGCTACGCTTTCCTTGCTCGCAGCCCGGAATTTTGACCGGTTGTTAATGGTCTTGAGCCGTCCGTCCGCAGCAACTGTGGTCTTATCAAATTCGATTTCTGTATAGCCTACTTGCACTAATCCAACGTGAATGCCCTTGCCCGCTTCTTCTATACGAATGGATTCTGCCATAGCTCTTAGTGCCATTTTGGAAGCACAATAGGCAGACAGGCCAGGCAAGCCCCGAATGCCTGCCAGGCTAGAAATGAATACAATAGATCCGTTAGCTTCCCGGATATATGGCATAGCAGGGATAGTCAAATTAGCAACACCTTGGACGTTGGTATCGAAAACAGTCCGGTATACAATCGGGTCAAGATCTGCAAAGTGCCCCCGCATACTGATACCGGCATTGTTGATCAGAATGTCCAGTCTTCCAAAGGCTTTTATGGTGTCGCTAAGTAAGCGTGCTGCTTCTGCCTCCTTGGTAAGATCTGCTTGAATACCTACTACTTTAGCACCGGAGTCCCTTAAATCTGAAACGGCCTGCGAAAGGCGCTCCTGATTACGGCCATTCAGTATGACCTGTGCGCCTTGTTGCGCAAATGATCTGGCAGTAGCTTTGCCTATTCCCTGACTGGACCCGGTGATGAGCACGACCTTGTCTTCAAATGGATTGTTGCCCTTTTTCATGGCTTCACAATTTTCATTTCAGGATGGTGTTTCAGTGATACAAGGACGTTAGTCCAGGCCATCGATACATGTACAGCAACCGCGATCCAGATATTTCCGGTAAGGACACTTAAAAGGCAGAGTACGATACAGAGCGGGATGGCACCTATTGTTTCTTTCAAGCCCTTAGGGATATGTGTGCCAGAGTACAATCCAATATTAACAGCAATTGCCGGCCATAGACCGATCGCGTCAACCAGCGGAAACAAGAGTACTCCTCTGAACAGCGCTTCGTACCCTAAAAGGTAAATCGTCCATCCCAGAAGGCTGCCCCGAATCATACCCGGAGTCCAGCGAGTGGCTCTGATTTGTGGGTAGTGTTCCAGGCTTTCCGGCTTTTTGGCGTTGAACTGTACCAGGAAAATCATTAACGCGCTAAGCGCAAATATCCAGAGGAAAGTCGCTGCCCGTGTTGCAGGTGGCAGGGTCCAGCCAAAGTCCTGTAGCCGGGTTTCCGGAAAGGCAATAAAATAGGCGACTGCCGGAAGCAGGCCCATACTAAGCCCGCCTAATATCTTGGTGTGAATTACCAGCTTTGCCCAGCCCATGTCATGCCCGTTCTGTTCAATCAACCGGGATTTTAGTTTTGGAGATTGCCAGGAAAACCAAAAAATGATAAAGGACAGCAGCGTGCCAGTTACAGGTATGAAAACCCTAAGGGCTTCATAAGGAAAACTGAGGTCTATTTCGTACAACTGATAACTCATTTAAGGTGGCTTTTTTGGATACGCCAAATTTAGCAAAAGTTGTGCTTACCCACTGCTTAGTGAGGCTCCTCTGGTTACCGGCTCCGCTCGATCAATTCCCAGCGGTTGCCATACAGGTCCCGGAATACAGCACCTGTACCAAAGTCTTCTTTTCGGGGCGCTTCCTCAAAGTGTATGCCAGCGGCTCTGTATTGCTCATAATCCCGTTGGATATCATCGGTATGAAGAAATAAGAAGACCCGCCCACCGCCTTGCTTGCCAACGTACTGTGCCTGTTCCTCGTCTTTGGCTTTTGCCAATAGCAGGGAGCATTGCGGCTGTCCCGGCGGGGCAACGGCAACCCATCGTTTGGTGGGGGAGCGTGGCGTATCTTCCAGTAGGGTGAACCCCATTTTCTGCACAAAAAATGCTATGGCTTCATCGTAGTCGTGTACCAGTATGGCAATGCGGGCGAGGTGTTGCTTCATGTTTTCGCGGAAAGTTAGGAGTTTTAGCCCAAACCTTCGAGCGGGATAGCAACAGAAAAGGGCCCCGGAATAACCGGAGCCCTGGTAATCAGGGGGATGAAAAAAAGAGACAAAGGTTAATCTTTCAGTACTTGCTTTTCCAGACGTTCCAGACGAGCCTCCAGACTTTGGATCTGTTCCTGTTGGCGGTCAATAATAGTTTGTTGCTCCTGTAGCGCTTTGAGGGCAATAACGGACAGCTGATTGTAATCTACCAACAGGGCTGGGGCTTCCCCTGCGTTGCGGGCAGGGGTTTCGGAGACAAGGTCCGGGAATACCATTTGCAACTCCTGAGCGAGCAAGCCGATGTAGCCTCTACCTTCCTGCCCACGGTATTGGTAGGTTTTAGGGGTAAGCTGTTGTACCTTAGGCAAGATCGCAGGGAGGTCCTGAATTTCGGTTTTCAGGCGGGCATCAGAAGTCGCTGTATAGTTGCCGGAAACTGCATCAAATTGTCCGCGGGGAGCATTATCTGCATATAAGAGCAGGTTGCCGCTCCCACCTACATAAAACTCCCAGTTGCTATCGTTATTGGTACCGTTCATCAGCAGCATACCATAGGCTCCACCTGTTGAGGATGTGTTTTGAACAATCCGTACAGGGTAGGTTCGGGTGGTATTGATACCCGGTTCGGTGCCAATATTGAGCTGGCGGGTGCGCATTTCAATAATGCCCTGCCCATACCCATTGGCATCGCTTTGAATGATGCGGCCCCGGTTAAAGGCATTACCCGAACCTATGGAAAGCTTGATCGTCGGATTACCCACCTGAATTCCTCCACCACTATTGGACCCCACCGTGATGGCGGGCACTGCCCAGCCGGAATTTAAATTTGTGCCAACTACCAGCTCCTCGTCCGGATTGGTGTTGCCGAGCCCAACTCTTCCGGTGTTGTAATAAATCTGATTCCCATTCTGCGACCACACGCTGCCCAGCCCGGACAGATCAACGTTTCCGCCTCCTCCACTCAGACTTAAAGTGTTGCCGGATAGGCTGAGGGCTTGAAGTTCATTCGTTGGACTGGCATCTCCGTCAATTACGTCATCCCCATCGGCGATATCTGGCGGGATGCCGCTGAGTGTGGCCCATGTTTCGATTTCGTTTGTGGGGTCCGAATCGGCATCGTTGACCTC
>NZ_JALEGS010000094.1 GCF_022763345.1 Phaeodactylibacter sp.
AAAGCATAACCTCCTTTGGTAGTGCTAATCTATGAAATTTTCAAAGAACTTGCTCAGATGCTAAACATAGCATCTGACATTGAGTAGGTTTGCTGTAGCAAACCACTTAATCGTCAGTATAGTAAGTGGCACCCTTCTACTTATCGGCAACAATACCGGGCGTACCTTAAATATACAACAGAGGCTACCATTAAGGCAGCCTCTGTTGATTGAATTTAATGTATTACTATTTTTTTCACAGCCCGGGACGACGCCAAGCTTACTTCCAGCCAAAACAGTCCCGATGATAACTCGCTAACGTCCAAACTAACCTGCTGACTTTCATTTACCTCCATTTGGGACCATCGCTTCACCACTTGCCCTTGTGCGTTCAGCAATGCAAAGCTCGCAGGATCGTCCATCCTTTTTGGTAATTTCACATAGACCCTTTCTCGTACCGGATTAGGAAACACCTCTACTGAAGAAGCCATGGTCTCCTCCCATGAGCTCGAATTCGGGCTTCCCTCATTGACAATCACCGTATAATCTTCCACCTCCCGGGCACTACCTGTACTGCAGGATTCGGCAAAACCATTGGGGTCCATACTGACCCGCATACGCGTTGGGCCTGTAAGTGCATTTCCGGGAATGTTGATCGTTCCGAAAACAGGTGTTGTATTAATTGCAGACTGCTGAAAAACTAATTCGTCAGCATCCTGAAAATCTCCATCCTGATTAAAATCTATCCAAACCCGCCAGTACACCGGTTGTTGATTATCATCTGTCTCGGGTGTCAGCGTAAGCGGATACTGAGCGCCCTGCTCCAGATTTGCAGACAGGTCCATGTAATCGCCAAATCCATAAGATTTGCCTGTTTCGTGGTCAATTTCCTTGAGCTGCACCCTTGCAATCCAGTCATCCCATGTGGTACCGTAGGAGTAACAGTACGCATCTTCACACCCACGAGTAGATAAAATAACTGTATTCGAGAATTCACCTTCAATACCACCGCAGCGGGACTGTACCTGAAATTCGTAGTCGCGGCAGGGCAGCATATTAGCCCAAATTGTGGCAGATGATGTAAACCAGTTGCCTTCCGTCCAGACTGATTGCCCTACCCTTTTGAAGCGAGTCCGATAAGCCTCTGCGTCACCAGCAACCGGGGTCCAGTCCAGGTACAAATGAGAGTACCCCACCTCAAAAGCATGCAAATCATTAGGGGGCGGGCAGCCGCTGCCACCACCGCTACCGTTTACGCAAAAATTATTTACTTCCTGATCCTCAAAGCTTCCTCCGGATGCCAGAACCTCGCCGGTCGGCGATGTCAGGAAATAACTCCCATCACCAAAGTCACAGCACATCCCATCACCGTAAGAATCGAAAAAGACCAGGTCATAACAGCCTTCCTGAAGACAAACCGGTTCCTGTATGACCAATCCTTCGGCACCCTCTTCGTAAGGCCCTCCAGAGACAATCAGATTACCAGATTGGTAGACACCCCAGGTAGTTTCATCACCATAATCGTCGAGGGTAATGGTCAACCCCAGGGCAATCCCATTGCAATCTCCTCCACCGCCTCCCCCGTCCAGACACTCCAGGGCTGCACGTGCATTGATGCGGCCGCTACCCAGCGCACCCACAAAACCAGGGTTGACAACATCGATATTATCAGCACTGCTCAGCAAACAGTCGACTATTTCCTCATTTGCCGCATTGGGCTTGTAAGACTTCATATGCGCCAACAGCCCTGCCACCATCGGGCAGGACATAGAAGTGCCATTATAGCTGTCGTAGCTGCTCTGATTGAAAGCGATTGGGCTTAAGATATTCGTACCTGGGGCTGCTATATCCACCCAATATCCATAATTGGAGCTGGTGTTGCGCACATCTCCGGAACGTGTATTGGCAACAGCCAACACTCCAGTGTAGGCTGCAGGGTAGGAAGGAATTGAAGTATTATCATTCCCTGCAGCTGCGACTACTATCGCGCCATTATCAATAGCCAGGCTTACAAGGTTAGAGTTCACCAATGAAAAACTACCGCCCCACGAGCAACTGATGATTTCCGCTCCGGCTGCCACCGCATATGCAAATGCGCCCCACGCTTCGTCAATCTCGGTTCCAGTTGTACCATCTGTTTTCCCTTTACACGACATGATCCGGGCATTATTGAAAGAAATAGAGGCGCCTCCAACCCAATTGTCAGTTACCGCACCGGCAATCCCCGCGCAGTGGGTGCCATGAGAAAAAACAGCTGAAGATGCATAAGCCGGAGGCTGAGGGTCATTATCCCAGTTGGCCGCATCCCAGCCGATATAGTCATCTATATATCCATTACCATCATCATCTATGCCTTCAATCCCATCGTATTCTGCCTCATTTATCCAGAGGTTGCCGTCTAAGTCCTCATGGTTCCATTTCACCGCATCATCCGTTATCGCAACAACTACCCCTTCTCCTTCCTGGTGCAGGTCCCAGGCATCGTAAGCATCAATCTGAGCGAGGAACCACTGATTGGAGTTGTTTGCATAGGCATCATTGGGCGTATAAAAGGAGCGCATGACCGGCACCTGCTCTGCAAATTCTACTGCAGGCTCCCGCATCAGCAATTGTATGAACGCCTGTTCTTGACCGGTTTCTGAAAAATACAATTGGTAAGTATGGTCAAAAAAAGAGCTTGGAAGCCTGCCGAATGGCTTGTGAATGCGGTATACACCAAATGCCCTGAACAGCTCGGCAAATGACCCGTAGGCTGACAGGTCTTGCAGGCTGTCCATGTGAGCCCATTGAAGACCCGCGCTCTCCTGAATTTTCACATAAACCCTCCCCTCGTAATATTCGCCGGGAAGGTTCTGTTGCTGGGATTGGACAGCTGCAGGTAGAAGCAGCAATAATATAATGTACAGCAATAATGAAACTGAAGTGAAACCTTGATTTTCCATGACGGTGTAAAGAATTTAAAAGGTTATTAAACTGCCTGGTTAGTGGAAACAACGGCCTAAATGTCCCCCTGACACGCCCTATTTTCCAGCAGTATATTTTCCAAGCTATTCAATGGTCCGCCCTTCGTAAAAACCAATATCTCTCGTTTATAAGATTTAAATTTAAGCATACAGCACCTGAAAACCCCTGCCGTTTCAGCAATGGCAACTAAATATTGTATAAGGATGAAAACGCTAAGAACCATCCCTATTCTTTCTTTTCTCATGCCCGCATTTGATTGATTCCCTTAATTTTAAATACATTTACAATAATACTCGCCCCATAATCCTGAAGTATGCCCATAACGAAACCTCAATACTCCGACGAGCAGCTCCTGAACATGATCAGGGGCAGCGAACAGGAAAGGGCCAATGCCCTGAAAGCCTTCTTTACAGACCAGCAGCTGAGGGCATCGGTCATACGCAAAATCCAGCAAAAGGGAGGGAGTGCAAATGATGCACAGGATGCCTTCCAGGAAGGGTTCAAAGCGTTTTACCGGCATCTTTTGAATGGCAAATTCGAAGGCAGGAGCAGTTTGCGTACCTTTTTCGTAGGCATTTGTATCCGCTGCTGGCTCGACGGCCTAAAAAAAAGCTTCTACCAGCGGACTACCCTTACGGATAAGGAAGAAACCCTGGATGACGAATACCAGCATACGCCGGAAACCCGGATGATGAGCCGGGAACGGAAAAGCCAGTTGCAAAAAGTGCTGGCGCTCCTTGGCGATCGGTGCAAAAAAGTCATCATGATGGGCTACGAAGGTTACAACAGTAAAGAGATTAAACAAAAGCTGGAAATTGAGGCGGAGGAAGCGGTACGTAAGATCAGATATCGCTGCATGACCAAACTCAAAGAAAAACTGGCCAGCCAACCTACCTTAAACGCACTTCTAAAAAGCCTGAGCTATGGATAAAGCAACCCTACATGAAAAGCTTGATGCCTATCTAAAAGGCAGCTTAGATGCAGCAGAACAGGCTGAAGTCCGGCAGCTCATTGACTCCGATAAGGACGTAGCTGACCAACTGGAATTGGTGCGCCTGGAACAGGAGCTGGCAGAAGTCATGGTCGATGAAAAGCTGGACGAAATGATGAAAGCGTGGAATGAAGAAGCCTCTTCCTCCACTGCAGTATCTGATAGCTCTCCTAAACCCAACGCCAACAAATTCCCGGGCAAATGGACTAACTGGGGTTTCGTGATCGTCGTTTTTACCGGATTGTTAATTTGGTCCTGGCACTCGGATGAGAAAAATGAAGCCTTAAATGCGGCAACCGAAACGCCATCTTCTGTGCCTCAATTAAACGAGACTGAGACTTCGGGAGATACTCCGAAAAAGTCAGAATCTCTTCAGCCTTCCTCACAGGAAACTGCACCTGCTCCGGAAACGACCGAACAAGAGCCGGAAGCAACGCCACCAATCGCTAACGCTCAGGAAACAGCTTCGCCAGCTGCTGAAATGCAACAGTTGGCATTGGCAGTAGCAAATACGACCTCGCCTATTGCTGGACTAAAAATAGTCAGAAGAGGGGCGCAAACGAACGAATCTCCTTTAGCAAAAGGCTATCGTCTAATGGGAGAAGGGAAACTAGACGAAGCAGAATCCGCCTTGCTTACCGTAACGGAAGCACAGGGAGGGCAGTACCGTAATGCACAGCAGTACCTTGCCTTTATTTACTTTGAAAAGGGTGAATATGATAAGTCCATCCCCATCCTGGAAAACTTAACCCAGCAGCCCTATTCTCAGAAAGCTAAAATGGAATGGTACCTTGCACTAGCCTATTTAGCTACTGAAAACCCTAAAGGTTTGGGCGCCTTAAAACAGGTTGCCGCACAGAGCGCTTCTTCTGAAATACAGGACAAAGCTCAACAGTTATTGGAGGAGATCAATGGGCCAGACTAGATATAGTAGTCCATCCTCTTTTGCTACTCAACGATAAAAAAGCCCCCTACCGGCATAACCAGAAGGGGGCTTACATTTTATCCTAAGCTTCCGATCTTTCTTTAATCTTCAGCTACTTCTTCTAATTGCTTGCGGCGTGCTTCGTGTGCCTCGTGCGCTTCCATGGTGGTTACAAAGAGATCTTCGTACTCACGCATGCCCGTACCAGCCGGGATACGCTTACCTACGATGACGTTCTCTTTCAAACCGTTAAGGAAGTCCATCTTAGCACCAATCGCTGCTGTGCTGAGCACCTTAGTCGTTTCCTGGAAGGAAGCGGCAGAAATCCAGCTTTCCGTACCCAGTGAAGACTTAGTGATACCCTGCAGGAGCGAGCTTGATGTCGCAGGCACTGCATCGCGGTATTGTACCAGCTCGAGGTCATTGCGGCGCAGCTGAGAATTTTCTTCCCGCAGCTGACGCAAAGTCACGAGTTGTCCGGGGCGCAGCTTGTTGGAGTCGCCAGACTCGGTAACGACTTTCTTATCGAAAATCCAGTCGTTCTGCTCCAGGAATTGGTACTTCTCAACCGCTTCGCCCTCGAGGAAGCTGGTATCACCCGGATCCTCGATTTGCACGCGGCGCATCATCTGACGCACGATCACCTCAATGTGCTTGTTGTTGATGGTGATACCCTGTGCCCGGTATACTTCCTGTACACCGTTGACCAGATAAGACTGTACGGCAAATGGCCCTTTAATGTTCAGGATGTCACGAGGGGCAGTTGCTCCATCAGACAGTGGAGTGCCTGCGCGAACGAAGTCACCTTCCTGTACCAGGATGTGCTTGGAAAGACCGATCAGGTACTTACGCTTCTGACCATCTTTCGCTTCGACCATTACCTCGCGGTTACCCCGCTTAATCTTACCGAAGGATACTACACCGTCGATTTCAGAAACCACTGCAGGGTTGGATGGGTTACGAGCCTCGAAAAGCTCTGTTACCCGTGGCAGACCACCGGTGATATCGGCAATCTTACCCAGCTTCCGTGGAATCTTGGCAATCTTCTGACCGGCGCGGATCGTATCACCCTCATCAATAGAGAGATAAGAGCCCACCGGCAGGTTATAACTCCGTAATTCCTCACCGTCTGCACTTACGATTTTGACGGTTGGGATTTTACGCTTGTTCTTGCTTTCTACGATCACCTTCTCTGCGTAGCCCGTTTGATCGTCCCGCTCAACACGATAAGTTGAACCTTCTTCAATAGACTCGAACTTGGCTACACCTGAGAATTCAGAGATAATTACGGCGTTGAATGGATCCCAGTCCGCAATCATATCTCCTTTCTTGATCTTTTGGCCTTCCTTCACGTGCAGGTTAGCACCGTAAGGAACATAGTGGCTAGCGAATTGCTTGCCGGACTTGGCGTCCACGATCCGGATTTCACCGGTACGAGACAGAACGATGTCCTTCTCTTCACCAGGTTCTTCCACCATTTCTGTTGTTCGGATACTATCGAATTCGATCTTACCTTCAAACTTGGAAACGATCTCAGATTCTGACTTGGAAACCGATGCGATACCACCTACGTGGAAGGTCCGCAGCGTCAGCTGTGTACCCGGCTCACCGATCGACTGTGCAGCAATGATACCCACGGCATCACCTGACTCAGCTGTACGGCCCGTTGCCAGGTTCTTACCGTAGCACTTCGCACAAACACCGCGCTTCGTGTCGCAGGTCAGTACGGAACGTATTGTAACAGACTCTACTTCTGCCTCTTCGATTTTAGCAGCCATAGGCTCCGTAATGTACTCTCCGGCCTTGAGCATCACCTCTTCGGTTTCGGGGTGCAGTACATTATGCAGGGTGAAGCGACCAGCAATACGGGATTTCAGGTCCTCGACTACTTTGTCGTTGTCCAGAAGTGCGGTAGTTTCTATACCGCGCAGCGTATTACAATCATCCTCAAGGATAACCACATCCTGAGCTACATCCACAAGACGACGTGTCAGGTAACCTGCATCGGCTGTCTTCAGAGCGGTATCCGCCAGACCCTTACGGGCACCGTGAGTTGAGATAAAGTACTCGAGTACGGACAGACCGTCTACAAAGTTAGACAGAATTGGGTTTTCGATAACCGCTCCACCGGTATCACCGGATTTCCGCGGCTTCGCCATCAGTCCACGCAGACCACACAGCTGCTTAATCTGCTGCTTAGAACCCCGTGCACCGGAATCCAGCATCATGAATACGGAGTTAAAGCCCTGCTTGTGAGAGGCGAGCTCCTTCATCAGCACATCCGTGATGCGGTTATCTGCGTAGGTCCACTTATCGATAATCTGGTTGTAGCGCTCATTGTTAGTGATAAGCCCCATGTTATAGTTATCCCAGACTTCATCTACCTCAGCTTGCGCTTCTTCCAGCGTGTTGATTTTGACAGAAGGCTCGATCAGGTCACCCAGGTTGAAGGACAGACCACCTTTGAATGCCCAGAGGAAGCCCATTTCCTTGATCGCGTCAAGGAAGGCTGCCGTGACCGCAAAGTCAGTCCGCTCAATCACGTCACCAATAACCCGCTTCAAGTTCTTCTTCGTCAGTAGTACATTGACGAATGGCACTCCTTTGGGTACGTTTTGATTAAACATTACCCGTCCAGTGGTGGTATCAATAAGCTTATTGACCAATTCACCTTCTTCATTCTCTACCTTCACTCGCACCTTAATTGAAGCGTGCAGGTCGAGCTGCCCTTCGTTGTAGGCAATCATTACCTCTTCCGGAGAGTAAAAACGACGACCCTCACCCTTTACCTTGATCTCTTCAGTGGAGCTGCGCTCTTTAGTAATGTAGTAAAGCCCCAGTACCATATCCTGAGAAGGCAGTGTAACCGGCGACCCGTTCTGCGGGTTGAGCATGTTGTGAGAAGACAACATGAGCACTTGCGCTTCCAGAATTGCGGCGTGGCTCAGAGGCACGTGTACGGCCATCTGGTCACCGTCAAAGTCGGCGTTGAAAGCACCACATACCAGCGGGTGCAGCTGAATCGCCTTGCCTTCAATCAGCTTAGGCTGGAAGGACTGAATGGAAAGACGGTGCAGGGTTGGTGCCCGGTTGAGCATAACCGGATGCCCTTTCAATATATTTTCGAGGATTTCCCAGATGATGGGGTCCTTTCGGTCTACAAGTTTCTTAGCAGATTTTACCGTCTTCACAATACCGCGCTCGATTAGCTTACGGATCACAAACGGCTTGAACAGCTCAGCAGCCATCGCCTTAGGGATACCGCACTCGTGAAGCTTAAGCGTTGGGCCTACAACGATCACCGAACGACCGGAGTAGTCCACACGCTTACCTAGCAGGTTTTGACGGAAACGCCCCTGCTTACCTTTAAGAATATCACTCAGCGACTTCAATGCCCGTCCGCCCTCAGCTTTCACAGCGTTGGATTTACGGGAGTTGTCGAAGAGGGAGTCTACAGCCTCCTGCAACATCCGCTTCTCGTTACGCAGGATTACTTCCGGCGCTTTGATTTCGAGCAGTCGCTTGAGACGATTGTTCCGGATAATTACCCGACGGTAGAGGTCGTTAAGGTCAGAACTGGCAAAACGGCCACCATCCAAAGGCACCAAAGGGCGCAGTTCAGGTGGTACAACCGGCAGGTACTGAATGATAGTCCATTCCGGACGGTTTTCAATACGAGTCAGTCCATCCCGGAAAGCCTCTACTACACGAAGACGCTTCAGAGCCTCCGACTTACGCTGCTGCGAAGTCTCATTAGCGGCCTGATGGCGCAGTGCGAAGGACAGCTGATCCAGATCAAGGCGCATCAAGAGGTCACGGACAGCATCCGCCCCCATCTTAGCCATGAACTTATTCGGATCCTCATCGTCCAGCATTTGGTTGTCCTGCGGCAAGGTATCCAGAATTTCCAGGTACTCTTCTTCCGTCAGGAGGTCCATTTTAGCTACACCTTCTTCCTCTTTCACACCTGGCTGAATCACTACATAACGCTCGTAGTAAATGATGCTTTCCAGCTTTTTCGAGGAAAGCCCGAGCATATACCCAATCTTGTTGGGCAGTGATTTGAAGAACCAGATGTGTACCACAGGGACCACCAGCTTGATGTGCCCCATGCGCTCACGGCGGACTTTCTTTTCCGTCACCTCAACTCCGCAACGGTCACAGACGATACCCTTGTACCGGATACGCTTGTATTTACCACAGTAGCACTCATAGTCTTTTACTGGTCCAAAGATGCGTTCGCAGAACAGACCATCACGCTCCGGCTTATAGGAGCGATAGTTGATCGTTTCCGGCTTCAGCACCTCACCGTAGGAACGCTCCAGAATCTCATCTGGAGAAGACAGACTGATGGTGATACTGTCGAAGTTTTGGGTCTGAATATTATTCTGTTTCTTAAAGGACATATGGTATTGTTGGTATGGGGCAGCGCCAGGGCTGCCCCAGTGAAACAATCTTATTTGTTAGGCTGCAAGTAACAGCGTGACCTAGTCGAACTTCACATCCAGTGCCAGGCCGCGAAGCTCATGCACCAGTACATTGAACGACTCCGGAATGCTTGGATCCGGCAGTGGGTCGCCTTTCACAATCGACTCGTAAGCCTTCGCACGACCGTTGATGTCGTCCGACTTGATCGTGAGCAGCTCCTGCAGTATGTTGGATGCACCGAATGCCTCAAGTGCCCATACCTCCATCTCACCAAAACGCTGACCACCAAACTGTGCTTTACCGCCCAGTGGCTGCTGCGTAATGAGGGAGTATGGCCCGATGGAACGTGCGTGCATTTTGTCATCCACCATGTGCGACAGCTTCAGCATGTAGATCACGCCTACTGTGGCTTGCTGATGGAAACGGTCGCCAGTCTCGCCATCGTACAGATACGTCTGACCAAGGCTTGGCAATCCAGCCTGCTGAATGTACTCATCAATCTCCTCCTTGCTGGCACCATCGAAGATAGGCGTACCAAACTTCATGTCCAGCTTCTCACCTGCCCAGCCCAGTACGGTCTCGAAAATCTGTCCGAGGTTCATACGGGATGGTACACCCAGTGGGTTCAGCACGATGTCAACCGCTGTACCATCTTCCAGGAATGGCATATCCTCGATACGCACAATTCGGGAAACGATACCTTTGTTACCGTGGCGGCCCGCCAGTTTATCACCTACACGGAGCTTACGCTTTTTAGCCATGTAGACTTTTGCCAGCTTGAGTACGCCTGCGGGCAGCTCATCACCAATGCTGATGTTGAACTTCTCGCGCTTGTAACGACCAACTTCTTCGTTCACTTTGATGCTGTAGTTGTGCAGCAGCTTGGCTATCAGGCCGTTGGTGTCATCATTGTCTGTCCAGTTCGTGTAGTCAACGCTCGTATAGTCAACTTCGCGCAACTGAGATTGTGTGAACTTGGTCCCTTTAGGAATAATTGGCTCGTTGTAGATGCTCTTCACGCCTTGAGAAACCTTGCCTTTGATGAGGATCAGCAGCTTGTCAATCAAGATGGTCTTGAGCTCGTTGAGCGCAATCTTATGCTGGTCTTCCAGCTTCGTGAGCAGTTCTTTCTCCTGTGCTTTCTGGACTTTATCCTTCTTGGCACGGGCGAAGAGTTGCTTGTCAATGATCACACCTTTAGTAGAAGGAGGCGCTTTCATAGAGGCATCCTTCACATCACCGGCCTTATCACCGAAGATCGCACGGAGGAGTTTCTCTTCCGGAGTTGGATCAGACTCTCCCTTGGGGGTAATCTTACCGATCAGGATATCGCTTTCACGCACCCATGCACCAACCCGGATGATACCGTTTTCGTCAAGGTCTTTAGTGGCTTCTTCACTGACGTTTGGGATATCGTTGGTCAGTTCTTCTTCACCAAGCTTGGTATCCCGGACATCCATCTCGAAGTGTTCGATGTGGATGGAAGTGAAGATATCCTCCCGGACTACACGCTCAGAGAGTACAATTGCATCCTCAAAGTTGTAGCCTTTCCAAGGCATGAATGCCACCTTCAGGTTCTGGCCAAGTGCCAGTTCGCCCTTTTCGGTAGCGTAACCGTCACAAAGGATTTGCCCTTTGGTTACGCGCTGCCCACGCTTCACAATCGGCTTCAGGTTAATGCTTGTACCCTGGTTCGTCCGGCGGAACTTGATTAGCTTATAAATCTTCCGGTTGTCTTCGAAAGAAACCAATTGCTCCTCGTCAGTCCGGTCGTAGCGGATGATGATCTCATTGGCATCAACGTATTCCACCACGCCATCGCCCTCTGCATTGATCAGCATGCGGGAGTCACGAGCCACTTTACCTTCCAGTCCTGTACCCACAACTGGTGAGTGCGGGCGCAGCAGTGGAACGGCCTGACGCTGCATGTTTGATCCCATGAGGGCACGGTTGGCGTCATCGTTCTCAAGGAAAGGGATCATGGAAGCCGACACCCCAACAATCTGGTTAGGCGCAACGTCCATGTACTCGATTTCATCTGGAGTCAGTACGGGGAAGTCACCGTGTTCACGGCACTTAATACGGTCAGACTCAAAGGCTCCTTTCTCCGTGATTGGAGCGTTGGCCTGAGCAATCCGCTTAAAGTCCTCGCCCTCAGCTGACAGGTATTCGGGTTCCAGTTTTACCTCTACAGCCCCGGAAGTCACTTTCCGGTAAGGGGTTTCCAGGAAGCCCATCTTATTCACCTTTGCGTGGACGCAAAGGGTGGAGATCAGACCAATATTTGGACCTTCCGGTGTCTCAATAGTACATAGGCGTCCGTAGTGAGAATAGTGAACGTCACGTACCTCAAAACCGGCTCGCTCTCTGGAAAGACCGCCTGGCCCGAGTGCAGAAATACGCCGCTTGTGCGTAATTTCAGAGAGCGGGTTGGTCTGGTCCAGGAACTGAGACAACTGGCTGGTTCCAAAGAAAGAGTTGATGACAGAAGACAAGGTCCGCGCATTGATCAAATCAATTGGCGTGAAGACCTCGTTATCCCGAACGTTCATACGCTCTCGGATGGTACGGGCCATACGTGCCAGACCTACACCAAACTGCGCGTAGAGCTGCTCGCCCACCGTACGTACACGGCGGTTGCTTAGGTGGTCAATGTCATCAATTTCTGCTTTCTGGTTGATCAGGCTAACCAAGTACTTCACGATAGAGATGATGTCTTCGCGGGTCAGTACCAGGGTCTCCTTGTCAATATCCAGCTTCAGCTTGCGGTTGATCTTGTAGCGGCCCACTTCTCCAAGGTTGTAACGCTTGTCGGAGAAGAACAGCTTATCGATGATACCGCGGGCGGTTTCTTCATCGGGTGGATCTGTGCCGCGCAGCTGTCGGTAGATGTACTGCACCGCTTCCATTTCAGAGCTGGAAGGGTCTTTCTGCAGTGTGTTATATATAATGGAGTAATCCTGGTCAATCTCATCCTTTTGCAGGATAACCGTTTCGGTTTCTGCATTAAGGATAAGTTCGATATTGTCCTCATCAAGTACAATATCGCGCTCCAGGATAATTTCATTCCGCTCAATGGTAACCACTTCGCCGGTATCTTCATCTACGAAATCCTCTGACCAGCTTCGCAGTACCCGAGCGGCGAGTTTACGCCCGATGGCTTTTTCGAGCCCATCGCGGGTAGCAGGTACTTCATCTGCAAGGTCGAAGATATCGAGAATGGCTTTATCCGTATCGTAACCGATTGCCCGCATCAGCGTCGTTACCGGGAACTTCTTCTTACGGTCGATGTAGGCATACATAACCGTGTTGATGTCTGTGGCAAATTCCATCCATGCGCCCTTGAAGGGGATCACACGGGCAGAATAGATTTTGGTTCCGTTGGGGTGAAAGCTTTGCCCAAAGAATACCCCTGGCGAACGGTGAAGCTGTGACACTATGATCCGTTCAGCACCATTGATCACGAAGGTACCCTTAGGTGTCATGTAAGGGATGTTCCCGAGGAATACATCCTGCACGATAGTTTGGAAATCCACGTGCTCTTCGTCATTACAAGACAGGCGCAGCTTTGCTTTCAGCGGCACACTATAAGTAAGCCCTCGCTGCATACACTCATCAATAGTATAGCGGGGAGGGTCAACGAAGTAATCGAGAAATTCCAGAACGAAAATGTTTCTGGCATCCGTGATAGGAAAGTTCTCCTGGAAAACCTTATAAAGTCCTTCGTTCATACGGTTTTCAGGGGTCGTTTCCAACTGGAAGAACTCCTGAAAAGACTTTAACTGGATTTCAAGAAGATCGGGGTATGGTGAGGGAAGCTTTATTTTGCCGAAGTTCACTCTCTTCTCTTCGGCGGTCAATACCTTACCGTTTGACGTCATTGGCAATATTGTTTGTGTTCTTGGCAGTCAAGAGCTTTCTCTCAAAAGCAGCCGCTGTAATAATACCCAAAATTATGGAAAAAGTTCAATTTCCGTGAACTTATCTATACGACGATAGGCTTAGCCAGTTGGAGACCAACTCGCTAAGCCTTGAGGGGAGAGGAATAAGCCGTTTCCAAAAGGGAAACCTGCTTACTCCCCTTCCTTTGTATGCGCTGATTACTTCAGCTCAACTTCAGCACCGGCACCTTCCAGTGCTTCTTTGATTTTCTCAGCCT
The DNA here is from genome assembly GCF_022763345.1 of Phaeodactylibacter sp. Taxonomy (GTDB): domain Bacteria; phylum Bacteroidota; class Bacteroidia; order Chitinophagales; family Saprospiraceae; genus Phaeodactylibacter. The sequence goes on from NZ_JALEGS010000094.1 coordinate 13,447, forward strand.
CTTCCTTAGGCACACCTTCTTTGATGGTACCAGGAGCGCCGTCAACCAGTTCTTTCGCTTCTTTCAGACCGACGCCAAGCAAGCCTTTCACTTCCTTAACGACTTTCAGTTTGCCTGCACCAGCAGACTTCAGGATAACGTCGAACTCAGTCTTTTCTTCAGCAGCTGCACCGCCATCGGCTGCGCCACCACCTGCAGCAACTGCAACAGCTGCAGCAGCAGGCTCAATGCCGTATTCCTCTTTCAGGATGTTCGCCAGTTCGTTGACCTCCTTTACAGTGAGGTTGACCAGCTGTTCTGCAAATTCTTTCAGATCTGCCATTGTAAGATAATTTTTGAAGTAGTGTACGTTTAAAAATATATTGTGCGTACAGCTTGGAAGCCGTATGGATTGGGCGGCCCCGCCGGGGGCTGCCAGGTTGAATTACGCCGCGCGCTCTTCCAGTGCCTTGAGCAGACCTGCAATGGTCTGACCTCCGGACTTGAGGGAGCCGATAACATTCTTCGCAGGAGACTGTAGCAGTGTAATAACTTCTGCCAACAGATCTTCCTTCGACTTGAGGTTTGCCAGGGCTTCGAGCTGATCGTCGCCGATGTAAACATCAGATTCGATATAAGCTGCTTTAAGCGTTGGCTTCTCACTGTCTTTGCGGAATTCCTTAATCAGTTTTGCAGGTGCATTTGCCGTCTCTGTAAAGAGGATCGCGGTATGCCCCTTGAGTGCCTGATGAAGTTCTTCGTAATTCTTTTCCCCGGAAGCAGCTTCGAGGGCTTTTTTGATGAGGGTGTTTTTCACAACCTTCATCTCCACGCCCTTCTCGAAGCACATGCCGCGGAACTTATTGATTTGTTCTACCGTAAGCGTAGAAGAATCTGCGAGGTAAAAGTATTCTACCCCGGATAGTTTCTCCTTCAACGCCTCAATGGTAGCTGTCTTTTCTGCTCTAGTCATTGCTCTTCGGTTTTGAAAAGTTTACTTAACCAATGTTTTTGGCGTCTACCCGAATACCGGGGCTCATCGTGCTTGCCATTGTCACGTTACGCATGTAAGTACCCTTAGCAGATGCCGGGCGCATGCGGCTCAGTGTGCCGAGAAGTTCCTTTGCGTTATCTGCCAGCTTTTGTGGCTCAAAGGACACGCGGCCAATGGAAGCGTGAATGATACCATATTTATCTACGCGGAAAGAAATCTTACCGCCCTTTACGTCTGAAACGGCCGCAGCAACATCCGGTGTAACCGTTCCGGTCTTAGGGTTTGGCATCAAACCACGAGGACCAAGAATACGGCCGAGGCGACCGACCTGAGCCATTGTCTGTGGCATCGCCACGACAACATCAAAGTCTGTCCAACCACCCTGTACTTTCTGTACCAGCTCATCGAGTCCGGCATAGTCTGCACCGGCAGCTTTTGCTTCTTCTTCCTTATCAGGAGTACAGAAAACCAAGACGCGCTTGGTCTTACCCGTACCATGAGGAAGAACAACTGTGCCACGGATAGCCTGATCTGCTTTTCGAGGGTCTACGCCCAGGCGAATGTGCAGGTCAACGGAAGCGTCAAACTTAGTGGTGTTGACTTCTTTTACGAGTGCGGCAGCTTCGTCGAGGGTGTAGCTCTTGCTACGATCGACCTTCGCTTCAGCAGCAGCTCGTTTTTTTCCAACTTTTGCCATTGTGAAATATTTTGAGGTGAATAGCGTCCAGGTAATGCCTGAACTCCCTGCTTAAAAATGTTTTGTCTAGTTCTCAGCCGCAGCCGCAGCCTCTTCTGGCGTCATCCAAGGTGGAGTGCCTTTGACAACAATACCCATACTGCGGGCAGTTCCTGCAACCATTTTCATGGCTGACTCGACTGTGAAGCAGTTAAGGTCTGTCATTTTATTCTCGGCAATTGCCTTGCAATCGTCCCAGGTTACAGTACCTACCTTATCACGGTTAGGCTCAGAAGAACCCTTCTTGAGCTTAGCTGCGTTAAGAAGCTGTACTGCCGCTGGTGGCGTTTTGATTACAAAGGAGAAGGACTTGTCCTTGAACACCGTGATCACGACTGGCAATACCTGCCCCTGCTTGTCCTGTGTTTCCGCGTTGAAACGCTTACAGAACTCCATGATGTTAACCCCCTTAGCACCAAGAGCCGGACCTACCGGAGGTGCAGGGTTAGCAGCACCACCACGAACCTGCAGCTTGATAAAAGTATCTATTTCCTTAGCCATTGTATCTCGCTTTAAAAATATTTGGGGCTACGTTGCTTAGGGGAAGCTCCTGCATTCCGGTTGCATCTGTCGAAAAACAGGGACAAAAGCGTGTAGCTTAAAAATTACAATTCAGTTATGAGGTCTTTTCTACCTGCATGAAGTTGAGCTCAACCTCTGTACCTCGACCGAAGATTTTAACAATAACCTTCAGCTTTTTCTTCTCATCATTCACTTCCTGAATGTCTCCAACAAACTCGCTGAACGGACCATCGATGATCTTCACGGTTTCGCCAACGATAAATGGCTCAATCATCGCTTCGCCCGCTTCCTGTGATTCATCCACTTTGCCCAGCATTCGATTGGCCTCAGAAGGGCGCATGGGGATAGGGTTGTTTTTACCCAAAAAGTGTATAACGTTAGGAATATTGGCAATGGTTTGAATAATCTCGCCTGACAACTTGGTGGGGATTGCTTCAATCAGGATATAACCAGGAAGGATATTTCGCTCAGAGATCACTTTCTTCCCCGCGCGAATCTTGTACACCTTTTCGGTTGGCACCAGTACCTGCGTAATGAAGTCTCCCCATTTGGAACGGTCGATTTCGAGCTCAATACGCTCCTTAATCTTGCGCTCTTTACCACTTATGACACGAAGAGAATACCACTTTTTATCAGGGCCCGTAGACTCTAATGGTTCATTAGTGATTTCTTCTTCCTCTTCAATATGCTTTTCGTTGTCCTCAGACATCATTACGGATTATCCTGAAAAATTAGAGGCTGTAAATCTGGTCCAGTACGCCCTTGGATACAACATCCATGAGGAAAATAACCAGTGCGAGCAGAATGGAAGCCACCAAAACGACGACTGTGCTGCTCTGCAGGTTTGACCATGATGGCCAGGTTACCTTGGTAACAAGCTCATTATAGCTCTCTAGAATGTACAATTTCAACCTTTCCATCTTACCTCGCTTGTTAAGTTGAAGTCTAAAATTATTTCTTCAATTTACAGGGATGTCCCATAGCACAACTATCCGCTGCATCTATGGGATTCAAAAATGAATTTGCCCAATAAATTTAGCCTCGCCGGTAGCAGGTTCTTTTCTGCATCTTTTGCAATAAGCTCTTGCAATTTATCAGCAGGTCAATTTCTGCGTCCTCCAGCTTAGCACTTGCACGGGCAGGAGGACTTCCCGGTCGTGCATCTGTAAGGTCGCTATCGCTCCCAACAGCTGCATCACCGGGATCATATTTCTGCGTCCTCCGGCTTAGCACTTGCACGGGCAGGAGGACTTGAACCCCCAGCCTACGGTTTTGGAGACCGTCGCTCTACCAGTTGAGCTATGCCCGTGTGTGGAAGAAGACCGAGTTGATCACAACCCAGTCTTCTTCACTTATTTCAAGACTTGCTGACAGGCGATGAAGCCTGTACAAGTTTCGTTCGAAAGTTGCTTAGTCGATAATCTCAGTTACCTGACCGGCACCTACGGTACGACCGCCTTCGCGAATCGCAAAACGCAGACCTTTCTCCATTGCGATAGTGTTCAGCAGCTTCACTTCCAGTGAAACGTTGTCACCAGGCATTACCATCTCAACACCGTCTGGCAGATTCACATCACCAGTTACGTCAGTGGTACGGAAGTAGAACTGTGGGCGGTAGCCGTTGAAGAATGGCGTGTGACGACCACCTTCTTCCTTGCTCAGTACGTAAACCTCGCACTTGAAGTGTTTGTGAGGCTTAACAGAACCTGGCTTACAGATTACCATACCACGCTTGATATCGTTCTTGTCGATACCACGCAGCAGCAGACCAGCGTTGTCACCAGCTTCACCACGAGTCAGGATCTTACGGAACATCTCCACACCTGTAATGGTAGAAGTCAGTGGCTTCGCGTCGTCAGCCATCATACCGATGATCTCAACGGGGTCACCAGTATTGATAACACCACGCTCGATACGGCCTGTAGCAACAGTACCACGACCTGTGATAGAGAATACATCCTCGATAGGCATCAGGAAGTCCTTGTCTACAGCACGCTCTGGCTCAGGGATGTCAGAGTCAACAGCAGCCATCAGGTCAAGAATCTTCTGCTTAGCGTCGGCATCTCCTTCGAGTGCTTTCAGTGCAGAACCCTGGATGATAGAAGCGTTGTCGCCGTCGAATTCGTACTGATCGAGCAGTTCACGAACTTCCATCTCAACGAGCTCAAGCATTTCCTCGTCGTCAACAAGGTCAACTTTGTTCATGAAGACAACGATGTTAGGTACACCTACCTGACGCGCAAGCAGGATATGCTCACGAGTCTGTGGCATTGGACCGTCGGTAGCAGCCACAACAAGGATCGCACCGTCCATCTGAGCAGCACCAGTAACCATGTTCTTTACGTAGTCGGCGTGACCTGGGCAATCCACGTGAGCGTAGTGACGGTTTGCTGTTTCGTACTCTACGTGTGCCGTATTAATGGTAATACCACGTTCTTTCTCTTCAGGAGCAGCGTCGATAGAATCATAGTCTTTCTTCTCTGCAAAACCTGACTCGGCAAGTACGTTAGTGATCGCTGCAGTAAGCGTCGTCTTACCGTGGTCAACGTGACCGATAGTACCCACGTTCAAGTGGGGTTTCGTTCTTTCAAAAGTTTCCTTAGCCATCGGTAATCAAATTTTTGATGCGAAATTTTAATAATGAATCAGAATAAAGTACCGTTCACTAAAGTGAGCCAATGAGGGGAATTGAACCCCTGACCCCTTCCTTACCATGGAAGTGCTCTACCCCTGAGCTACATTGGCTTAACTTTTACATTCATGAAGCTTGCACTTCCATCCTGCTACTCTTGCCAGAGTAACTTCGGTATTAGGCAGACGCTCCTTGCCGTGACCGGCTTATTTTTTGTGCCTGCCGAAGCAAGGCACTTATCAATATTTCAGAAGAAGAAGATCAGGTTACCTTATTCTGATGAAGGGCACTCCCCTATTCTTCATTTTTTCCCAGCAATCTGGGAAAAATTAGAGCGGGCGACGAGACTCGAACCCGCGACCCTCAGCTTGGAAGGCTGATGCTCTACCAACTGAGCTACACCCGCTTCTTTAATTTTTCAAATGCTGCAATCCCTTTGCAGGGACCAGAAACAGCAAAACGCCTTAGCTACCTTCGTAGCATTGGCGAAAATTTCAGTTGAACCTGAAATGGTGGGGGTGATAGGATTCGAACCTATTCAGACAAAGTCACCAGATTTACAGTCTGGCCCGGCTCTCCAACTCCGGCGCACCCCCGTTTGCTTCCCAAAGACTTCTTAAAAAGCCTCCGGAAAGCAGCTTGTGTTTTAAAGCGACTTTGCTGCTTTTGAGCCAGCAGAGGGATTCGAACCCCCGACCCGCTGATTACAAATCAGCTGCTCTGGCCAACTGAGCTATGCTGGCTTATGACTCATTATGCAGCAATTTTTATACTGAAAAAGTGGTTGGTAGCACCCTTCTTAAAATCGCCCCGCAAAGATAGTTGAAAGAATCAAATCTACAAGCGGTAAAACACTTTTTTTTTAGCCTGTCAAATATCGCTTTTGGATCATTTTCTCAAAGCGATTGCAAAGATACAACTTTTGTCAATATTCAAAAAGCTCGTTCGCTTTTTTTGGCACTTTTTTTCATTTGCCCGGCAAAGTTAGTAATTCCCAGACAACCTGCAATACCATTAGTCTATAGAATCAGAAAAAGTTCCCCTTTACATGACTTGCGCCGCTTGAGCCTTAACCCAAGCGGCGCAAATACTCCCACCCTTTCTATATCAGGCCTGCAATAGAGTAAGCCTGATCTTATGGCTTAAGCCGATTTACGGCGGAGGCGGTCCTTGTACCGGATCAGCTGCCGGCGCATGGTGGAGGCGGCACCGTCTACTGAAGACTCAAAGGTTTTGGCGGATTCCCGCACGAATAAGGTGTCGCCGGGGACGGTAATGCTGAGCTCTGCGATCTTATCTTTGACCTGTCCGGAGTTTTCCAGCTTCAGCGTCACCTTGGCTTCAATAATCCGGTCGAAATACTTTTCCATCTTCTGTAGCTTCTGTTCGATAAAATCGATGAGTTTCTGGTCGGCTTTAAACGATACTGCTTCTGTTTGAACTTTCATAATCTTTCCTTTTTGATGATAATGAGGTTAAATATGGTCGTACATCAGGGGGCAGGTGCTAATCATCCCCCTTTGCATTAGGATGGGCTTGTTGATAAACGGCACGAAGCCGCTCTACAGAGTTGTGCGTGTATACTTGCGTGGAAGCCAGGCTGGAATGCCCGAGCAACGCTTTTATCGCATTGAGCTCGGCGCCATTCTCAGACAAGTGTGTGGCGAAGGAATGGCGAAGGGCGTGTGGCCCAAGCCGCTCGTCGGGGCTCACAGCCGAAAGGTACTTGCGTACAATATTATAAACCAGCTTGGGGTACATCGGCTTGCCTTTTGCGGTAAGCAACAGCGGCTTTTGTTGTGCAGCCCCGGGCAGCTCTTCGCGCCGTTTCAGGAAATCCTGCACTTCCAGCACCAGGCTTTTCCCGATCGGGACCAGCCTTTCTTTCCCCCCCTTACCGCGGATGAGAATTTCCTGCTGCGCCCAGTTGAAGTCTTCCGGGCATAGCGCGATCAACTCCGAGCGGCGCATCCCGGTGGCATACAGCAGCTCCAGGACCAACCGGTCTCTTTTGCCTTCATAGTCTTCCGGAAATTTAGTCTTATTAAATAAGGTCTGCAATGCATCTTTCCGCACCGCGCCCGGCAGGCGCTTCGGCAATTTGGGGGCTGATACTTTGAGGGTGGGGTCTTCCGCTAAATGACCTCTGCGCAGCAAAAACCGGTAGTAAGCCTTAATAGTGGATAGCTTACGGTTAACTGTCCGGGCTTCCCGCCCTTCCGTAATCAGTTCCACCATAAACGACCGGATATGGCTGTGGCGAACCTCCTGCATTTGCTCAATGCCCAGAGCTGTGCTTAGGTACGCCTTGAATTGCAGCAAATCTTTGCGATATGCGGTAATGGTGTGGATAGAGAAACGCTTCTCGAATTCCAGGTACTGAAAGAAGGACTCTAATTTCATTTAGTGGGCTTAACTGTGAAATCAATTTAGGGAGAAAAAGATTATTTGTCAAATTTTCTTATCATTGATCACTTCAGCGGGGTTCACCCCTGATCTTAAAGCATAGCTATGCAACGCGAAAAGAAAGACAAACATTTCATCAAAAAGCCGGTATATCCGGGCGGCCCCAAGGCACTGCGGCAGTTCATTGCGCAAAACCTGCGATACCCAAAGGAAGCGCTGAAGGCAAAGGTGGAAGGCACCGTTGTGCTGAAATACAGCATCAACCACGAAGGGCAGGTCACCGAAGCCCAGGTCGTCTCTGGCATTGGGCAGGGCTGTGATGAGGAAGCAGTACGGGTGACGAAGTTGTTAAAGTTCGAAGTACCGAAATTGCCCGGGAAGAAAACGAAGGTGGTTTTTCACAACACAATTAAGGTGCATTTCCGTTTGCCTAAGCCAGAAACGCAGCCTACTGCTGTGCAGTATCAGTATACGACTTCAGCAAAAAAGGAGCCCGCTAAGCCTGCTGCGCCTTCGGGTGGGGGAAGTTATAGTTATACGATTGAGTTTTAGATAAAATGGGATTTAACTCAAAAATCTGACATTTGCCAAGCTTTTGCCACGCCGCCATAGCTAGCGCAAAAGATACGCTCCTTAGGATGTAGCCTGTCATCGGAGTAAAGCAGAGGGAAGTAGACAGTAGAGGATTCTTTGTAGTCACCAAATGGGTATTCACCATAATCTTTTGAAGACCCTGTATTGATATCCATTACTGTCGGGTTGGGCCCAAACCATAGTACAGTACCCCAGGTCGTTTCGACATGAGGAATTAACTCCAACTGCTCTCCAAGGCGCTGACCAAATACAGCCCGACCTTCTATTTGGTGCCAAAGCGTCTCAGTAACTCGGTCGAAAGCCAGCATATTACTATTGTATATCCGACCAGAAACACCGAAAGACGAACTGGCATCTTCTCCACTGCGTTTCCATACTTTTGCTGTACCCGTAAACGGGGCGTAAGTCACCGAGATTTCCACTCCTCCCAGTCTGTCATTTACGATCTCATGGCGGTCCAAGATTTTGTGAGGGTATACCTTTGTTTCATCATTGAGAGAAACCACCACGACCAGATCATTGCTTTCCAGATAGAAAGGCTCGTTCGGATCCAGGTTAAATGGATGATAATTAATGAATGGTGGATACAGCAAAGCTGGTATTCCATCAAAGCCCGCGCCCTGAGATACATAGGCGGAAGGCACACCCCAGTTTCCTGAAGTATCCGGGTGGATGGCTAAGCCTTGACCTCCGAGTCCATAAACCGGCAACCCGGGATAAGTAGCGCCGAAAACAAACCAGTAGCCTACTCCTGAATTGATAAAATCTAACTGAGCGCCCCGGTCTGGTCCGTAAACCGCTCGGCCAAACATATTCCACCAGTTGCCCAGGTTGTCCTCCATGACCACGGGCAATCTCCCCTGTAAAGGACTGAAAGCAAGCTCCTGACCTTGAAAAAGCCTTGAAAAAGCAATTGCGAAGTCACGGCGCTCACTACCGATCACCACAATCGGATGACCTGCCAATGAGTCTTCATATGCCACTATAACGTTAGTGCCATGACCTAAACTATTGCCTGCACCAGGAGGAGAGGCTTCCTGTTTATCACAACCTGCAAAAGCTATAAGTAAGCTAAATCCTAAAAATAGTGCAAATTGGCATTTCATGTTTTCCTGGGTTAATACTCAGTCTAAAGGTAAAGGAAAGGGCTTTTGCCACGCGACAAAAGCCCTCCCAAGTTGTTTTAGTTATCAAGCTGTAAAGTTCTAACAGCTCGAAAGCACTCTTAGCGCCTTGTTAGTTGACATCCCACCAAAGCTTATTCGTAAGGCTTCCAATGTCATCCGTAACGGCATTCAAAGAAGCTCCGTTACGCGCCTGCTCGTCATTAGGATAGGGCAGACGAACCGGAATTGAGCCAATAGTAGCTGCAGCCGGTAATTCGAGCTGCGGGTAGTCTAGGCGGCGCCATTCTGCCCAGGCCTGTGGACCATTCATATAGAAGGCAATCCACTTTTGCCAGCCCAAAGGTTCTTTCCAGTTACCAGCATCGTATGGGTTCGCAGCAACGTAATCTGAAATGGCGGCTTCATCAGTAATGCCCCAGTAGTTCATTGAGGCTTCAATACCTTCAGCGTAAGCTGCAGCAGCATCGCCAGCAAGGATACCACGCTGATAAGCTTCAGCCTCGAGGAACTTCACTTCAGCATAGTCCATAATTACAGCAGGAGCAGTAGCCTGGCGAACCATTGGATTAGGACGAGAAGTGGTATCCTTCAGCGCGAAAGCTTCACCATCGGTAAGGCCGTAAGGCATGCCGTAGTAAACCCCTACGTTGTTTGGAGCAGCATACATCTCAAGACGAGGGTCTCCCAGGTCTTGAAGTGTACTTACCAGTAATTCCGAAACTGCGAAGTCATCACGGTTATTAATCGTAGCATCTACAAATAGCGGATTGGCAATGTTGGGGTCATCAGAAAACTCAAAAAGGGCATTCTCTTCATTGCTGGAAATTATGCCGCCATTGGCAGGGTCAGCGGCCTTTGCAATATAGGACTTAGCAGTAGACTCATCTACATCAACGATTCGCATAGCCATACGCATCATTAGAGAGTTGCCCAGCTTACGCCAAAGGGTTACATCTCCGCCGTAAATCAGCTCTGTACCACCAAAGGAAGGAGAATCAGTTGTGAAACTGTTTACGGCGGTTTCCAAACGGCTTAACAAGTCGAGATAAATGCTCTCCTGAGAATCATACGCTGGCAGCGGATGATCAATCAAATCAAGGGCTTCAGTGTAAGGAATATCACCAAAGGCATCAACGAGATTATGGAAGGCATGAACCGTGAGTATCTCGACGATGGCTAACTGATTAGCGCGAAAACCTTCATCAATAATTTCCTCATCGTTTTCGATGATCTGATGAGCCGCCTGCAGTTCAGAAAGTACATTTGCATACAGGTCCGTCCAGGTGTTGTTGACAAAACCCGGAGAAGCCACATAGCGAGAGTCTTCAGCGTACTCATTCTGTGACCAGTGCTGTACCATCAGCATTGTCCATTCGGCGTTAAAGCCTCGACCCCAAAGTCTTTCATTGAGTTCATACTCTGCTTGGGTGACCAAATTGGCAGCAGGCACCTCCGTTGGATTATTGGGATCGACGTTAAGCTCTGTGATATCGTCACAGGCAGTAGCTCCCAAAAGCAATGCGCTTAAGAAGAAAGCGTACTTATATTGAAAGATATATTTCATTGTAAACTTTTGTTTTAGTTAAAAACACCGAACGAAACGTCTGGCGGGCGAAAGCATTGCCTGCCAAACGTTTCGGTATTGTTAAATTAAAGCTTGAAGCTCAGGTTGACACCCATAGAACGGGTAGAAGGCACCTGTGCGTTTTCCAGTCCCTGATCATTACCAGCACCTGTGATGATCTGTGGATCGAGGTATGGCAGATCAGCAGCCAAAATAGCCAAATTCCGACCGAAAATTGATATCGTCATATCCCGGAATGGTGATTTGCCAAACAAGCGGTTTGGAATGGTATACCCCAACCGCACATCACGCAGTTTGAGGAAGCTCGCCTCATATACGTTTGGTGCAGCACGGGTCCAGTAAGTCTGGTAGTAAACCTGTGGGTCAACCGGGATATCGTTTGGCGTACCATCAGCCTTCACACCTGGGAGAATAAGGCCCTCTGCACGCACGTCATCTACACCGTTAAAGGAAACGGTCTCAGGGTGCATACCAGAGTACTTCGCCCACTGCAAAGAGGTAGAATGGATGGCGCCACCTTTCTGGAAGTCAAACAAAACGCTGGCGAATATGCCTTTGTAGCGGAAGCCAGTCTGAAGACCGCCGGTCCAGTCCGCAATTGCAGAACCTAAGAACTCCCGCCCGGAAGTAAACTGGTAAAAACCCTCTTCATCCACTAGGCGCTCTCCGTCTTCATTATAAACATAATCCTGACCAAAAATAGCCATGTAAGGTAAGCCTTCTGCGATACGCAAATCAGCAGCCCATGTGTTACCACGTGCAATGCTTTCAATGCCTTCAGCGAGGTTAACGACTTCGTTGTACTGACGCAGCGCATTCAGGCGAATGTTCCACTGGAAGTTTTCTGTCTCTACAGGAATAACGTTCAACTGGAACTCCACACCATAGTTGCGCATTTCTCCAGCATTGAGCACCTGTGCGGTATACCCGGTAGCTGCAGACACTGGCACGGTGAAGATCTGATCCTCTGTTGTACGGTCGTAGTAAGCAATATCTAATCCGACCCGGCCATTCAACAAGCGTAAATCAAGACCAAACTCGACCTCAGATGTCAGCTCAGGACGAAGCTCTGCATTATTCAGAACATTAGGCACTGAGTAGCGTGGATTCCCAAAATAGTTAGGTGTCTGTGGGAAGTACACGTTACGAAGGCTGTAAGGGTTCGCATCATTACCTACCTGTGCAAAACTAGCCCGTACCTTTGCAAAGGAGATCGGACCTATTGCACCACCAAAAATAGGGAGGTCAGAAATCACAGCACTAACAGAAGCTGATGGATAGAAGTAGGAATTACTTCCATCGGGCAAAGAAGATGACCAGTCATTACGGGCTGTTACATCAAAGTAGAGCCAGTTGTCAAAGCCAACAGAGGCCAGGCCAAATACGCTGTTGATTCCCCACTGCTCCTCATAAGTCGAAATCAAGGGGGATCCAAGTGAATTCTCAATATTAAAGAACCCGTCAATGGCCAATCCTCCAGAAGTATTAGCGGAAGTACGGCGCTGTAGTTGACGCATACGGTTACCACCACCTACCACATTAAGAGAAATGCGGTCAAAATTCTTGGTGTAGGTCAACTTAGCTTCCATATTGGTTTCCTGGAAGCGGCGCTCTGTTTCACCATAGTAAGAGGTTTCCACCGACTGCACAGGAATACCTTCCCGAAGGCTGAACTGGTAGAAGTCTGTACCTACGCGTGCAGATGCAACAAGCCCCTCGGCGACATCTACGCTGATTTGACCATTACCAAAGAAGCGGTTACGCACGTCTTCCTGAAGGTAATTGTTACGAACCCAGTACGGGTTATCGAAGAAGTTAGGCGTTGGGTCGAAGAACAATAACTGCTGCCCGTCACGCTGTGGGCCACGTGGGTTCCAGGTCTGTTGGAAACCATCAGTTCGAACATCGTTCTGTAAACGATCCATGTCCAGCTGCGTCTGCCACCACTGAGTGAAGGCTTGCATTGGGTTGCCGTTATTATATCCTGTTACGTTCCTGTTTTCTGCATCAGTGCGCACGTAGTTACCTGCAAGTTCAACACGCACCCGATCATGAATCTGATACCCGGAGTTGAAGTTTACAGAGTTACGCTCGAGGCGACCATTTGGCATTGTGCCTTTTTGAGAAAGGTTAGTATAGCCCAGACGGAAATTACCCTGGTCATTTGCACCGCTCAATGCAATGTTGTTTTGCAGCGTTTGACCTGTTTCAAAGAAGTCTTCGTAACCTGCATTGGGAGCTACCCATGGGCGTACTTCTTTATAAAGAGGGCTTGCAGGGTCCCAGCTGTCCCAGTGGCGCACCAGTACGTTAGGATCATACTTTGGCCCCCAGGAACCATCTTTGGAGTAAGATGGATACAAGTATTCCTGACCATCCTGGATTACAGTATTGAAACCAGACGGCGTATTGGGATTGATTGCACCACCGCCGTATTCCTGTTGGTGAGGGATCAGGTTATTCACCTGGTCAAAAGTCATACTGGAATTGACTTCAACGCCAATTCCTTTGCCTTTGCGGCCGGAGCCATCCTTGGTAGTGATCAGGATCACACCATTTGCACCACGCTGACCGTAGAGGGCAGATGCAGCAGCACCTTTCAAAACGGTCATACTTTCGATGCTCTCAGGGTCAATATCCTGAATGGTATTACCATAATCATAAGCGGTAGCTCCTCCGAAACCAACCATTTGATCATTGGAAGCAAAGTTTGAGTTGTCCAGTGGAATACCGTCCACTACAAACAGCGGCTGATTGTTACCCAGGAAAGAGTTGGAGCCCCGAATGGTAATACGGGAAGAACCTCCCAACGAAGAAGGTGCTCCCTGGATTTGAATACCTGCAACTTTACCGTTGAGGGAATTCACAACGTTGACTTCCTTGGTCTCTGCCAATTCGGCACCTTTTACTTCCTGTACGGAGTAACCAAGTGCTTTTTCCTCACGCTCAATACCAAGGGCTGCCACTACAACCTCCTGAAGATTCACACCTTCTGTCATAGTAATGTCCAATGCAGTTTGGCTACCCACTTCTATTTCCATTGTTTCGAAGCCGGTGTAGCTGACTACAAAAATAGCATCATCACCTTTAACATTGATGGAGTAAACTCCGTCAATGTCAGTGATTGTACCCGTTGTCGTTCCTTTGACGAGAATACTGGCGCCCAGGAGCGGGTCGCCGTTTTGGTCACTGACGGTACCAGTGACAGTTCTCTGTGCGAGCATGGAACCAATGGCAAAGACCACCAGTCCCAGCACTAGTGAGAGTTTTTTCATACTAATTACTTTTTGTTTTAAAACGTAGAGTTAAGCGCTAAAGTAGCGCTTTTTTTAAACATAAAAAGTTTTAGAGTTAAGTTTTTGTTAACCCATTGTTAATTTAACGCCATGGTTTTCCAATGCGCTGCCTTGAAGGCTTCCAAAATTCCTGTTTTTACACTTTTTGGTAAGCCGACCGACCGAACGCCAAAAACAATCCCCCCCTACCCCAACTGCCGCAAATACAATTGAATAGTATTCGAAAGCCCAAAGTAAAGCGCATCTGCTATCAGGGCGTGCCCAATGGAAACTTCGAGCAGGCCTTCGATATTTTCCTGGTAAAACCGAAGGTTGTCGAGATTGAGGTCGTGCCCGGCGTTGATGCCCAGCCCGGCTTCCCGGGCCACCTTTGCAGCCTGAACGTGAGGGGCAACGGCTTTCTGCCGGTCTGCTTCAAACTGTTTGGCATAATCTCCGGTATAGAATTCGATGCGGTCTGCACCTACCGCCTTCGCCCCTTCTACGTACCGGGCAACCGGGTCGACAAAGATGGATACCCGGACGCCGGTTGCATGCAACTGCTGCGTGATGTCTGTCAAAAAAGCTTTGTGCTTAATGGTGTCCCACCCCTGATCGGAAGTTAGCACATCGGGGCTGTCCGGTACGAGTGTGGCCTGCGTAGGCTGATTCTTTTGCACCAGCTCCATAAATTTTTCCGTGGGGTTGCCTTCTATATTGAATTCGGTCGTATTTACTGCTTTTAGTTGGGGGATATCGCTGTAGCGGATGTGCCGCTCATCGGGGCGGGGGTGCACAGTGATGCCTTCTGCTCCGAACCGCTCACAGTCTTTTGCGACCTGCACCAGATCAGGGAGGTTGCCCAACCGGGCGTTTCGGATCAGCGCCACTTTATTGATATTTACACTTAGACGAGTTGGCATGCCATCTTTGATTTTTGGATTAGGAGTAAATTTGTAGAACGTTTTTCGATTCGCTTGGTTGCCTGAGGGTAAAAGCTGCCGGGAAGTTCACCCTGCAGTTTCGGATACCTGCCCCTGGGTTATCACAATTTTCCTAACTTCGACCGGAATAGAGACCAACTTATGGATACAGAAAATTTACCGCCTCTTGGCGTATTGCTGCTCCTTATCCTTTTTATGATGGTGGGAGCTGGAATTGGCAGCGGGCTCGGATACCTGGCCGCACAACTGCAGGGACTGGAGCTCAACACCGTAATTACTGGTTTTAATGAACAAAGCCCGGTGGAAGAACGCAACCTCGTACGGGTGGTCAATCTCTTTTCTCAGCTTTTCGTGTTCACGGTTTCATCCGCGCTAACGGCTTATCTGGTTTACCGCCAACGGGCCTTAAATTATTTAAGGCTGGACCGGGGAGCTTCTGTAAATATACTTTCTGCCGCGGTGGCCTTTATTTTTGGCATCTTTATTTTCTCTCAGTTTCTGTACTGGCTCAATATGCAGCTGCCCTTGCCGGACTGGGCCAACAATATGGAGGGCGATGCAGCAGAAATGATCAAAGGTATATTGGTCATGAACTCTACGGGCGAATTCCTGCTCACGCTTTTCGTCGTAGCCGTTCTCCCGGCAATTGGAGAAGAGTTATTGTTCAGAGGTATCATACAGCAGCAATTGGAGCGAATGGGGCAGAACCCCGTATTGGCCGTCTGGATGGCAGCCTTTATTTTCAGCGCTTTTCACCTTCAGTTTGCCGGTTTTTTCCCACGGTTATTTCTGGGAGCAGGGCTGGGCTATTTGTACCTTTGGTCCAGAAGCCTCTGGGTACCTATTCTGGCGCACTTCTTTATCAACGGCATGCAGATTGCAGGCCAGTACATCCAGAAAAATGCCTTGGCGGAATCAACTACTGAGGACGTCAACTGGTGGGCGACCGGCCTGTCCGTATTACTAATTGCGGGATTGAGTTACTATCTTTACCAGCATTATTTAACAAAAGTAAAACCAACGGAGGCTGAAGAAACGCCCCTGCAGCCCTAACTGATATACCAAAACATGAATGGTCTGATCCAACGCGCCATTACCGGTATTATTTTCGTCCTCGTCGTAACAGGCTGCATCTATGGAGGCCCGGTGAGCTTCGTGGCCCTGTTCGCCATTATTACCGGAGGGGCGCTGTGGGAGTTCTTTGGGCTCGTGCTCACCAAGCAGCACCGCCGGGATATGATACGGCGCATGCTGGCACTGGGGCTTGGGCTCGTGCCTTTTTTTATGAGCACCATCGTGCAGCTGCAACTGGTACCGAACCGGGAAGCTTTTATCGCCATTTCCTCCCTTTTGTTTTTTCCATTCACCTTTTCGGTCTTCATCTATGAGCTGTATACCAAATCGGAGCGCCCTTTTGAAAATGTAGCCTTCGTAATGCTGGGTATGGTTTACATCGGCGTCCCCTTCGCGCTGCTGCTTTTTGTAGCTTTTGACGGAGGCCTGTATTATCCAAATTTGGTTTTTGCCCTCTTAGTAATGAACTGGGTGAATGACTCCGGCGCTTACTTTGTAGGCTCTAGGCTGGGAAAAACGCCCCTGTTCCCGCGCATTTCTCCCAAAAAGACCTGGGAGGGCTCAGCCGGAGGGATGGCGCTGACATTGATCTTCGCGATTGTCTTGTGCTACACTTTCCAGGAGCTGGAACTGCGCGACTGGCTGGTACTGGCCGCCATCGTTGTGATTTTTGGCTCACTGGGCGATTTGGTGGAGTCTATGCTCAAGCGAAGTGTACAGATAAAAGACTCTGGAGGGCTGCTGCCTGGTCATGGCGGGCTGCTGGATCGTTTTGATGCATTCATATTCCTGTTACCCTTTGCAACAGCCTATCTCTTATGGATCCGATAGAACATTATTCTGTCCCATGTGCTTAGGATATCAGATCTTCCATCTAAATTTGGAGCAAAATTAACCAACATACCTCATGGCAATCATACACCGCGAAGGGCATCGCATGCTCATCATTTTAGGCCTCGCCTTAGCTGTCCTTAATATCGTCACTTACCTGGCCTGGCCTGGTTTTTTATGGCTGGCTACAGCCGCATCCCTTATCTTTTTTGCCTTGGTTCTACAGTTTTTTCGCAATCCGAAAAGAACGATCCCCAAGGCAGATGATACGCTGGTCTACGCTCCCGCTGACGGGCAGGTGGTGGTCATTGAGGAGGCTGAAGAGACCGAGTACTTCAACGCCAAACGCCTGCAGGTTTCCATCTTTATGTCGCCACTCAATGTACACGTCAATCGCAATCCCCTAGGTGGAGAAGTTCGGTATTTGAAACACCACCCGGGCAAGTATCTCGTCGCGTGGCACCCCAAGTCCTCCACTGAAAACGAGCGGACCACAGTAGTCATTAAGAATGGGCAAACGGAAGTCCTGCTACGGCAAATCGCCGGGGCGATGGCGAAGCGTATCCGCAATTACCTTAGCATGGGCGACCGCATTACGCAGGGCAGTGAAATGGGCTTCATCAAGTTTGGGTCAAGAGTAGACCTCTTCCTGCCGCTTGATGCGGAAGTGAAGGTCAATATCGGTGATAAAGTAAAGGGAAATAAAACGGTGATCGCTAAGGTTTAACGCTCTGTCCAGATGACTTCTCCCTGCTCGTTAAGGTATTGCCAGCGGTTTTGATAAACCACCTGTGCCAGTCCGGCCCGAAAAGGCAATGCAGCCTGATAGCGGGGTGGGATGCGCCAGACGCCATCTGTGCCGATGTAGCCCCAATGGCCTTTGTTCTTCACCTGCGCCAGCCCGTTAGAGAAAACCCCGGCATCCTGAAAGCCGGCCTTAATCACCAGATGGCCTGCCGTATCAATATATCCATACCGCCCGTGCAGTTCCACCGGTGCCCGGTCATCCCCAAAGTCACCGGCAAAAGTGTAACGGGTAGGAACCATTAGCGTGCCTTCTGTATTTATAAAGCCATACTTTTCGTCTTGTACGACCGTTGCCATTCCATTGAAAAACTCACCAGCCAGGCCACCCTCCGGCGCATCAAACTGCGGTTCCAAAAGCAGCTGCCCTGCCGTGTCTATCAGTCCCCACTGCTTCCCTTCCCATACGGCTGCAACCCCATCACGGAACGCCTCTGCTCTATCGTACTGAGGGGTGATCGCAAGGGTGCCAGACTTATCAATGTAGCCCCACTTTTCTCCAATTTGTACAGCAGCAAGCCCTTCACTGAAAGGGCCAGCAGCATCAAACTCTGGCTGAATGGCCCATTCTCCATCCGGGCCTATGAACCCAAAATAAATGCCCCTTGCGACTGCTGCCAGCCCTTCTGAAAAATCGCCGGCAGCATCAAACCGAAGGGGAATTTCCAAATCGCCACGCCGGTTGATATAACCCCAGCGGCGCACCAATTGCACCCGGGCCAGCCCTTCTTCAAAAAAGCCAATGAATCGGAACCAATGCTTGAGCAGCAGGCGCCCCATCTCATCCATATGCACCAGCTTGTCGTTAAACCGGACACGGGCGAAGCCATTATAGAAATCCTCCACCTCCAGATATTGCGGCTCAATAACCACATCCCCGATACGGTCGATGAAACCATAACGGCCGCGATCACGAATGATATAAAGCGGGCTGTCCATAGGCAGATTTGGGCGAAATTTTGGGCGAATATACTCTATCCGATTGGCTTTGCCGCATTGGCCAACCTCAAATCTGCCTCGCAGGCATACATCAGGGGCGGCTGACCATCAGTTTCAATACCTGTGTATGCCCTTCCCGCTGCAGCCGGACGAAGTACAAGCCTGCAGGATAACTGCTGAGGTCCAGGCTGTACGAAGCTCCTGAAAACGTTGCCGTTTCCAAAACTTGCCCGTTAGACCGCAACAGGGATAAATGTACCGGTCCAGTTCCCAGGTTTCCGTCCAACCTGACCGTAGCCCTTTCAGCCGCCGGGTTAGGAAAGACCTTAGCATCCATAACTGGAGTGGGCATCGATGCCGTACCCGATGGCGTTTCCAGCGACAATCGGAATATCCAGGTTTCCAAGGCATCAAGGACCGCATTGCTTATCACCCAGTTTTCTATGCCCCCGGTGGCGTTTACAGTGAGCGTACCCATGTCTGTATCCGACCGGATTTCTGTAATACGATATTCCCCGGCGGGCAGAGAAGAAACCGGAAGATTGAAGGTGGTGTTGAAAAAGCTATTGAAGTCCATATTAGCGACCATCACCAGGGCCTCCTCTTCCAGAATGCGGGCATAACTTAGAATTTCTTCTGAGCTGGACTGTACATCCAGCAGGTAGCCGCGGCGCAGGGCTTCTTCTTCATTGCGCAGGTGCACAAGTTCCCGGTAGGTACTGAGCAGGGAAGAAGGGTTATTCTCCATATTCGCTACGTTATTGGCCGTGTAGCCCCCTCCCACTCCGATCCACGGGTTTCCGTTGGTGAACCCGGCATGGGCGCCTCCTGTCCATTGCATAGGGCGGCGGATGTTCTCATGGGCACCGGTGCCCAACATGCCTACTTCTTCTCCATAATAGATAAAGGGAACGCCAGGCAGCGTCAAATAAATAAATGCCGCCTGCTTCATTTTGTAGTCCAGTGCCTCAAACTGACTGTAGATGCGGTCGATATCGTGGTTGGTCAGAAAAGTAGCGTACTGAAGCTTCGGGTACCCCTCTTGAATAACCGCCAGTTGCTGTCGGATGGGCGAAGCTGTACCCCCGTTGACCCCCGCAATAATCCCGTAAGCCAGGTCGAAATCGAAACAAAGATCCAGCCGCTCCTCCGTGACGTAAGGAAGAATGGAAGCGGTATTAGACCACACCTCTCCTACCGTTACGGCGTCCGCATTTGCGTTTTTGTACAACGTTCTGAAATCCTCCAGCAGCTCGAAGGTTTCAGGTGTATTCTCCAAAATTGTCCCATCCTCATCGAGGTACTTGATGGCATCCAGGCGGAAGCCATCCACGCCTTTGTTGAGCCAGAACTCAGCGATGTCAAAGATTTCCTCTTTCACCGGGGGGTGGCTGTAGTTGAGGTCTGGCATGCCGCCCCAAAACAGGCCATAGTAGTAATCGCCGTTGCGCGGGTGCCAGACCGTCTGTCCCCACGGGCCGATAAAGCCGGGATTTGAGTCCGACCACACGTACCAGTCCCGGTAGCCGCCCAGGCTGTTGACCGATTGCTGAAACCAGGGGTGCTGATCGGAGGTATGGTTCATCACAAAGTCGATGATGATTTTGATGCCCCGGTCGTGGGCAGCTTCCAGCAGGGCTTCGAAGTCCTCCATAGTGCCGTAGTCCGGCTCGGTAGCGTAGTAGTCTGTGACGTCATAGCCGTGGTAGGAAGGCGATTCCATCATCGGCATCAGCCATATGCCGGTAATGCCCAGGTCGGAATCAGTATCCGGGTCGCCATCATTTAGGTAGTCGAGTTTCTCAATAATGCCCTGAAAATCGCCTATGCCATCTCCGTCGCTATCGTAAAAACTGCGGACGAAGATTTCGTAGAAGACGGCATCGTTCCACCAGTGTGTCTCGAAGTCAAGGGAGAAAGCCGGGTCACAGAGGGTGCAGCTGTTGAAGCAATACACCAAAGGCCCGATGCCACCAGCCTCCGCCTGTACCGTACGTACCCGCTGCCCATCCGGTCCTTCCACCGTACAATCCAAAGGAGGTGTCTCCACGGTGCTGCCATTGAGAAATACATACTGATAGTCACCGGGAGGTACGCTCAAACGGGTTTCGAATACGCCGTCCCCGTCCTCATCCTGTAAGGGGATAGCAGTGGGGGCCCAGTTCGCCGGCAGCCCAGCTGCTTCCTGGAAATCGCCCATCACGAAGACGCCTTCGGGAGCAACCGTTTCCATTTCCATATTGACGGCGAGGCGCAGCGTGGCATTGCAGGAGTCGAAAGTTAATGCCGGAAGACTTAGCCCGGCCTCTCCTACTGTCACCTGCCGGTTGAAGTTGCCGCCACCATCGCCAATCGCGCAATCTGCGGAAGGCAGCTCCGGTTTTTCATTCCAGCTGCTGCCATTGACAAATTTGTACAGGTAAGTGCCGGGGGGCACCTCTACGGTCAGTTCATACACCTGGTCTCCATCCGGGTCTGCCAGAGGAGAAGCGCCAGGCATCCAGTCGCCGCCGTACCCTGCAGCGGCCTGAAAGTTGCCGGCAACGTGCACGCCATTGGGCGACAGGGTTTCCTGGCTCATGTCTACCCGGAAGGTTAGGGGGACGGGTTGGGCGGGACTTGTTACAGCAACTGCGAAAAAAAGAAGGATTAAGAAAAAGGAGCGAGATGTATTCATATTTACAAGGTTAAGATAGGTGATGAACTAAAGGCGTAGACAAACAGGAACCAGAAGTAACCATATTTTGTTATCTTGTTAAATGCTATTTTACCAAAAGTTTCACAATGGGGCAAATCAATGATATTAAGCTAGACTTGATAAAGCTGGTTACCAAGATATCTGATATAGATCATTTATGGTCGATTTATCAGACGGCTGTCTCTATGCAAGAAAAGTCGCCCGAAAGCAATGAAACAGAGGATCCGTTTTTGAAGGGTCAAGTCCAAGTCAGAATGGGTGTAACTAAAGACCAGGTGTTTGAAGAACAGGGTAACAAATCGATCAACTTCCAGGAATTACAGGAAATTGTTGCCGATAGCGAACCTTGGGAAGTCTCTCTAGAAGAAATGCTAGATCAACTCGACTAGGAAATATGGACTATTTATTGGACTTCAACATCATCCTGACCTACAGCCGGAGTGATAAAATAACCCGCCGACTCGAAGCTAATTATAAAATCTTTGACGGTCAAAACCGAATTGCGTTATCCGTAGTCTCTAAAGGAGAAATTGAAGCTGCTATTCTTTAGTGGGCCTTGGAGAAGGAAGAAAAAGAAGAATTCAGTACCTGATGAACCGTTTAACCATTTTCGGGATCAACTTCGATAAGATCATTCAAAAATACGCCGAGATTGACGCCTACAGCCAGGGTAAGATCAACCCCCCACTGCTAAGTTTTCCTCCAGAAACATGGGTAAAAATGATTTGTGGATAGCTGCGACAGCAAGTGCTTTCGATTTGCAACTTGTCACTATGGATAAAGACTTCAATCATTTAGCTCCATCCTACATAGACTTACTTTATGTTGAAACAACCTAACCGCTCAAAAATAGTGGGTCTCTTATCTGACATACCTTGACTCTCGTGTAGCGATTTTGAAAACAATGGCTTACTTTAAAAAGCAAAGGTAAATCTTATGAAGCCATTAATACTGTGCATTATCATTTCACTTGGCGCCTCCTCAGCCAATGCTCAGGTCGAATGGGCGCTCGATGAGCTATTCCCGGATAGCATTAAGACCTTTGTGGTGTCTCAGCGGGGGGAGCACTTGCTTAATTCCACCTACGGGTTTAATAGTCCAAAACTGGTAGTAGGAAATGCAGAAGAGCCAGAGGTATTCTTTCTGGCTGTACACGAGAGCAACGGAAACGGTAGTAGTACTCTTGATATTTCAGATATTATCGAACTGCCAGACTCCACTTTCGTTATCCCTCACATCACAGCTTGGATGGATAGTCAGGGTTGGGTGACTTTTGTAAGGTATTTCCAACATTACAATACTTTATGGGAAGATTCTGTACCACGCTGTGACCACAATCTTTCTCATAATCTAACCGGTCCTAAAGGAGATGTTTTCCCAACCGGTGAAATAGCCCTGCTTGGGACAGAGGCTCACTTCGGCTTCAATTATGCGAACAGTGGTTCGTTTTTTGTGGAATCCTGTCAGCCCTTATGGGAATCCTACTTTGAATTCCAGGTGCAGGATCAAACGATCACCTCGGATGGGCGCTTGATTTATACCGGGCCTACTGGCTTGTACACGATTTCCGCACAGGGAGTTCCAACCGCTCACTTTCCGCAGTGGCATTTCAGCCGCATCGAGCCCAATCAATACAACGGCATCATCGGCTACCGGCACGATTCTCTTTTTGCCCTTTCACCTGATTTTGAAATCCTGCAGGCCGCTGATTTCACAGCCGACTCTATTTTGGATTTCTCAACCGGACACGGCAAGGTAGCCGTGCTTACGCAAAGCCAGCAAGCCTATATTTTCAATGACAGCCTTCAATTGCAGGGCAGCTTCTCTCTGAATGAGGATAGTGACTTTTGGCGCGTGGATGTGGGGGCTGAATACCTGGGGCTTGCCGGGCTGGAAACATTTGGCTCCGATATGCCAACGGGAGGCACAGAAGCCTTTTTCTCCACCTCCTACACCTTTGAAGGCGAAGACTTTGGGCTCGACCGGGACCTGGGCATCGTTGGGTACCAATTGGGAGCGGTGCTTTACACGCAGGGCGATCCGGCTTTTCCAGGGTTTAGCCGGACTTACTTTGACTCGGTTGTAGTCCAGGTACAAAACTTCGGTGACGAAGCTGTCAGCCGGTTCAAAATTCGGTCCGGTAATCGTCCCGCACGCTTTGCCTATGATTTCGAAGGGCAGGACCTTCTCCCCGGAGACACTTTACAGGTGACGCTGAGCAATTTCTGGATCCACACCGAGGGCAATGCGGGAGACCTGGAGCCCGTTTGCTTCTGGACCTCACACCCCGACGACAAGACCGATGCCAATTCAGGGAATGATGGCACTTGTGCTGATTTTGTAGTCAGCACGTCCACTGCACCTAAAGCTATGCGACTTAAGGTCTTTCCTAACCCCGCTCAGGATCAGCTATTCGTTGACTGGGGTGGTTCCGGGGCTGCCACCTGCCTTATTCTTCATCCCACGGGGCAAATCATGGAACAATTTGTACTGCCTGTACAAGGCAACAACCCGCTCCAGGTAAACATCAGTCCGTATCCGGCGGGCGTGTATATCCTGTCCTTTCAAACTGCGGAAGGGGAAAGTGCGGCTAAGCGGTTTATCATCGCCCGGTGAGGCACGCCTTTTTAGAGCGTCAATTCCACCCCAAACGTAAAGGTACGGGCGGGCAGGTAAGTATTGCGCCAGTCGATGCCCCAAGACAGTATATTCTCATCGCTATAATGCCTCCCAAAGCCGGTACTGCGGAGTGGTCCGTAGCGCACTTCGGGGTCAACACCGGTATACCGGGTTAGGGTAAATAGATTCTGAGTATTTAGAAAAACCCGTAAGGCCTGATCTTCAAGCCGGCCGTCAGCACGTCTCAAGCCGGGCCGGTAACTAAGCGTTAGGTTGTCAAGACTCAGAAAAGAGGCCGACTCCACATGCTGGCTATTGATAATTGGCCGCTCTTTGAGGAACCGATTAAAAGGTTCTCCAACCGCGACATTATACAAGTTCGTCACTGCACCGCTACCGTAAGATGCCCGGGTCGCATTGAGCAAGTCGTGCCCGAAAACACCCCTGAAGAATACCTGGACATCAAAGCGGCCCCACTGAAATGTATTGCCTAAACCCAATGTAAACGAGGGCTGGGCATTGCCCAATACGGCAAAGTCTTCCTCTTCATTCATAAAGGAACCGTCCCCATTTTGATCTTCAAATATATATTCACCATCATCATCCACGCCTGCGTAGACTGGCCCCCATATCTGTCCCATCAACGCTCCACTTTGGAAGCGTATAGGCTCTTGATAAGAAAGACCAAACGTCAATGGCGGGCCCAAATAACCAGCCTTGGTAGCCCGGTTGAGCCCGTTTTCCAACTTGGTACGACCAGTAGCTGCCACGACCGCCATCTGCCATCTAATTGCCCCACTTTGTTTAGCCTCCCACTCGAGTGTCACCTCGGTACCCTGAGTGACAAACCGGGCATCGCGCTCCCATAAGTTGCCACGCCCCGAAAGCACCGGAGCGTTGGCATATACAAAATCCAGAAAGTTGCTCGTGACTGAACGATAAGCATTGATACTGCCCACCAGTCTGCGCCTGTATACACTAAAATGCATCCCCAGGTCGAAAGTCTCGCCCCGCTCCGGGCGTAAGGGACTTGGAGCAACACTATACCCCCCATTCGGCACTGTTATTAAAGGTGTGCCAGAGGGCGTTCCTCCTGTCAGACCATAGCTTGCACGCAAGCTCAGGGCATCTATATTCTTTGATTTCCAAAACAGGCCTTCGAAGTTGTAAGACGCTCCTACGGAAGGAAAAGCATTCCAATCGTTTTCCCGGTCGAACAATGGTAACCGCTCATAGCGCAAAGCTCCATATATAGCCAGTGGCTTTTTAACTGTAAGGTGCACCATAGCGAACCCCGCTTCCAGGGCAGTCTCACCAGCAAAGGACCGGACCTCACCCAGCCCCTGAAAGAAATCTATCGATTCGGACAGGTTATTGTAATCGACTTCATCTTCTGCGAAATCTCCTCCCTCAATTAAAATACCATCACCCCGCAGATATTGCCGGGAGTACCCGGCAATTATTTGCAGACCGCTACCTTGCCACACCCGACGTTCATACCTCAGCAATGCTTCTGTAAGGGCACTGCGTTGGGACTGTGTCGACTTTGCCGCAAATCCATTCTCGAAAAATCCACGGTACCAGGCTGTTTTCTGATAGGCCTCTCCTAATGTCCGATTCGATTGCTGCACGGCATATCGACCAGACAGGCTTAGTCCCCTTGCCACCTCAAACTCAGCATGTAGGTTGGTGGCCCATACCGTCTGCTCTGCTTCACGAACAGCTTGTTCTGTTATAGAAAGCGGATTGAAGACCTCCACTTTCCCTGTTTCGAAATACCCACCATAATCTACCGCTGCCGGATCAAATACCGGTGCAGTAGGGTTAAAAATGTGCGCATACCGGAACGCTTCCGGAAAGCCCAAATCGCTGTCCTGACTGGCCGTATTTACGGTAGCCGAGACCTTTAGCCGGTCATCCAAAGCCGTTTGCTGTATACTGGCCCGCCCGTTAAAGCGCTGAAAGCCGGAGCCCCGCAGTATGCCCGATGCATTGCGGTAGTGCCCCGAGGCCCGGTAGGAGGTGCCGCCATTTCCACCCGATAAGGACAAGCTGTGTATGTGGGCCAGGCCGGTACGTGTGATTTCATCCACCCAATCAGTGCGATGACCCAAGTTTTCTCCTCCCAGCTCCAGGAAGGTCGGTACGTCTGCCATTTCTGCCTGCCGCGACAGCAGCTCTGTACTGACTGAGCCTTGATAGCGGATGACCGGTTTGCCAGCTTCCCCTTGCCTGGTTTCAATCTGAATTACGCCCGGCAGGCCTCTAAGCCCATAGATAGCTGTGGCAGCGCTGCCCCGCAGCACAGTCACCGAGGCAATATCCTGAGGGTCAATAGTGAGCAGGTCCGCAGCCGGAAAACCGTCCACGACGATCAGCGGTGAGCGGGGTCCGTTGAGGGCAGCAATACCCCGCAGGCGCACATCGAATGGCTGGTTAGGGTCATTGCCGGCGCGGGCAATGGTGAGGCCGGCGATCCTGCCCTGCAGTAAATGCATGGGATCCTGTATGTTGCCCTGATTAAAATCCTCCGCCTGTAAATGGGCAACTGGTAGCGGGCTGATTGCTTCATTGGTTTCCATACCATAGGGCAAGGGAATAACCTCTGCAGTCTTTCTGTAGACGGAACTATAGCGCTCATGGAGCAGCAGGCTATCCGTTTGAAGGGTATCCTGAGCTTGGGAATGAAGCACAACAGTGGCTGAAAAAAGGATGAGGAGCAAAAATTTGCGCGAAGTAACCGGAGCGGGCATAGATTTTATGATTTGTTAAATCTATGACGCATATCTGCTCAATGAATTGGAAGAACACCCCACTTTAACAGGTGGAACAGCAAAAAATATTTATTTGAATGCAGCGTTAGTCTTAAACGCCGGGTTCTGAAAGTGAATCAAATACCCTAGATATGAGACCTGTAACCTTCCTTCCTGTTGTTTGTATCCTGTTTTTTAGCTTTTCCGGAACTGCACAAAGCCGTTTTTCTTTCGGTCTGGAGCTATTCCCACATGCATCCTGGGAACAGGATCCGGTTATTGACGATTTCGGGCCGAGGTTTTCCAAACACGCCGGTATGCAGGTGGGCTATCAGTTGGGGCAGAATTTCCGGCTGCAGTCCGGGTTGGCTTATACCGAGATCGGGCGCCGGTTCAAGTTTGACGGTGACGACCTTCGATGGGGCAATCAACATGACGGGCAAGGTGGCTTCAATCCGGATATCCCAGCACCAAATATTGGTACAGTAACCCAGAATACCGTGCATCGCTTTGTAGAAGTGCCCTTCAGGCTAACCTACCTTTCACCCGGTGAGCAGGTCCGTTTTTACTTGTCCGGTGGTATCGCTCCCCGAATCCACATTCAATCTGTAAACCGGTCTCGTCATGAGCTACCAGACAATGGAGGTGTAGAGCGCGATAGTGCGCCCATTTCTTTAGTGGATTTCGACCGTCTGCAGTTCAGCATACTGGGCAGCGCAGGTGTGGAAATGAACCTGAGCGGAACGACCTTTTTCGCAGGGCCCCGCATTCAATTCCAGCAACTCACCGGTGAATCAGAGTCACTAACCGGGCCCAATGCCTTTGAGCTCGGGTATATGCAATTGGGGCTGGAATTTGGGGTGCGGTTTTACTAGAAGGCTACCAAAGTGGTTTGGTATACAGACGTTTAACGTCAGAAAAGGCATGAGCAGTAGGCGTACCCAGTACGAACGCCGTGCTGTTGTAAATAGCTATTTCATCGTAATACAGGATATTAAGGGGCACCGGCTCCCCTATTTGCCCCGTGCTCAGGTCAATGAGCGCCAGCAGATAGCCGGACTCATCGCGCAGCAGCGCATAGAATGCTTCCGTTTTTATATCCTGAATGACCCGGCCGTTCCAATCTTTGTGTTGTACATAATAGGCTGGTATTACCTGTTTTGACCGGCCATCAGCATCGAAATATTCAATCCGCTGTTCATCGTGGTTGAACAGGATTAACTCCCCGCCGGCCAGAAAGAGGAAGTTGTCCTGAGGGTTCTTGTAAAACACCCGCTGTAGGAAATCTGCGTCTGTTTGGCGGGTACGGATGTAATCGTTTTCCGCTCTGGACACATCACCTGTATTCGAGATCGACTGGCCCTCCATAATCAGGCCGAGGTCTGCCATGTAATTGTCCAGCTGCTCCGCATAAAGGACTTGCCGGAAGTTATCGAGCGCGCCATTGGTCAGGCTGGCACGCAAGTACCGCTTGAGCAGGCCCTGATAAGCCACATTCTCATAGTACATCGCCTCCTCGGTACTGCACTGGCAGTCGCGGTAAGCCCCGATATAATCTGTGTACTTCATGGTTTCCATGGGTACAATTTGCGCGCGGGTATACCCCAGGTTGATGTAGCGGTAGTTGGCCAGCAGGTAGAGGCGGTTGCGGCAATTGACCTCAATATCCATGACCCGGCGCAGATCGAGTTGCTGCTCAAAGAGCAAGATCCCGTCCGGGGAGCGGACCTCAATCCAGGCATTGCTCCCCGTACGTTTCCGGCTAAGGGTGAAGAGGTAATCATCCCAAATGGCAAAGGCAAAGGGCAGGCGGTCTTCCGGGCTAAGCTGCCGGAGTTTTTTCTGTGCAAGAACTTCTACCAGGGGTAGATCAGCGGGTACGGGTTGAAGAGTAATCTGAAGCGCATCTGCCTGTTCCACCACCACTGTATCTGTAAGGTAGCCGATTGCAGAAATACGAATCCGGGCGGGCCATTTCCCGACGGAAAGCTGAAAATGCCCGTCTGCATCAGCTGCAGTGCCGGTCTTTTCCGTAAGGAGAAGCAGGTTAGCGAAAGGGATGCCTTCCTCTGTTTTCGAGTCTTGTATAGTACCTTTGAGCGAAAAAGTCTGCGCGGAAAGGCAAAGCGACATCAGGCAGCACAATGCAACAGTCAGGGGTTTCCATTTCATAGCTCATTCCTTTTATTATCGACAAATGAGCGGCGATGTGGTTCATGCCTGGCCTAAACGGCATTGCGATTCCGCAACATACTCCAGGCGATAAAGCCGCCCAGCAGTATCTTCACGATAGCGCCCGGCCAGAATGGATAAAAGCCGTATTCCAGCGCCTTGCCCCAGCCATACAGGTGCGCCAGCCATAGCAACCCGCTTCCCACAATAACGGCAGTACCCAGCCCATTAGCCAGAAGGCTGTAGCCCAAATGCTGCCCCCATCCAAGGCGGCGCAACAATCCCATGCCTATTGCTGCTATAAAAAAGCCGATAAGAAAGCCCCCGCTACCACCTGAAAAGGAAGACCATCCGCTGCCCCCTTCTGCAAAGACCGGCAGCCCCACCCCACCGAGCAGCAGGTAGAACAGTACGGCTCCCCCACCCCACGGGAAGGGCAGTAACAGCCCAACCAAAAGTACAGCCAGGCTCTGACCGGTAATGGGGATGCCTCCAAGGGCTTCCGGGACAGGTATGGCGACTCTGGCCATAATGGCGATGAAGAAGGTACCGAGGAGGAGGTTTAAAAAGTGGGGAAAAATGGTGTTCGTGTTCATAAAATTTTATTTCTCGACAAATTCCACACAATTTGTTAGAAATTTCGTTTTTTTGAAGAAACTTTCAACTACGAGCGGTACTTTTGCAATGAACATACTTCAATCAGAAGCCACGACCATGCCTTTGCGCGATGATTTTCCGCCGTCAGGCAGCGATTACCTGGGCGGCGAGAGTGATGGATACGAGTACCGGACGGTTTTCGGGGGCTCCCGCCTCGAAAGCACCTATGAGATGGTGCGGCAATTTCTGGCGGAAGAAGGGTATGAAGACGTGCCCCTGCCTAAAGATGCCGAGGAGCTCAGGTTATTCCGCCTGCCAACGCGCAACAAGCAAATCCTAATGTTTGAAGACAATGGCTACGTGCATAACCCCATAAAAATCCTCTTCCCGCAAGACCGCCGGAAGAGGAGTACGTTGATCCTTTGTATTTACAATGAGGCTGACCCGCAGCACTTGCTAAAATTCCACCGCATTCTGGAACGGGTGGAAGCGGCGAAGTCCGAATAACACCTCTATTCCAGCCCTTTCAGCTTATCGATGCTTACGGCATCGAGGGCTTCACGCAGGGCACCTTCTTCAATATTCCGTCCTTCAATTGTAATAATATAGCGGTCTTCGGCAATGATGCTGATCTGCCCTGCCTTCCGCTTGCTGTCGTATTCTTCAAAGGCTTTGTAGCCGTCAATCGTTGTGGTACGCTCGTATCCGCTCTCTGTTTCCTTGTCAATTTCTACTGAGGCCCAGGCCGCAGTACTGGCCAAAATCATGGAAACGCCTGCAAAATCGACTACAGAAACGTCCAGAGATTGGTCTCCGTTTTCATATTCTGCCTGTGCCGTTGACATTTTGAAGCCCATAGCCCCCACTTTCTCCCCGGTATGCGAAGTCCGGTCCATGCCCGCAATGCGCTCAGGCAGAAGGGCTTTTAGCTCTCGGAAGTCCACCACTTCTTTGGTTTCTCCGTCGCCGCCTAATTGCTTCATGGCATCGCTCATGGCTTTTTCCATGGTAGCTGCCGGGTCATCGGAAGAGGTGCCTTCAGAAGAGGAGGAGGTCTCCGTTGATTCTGTAGTTGCGGAAGTATTTTCGCTGCCACCGCAGGAAGTTAGAAGGCCAGCCGCCAGGAAAATAAGCGGGAAAATCAGTTTTCGGGTTTGCATAGTAATTGAGGTTTTTGATTCGGTACCAAACTTACGAAAATCCATTCCACGTACCAACTGCTTTCGAAGAATGCTTAACCCATGCCCATTTGGCTCAATGCCCGGGCGATGCTGCTCCGTACTTACTATGAACAGGAAGAATACGATGCGCTTTTTGCGTTTTTGGACAGCTTTGAAGCCTTCGTCCGCCGCCAAAAAGGAATGGGCTATCACCGGTCTCACTATCAGGCTTTATTGCTGTTCACCCGGCGGCTCCTCCATTTGCCGGAAGGCGATAAAGACTGCAGGGTTCAATTCAAAGCGGACATACAGGTGGCGCCTGCTAAGGAGGAATGCGGCTGGCTACTGAGTAAGCTATACGCAATACGAAGTGGCCACCTACTGGCGCTGACGGCCAGCACGGGGAACGATAAATGTCGGGCTTACAGTCCAGACATTCATCGTCTGGGTCGTTGATCCAGACATTCATCGTCTGGAATCTTGGATTTGCGACATCGGCC
>NZ_JALEGS010000095.1 GCF_022763345.1 Phaeodactylibacter sp.
CGATTAAGTGGTTTGCCACAGCAAACCTACTCAATGTCAGCATTTACGCTGGGAAGTGGCTTGCTCCGATGTCGCAAACCACTTCGTATTGCGTATAGTTTATTTTTGCGGTCATTTGGTGGCGCGAAAAGGAAAAACGTGGTGTTAATCCGCTGCTATACTTTCTTCCTTCATTGGAAAAGCAGTATTTTTCGCATCCTAAGGCTTTTGGCCGTGGTCAAATTCTCGTTCAAACAAATTAAATTAAAAAATCAGCCATGAAGATCGCTCTGAAATTTTTCAGCTTAGGATTGTTGATGTTCTTCCTCGCTGGTCCGCTCAATGCACAGACTCCCGACAACATCATCATGACTGAGTCAGGGGAGATGAATGCGGACAAGCCCCTCGATGATATCGTAGAAAAGCGCCTGACCTTTGAGAAGCGCGTTTTACCTTACGACCATATCCGTGAGGCAGATATTTTCTGGGAAAAGCGCATCTGGCGGGTCATTGATGTACGTGAGAAAATGAACCTTGCTTTTGCTTATCCTGAGCGCCCGTTTTTCACCATTTTAATGGAAGCTGCTGAAGCAGGTGAAATTACTGTCTACAGCACAGAGGATGATAAGTTCTCCATTCCGCTTACCCCCGATGAGGTAGCCTCAATGGGAGCCAGCGTGGATACTATCGCTACTGTGGACCCGGAAACGTACGAAGAGACTTTCCAGATTGTCCGTAACGAAGTAGACCCCACTGATGTCAAGCGGTACCGCCTGAAGGAAATTTGGTTCTTCGATGAAGAAACCTCTACTATGCAGGTGCGTATCCTCGGTATCGCACCCCTTATCGAGGAGTTTGATGATAATGGCAATTTCAGATATGAGCGCCCTATGTTCTGGGTATACTACCCTGAAGCCCGTGAGGTGCTGGCCCGGGAGCGCGTGTTCAATATTGCCAATGACTCCAGCCCGATGAGCTATGAGGACCTGTTTGAAATGCGGTTCTTCGCCAGCTACATCTACAAGGAGTCTAACGTATTCGACCGTCGTCTCGAAGATTACCTTTCCGGTACAGACTTGCTTATGGAGTCAGAACGGATCCGTCAGGAGATTTTCAACTTTGAGCACGATCTCTGGTCGTACTAAAAAAGCAAAATTCGCTTAGTACAATCTTCATCGAAGCTGACTGCGTCAGTTTTCTGTGAAGTTTGGTTTCATAAAATGAAAAAGCGGTTTCGGATCTGGTCCGGCACCGCTTTTTTATTGCTTTGAACTTGTAACCACCCAAATCAGGTCTTGGTACTAACCTGTAAGGTCAACCTGGGGGCATTGACAAAACGGAATGTCACTTCAAAAGAAGTGGGAAAAAGTACGCTTATCGGAGGAAAAGAGGACCGGACTGATTAGGAAGCCAGCTCATCCACCAGACGGGAAATTTGCGCAAGGCGGTCCCGGTTCAGCGAATAGTTGATAAACTTGCCTTGCCGCTCCGTATCAACAACCCCTGCACGCCGCAGAATAGCAAGGTGCTGCGAAGCTACAGATTGTTCCAGCCGCAGTTTGATATAAATATCGGTTACGGTCATGCTTTCGCTTTCTTCCAACAGACCGATAATCCGCTGACGCAGCTTATGGTTGATGGCGCGTAAAACCAATACGGCTTTTCGCAGCTCGGCATAATCCAGTGTGATATCGCTATCGCCCTGATTTAGTGTTACGGTTTCGTTCTTCTGTTTTCTCATATCAAGCTATTTTACATATTAAAGAAACTCTTCAAGTCATTTGCAATTACTGTGCCAAAAAATGAAGACGTTTCTTTTCCTGTAAAATGATTTAGTTTTCAGATCGATCAGGGAAAGGCAGGGATGGTTACAACTGTGCTATTGTTTGATGTTGATTGCCTCTCGGAGCTTTTATTCAGCAGGCTTCGGTTTTAGGTAGTCGCCAAAAGGTTAAGCTCTCTAGCCGTTAAATCGACTTTAAAAAAATAGTGTCCTTACAAAAGTAAAAAAATATTCACATAAATGAAATGTGTAATAAGGTCTTATCGTCTATTTTTTTAGGAGTCATGCATAGGACTTGGCTCGATATGATACTTTTTTCTTATTCGTAGAATCGCTTTCTTACTTTTGGTTGATCAAAGCGCTTTGCGTTATAAGCTTGGGTTCCGCCCCTGGCAATGCTCAAAGATTGCCAATGCTCCCCGACAGCCTGTTTAGACAGTAGTACGATTTGACCGCAATGATAGCTGTAATGAGCAAGCTGCCGCTGCAGCGCCTCCAGTATCGTATGCCCTTCGTTTCTAATGTAAATGAGATCTTGCAGTTGCTCAGGCTTCAAAAGATCGATCGCTTCAAACAAACAAGCCCAGCCTTCCTCCCAGGCCTGCATAACCTCGGTTCGATTTACGAAGGTCGGATTAAATTCCCCTTCCCGGTCCCGCCAGGGTTTTTCCCCATCCTCGGTCAGGAAGTTGGTCCAACGTGACAGCATATTACCATGCAGGTGCTTAACGATAGTTGCAATACTATTCTGGCTATTGTCAATAGTGAGAAAGAGCGCGTCGTCAGGGGCCTGTGCCATAGCTCGTTCACCAAGTGACTTGTAATAGCTGAAGAGCGGACGGAGGTTGTCCAGAAAGTTAAGTGGTGTAGTGGTTGACATTTTTTTAGGGCAAAATACGGCATCCTGAATGCCCATGCTTTGGTACCGAGCTCAAAAGCTGTGTGCAGCAGCCCTTTTCCGGTAATCGGAGGGGCTTAACCGGTGAGCTTTTTTGAAAGCCGCACTAAAGTGGGATAAATCCTGGAAGCCACACTCAAAAGCAATTTGAGTGACTGGCAGCCCGGTATGTTCCAGCAGATGCGCACCGTGTTGAAGCCGGCGTTCATGCAGCCACTGGCCAGGCGGTTGAGCATAAGCGGCTTTAAAGTCTCGTTTAAACGCTGACAGGCTGCGTTGTGCCAATTGGGCAAATGCAGACATCGGTAAATTGAGCATGAAATTTTGTTCCATTACAGAGGCAATAGTAGGCTTGCTCTGTAGCAGTCCATTCAGAAATAAAGCAAAGCTTGCGTTTTCAGGCTCAGCAATCAGGTTGAGCAGTAGTTCTTCCAGTTTGAGGGTAAGGCCCCGGCGGCGGGCTTCGTTGAGCGGCGTGTTGAAATAAGGCAGTACCGCATGGTAAAACTGGCTTACCGGTTCTGTGATGTGCAACCGGATCCCCGGTGCCTGACTGGCCCGGTTTGGGGTGGGAAGCAAATCTGCATGTCGGTGGGCAAATTGCTCCAGAAAAGGTTCATCCAGAAAAAAGAGGACGCTTTGGAATACGCCCTGATCAATAGGTATTTCAGACATCAGATAGCTGCCCTTGCGCAGGAACAATGCTTTATCAGCCGTTACAGGAAATTTGGCGCCTCCAGCTTCGACAACCTTCTCCCCCTGCAATACGAAAACGATAAAGTGCTGAGAAGACCAGGTGCGTATTCGGTTCATCTGTTCATAGGACCTGTACTCAATAAACCGGAACCCTTCCTCTACTTCTATCTTGGGGAAATCGCGGCTGGACTTAAAATACTGGTCTAATTGATGCATGAAGTGATGTTATACAGGTTGCTTTTAGCATGCCTTAATTAAAAAAACAGAACCAATGTTCTCAAATCTTTTCATACCAGACTTTGTTGGCACCGCTGGTTTTTAGCTGAGCTTCCAGCCAGGCACGCAGGTTAACGCCGCTTTAATACGGGGCAGCTGGGTTGTTTCCCTGGCTTTTCTTACTTGTGTTATTTCGGCATTTTCTCACTATTTTACAAAATAGCGAGAAAATGCCGGGTCTTACTAAGCAGCTTTTTACAATTTAAACAAAAAATTGTAATTTACAGTGACTAAACTCTGTAGCCACATGCAAAAGTATTTTAGCGCTGTTCTCTTGGTGGGTATATTTCTGTCCGATATTGGATTGCTCGCCGCTCAAGATATTTCCATTACGATTTCCGATGGCGCTTCGCCAATATTTATTGAAAGCACAAATGACGAGGTCGTCAGTTACCGTGCCTTCGATGATGAGCAAGCGCTTATTCGGAACGTTAATTTACAGCAAGCCGGAACCCTGCAATACCAAGACCAGCAAAGCAACTCCAGCTACCTTGCTAGTCTGGAAGAGCACTATGAAGAAAGTAGTGATACCTCCAGGCTTTTCATTGTTACGACAACTGACGGTAATACCTATGTGGGCAAAATCCTAAGCCAGGAGGGTGCTACTGTCCAAGTGGAAACTCAAACGCTCGGTGTTATCAATATCCCCAAAGAAAATATCAAAAAAATTACAATGGTGTCTTCTACAAGTTCTCTTAGAGACGGAGAGCTGTGGGAGCCAAACTCATTTGCCTCCCGGTATTTCATAACACCAAGTGGTTACGGCTTAGCAGCTGGGGAAGGGTATTATCAAAACAACTGGATATTTTTCAATCAATTAAATGTAGGGATCACAGATCACGTTTCTATCGGCTTGGGTGCTGTTCCCCTGTTTCTTTTTGGCGGTGCCCCCACACCAGTTTGGCTTAATCCTAAAGTTAGTGTACCCATTTCAAAAGACAAGTTTAATATTGGTGGCAGCGCCCTTGTCGGAACAGTCTTAGGCGGAGGTACGGATGGAGGTGGCTTTGGATTTCTCATTGGTACCGCTACACTTGGCGATAAAAACCGTAATGCCAGCTTCGGCCTGGGATATGGTTACGCAAATGGTAACTTTGCCCAAACTCCTGTTATCACTTTCAGTGGGACCTACCGCGTTGGTCAGAAAGGGTATCTGGTTACCGATAATTTTTTTGTTAGCACTGCAGGGTTTACTTCGGGGATTATTATGATAGGAGGGCGCACGGTATGGCCCTCAATTACTCTGGACTATGGAGGCTTAATTCCATTTGGAGATGTAGGGTCACTGATTGTCTTTCCCTGGCTGGGGGTTTCCGTACCTTTTGGCTCCTAATGGTCCTATATGCCAGAAATAGCAGCTATTCTGGCAAACATTATAGAATTAGGTCTGCCAAAATGGACCGGATTTAACTCATGTCGCTTACCTGAATGATCCCCGAAATCCACGCTTCCTATGCTTTCCAAGCTCTCAAAGAGCGTAAACTAAAGGGAATACGTTGGTTTCGGGGCTCATCTTTTCTGCCTACTCCCATGCCGTATGAAAAATGCCTTCCCGGTCCGTCCGCTCATAAGTGTGCGATCCGAAAAAGTCTCGTTGTGCCTGTACCAGGTTAAGGGGCAGGCGCTCATCCCGGTAAGCATCAAAGTAATTTAGGGTGGAGGACAGGGCAAGAGTAGGGATGCCAAACTGTGCAGCGGTTTGAATGACGCTCCTCGCACCACGTTGTCCATAGAGCAAAGAACTTTGGAAGAGTGGCGACCGCACCAGGTTATTCAGTTCCGGTTCCTGCTGATACGCCTGACGCATGTCCTCCAGAATTTCTGCCCGGATGATGCACCCGCCCCGCCAGATTTTGGCGATCGTTTCGAGGTTGAGGTTGAAACCGTACTCCCGGGAGGCTTCTGCTAACAGGTGCATGCCTTGTGCGTAGGTGATCATAAAAGCAAAATGTAAGGCCTCACCGACCTGACTGACCAATTGCGCCTGATCCACAGCCGGGTAGCTTTCAATCGACCGGCTGTAGTGAGGGGCGGTTGCCGCCCGTTCTGCCTTGAATGCCGATAGTCCGCGCATAGTTACTGCTGCATCAATAGTAGGCACCGGGATGCCAAGGTCCATTGCGTTTTGGGAGGTCCATTTGCCCGTGCCCTTCTGCTTGGCTTTGTCCAGAATTTTATCCACCAGCCAACCTTCGCCCTGATCATCGGGTTGAGCAAAAATTTTACTGGTGATTTCCACCAGGAAAGACTCCAGTGCACCCTCATTCCACTTTTTGAAAGTTTCATGTAGTGCCGGATTATCCAGCTTTCCTGCATTTTTGAGGATGTCATAGGCTTCAGCCAATAGTTGCATCAGCCCATACTCTATGCCGTTGTGCACCATTTTGACGTAGTGCCCTGCAGCACCGTTGCCCAGGTGCGCCACGCAGGGCTCGCCTTTAGCTTTGGCCGCCACCGCCTCCAGGATCGGAGCCACTAGCTGATAGGCTTCCGGGTCTCCGCCCGGCATAATGCTCGGCCCGCGCCTTGCGCCTTCTGCACCACCGGAAACTCCCATGCCCATAAAGCGGATGCCTTTGGCCTTAAGCTGTTCAAAGCGGCGGTCGGTATCCGGGAAATAGGAATTCCCCCCATCGATGATCAGGTCCTTTTCATCAAGGTGGGGGAGGAGGGATTCAATGACGCTATCCACTGCTTTGCCAGCAGGGACCAGCAGCATGATTTTGCGCGGTTGGGCGAGTGCCTTTACGAATGTGGCGGTGTCCGTTGTGCTCATCACGGGCTTGCCTTCTCCTTCTTTTTCCAGTGCAGCCGCTTTTTCAGCATCCAGGTCCAGCCCGGCAGCTGAAAAGCCATGATCAAGCACATTGAGGATGAAATTGCGGCCCATTACACCCAGGCCAATCATGCCGAAGTCGTATCCTTTATTATCCATTGTTGGCATTTTCGATTTGTTGAAGTTTTTGCAGCCTGCGGTCGTGACGTTCTTCACCGCTGTACTGCGCTTTCGCGAAAGCAAAGACCAGTTCCCGGGCAAGTTCAGGGCCTATGACCCTTCCGCCCAGGCAAAGCAGGTTCATATCATCGTGCTCCACCCCTTGCCGGGCAGAGTAGGTTTCAGTGATGAGGGCGGCGCGGACCCCTTTGGTTTTATTGGCTACGATTGCTGCGCCCACGCCGCTGCCACATACGGCTATACCGCGGTCTACTTCGCCTGTAGCTACGGCTTCAGCTAGCGGGTGCACCAAATCCGGATAGTCGTCTTGTGCCTCGTAGGCATGCGCTCCAAGATCGGTGATCCCGAAGCCCGCCTCCTGGAGCCATTGGGCAATTTGGTTTTTAAGGTCGAAGCCACCGTGGTCGGCAGCAAGTCCAATCTTCATAGGTAATTAATGTCTGTATTAGAACTTTAGTGGCTGTCCAGCCTTTTGTTAAAACAGGGCTATGCATTCCTGGTTGCATGGCACTGCTCGAATTCATCAAAAAATAACCCAATGGACCCACAGGTTTTTGTGATTTTCGGTGCTTCCGGCGACCTGGCCAAGCGCAAGTTGCTCCCAGCTATTTACGAGCTTTATTGCAGCGGTCTGCTTCCTGAGTCGTTCGCTGTGCTGGGCGTCAGCCGCACGGATTATAGCGATGACGCCTTTCGGCAGGAGGTTTTTACAGACAACGAATTTATCGAGGACAGCAAGAAGCAAGACTTCGCCCAGAAATTGTTTTACGAACCCATTGACACCCTCGAAGCCAGGGAATATCCCAAGGTTCGACAGCGCCTGCAGAAGATCGACGAGCAAATGGGCACATCGGGCAACTACGTCTTCTATTTGTCGGTCCCCCCCCGCCTGTACACCGAAATCCCGAAGTACCTGGCCCAGGAAGACCTGAACAAAAAGGAGGGCTGTTTCCGGAGGCTGATTATTGAAAAACCTTTTGGCTATGACATGGACTCTGCTCAAAGCCTGAACAAAAGCCTGCAGCAGCATTTCGATGAAGAACAGATATACCGGATTGACCACTACCTGGGCAAAGAGACTGTGCAAAATCTCTTGGTGACGCGGTTTGCCAATGGGATATTCGAACCGCTTTGGAACCGCAATTACATCCACCATATCGAAATAACTTCCGCTGAAAAAATTGGGGTGGGCGACCGGGGCGGCTACTACGATTCCTCCGGTGCGCTTCGGGATATGGTCCAAAACCACCTGCTGCAAATTGTGGCGCACGTAGCCATGGAGCCGCCTATCAATGCAGATGCCGGGTCAATCCGCAGCGAGAAGCTCAAGCTCTTCAAAGCTTTGCGCCCCATTGCAGAGTCGGAGGTGGAGCATTATGCCATCCGGGGGCAGTACATCGGTGCGGATATTGGCGGTAAGCACATCAAAGGCTACCGGGAAGAAAAAGGCGTGGGGGATGATTCCATGACAGAAACCTACGTTGCCCTGAAGTTTTTTATCGACAACTGGCGCTGGGCAGGGGTGCCTTTCTACATCCGAACCGGCAAACACCTGCCTACCAAAGCCACTGAGGTGGTGGTCTATTTTAAATCGCCTCCCCATCATTTGTTCCGCAGCAATGAAGAAATGATGAACATGAACAATCAGCTGATCATGCGCATTCAGCCGGACGAGGGGCTGCTGCTGCAATTTGGCATGAAAGTGCCCGGTGCCGGCTTCAATGTGAAGAATGTAGAGATGGACTTCCACTATTCCGACCTGACCGATGCGCACGTGCCCGAAGCTTACGAGCGCCTGATTCTGGATGCCATGAAAGGGGACGCGACGCTGTATGCACGGGGCGACAGTGTGGAAGAAGCCTGGCGCTTTGTGGACCCGATCCTGAATGCGTGGAAGAACAATCCGGACATCAAGCTATACGGCTATCCGGCCGGTACCTGGGGGCCCGATGTGGCAGACAACCTCATTGATGGCGAGCGGGTAAGCTGGCGAAATCCCTGCCGGAACTTGACAGACTCCCGGAATTTTTGCGAACTTTAGCGGCACACACAAAAACCTGAAGCCATATGCACATCCACATTGCAGATACTCCTGGGCAGGTGGCCCGTAACTTCGCTGAGTTTTTCGAGAAATGGCTGGCTGAAAAAAAAGAGCCGGTGAATGTCGCCCTTTCGGGGGGGAGCACTCCCGCTGTGTTGTTCCGGCTCTGGACAGAAGAGTACCAAGATCGGATAGATTGGGAACAAATCCACTTTTTTTGGGGCGATGAACGATGCGTGCCCCCGGATGATGCCGAAAGCAATTTTAAAATGGCAGACGACCTGTTCCTGACACCAGTAGGCGTACCGTCCTGCAACGTTCACCGTTTGCGCGGGGAGTTGCCGGCTGAGGCCGAAGCGGGACGTTACGGAGAGGAAATCAAGGAATGCCTGCCCATGCAAGAGGGATGGCCGGTATTTGACCTTATTATGCTGGGTATGGGTGGAGACGGCCATACTGCATCCATTTTTCCCCATCAGATGGAATTGCTGAAAGCAGAAGAGGTTTGTGCTTTGGCAGAACATCCGGTAAGTGGCCAGGAGCGGGTAACGCTAACCGGTCACGTGCTGAATAATGCCCGGGAAGTCGCCTTCCTGGTCACCGGGCAAAGCAAAGCGGAAAAAGTTTCTGCTATCCTTAACAAGGCACCCGGAGCGGCTGATTACCCCGCAGCGCATGTACAGCCCACACACGGTCAACTGCATTGGTTTATGGACCAGAAAGCGGCAAAGGGCGTGGATGAGAAGGTCTGATACGGTCTCTCAGAATAAAGAGACCATCCTGGACCGCATTTGCCGGGCGCAGAAGGGGTAGTTCTCCTTAGCCCGTTCAAAGATGGCTTCGGTGTCTTTTTCAGGATCGAAGGTGCGTTCCTTTTTCGCCTGAGTCGTAATGGCGCGGAGTTTGCCGGTATAAACGCTGTCCTGGAAAAAGTCCCGGCGCACCCAATCCTCCGTCAGGTGCGGAGGCGAATTCAACACTTCTTCCCAACTGATACCTGAGGATTCCTGATAGAGCCTTGCCGCCTCCTGCATGGTTTGACCCTCGCTGTTGGTGCAGCTGCAAAGCATTTCGATCAGGTTGGGCGGCCGTTGACTATCAGGCAGGGCAGGTCTCTGGGCATTGCAGGCGGTGAGTAGCAGTGGCAGCATCAGGAAAAAGGAAATAGAACGATTTTGCATTTGGTCCGGTCTTTGAATGAGCTTACACCGCTTGAACTGGTGCAGCCGCCGGAAGTTCGGTCAAGCTGTCGGCATCTGTGTAGCGTGTAAAGCCTCTTTGGGGGCTGACTGGCGATCAGAGCCTTCTTCGGCAAAATAAAATACAACATTACCCTATGGAGGAATCTGACTTTGAATTATTAGGCGAATACTATTCCATGCTGGAACGACAGGGCCCCGGCAGCCCGGAAACGACCCTAAAGGCCCTCAGCTTTGTAGAGACTCATGATTCAATCTTACGGATAGCCGATATCGGGTGCGGCACCGGAGCCCACACCTTGCTGCTGGCAGAGCATCTGCCCGGCAGTCAGGTCACTGCGCTGGATCTTTTCCCAGTCTTCATTGAACAACTCAGCGCCAATGCTGCACAAGCTGGGCTGCAAGACCGGGTGAAGGGCATCACCGGCAATATGGAGGCCTTGCCCTTTAAGCCTGACAGCCTGGACCTGATCTGGTCCGAAGGCGCCATTTACAACATCGGCTTTGAGCGTGGTATCCGGGAATGGTGGGCCTTCCTCAAAACTGGGGGCTACCTGGCGGTATCAGAAATTACCTGGCTCACGCAAGAGCGCCCCTCAGAGCTGCAGGATTACTGGAGCGCTGCTTACCCGGAGATCAACACCGCTTCCGCTAAAATGGGGCAGATGGAAGCCGCAGGTTATACGCCCAGGGCTGCTTTCGTTATCCCGGAGAATTGCTGGACCGATCATTACTACAGTCCGCAGATTGCGGTGCGGGAAGCCTTCCTGGAAAAGCATCCCGGCAATCCTGCTGTGAAGGCCTTTATTGAAAACGACCGGGCAGAAGCTGATTTGTACGAACGGTTTAAGCAGTACTATGGCTACGTGTTTTACATTGGGCAAAAGGTGTAGGCCGTTAGGATTACTCTTTATGCAGGCCTTTAATCACTAAAAAACATGGACAAAAACGCAAATATCGGCGCATTGGCTGCTAAAACAAGAAGTGTCTACGAACAGTACGGTTTGCAGTACGACGCCGAGCGCAGCCGGTTGCTGTTCGAAAAGAAATGGCTTCGCCGGTTTGAGAATTTGTTGCCTGCATCAGCGGCTATTCTTGATGCCGGTTGCGGGGGAGGGGAGCCGATCGGGCGTTATTTCATAGAGCAGGGCTATGAAGTCACTGGTATCGACTTCGCAGCGCCCATGGTTGAGCTGGCGAAAGCGCGCTTCCCCGACAGCACTTGGCACCGAATGGACATGCGGGCGTTGGACTTGCCAAAATCCTTTCAGGGCATCATCAGTTGGCACAGCTTTTTCCACCTGACGCCCGCTGAGCAACGCGCAACTTTGGTCCGGTTTGCCCAACATTTGCAACCGGAAGGCCTGCTCTTGCTGACCGTGGGCCCTGATGCGGGGGAAGTTACCGGCCACGTAGGTGGGCAACCGGTCTACCACAGCAGCCTTTCGCCGGCAGCGTATCAGGAAGTACTCCATAGCCTGGGCATGACGGTCCTTGACTTTGTACCGGAGGATCCGGAATGTGATTTTGCTTCGGTGCTGCTTTCGCGGAAAATGGGATAGTATCTAGCACAACGCTTCTGTTTTCGCCTTCAGGGGGTTAGCTGCTACATACTTTCAGAAAGCCAGTAATATTAGGCAAGTCTTGAACAATTGTTTCTATTCGGCAATCCTATTAAAAGCTTTTTCAGTGGCATTGAAGGGATCGTATATGGCTGAGAGGCCTCTGAGACGGAAAGCGCGATTAGTAGTTGTTTATAACAATTGTTATGAATATTTATACTTCGATTTGAACCAGCAATGTTGTTGTAATTGCTTATATTTGGCTAGCTCACTGTAGAAATCATGGTGAAACTTCCAATTTCTGATAAAACTCGAAATATTCAGAGTCAGGCAATTGAATCTAATGGCGTTGATGAGGCTACATTAGAAAAAAAACGAACGCCTTACCATTTTTTGCTCTTGATTGTATGCGCTGCATTAGGAGCCGGGCTTTGGATGGGACAAGAGGAAGATAGTACATCCTCCATAATTGTTCTTGATCAAGATGGAAATGTCGAACTTAGTCCAGAACGAAAAGCAAAGTTAGCTCGTGAACTGGACGAAATCGATAATGCTGAGCAATATGCTTTGATTGCTGCTGTAAATGGTCATTTTCCTTGTTTTTCTTGTATGGATGGCTCAACTACCATATTTTTAAAGAAGGGCGAGGTTTGGAAATACGGTGTTACAAGAAAGGGGGAACAGATAAGGTACCCTGCTGGAAACTTTGGAGCTATGGATTTATACTATGTTCCTCAATTTAAAGGAGACTACGCAGCCTGTTTAAAAGAAGAAAAAAGGAAAATCTATTATTACCCAACATTGCCAGAAGCATTAATGCGGTCTGTAGAGCTAATCAGGCCTCCTGGAAATAAAACTGATAGTTGAAATGACAATAGCCAACGGCATATTACCCCAAGACCGTCAAATTTATATTAGTGGACGGATTTGGCACGATATACTTCCGAAAGTGGATTTTAGCCCATTTCTGTATGCCCTGCATGATTCCATTAATCTCAGTGATTTTGGGAAGGGGCTTCAGCGTTACTACTTCAGCTTTATTTTGATGCCGGAGGGAGAGCAAATTAACCTTCCTTACGCACACTACGATGCAGAACGCCGCATTGCAGATGTTGCAGTCTCTGTACCTTATGGAGACTATGAAGAAAAAACTACAAATCGTATCCTGATGCTTGAAAATGCTTATCTCCAGGGCATTGATCGACTTGCTGCCCTTAATATTCCTGAATTTGATGTGAAAGCTTTCTATCAAAATGTTAAAGAGGTATTTGCAGCAGAAGGATGGTATGGGAAGTGGCTGGATTAAAAGTAGCTCAGGCTACCAAACTGGCATACTCTGCTTATTTGAAAAGTCATTTCGTGCCGACAGCTCTATGTGGTACTCCTGAGCTTTTTTATCCTTCCGATCAGCGCAGCAGGCACCTCCTCCAACTCCCGCAATCGCTCCAGCACCTGCCTGATCACCGCCTGCCGGAATCTTTCAGCGGATGCATCTTCCCGTTCGACCGGTACATACCATGCAATTTGGGTCTCATCCCAGTCAAAGGTGTCTCTGTCTTTGTTGATACGCAGGTCAATGACTACGTATAAAACAGGCAGGGTCAAGCCTTCTGCTGCGGTATTGAAATCATCTTCCAGCTCCTTCAGGACATCAGGGACAAATTTCAAATCAGCTTCTTCGGCCATCAGGCCGAGGCGGAAAGTGCGGGTGGTGAAAATCATAAAAAACAGGAATTCTTCCCTTGTGATCTTACAAAGGCCAATGATTAATTAGGCTGGTTCCTATTGGTGTATTATGTATCCCCGAGTAGCATTATCTTATCGGTCAACAGTTCAGGAATGCCTTCCACACCATCTAGCCATTTAGTCAACTGTCCGACTACCTCCGAACGAAAATTAGTCAGCTCCATACCCTGCAAGCATAAATGCAGTATTACTTTCCCTTTTGTCAATTCCAAGCTATCTTCTGCGGGGTATTTGCGGAGATCTAAGGTCACGTAAATCGTAGGCAACTGTTCCTCTCCAACGATTGCATTCAGATCATCTTCCAGCTTATTGAACTTATCGTGTA
Organism: Phaeodactylibacter sp.; assembly: GCF_022763345.1. GTDB lineage: Bacteria > Bacteroidota > Bacteroidia > Chitinophagales > Saprospiraceae > Phaeodactylibacter. The sequence goes on from NZ_JALEGS010000095.1 coordinate 13,462, forward strand.
TGGCTGGGAGATCTTTTTCTTCGACCATGAGACCGAGGCGGAAGGTACGGGTGGTGGTAGTTTTCATTTAAGTATCTCGTTTGTTCCCAGGTGGACGTATTAATGGATGTTGTCTTTTAAGGTTCTCCGGAAGTAATGCATACGTATAAATCTTAATCTTTTCTTGCTTCAAGCACTCTTGAAGTTGACCTGTGTACTGAATGGTGTAAATTAATCGGCGATCTAGAAGTCCAGTGCCATACCTTTCTTTTTCACCTTTTCTGGTTACGCCATACTTCCAAACTTCACTTTTAAGGAGAAATATGTGGTCCGTGTTTTTGCAGTGAAAACAAGGATACCATCCATCTATTGCGGCAACTAAGGCATACTGTTCCGCATTCTCAAGCTCTTCCAGCTCCTTTTCCAGCTTTTGCCTTCTTTCAGGTGAAAGTTTAGCGAAATCGTTCCCGTAAAACAGCAGAGCAGTGCTGCCAATCAACAGTATCAGCAATATCACATAACGCTCCCAGCTTCTTTTATCTGTCGGTATCAACCGCGGCGGCCTCTTTTTGACAACCATACAAAATAGGATTAAGCCTATGCGAGTCCACAAAGGCGAATGAGTCTATTTTGCAAGTTGGGGAAGTGGCCGATGATTGTAATAGCCACAGGGATACAACAATATTAAATCTTTTGGGGCAATAAAGCAAGGAGGGCCAGCCTTGTCGGGGCGCTTTCCCCGGTCTTTACCGGGGTCCGGCAGGTTCTTCCAGGAAAGGCCGGGCAGAGCACCTGGTAAGGTCTTGGTTTAAGCTCTACACCAGCAGTCCTGTCGGGGCGCTTCCCTTCCGGTCTTTACCAGGATCCGGCAGGTTCTTCCACTATACCAGGGGTTGCGGAGCTACAGTTGAGGGATACATTTTTGCTAGCCAGGAAAACCAGCAAATATGCCGTCTTCCTAATTTAGGGAATAGCGCTTTAATTTCCTGCGCCGTTGTCGGTTTATCAGCTGTCGGCTCTTCTGTGAGTAGGTTATCTTATCATCAAACAATCTAAACTTGAAGCTGTCAGCGGTCCATTGGCCTGCCACATAAGCTGTACCTCATTCGTCAACTTGTAGCATCCCCGTATCACGCCCTGGTGCTTCCGTGAGTAGGCCCCTGCCGCTGTAGTCGTCAACGATCAGTTGAAGGTGTGACCCCTACAGGGTCAGTGCTGGCATATAGCCTACGTTACTGATGGGTGACCCCGCTGGGGTCTGTTTCGGCACTTGAGGGTGCAGCTTTTCTATGTCAC
>NZ_JALEGS010000096.1 GCF_022763345.1 Phaeodactylibacter sp.
AGGCACTGGAAGCGTCCCTGGGCAGCTGGCTCAACCAGCTCGACAGCACCCTCGCACAGGCTAATGCCGAACAACTGATCGACCTGAGCCAGTTCCCTAAACCGGATTTCGCCACCGCAGACACTACACGAAAAGGCTTTATGCAAGCCGTAAGGGATGGTATCCTTTCCCGTCTGGGAGCAACGCCCCGCCTTGACGCGGTCACAACATCTTCACCTGATGCTGCTATTTCAAATGATCAAAAGAAGGGTGATGATGATTCAAACACACCCGCCAGTGATGATGATACGGACGATCCCGATCCCCCAACTGATACAGCCAACACAAACCCTCCCACTCCAGAACGCCTGACGGATATTAAAAAGCAGCAGGCTCAACTTCGGATGGATAGAGAAAAGGCAGCAGCAACCGAAGCTCAGTTAGGAAAAGAACGCCAAGAACTTGTCGACCAGCTATTCAACAAATGGAAAAGCGAAAATGGTAAAGAAGATATTGGTCCCGGGGAAGTGTTGCCCGAGTTTAGCAATAATTGGTTCGACCTTAAAAAGTCCCTCGCCTACAATCAGGAAGGACAACCTTCTGATGATTACCAGATGAACCTGGCCGTGATGGAAAAAATGGTCAATTATCGAAAAGACACAGTAGACGGTATTGTTGATTCAGCAATAGAGGAAGTTGCCTGGAAAAATGGGCTTGACACAGATGCTATACAGGCACTCGCACCGGGCAGCGTATCGCCTACTTCTGACTACGATATAACGTTCGCTATACCCTCCAGACCGGAATTAGAGGCGGAGGTTGTCAAGGCGTTCCACCAAAAATTCGGAGAAGCGTTCCCGGGGCTTTCCTCCGGGGTTCTGTTTGACACTAATGTCTATACCAATGGTTTCATGACCCCGGGCACTGAGCAAGATGAAGCCTACATCGATAAATTTAATCCTGGAGGGAAAACAGCCGACCTTCCAGTTGGTGAAAGGGCATTGGTTGCAGAAGGTAAAGAACGTAAACGCCAAACTCAGATGGCACTTTCTTTGGTATCTGTGGCCCAGGCGTTATCCTCTGATGACTGGGATACTTACATGAAGGATACCCTCGAAAACGTCTCCCAATCCTTAACTGACCAGGGCGTAAGACCAGCGGTGGCAGAGGAAAAGGTTCGGGATTTAATGGCCATCTTTCAAAAAGCAGAACGGATCCACCTTGAAACTGAGGCTGCCGTCCGTGAGAAGAAAGAACTTAATGCAAAAATAAACCCAGACCAGGCTTCCGATCACCTTGAGGCAAACAGTAAAGATGAGCTTTACATGGAAGCATTGGACGAAGCTAGTCAGCAAATTGAAAAATTGCGGGCCAATTCAGCTAAACTCCAGAGCGCTGCTACCACACCACAAGAAAGAGTACGTTTGCTGGCAGACCGCGCAGCTTTGATCACCCGCTTCGAGGAGACTCAGGGCAAAGCACTCATTTATGCCAACGAGAGCTATTTCAGTGGTGGCGCAGCGATTCATGTTGTGAAAGGTATGCAGGGCGGACAGGAAGTAAAACTAGGCCGACAGCAGCGTATGCAGTCCATACTGATGAACGTAGGCTACCAAATTGACCATTTCAATAAACTCGCAGCAGAAGGAAATGAAGGGAGAGCAATACTCAATACTGCTAAGTACGGGCAACGCATAGCAGACTTAGCCATGAACCCAGCCAATGGCATCGTGCTATCTGATCGAAGCACTAAAACTTTACAGCTCGCAAGGGAAATCATTTCCGAAGTCAAAAAAGATGATGTCAACTTCCCTTCCCCCTCTGAGAAGGAACAGGAAGCGCTGCGCAGATGGAACGATGCTTTCCCTGAAACCCCACCGGCTGATATCATCCGGGAAACGTACAAAGAAGTAGGCCAGAAGAGCCTCGCTCCGTTTATTGCGGATAAGATAAGCCAGCAGCAGCAGGAAATGGCTAAACTAACTCTCCGCAGCGCAGTAATTCAGCGGAAGCTGCGCAAGAACCCCAATATGGCAGATGCAGAAAAGCAGGAACTGCGGCAACGGTTAAAAGAGACCAATAAAGAAATTGCTTACAACAGGTTCAATCTATGGAACCAGGGCCTCCAAAGCAGCGGGCAGACCGTTGCCCCAAAGAAAGACAGCCCATTAGGAAACGAGCCATCTCCAGCACAGGTAATGAAGATGTTTAAAGTAGCAGACCTCTTTGCCCGTGCTGCCGAGGATGCCCGAAAACAACGCCCGGAAGCAGAACGCTCAGAATTAGTAGGCTACAAAACGGCGGATGAAGAGCCGCTAATGATTTCTATAAATAAACGAAGGCAATCTTACCGGGATGAGATGCAACGGCAGAAAGTCCCACTTGAAGATCAGCTTACCGATGACGAGGTGGCAGCCATTGTCATGTATTCCTCACGCTATTTCCAGGTGCTGAATGATACCAGCCGGTTCAGTGGGGTATCGGCACTCAACGCCAATCCTATGGACAAGGCGAAATGGAAAATGCCGGACGAAGTAAAAATCAAACAAAAAGACGATGAAATCAATGCTTTGACAGACGACCAAAAAGCAGCCAACGCCGAACGCCTGTCTGATGCTCAGCAACTGGAATCTAATGTCAACAAATGGCGGGGAGTACTCGTCGATGCTATTAATAAACTTAATAAAAACCCTCAATTCAAAACGGAGGGCTATGATCCTAAAGCTACGGTTTTTCGGTTTGACGGTAAGGGGGATTACATTGACAAACGCATCAATGACCAAGCATGGAGTGATAAAGCAGCCATCAGTACCGCAAGAGAGGTAGATGGTGCGCTACAGGGTGCAGATAAAATGTTCACCCTCAATATTATTGATGATTCAGTTGGCGCGGATATTGCGAACTTCTCACACTATGGCCCACAGGAAAAGGAAAAGCTATTGATACCAGGGTCCGAATTCAAAATTAAGGCGAGCCTGAAGAGACCGGAAGGTGTAGAGGCTAAAGATTGGATTAACGGGCTTGTAAATGCTCAGGGGGAGCCTAGTAAGGGCCTTGAGGATGTAATGAACGGGCTCACTAAAGACGATCGGATGCGATTTAAACAGCACATCATAAATGTCAAAGCCGGATATGCTAAATCTCTACAGGGCGCCGAACAGGAGCAAGATCCTGAAAAAAGAAAGAAGCTTCTGGATCAGCTTAGGCAAATGGAAACTATTATCTGGTCAGTAGGTACAAACCAGCCATAGTTTTCCAAAAAACACCATTCATCACAGTATAAGCTCTACACCATGCAGTAATTGCCCACCATTGAAGGCAAGGGGCTTGCCCAAGCAAAAGCCACTCCCATCAGCATCTGCAGGAAGACGCTAACCCACCCACTTTTTCCCTACCTTCGCCCCATGTCCAAAGAAAAAGACCAACAAGCCATGCTGGAAAAGCTGGGGATCCACCAGCTCAACCCCATGCAGGTGGCCGCCCATAAAGCCTTCGCAGAAGGGCTGGAACTGATTCTGATCGCCCCAACCGGAACCGGTAAGACCCTGGCCTTCCTGCTGCCCGTCATTGAGCAACTGGACCCGGAACTGGAGGAAGTACAGGCGCTTATCCTGGTGCCCTCGCGGGAACTGGCCATACAGATTGAGCAAATTGCCCGGGATATGGGGAGCGGGTTTAAGATCAATGCCGTGTACGGAGGACGGGCGGGCTACAAGGACAAGCAGGACCTGAAGCACCCGCCGGCCATTCTGGTGGGCACTCCGGGGCGGATTGTCGATCATATTGAACGGGAAAACCTGGCGACGGCGCACATTAAAACCCTGGTGCTGGATGAATTTGACAAGTCGCTGGAGACCGGCTTTGAAAAGCAGATGCGGGCTATTATTGAAAGCATACCCTCACTGGACCGGAAAATTCTTACTTCGGCTACGCAGAGCGTAAGTATCCCGGATTTTGTTGGGCTAAAAGCGCCGACCCGGCTACAGTTTGAAGCGGAAGACACCTCGCAGCTGGCACTCAAGGCGGTTGCCGCAGGAGAAGTGGATGAGTACGGTACCCTGGCACTGCTGTTGGCTGAAGTTGGGGCCGGCAGAGGCATCGTATTTTGCAGCCTGAAGGATATCCTGCAACAGGTGAGCGTATTTCTGGACCGGAAAAAGATAGCCCACGCCTGCTTCTACGGTGGCATGGACCAACTGGACCGTGAGCAGGCCCTGATTCAGTTCCGAAACGGTACGCACCGCATCCTCTTGTCTACCGACCTGGCGTCACGCGGTATCGATATCCCGGAGCTGGATTACATCATCCACTTTGAATTTCCCTTTGACGAGGCGTCCTTCATTCACCGCAATGGACGCACGGCACGGATGCACAGCGAGGGCGCAGCCTACCTTATCAAGCCCCAAAACCGGGATTTGCCCCACTACGCCCGCGAAGCCAAAATGATTACGCTCACTGGCGACGGTAAGCTTACGCCCAGCGAATGGTCAACCCTCTATATGCTGGGCGGCCGGAAAGATAAAATTTCCAAGGGGGATATCGCCGGATTGTTCCTCAAAGAGGGCGGGTTGAAACCGGACCAACTGGGTGTCATTGAGCTCAAGCGGGACTGCGCTTACATCGCCGTACACCGTAGTGAGGTGGATAAGATGCTCAAGGTGCTGGACAACAAAAAACTGAAGAAGAAAAAGATCCGGCTGCATTTGCTGGAGCAGAAGAAGTAAGCGCCTATTTTCCACTTTGCGGCAGCAAAGCTCCTACTACCTGGAATAGAATCAGCTAGCTTAGCTTACGTAAAAGGTTGGTGCCTTCAACAAACGTCCTTGCCTGGACACTCACATTGCTACCATTCAGAACACGAGCGCTACCATTCAGAACATTCCGCCTCTAAAATTTGGAGTGAAAGGGCCTTCACACCTACCTTGAAGGTAAATCAGTATAACTCCATAAGATCAGGCAAATAACACAACGACGACAGTTAAGTAAGGGGGAATAACTTACTTATCTATTTTCGGAGCCAGGCCGCTAGCTGTGACCTGGCTTTTTAACTCCACTCCTAATCCAGCGAACCCCATGTTTACAACATCCCGCTACCTCATGGTGGCTGTTTTCTCTTTTGTATGTACTTATCAAACGGCTTCTGCGCAATGGGCTTACATTCCCAATTTTTCAGATAATAATGTATCCGTTATTGATCTGGATAGCCTCAGGGTTATCGCGAAAATACCCGTTGGCAAAGCGCCCTTTGGAGTGTGGTGCGTTCCAGAAAAGAGAAAGGTGTATGTCGCAAATGCTTTCTCTGATAACATCAGCGTGATTGATGCCTTAACCAACACCGTAGAGGCCACTATTCAGGCAGGTGACGGCCCCGCTATTCCCTGCTACCAAAATGAAAAAATCTACGTTCCAAATACCAATGACCACACTGTATCCATTATTCATGCCATAACGGGCGAGACCGAGCATGTAATCTCCGTAGGAAAAAGACCTGCCAGTATTCACCTCACGCCAGATGGAAGAAAGTGTTACGTTGCAAATACGGTTTCCGATGATGTGAGTGTCATTAACCTGTCTACAAAGCGCGTTGAAAGAACAATACCTGTAGGCGATGAACCCAACTTCATCACCGCAAACCCCAAGACGAACCACTTATACGTGGCTAATTTAACTTCGAATGATGTCAGCATCATCAACACAATCAATAATACAGTAGAAGCCACGATCCCTGTGCATTTAGGACCTATAGTAATTAGTGTTTCCCCTGATGGGCAGAATATCTATGTGAGTAATTGTTTTGCGGACACTGTCAACGTGATCAACGCCCACACCTACAAGATGGTGGCCACCATCAAAGTAGGAGAAAACCCTACCGGAATCTGTATCACCCCTGATGGAACAAAAATTGGTGTGGCTAATCAATGGGATGGAAACTTCATGGTCATTGATGCTCAAACCTATGCTATTATTGCAACAATTCCACTGGGAGGAAGACCTACGGCAGCAGGTTCTTTTTTCATGCCTAAATAACAGACTACCAACACCGCCCCACCAACACTCCAAAACCTAATGGATACAGCCGATGCGTACAGCTCATTGAACTTGGGGATACCTTAACCGGCGTTTGCGCCTGCATCGTCAATCCAACTGTCCAACGCTCGGACAGGGGCTTCAGTAAGGCTATATCTACCCGTCCCACGAAGCTTCTGGGCATTTCACCCGCCGGGGCAAGGGTTTGCAGTACACCTTCCTGATTCAAATAGTTGCCGTCCACGTTCAGCCACTGGGAATAGCCGCCACTTGCCTCTAAGGCGAAGGTAAGCGCTTTCATGTTCCAGGTTTTGCCCAACCCAACCCCAACTTCTATCCGCTCGTACTGATTGTACAACTCGTAAATCGTCGTTTCTGAGGTGCGCACTTCCTGATTGAGCACATTCAGGGATTTAGTGGAAATGGTGTGCCGGGCACTTAACCGGCTGTGGTGAGCCGTGTACTGTGCAGCACCAAAGGCATAAAACCCGTTGCCCAATCCGCGCTGATATTGCCCTCTCAGATAGAAACCGGGCAGGGCATGCTCCTCCCCTGCCCAGCCGCAATCCGTACGGTTAATGTGCAACTGGGCCGCCAGTCCTCCGGAAAGAACAAAGTTGCTTTTCTGGGGTTTAGCCTGTTCTATCTCAGCAAAATGGGGTGGAAAGGCTGGAGAGGAGCGACCCTGTATAAGTGCGACAGGAAGCGTGGGCAGTAACTTAAGGGCTTTTTGTTTTTTCGGTTGAACTGCCGGACTAGTTGCTGTACTTGATCCGGATGTGGCTAAAGCGCTTTTTGATTCGGTTGTCCTGATTGGTGAAGGAGTCCTTTGTAATCCCTTTCTTTCCTTATCCCCCGGCTTAGGTTGAATAGCTACAACCTCAACCCTGCGATCGGCCTTAGCCTTTTCGATGGCTTTGGCTTTTTCGGGTACTAATTTTTGGACTCTTTTTGATTGCAAATCCTGTAGTGCGGTAGCTCCCATGACAGAGGACTTTTCCTGAGGCAAAACTCCCTCTTCCGGATTTTCAACCTGAGCAGCCGGCGGTCTTTGCCCCTGCTCCTGCTCAGGATTCCCAATGTAAAACCCGGATAAGGCAGGGGGCGTGCTGTCCTTGCCCAGGCCTAGCCATAAAAGCAGTAGCAGGCTACCCGCTCCGAGCCACCACCAGAGCATTCTCCGGCGCTTCCGGGGCCGTTCGATGCGCTGCCAGAGGCCTTCCCGGTCGAAATCCGGTGTGCCTTGCTGATCCAGTCTGTTTTGTAAATTATTCATGCCTATACTGTTTTAAACGCCCTCATTGCACCGGATCGCCCGGCGCAGTTCCTTCTTGGCCCTCGATAAATACACCCGGCAGGAATTGACGTTAATGCCGAGCAGGATTGCTATTTCGTCGTGCGTATACCCTTCAATTTCGTAGAGGTTGAAAATGGCCCGCTGCTCCCGGGGCAATCCTTCGATCAACCTCAGGATTTCTTCCACACTCAACTGTTCGAAAGGCAGAGGCCGCACAGCGATTTCTATCTCTTCTTCCCATTGGGTTTCCCACTTACCTTCCTGCTTGAGCACGTCCATGGTGGTGTTGATGCAAATACGGCGCAGCCAGGTCTTCAGGCTTGCCTTCCCGGCATCGTACCGGCCGATGGCAGCAAAGGCTTTCGTGAAGGTGATTTGCAAAATATCCTCCACTTGCTCCCGTCGGAAGCAGTAGCGGTAAGCCGTGTGATACAGCACCTCTACATACCCATCATAAAGCAGGCGCTGCGCCCGCTGATCATTGCGGGCGCAGGCATCTGCCAAAGATTGGTCGGTCGGGTATGTATATTGATGGCTCAAATGAGGAGGTTATACTGCTTTTTAAAGCCCGTCCAGCTTGCCCGCCTGCGCGGTCCAGGTCCAGTTGAAGACCGATACATCTGCCTGCGGGCTACCGCCGGCACTGCACCCCGTAGGGATTGGCGCTGCTGGGTCGAATAGGGATTCGAAATTACCAGGAGCAATATCGAAAGTCACATTCTCAAAGGTCGTTTCGGGGTTGACTTCCGCGTTGGTGACGGTCTGCCAGGTTTCGAATGGACCTACGTAGTGGATGTTTTTCAGGGCGCATTGGGTATTTAGGTCAAGATCAACCAAAAAGCGGTCGGCCGTCCGGTTCTCATCATTCATGACAATCGTACCATTCTGAAGGGTATGGATTGCCATCAGCGAGCCTTCCGGCCCATCGAGTTCCAGAGCGCTGCTCCCAGGAGTGATTAAGGCAAAATTATTCAGCGTACCAGCCCACGCCTGATCAGTGTCAAAGGCATCATCGTCGGCATTCCAGACGACCAGATTTTGGATATTGACCGTACCCCCGAACACCTCAATACCGTCATCCTGATAACCTACGATTTCAATATTCTCAATGGTTGTACCGGTGCCTACTCCTCCGAGGGACAGCGCATTGATCTCGTTGCCCAAGCCGATGTCTGCACCACCATGACGGAAAGATACGTAATTGAGTACTCCAGAGTTATCAAGCGGATCATTACCTCCATAAAGGTGGGCAAGGTCACTAGCTAAGAGCCCTTCTACAACTACCTCATCTGTATCATTGTCCATATCATCAGAAGCCGAAATGGGCGCTCGGCCAAGAATTAAAACTCCACCCCAAAGCGCTGTATCGTCAGGATTAAGGTTAGGGCTGCCATAATTCCCAGCCGCTATATCCTCTGGTGTGATTTCGTCAACCACCGACGTAAAAACAATCGGCAATTCTGGCGTGCCTTCAGCCAATATACCAGCACCGCGGGCAACAATCAAGCTTGTGGAATGGACCCCGGTCCCCACATCACCTTTAATCACAACGCCCGGCTCAATGGTAAGGGTAGCTCCTTCGCGTACTACGATTTTCTCCCGCAGGATATAGGTATTCCCTGTTGACCAAGTCGTATTTTCAATAATATCAGAGGCGATATCAATACCCGTTCCCCCTGCAAAGTCTTCGCACAGCGGTATTTGATCCAGGTTGTAAAAGCTCTCCGCTGCGGTTACTTCTACCGTCAAGGGTGTACTTTGTAAGCCGCTTTGATAATTAGATAATTGTACCTCCATTGTGCCTTCACCTGATCCAAACACCTGGAAAACGCCGTCTCCATTTGTCACAGCGTAACCGGTTTCCCCATTGATTTCATTAGTGGCGAGGACATTGGATAAAGGCGTGCCTTCGCAACTTACTGCGGTACCGGTCAAACTGTAGTACCCATCAAGTTCCACTACAATATCACCAAGGTCAGTATCCTCTGGGAGAGGATCTGAACTGGCAACCAGCACCGGCTCGTCATTCCAAATTAAATTAATGGCGAAAGGCAGGTCTGCCGGTGCCTGCGTACAAAAGGCTCCATCAGCATCTGTCCAACCAAATGCATAGGCCACAGATTGGTCAGGAGAGGTTACCAGATAGGGATAACCGGATATAGCCGTGCCAGCCGGATCCACCAATCGCATACAAACCGTCACCGGATTAAAAGGCACATCAATATTCCACCACGAGAAGTGCGCCACTTCCGCCTCTACGAAGCCGTTCTGCTGCGTAGCCACTCCTTCCTCTATCCACTTCCCGCTTGCTTCATCCATACTCCAGAGGGGGATCTCCTGCGGCACGGTGCTGTAATTGGCAGGCAGGGGAAACCGTAGCGTTGCGGTAGCCCCATCCGGAATATGCAGCGCATTACCGGAAGCGTCGGACAGCTCTACGGCGTACATACCGTAGGACTCCAGGGTGTAGATGTTGCCGTCTGCCCCTATGGCCGACATATTGCCGGGGGCGGCTTCTAAAAAACCTTGTTCCGCTGGATTGTAATAATGGCTTTGCACCCTTACCGCACCGGTATAGGCAGTGCCATCCTCGTAGGTGAGTTGGGCAGGCAAGGTAAGTTCTCCTCCGTCATCCAAGGTGCCGGTGGAGCCGGTCTGAATGGTGGTCTCTGCATCAAAGGGATAGAGCTGTAGCTTTAGGCTGGTTTGACTGCCCTCAAGTCCGGACAGCAGCTTAACCATTTTCATTTTCCCGGGGCTTTCCACCGTCACCGGTAGCCCGCCGGATGGTATGGTCAGGTTTTCCAAAAACACCAGCCCCCGGCTGTCTGAAGTCCAGGTCTGTCCGGTAAGGTTGTGAAGGAGCGTCGCGCCAGGCAAAGCCGCCCCGGTTTCGTCTGTAACCTGAACTAAAAAGGTGACCTCATCAGCCCCTTCAACGATGGTGGTTTCCGTTTCTGTGCGGATCTGATCCTCTTTGGTACACTGCCAGAATGCCAGGGCAAGGAAGAGCCCCAGCAGCAGTTTATAACTTTGCATTGGTTTCGATTTTAGCATTTGGAGCCTGTTGGGACTTTATTAATCGGGCTGCGAACTACACTTTTTCGCTTATACTTCGTTCCGGAAATCCTCATTTAGCTATGGCTAAACTCCGGTTTCCGTGCCTCGTCTAATCGAAAAATTGTTAGCTCTCGCCTAGAAGACCAAAATCCCAACAGGCTCGGGAAATGTAGCCAATGATCATTGTCTACTCCCCTATACTGCTAAAGCTCTGGAAGTGATACAAAGCTAGGAAAAATTATTCCTCATCCTCCACTCAAAGCGATGAGGTCATCTCCAGTCAAACGCTTTCAACGTCTATCCCTATCCAAAAAGAGCAGGCCCTCTCCTCATTACGGGAAGGCCTGCTTGCTTTTCGTTCCGTACAGATCCCTGCTATTTCCGGAGGCCCTCTACCATAGCCTCTAAACGCTCCATCCGCGCTTTTAAGGTTTCATTCTCCCTTTTTAGGGATTCCACCTCTTCCTGCTGTTCCTGAATGGCTTTAGTAAGCACGGGTATAAAACTAAGGTAATTGATACTAATGTATTCGGTTGTCCTCAGCTCCGTTTCTTCTCCCGGCTTGGAATGCGCAACGTGCGCTGTTTCGTGGACTACCCCAGGAAAAATATCCTGAACCTCCTGGGCAATGAAGCCCATCTGAGCGCCAGTTGGTAAGTTCAAGTCTGTAAATTCATCCGTTTTAAAGAAGTAAGTTTTGGGTTGTAACTGAAGTACTTTTTCCAACGCGCCATCCAGTGCCATCACCTCTTTTTTTAGTTTGGCATCAGAAGGCCCCATCAGTTCTCCAGTATAATTTACATTGCCATTGAAAGAGCCTGCTAAAGCTAAAGCCCCATTCGCTTCACCGTATACCCCACGGCTAAAATCTCCCTGTCCGAAGCCGTGAACCCCAGTAGCCCCTACGGTAGTACTACCAAAACCGTAAACGCCAACACAGTTGATACCATTGTTTGCAGCTCCATATACCCCCCAGTTAGTTCCAAAACCTCCCTCCACAAAACCAGCTACTCCTCTATTCCAATTGACATTATCACTGGGTACCGAGACTTGCCCTCTGACAGCAACCTGATTTCCTTTTACCTCAAATTTACTGGCATCTACTCCGGTATTTAATGTAAACGGGTCAGGGCCCACCCAGACGTCTGAATCCACCCATGTCTTGTTGGCCTTCAACTTCAGGTTGTCATCTTCAAACTCTTGCAAATACACAATGTTTCCATCCCCAAAGTGTATAGTGCCTCCATGGTTAAAGCTGCCCTGGGTTCCATAGATTCTTATTGCATCATTGGCCTCAACCTGTAACTTGGATTCTGGAATGAAGGCTCCGGTACCTATCCCGACATTCCCCTCTGGAACAGAAGCAATGTTATCCCCGACCAGCGTCCATGCTGTACTCACGCCTGCGATGTTTGAATACAGTGCGTAAGGCACGCTGAGCAGCTGACTGGTACCTGAAATCGTATAGTTAGTACCGCCATTGGGGTCTGTTTCTGTTTTCACATAATGGCTCCCGCTTCTCCACTCAATGAAGAAAAACGTTCCGCTAACGGCTGTTCCCTCACCAATTTCAAGGGTTGCTAAACCATTGGCATTTGTAGTGGGCGTGTGCGTTTCAACATATTCAGCCGGCCCGTCCGGATCATCTTTAATTATGCTGATCCGCATACCTACCGTACTATTGGTAATTAGCTGCCCATTGGCATCCCGGACGACGGCCTGATAGCTTATCTTTTGAGGGGCCTGAGCCATCAGGCAAAGCGAAAAAAGAAGAGAAAATAGGGTTATGGTAATCTTTTTCATGATCCGTGAGGTTTAGTAGCGTTTGATTATTTGAAAGGTTTTAAGTGCTTGCCCTGCTGCATCCGTGACTTGCAGATAATAAGTGGCGGCGGCCAGCTGCTCTGTGGGGATGCTGGTCATATTGCTGATCACTGGTCTGCGATCCAACAAGCGGCCATGGGTATCATACAATTGGCAAATCAAATCCTGTTGGCCGTAATTCGCAACCCGAAGATGGAGCACACTTGTGGTTGGGTTAGGAAAAACATCCATTTCCAGGATAATGCCGTTTTCTTCTGTTCCGGTAACCATCAGGATTTCAAAGGCGTGCTGAACCCCCTGGGCGATCTCTCCTTCTGCCCCACTGTATGTCGTGTAGATCGGTAGGCCAACGGTGTAACTTACCGTCCCGCCACTCCCAATCGCTTCACCGCCAGAAGCATGGTGTATGGATTCCTGAGAATGGATTGTCCCAAAGCAAAGCAGAAGGAACACCATTGTCGAATAGTGATTTTTAAGTACCATAAATTTGGGTTTTAATGGATATTGGAATGGAAATCAATCTTTTGCAATTGAAGTCGCAGCCAATTCAGACTTAGGGCCTATGATGAACGACGTGATGCCAACACTATCAATGTCTGCGCACAGGCTTTGGCCCTGGATGTGATTTTTCAGATTTGTCAAAGTTGGGGGCAGTCCATACCCCCAACTCTCGTAAAGGCTAAACAGGGTTAGCAGAAATGAAAAAAGCCTTAATCCTTCTTGCTGGCTTGCACCCCTGTGTTAGCTCCCGCAGCAACTGTTCCCGCTACGCCCGCCACACACAGGGCAGTATCTGTTCCCACTGTGACCACTTCACCCACCGTACAGGCTACAGCTGTGCCTATAGCTACCACTGCCGTCTCGAGCCCACTAAAAATAGCACTCCAAACGTCGTCGACTACCATACTCACATTAGAGTAAGTGCCATCCGGAATTGCTTTTTCCTCCCCAATGGTCTGGATGATGGGGAATAAAACACTCTTGGATGCCAGTATGGGATCGCCTAGTTCGAATATGGTGTAGTACTCTTTCCCATCTGAATTCAGGTTGCCGGCAAAAGTGACATTAGGTGGATTTTTAGTAAAATCAGATTTCGAGAAAAAAGCAGCAAAAGCATTCACTCCGCCGGGGTATGGTTTTGCAATTCTGTGAGGCCGGTCGGAAAATACGACTACATTGGAGTCACTCGTGATTTCAACGTGCTTATCCTGAACCTTAACCTCCGGAGCCGTTACCATAAAGAGGACAGACACCATGTGCTTGCCCTCGTGGGTAGGAAGACCGATTAGGTGAGCTTTCTCGTTCTGATGTGCTTCTACTTTCGCTTGCGTTTGCTCTTTCATTTGCGTTTGCTCTTTCATTTGTGATTGTTTTAAAGGTGAAGACAGGGCCTATGCCATACCATGTAATTAGGAATTAACGGTGGTCATCAGATGGCTCAAATAAGCCCCTTTGGTATTTTGTAAAGGTGCAGACAGGCCCCAAAAAACACCCGCACCCAATCCCACAAAGGCTGGACAGGATTCACAAATAGCAAAAAAAGATTAGCACTGGTTTTGCAAACAGATGAGAATAAAAAACACAAACAAATGAAAAACAATTACTTACGACAATCGCTTGGCGCTTGGCCAAACTCCCTGCTGAACGCCCGCGAGAAATAGTTCGGATCGTTGAAGCCCACCTCATAGGCAATTTCAGAGATGTTCCGGTCGGTGGTTTTTATCAACTCCATCGCCTGGTGCAGACGTATTTTTCGGATAAATGCATTGGGCGGTTCGCCTGTCAGGGCCTTCATCTTGCGGTAGAGCTGCGAGAGGCTGAGGAGAGCAGCCTGGCTGAGTTGCTCCGCCCCGAGGTTAGGGTCGTCCAGGTTGTCAAGGACCACCCGATGGAGTTTCTGCAGGAATAAATCGTCAAGGCTGGGTTCAGCAACAGTATCAGACTGGACAGGTTTTGAAAGTCGTTCAAAATGCTCCCCCGCATACCGCCGCTGCAGTGCGAGCCGCAGTTCCAGCAGCTTTTCCAACCGCACATACAGCTCCTCTTTATTAAACGGTTTCATCAGATAGGCATCTGCGCCTTTACGGAGCCCGGTAATGCGATCCGAGGTTGCTGCTTTAGCAGTCAGCAAAATGATAGGAATATGGCTGGTGCGCTCGTCCATTTTAAGGGTTTCGCACACTTCGTAGCCGTCCTTTTCAGGCATCATCACATCGCTGATAACGATATCGGGTATTAACTGATAACCTTTTTTGATACCCAATTGACCATTACGTGCTGTATGTACCACGTAATCTTTTTCCAATAGCCCTACGATGTAGGTGGTTACATCGGCGTTGTCTTCGATGAGGAGAAGTATAGGCTTGTCAGTTTCCTTTTCTTCATTTGATGAAGCCAGGGCGAGGTTAAGTTCTTCGACAGGGCTATGGGCTGTTGCGCCTTCTATTTCTGGTGTGGAGGATAGCAGAGGGGCATCGTTACCAACAGGCAACCGAACTGTGAATGTAGTTCCCTTACCCGCTTGGCTGGCTACAGTAATCTTTCCGCCCATCAACTCCACCAATTCCCGGGTAAGAGATAGCCCAATCCCTGTACCTTCCTCCTTCCGGGTAGCAGATCCATCAACCTGGTAAAAGCGATCAAAAATATGAGGCAGATCTACTTCCTTTATCCCTATACCAGTATCCTGTACTTTAAGTACCAGTTGTCTCCCCTGTTCGTCGATCTGGCACCTGGCGTGTAGCACTATCTTCCCATTTGCCGGTGTGAACTTCAGCGCATTTGACACCAGGTTATACACGACATGCTGGACTTTGACCTCGTCATAATCCATAACCAATTCCTCAATTTCCGGGTAAAACAGGAGACGGATATCTTTTTCCCGGGCTTGAGAATAAAATGATTCGGTCAGGTATTGAAGATAGCGTATGACGTCGCCCTGTAACAGATTCAAGCGGAGTTTACCTGATTCGAATTTGGAAAGCTCCAACAGTTGGTTGATGAGGCGGAGGAGGTTCTGGCTGTTGCGGCGGATCAGGTCACGCTCCTTACCGTGGCCCCTGATCTGGTCAACCATTCCAAGGATCACCGTCAGCGGGGTGCGAAACTCATGGGTAATATTGGTATATAGCCGGGCCTTGGCTTCGTCCAGTTCCTGAAGCTGCAATGTCTGAGCCTCGGCGGCCTCAGCCCGCAGGTTGACCTCACGCAGATGGGCCCGGGCACGTTCTGCGCGGATCAGGCGGCGACGCTGCAACCGATCTATCGCAAAAATGGTTCCCACGATCAATAACCCATAGGCGATGAAGGCCCAGAGAGTTCGCCACCAGGGTGCTTGGATGACAACCTCCATTCGGGCAGCCTCAGTACTCCATACCCCATCCGGATTGGCGGCCTGTACCTGGAAGGTATACCGCCCGGGGGGCAGGTTGGGATAAATGGCGGTGCGTTGTGTGCCCACCGTGCGCCAGTCTTCTTCATAGGGCGTAAGTTTATACCGAAAGCTATTGTCCGCCGGACGCTCAAAGTGCAGCCCGGCAAATTCAAACGTAAGATCATTCTCATCGTGAGAAAAGACAGCCTCCCTGCCTTTGAGCTGGTATTGATTGGCATTGGCACCCGGACGCACCTCAAACATCTGATCAAATATCTCTAAACTGTGGATAACGGGCCGGGGCGCCACGGAGTCAACAAAAATCCGGCTGGGATCAACCTGAAGAATACCCCCATTCCCTCCAAATAAAAGTTTGCCGTTGGGCAAAGCAAGTGTAGCCTGTGGATAGAACGTGTAGATGGGCGGTGCCTGATTAGGCTTAAACGCCCGGATAACAGTGTTCCCTTTCTCCATCCAGGCAATGCCTTTATTCGTCGCTATCCACAACCGGCCCTCCTGATCGGTGATAAGGCTTCGGATCAGGCTCCCCGGCAGTCCGTCTTCCCTGGTGAATACCGTATAGTCTTGAGTGACAGGATTGAACTTTATCAGCCCCAGACTATTGGAGCCCAGCCATAGCTCATCAGGCCCAAGATTCAAAATAGTCTCAATATTATAGCCGGTTAGCACTGCTTCTGTCTTACGGGATTGAACATTAAGCCGGAATAATCCGCTGGGCGTCCCCAGCCAGACCCTATTCTCCTGGTCAGGTACAATGTCCAGTACCTCCTGAAAGGGCGCGGACAATTTCCGGGGAAGATCTGTGGTGAGGTCTGATTGCGCATCCCAGTAAAAAAGCCCTTTCGGGGTACCTACCCAAATCGTCCCTGCCTCATCCTCATGGATGACATTAACTGGAAAACCATCCTGGGGGTCAGGCCTGGCGAGGATAAGAGAACGCTCCTTCTCAAGGTCTACCTGAACAAGACCGCGTTCATTGGTACCCACCCAGAGCTCACCAGGGCCTGGCTTATGCAGCGAGAGCCCCATTGAGGACAGCCCACCCTTGTCCGGTAACTTCTGCCCGAGTTCAAACAGTTGGCGCTCCCCCTTAGCACTGTTGAGACGCTCCAGCCCGGCCCAGGTGCCCGCCCAGACTTGGCCCTGTTCATCCAGCAAGAGCGCCTCTACATGCAGATCATGCAATTTAGGCTGCCCGTTATCACCATGCCCAATAACCTCAAAAGCCTCAGGCTGGGGACGGATATGATTTAGGCCATTCCAGGTACTTACCCAAAGCCCCTTTTGGGCATCTTCGAACAAAGACCAGACAGCGAGGTCAGTGAGGCCGCCATTTGCTGCTGCACCCTGTTTAAAATGAGTCATAGCCCCGGTCTTGAGGTTATAGCAATCCAGCCCGCCCAGAAAATTTCCGATCCAAAGGTTCCCATGGGTATCTTCATGAAGAAAGCGCACCCCACCGGGATCCGAGCCATTTCGTCCATTACGCAGTGACTGTTCAAAAAGGCGACGTCCGTTCGGATGATCCTCCACCGGATAAAAACGATCTGTTTCCCGGTCCAGAAATTGTACGCCTCCTCCCCAGGTAGCTACCCAAAATACGCCTTCCTGATCTTCATACAAGCTGATGATCTCATTGTACGCCAGGCTGTATGGATCATCCGGGTCGTGCAAATACCGTATAAAGCCATCATGATCCGGGTCATACCGGTTCAGCCCTCCATAATTAAGTTCACGGTCAAAAGGAGAGCCCATCCCAATCCAGAGGTTGCCAGATTTATCAAGATAAAGCCGGCTGGGATTGTTGGCAGCCAGGCTGTAAGGGTCCTTCGCCCGGGGAAGATACCTTACAAAAGCATCCGTTTCAGGGTCATAGCGGCTCAAACCACCCAGCCCCATGCCCATCGCTACCCATAGCCGCCCCTGAGCATCCTCCTGCATATCTATCACCATAAGGCCAGAAAGGCTCGTCGTGTCTTCAGGATCATGATGATAATGATGAAAGGAATCTGTTCGGGGGTCGTAGCGATTTAGGCCATTCCAGGTGCCAACCCATAGGGTACCGGCGCGATCTACATAAATTTTTTCTACGGTATTATCGGAGAGCGAACGACTGTCCTCCGGATCATGCTGATACAGGCGTAAAGCGTAGCCATCGTAACGATGGAGCCCCTCCTGAGTGCCAATCCAGATATACCCCGTGGTATCCTGGGCAATAGAAATGACTTTATCAGCCGCCAGGCCATTTGCCGGCGTAAAGTGCTCTATGGAAACCCGGGCTTTCGTTCCTGATGAGTAAGGTACCTGAGCCCATGCTTGCTTTTGAACAAACAACAAAACGAGTGCTACCCAAAGCTTGATGGATAAACAGGGGTTTCTCGTTTTGAATGATGTGGAATCCATAAAGGTGTTTTAACTCCAATCCACATCAAAGATACAAAGTCCTTTAGCCCTATTTTTACTTAAATTGGAAAGGTTGGTTTACCGAAAGTCTTATTATCTGGACAAGAAGCTTTAGAGATGCTATGTTAGCATCTCTAAATACCCATTCTGACCTGTATCACAGGAAGCAAAGGCAGATGAACACCTCCTACTCCTCATCCTCCACCCGCAGCGACAGTACCCCCGCCAAAATCATACTCGCCCCACCGACAATCAGGGCATAAATCGCCAGCCCATCAAAGAAGAAGCCCACGATAAACCCGAGGATGGTTGCCGCCACAATCTGCGGAATGACAATGAAGAAATTGAAAACGCCCATGTAGTAGCCCATCTTGTCGGCAGGCAAGGCACCAGCCAGCATGGCATAGGGCATCGACAAAATGCTGGCCCAGGCAATACCAATACCGATCATCGGCAGCAGGAGCAGGTCCGGATTGCCCAGAAAGTAGATGGAAATGAGACTGAGCCCGCCAATCACCAGGCAGACCATATGCGTGAAGCGCCGGCTAGTGCGTTTGGCAAGCCAGGGCAGCCCAATAGCCACTACCGCAGCAATACCGTTGTAGACCGCAAACAGCAAACTCACCCAGTCTGCCCCTTCGTTGTAAGCGACGGAGGTGGCATCGGTAGCACCGTAAATGTGGCGGGTCACTGCCGAAGTGGTGTAAATCCACATGGAGAACAGGGCAAACCAGGAGAAAAACTGCACGACCGCCAATTGTTTCATAGCGGTGGGCATCCGCAGCAGGTCGCTCATGATGGTCACGAAGCCGTTCTGATAATTGCCCTTGCGCATCATTCCACCGGCGGCCAGCCAGAGCAAGCCCACGGCAACCAGCATGGCCGCAAGGACATAAAGTTCCTTATTCAACTCCGCCTGTAGTAAACCGATAACCGAAATAAGACCCAGGCCCGCTGCTATGCCGCCCGCCCGGTTCATCATACCGCCCCGCTGCTGCAGTTCGCCCGACGAAAGCGCTTCGATAGGCACTTCGTCTTCTCCGGTATCGTCAAACTGTTTCAATTGCTCCGGCGGGTATTCATGGGAACGGAAGACCGTCCACAGCACGGATAACAGGAAGACCATGGCGCCCAGGTAGAAGGACCACTTTACGGAATCGGCAATTTCACCCTCAGCGGCGATGTTACTCACTCCGAACCAATTGGTCAGCATCCAGGGCAGCATGGAGGCAATGACCGCACCAGTCCCGATGAAAAAGCTTTGCATCGCGAAACCGGTGGTGCGCTGCTCCGAAGGCAGATTGTCCCCCACAAACGCCCGGAAAGGCTCCATGCTGATGTTGATGGAAGCGTCCATGATCCACAGCATACCGGCTGCCGCCCACAGGGTTGGCGAATTGGGCATAAAGCATAAGGCAATGGAGGCCAGAATAGCACCAACAAGGAAGTAAGGCCGGCGGCGGCCCAAGGTCGGATGCCAGGTGCGGTCGCTGAAGTACCCTACAATAGGCTGTACCAATAGCCCGGTAAGCGGTGCCGCAATCCAGAGGATGGGAATCTGCTCTACATCAGCGCCGAGCGTTTCAAAAATCCGGCTCGTATTCGCATTCTGAAGCGCAAATCCGAATTGGATGCCCAGGAAGCCGAAGCTCATGTTCCAGATTTGCCAGAAGGTTAGGCGGGGTTTGGAAAGGCCCTTGGCCGCCTGGCCGGGTGTGGTCGTTGATGCCATATGTTTTTTGTTCGTTGGTTGCTGTTTTATGACTCAGGCAGAGACTCCAGTATGCCTTTCAGCCCCTTGTGCACTCGTTTTAGCCGCTTGATCATCCCTGCTTTTTCTTCCTCCCACTTCAGGTGGCGGCGGATTTCCTGCCGGGCGCCATCAATGGTGAAGCCCCGCTCCTTAACCAGCTCATAGATCAGCTGCAACTGCTCCAGGTTTTGGGGCGTAAAACGGCGCTCGCCTTTGCTGTTCTTGTGCGGCTTCAGGAAATCAAACTCTCCTTCCCAGAACCGGATCAATGACTTTGTTACCTCAAACAGCTCCGCCACTTCACCGATGGTGTAGTAGCGTTTCAGGTTGTCCGGATCATCAAAAATGGGCAGCTTTTTCATGAAAGTTGTTTAACAAAGTCACCGTTTCAAGGTAAGAAAAAAGCTTTACTTGCTCAGTTTTTCCCGCAGCAACTGATTCGTCAATTTGGGATCGGCCTTGCCACGGGAAGCTTTCATCACCTCTCCCATAAAGAAGCCAATCAATGCCTTTTTGCCTTTTCGATAGCGGGCTGCCTCGTCCGGATTCTCAGTAATCACCTGATCGATAATACCTTCAAGAGCACCGGAGTCTGAGTTTTGGATGAGATTTAGGCTTTGGGCCAGTTCCAGCGGGTCTTTTCCGGGCGCTTCAACCAAAGCCGGGAACAATTGCTGATAAGCAGCGGTATTCGACACCTTCCCTTCTTCAATCAGTGCCAGCAGGCGGGCCAGTTGATCAACACCAGGTGGGAAAGCCGACAGTTCAATACCGGCTTCATTGCAGTAAGGCAATACCTTGTTGATCATCAGATTGGCAGCAGCCTTGTACAAATCGGTGTGCTGCGCCAGTTCGAGGAAAAAGAGGGCCGGCTGTTGTTCCTCCGTGAGCAGGTTGACATCGTAAGCCGGAAGCCCGTACTTCTCAGACAGGCGTTCCCGCAGCTGCCAGGGCAAAGCAGGCAGCTCGTGATGATAGCGCCTCAGGTCATCGGCATCCACGACGATGGGTGGCAGGTCAGGCTCCGGGAAGTAGCGATAGTCGTGCGCATTTTCCTTGTCCCTCAGGGGGGAGGTCCGCCCCGTATCCGGATCAAAATTCAGGGTTTCCTGCCGCACTTCGCCTCCGCTTTCGATCAGGTCAATCTGCCGCTTCACTTCGTATTGAATGGCACGGCGGGCGTAGCGCATGGAGTTGAGGTTCTTAATCTCACAGCGCTCCCCGAAAGCCTGCTGCCCCTTCGGGCGCACCGAGACATTCACATCACAGCGCAGAGAGCCCTGCTCCATATTTCCATCCGATACCCCAAGATAGCGCACCAGCTGACGCATCGCGGTCATGTAGGCGTCCACTTCTTCTGCGGAACGAAGATCAGGCTCCGAGACAATTTCCAGCAAAGGCACGCCGGCCCGGTTGAGGTCAATCTGAGAATAGGGCCCATCGGTTTCGTGTATGGACTTGCCGGCATCTTCCTCCATGTGGATGTGGTGGATGCGGATGGCCTTCTCTCCGGCTTCCGTCGCAATCTTCAATTGCCCACCTATACAAATGGGCTTGCGGTCCTGCGTGATCTGATAGCCTTTCGGCAAATCGGCATAAAAGTAATTCTTGCGGTCAAAGGCATTGACCATATTGATCTTGGAGCCCAGCGCCAGTCCTAGCTTGATGGCGTATTCCACCTGCTTTTTATTCAGGCGGGGCAGGGTACCGGGGTGCCCCAGGGAAATCGGGCTGATGTGTGTATTCGCAGGCGCACCAAAGGCCGTGGCATCCCCGCAGAAAGCTTTGCTTGCGGTATCCAGTTGTACGTGGACTTCCAGACCGATGACGGTCTCGTACTGATCATAAGGCATATGCTAAAGATTGACTTGCCGTAAATGTACGACGGTAAGCTCAGAACGTCAAAGTGGTCAGCACTGCAGTGAGAATCGAGAAGAAAGTAAATAACGTCAGGTAAGCGAAATTGATAATACAAAACTTAATAAAAGTCTTGATCCTGCCCTGCCGGTAAAACCGCCGCATGGCTTTGTACAGGTACAAAACGATCCCCAGCATACCCAGTGGAATAGCCATTTCACCGGAGTCAAAATAGCCCGGAAACCAATAGGCCAGCATCAATAATACCGATACGAGAAGGAAGGCAAAAGCATGGTAGTGAAAACTAAAGACCAGGTGCTCCACATAGTAGTGTCCCCGCCGGATGTAGAGCAGCTTCAGGATCAGAGCGAGGGCAGGCATCATCAGCACCACCATCCAGATCAGCTTACCCAGTGCAAAACGGGTAAAATCGCCGCCTTCCCGGTTGAGCTTGGCAATTTGCCGAACCTGTAACCGGTGCCAGAAACCTTCCACCCCGTAGGCATCCGGCAGGCTGTCGAGCGGCATTTCTATTAAATCCTGCTTGGAAACGGGCAGGCTTACAGATTCGAAAGTGCCGAATTCATTACTATCGGTAAAATATACCAAATTAAAGCTGTCTTTTCGTGGGTCTTCCAGCTTAGCCTCCAATGAATCTAAAACTGTAGCGAGCTGTGGTATTTGATTGTACTGCGCCTCCACATTTGCCCGCACGGTATCGAGGTCTGTACGGAAGTCGCTGTAAAAAGCTTCGTACCGGGTCTCATTGGCCATATCGTCCATTTGCTCTTCCAGCTGCCCAAATGCCAGGTAGCCCAGCACTGCAAAGTGGATCACTGCCATTACAAAAAACAAGCGGGTGGGCGGCACATAACGTTTCTGCTGCCCCCGGAAGTAGGCTTCGGTAAGCTTGCCAGGGATAAAAAGCGCCCCCAGGGTCTTGAAAATTTTGGAATCAATATTGAGAACCGACTCGAAGAAATCACTAACCAACACCCAAAAGGTCACCTTACCATCGGTATATTTCTGACTGCAATGGCTACAGTACTCGCCGTGCTCCGGTAGCGGGTAGTAACAGTTGGGGCAGTATCGTTGAGACATGGCAAGGTGGTTATACACTTAACGGCCCCGGCTACGTAACGTGCCGGATTTGTTTTATTTTATTGAATAATTTGTTCCAGCTCCTTTTCCATATTTTTCAATTAGCTCTTTTGACACTAAATCAGATAGAATTCTTTTTACTGTTGGGTTGGGAATGTTCAATTTATCTGCAATTTCCCCAGATTTACATCCAGCATTTTCAGAAATGTAAATATAAATAGCTTTATCTTTTGGTGATAATTTGTTTTCGATACCTGAAACCTCTAATTTTTTTGCAAGCTTATTTTGAACATTGATTAACGATTCCAAGAAAAAGTCTATCCACTCAGTAATATCTTCATTCGGCCTCTGAGCTTGACAGCTTCTCAAACATTTGTAATAACTTTTCTTCCGATTTTCGATTTTATGTTCAAAACTTACGTATTGAATCCAGTTGTATCCAGTTTGCAGTAATAGAAGCGTAGTCAACAATCTACTCAGTCTTCCATTACCATCTTGAAAAGGGTGGATACTCACAAAATCATAAACAAAAGCAGCTGTTTTGATTATCGGATGGACTTCCTTTTCCTGTTTGTACCATTCCATTAATTTTCTCATCGCATCTTCTGTAGGAAATCCAGGTTCAGTGGTCTTAAAAATGATTTGATTAGTTCCATCTGGAAATCTTGCCTCAACAGCATTCGTATGTTGTTTATAATCACCTTTATGCCATTCATCTTTTTTGCTATACTTCAGAAGTTGATTATGTAGATTTTTAATATTTGTTTCAGAGATTTCTATCTGTTCATATGAGTCACTAATGATGTCAAGGACATTGAAATATCCCACTACTTCTTGTGAATCTCTATCTTCAATTTTAGAAATGTCTATATTGCTCAGCAAGAATTCAACTTGTTCATCCGTCATTTTTGAACCTTCGATTCTTGTAGATGCTCCGACACTTCTAATGGTTGCAATAGATTTTAATTGTTTTAAGCTTTGGCCTTCTTTTTTCTCAATGGATGACCAGGATGCATCAAATCTATCAATTTGGCTGATCACTCTTAAAAGATTCCAGTCTAGAGTTAATTGGAAATTATATACACTCTCTTTCATGCCATAAAGATACGATCACCTCACATGCCTGATACGATTTGATACGAAAATATTCGATTTTGATACGATCTGGCACCCAACAAAGTGGTCGCCTACTAGCGTTGACAGCCAGCACGGGGAACGATAGATATTCGCCCGGAGGCTTAACCCACAATAAAAATAGGCAATCCCTGCCAGAATCAGGCATGCTTTTCGATGAAGGCCTTCAAATATCCGGTCACGGTTTTGGGCTGCTCAATGACAACGGCATGCCCTGCCCCGGGAATTTCCGTGTAGGTGGCATTGGGGATATGCGCTTCCATGATGCGGCTGTACGCCGGCGTCTTAAGCACATCGCTACCGGCTCCGATGAGCAAAGTCGGGCAGGAAATCCCTGCGAGCGTCTCCGGCGACATGTTAAAGCCCAGAAAAGCATCGCACAAGTTCATAAAGCTGGTAAAAAAGTCGTCCGGCAACTTAGCGAACTCCGCCTTCCGGCTATCGAAGAAGGTGCCGGTACGCTCCAGAAAAACCCCACTGTAAGAACAGGTTGCCACAGCATCGTAGAGCAATCCGCGGTCCACCTCAGCCAGGTCGCGCCAAAGCCGGACCTGACGCTTAAGCAGGGCATCCGACCAGGGCACGGATGCAATGACAGAAAGGGACTGCACCCTTTCCGGGTAGGCTTCCGCGAAAAGCAGCCCTACTTCGCCTCCGTAAGAAGTACCAATCAGGTGGCAACGCTCAATCTCCAGGGCATCCAGCAAAGCTTTTAAATCGGAAAGATGATCTTCCATTGCCCATTTTTCCTGAAATACTTTGCTGCTGTACAATTGCCCCCGCAAGTCATGCAACAGGCAGGGGTAAATTTTAGCAAGCGGGCCCGATTGCCCCTTCCAGGATCGCAGGTTCATCAAAATACCGTTGAGGAAGACCAGCGGGGCACCGTCTCCATCGGGCTGCCAGTCATAGGCCAGCCGGCTGCCATCAGACAGGGGCAGGTATTCCATACCGGGCATTATTGTTTTTTGCTCAGGGTGCCGTCTTCTCCTAGGATCAGAGGCGACTCGGGGAAGTCCGCGGCGTTGAGGCGGAGCAGGGTCTTGATCGCCCGGTTTTGGGCGTCCACTTTAGGGCCGTGGTTGTAGCTTTGGTAGACCGGCGTAACTTGGCCGCCCACAAACTTCCCTTCCGCATCCACCTCGACTTGCACCAGAGGGGCAATCCCGGCTTCTCCCCGAAGGTTGAAGCGGCCATAGGTACAAAAATTACCCAGGCTGTAGCAAATCAGTCGGTCATTGTAAAGCTCCATCGCACGGGTCACATGAGGTCCGTGCCCGAAAATGATATCCGCACCGGCATCCACCATAGCGTGGGCAAATTCGTATACGTTGCCGCGGTTCTCACCGTAGTAGGTCTCGCGGGCGCGTGGCACATGCTGATGCTTGGCGCCTTCCGCTCCCCCGTGGAAGGAAACAATGACCACATCGCATTCGGCTTCGAGTTTGCCCACGATTTCCCGGGCTTTGGCGTAGTTGTGAATACTCACGGTGCCTGAGTTGGGCGCAAAGGCCGCCATGCCCACCTTTAGCCCGTTCCGCTCAATGATGGCATACTCGTCTGAGCCAGCCAGGCCAGCATAGGCAATGCCCACCTCAGCTAATACCGCCTTGGTGCGCTTACGCCCCGTCAGCCCAAAGTCGCCGGAGTGGTTATTGGCAATGCTGAGGAAGTCGAAACCTGCCTTTTGAAAGTGCTTCGCGTAGCTTTCCGGGGAGCGGAAGACGTAGCAGGCTTTCGGGTTATTGCAGCGCTTGGCCGTACCACCCTCATCCAGGATAGTGCCCTCCAGGTTCCCAAAAGTGACATCCGCATCCTTGAGCAAATCTTCCACGTGCGCCAGCATCGTAGTGCCGCCCTGTGGAGGCAGATAGGAGGCTGACGGATAATTGGTACCGAGCATCATATCCCCTACCCCAACAAAAGTATACGTAGATGGAGCAACGGGTGCCTGCAAAGCCTGTGCGGTATCTGCCAGTATCGTGCCTGCCGGTACCGTGTCCTGGACCACCTTCGCCCGGGTAGCCCTGCTTTCTACATTTGCATTCGCTTCTGCCTGACAGCTGCTCAGCATCAAAAAGGCGAGAAGGGTCATAATCTGATGTGGTGCAAAGCAAAAAAGACCTCCTGAACGGAAGCCTTTTTTGCGGCCAGATGATAATCGTGCCATTAAGTATATTTTCCTGATTGTTTAATCAAATGATTGGTTGGGCATTTCCGCCGCGCGGACCAGCTCCTGATACTCCTCAGGGCTCAAACCGTCCATGCAATAGTGGATGGGGTTGACTTTTGCGCCGTTCACCATCACTTCGTAGTGGCAGTGAGGCGCAGTGGAAGCTCCAGTGTTACCGACCAGACCGATCTGATCACCGCGTACCACAGTATCGCCCTCCTTGACATCAATGCGTTTCATGTGCGCATAGAGGGTTTGATATCCGTAGCCATGATCAATAATCACCCGGTTACCATAACCGGACCCGCGTCCGGCTTTGATTACCTTACCTGCACCTGTGGCCTGAATTGGGGTACCCTTTGGTGCTGTAAAGTCGATGCCGTAGTGCATCTTAGGTATTTTGTAGATCGGGTGAATGCGCCGTCCAAAGCCGGAAAGCAAGCCAACCTTGCGTGCCAGCTTATCCGAACGGACAGGCTTGATAGAAGGAATAGCGGCAAGCATTTTTTCCTTCTCCTTAGCCATATTAAGGATGGTATCGAGGGAGCGGGACTGCAGGTCGAGCTGACGCTTCAGCATGTCCACATCCTGAGAAACTTCAGCCATCAGATCTCCGATAGAAAACTGACGAAGATTCTCGTATTTATCGTGGCCACCAACACCGCCTTCCCAAACCCCTTCATCGATGGGGTCCATTCCGAAGACCATGCGGTGCGCGTAAGCATCGCGCTCCTGTACACCATTAAGGACAGTACGAAGCTGTCCCAATTCTTCCTGTAGTTCCTTGTAATTTTCCTCCATGAACTTAATCTCCTGCCGGAGCGCCCGTTCCTGTGGGGAAGGCAGCCACTTATCAGCTGCAACTTTGAGGAAAAATGCAGCAACTACGACTGCACAAGTAAACCCAAGCCATCTCAACACTTTCTGCGTCGTCGTCTCCTCCACTTTTTCGTATCGGAGCGTCTGCGTGTTGTAAACAAATTTTTCTTTTCCCATGCGTGTTATGTCTTAGCCAAATGAAACCAAAAGTCAGTTGTCAATTCCAGTGCCATGCCGGCACTTTTTTTGAGTAAATAGTTACTGAAATTTAGGTTCCCCCCGCAAGCACACTTTGTGTTCCCTCCAAAAGCGGCTTTACGTAGCTTGTGTTCGTTCTCAGTTACCGGTTCAGCTTCTACCGGTCAGCGCCAAATGTAACTGCCACTTTTGGCATTACAAAGCGTAGGTAACTACTTTTTGCACTTTTTGTAATCAAAAAACGAACCCTTGACCCATGTGTTTACGAAATAATGAAACTCAATGCATGCACAATAGCATGTATCGAAGGGTAAATGGGGTTGAGTGTATATAGCAAATTGGGTAATCAGAGGATTGTTCATCCTGTTCATGGGTAGGATTCGGTATTACCGATTCACAAATATGCGCAAACAACTTAGGAAATCCTTACTATTTAAGAATATTTAACATTTCCTTTTCCTGCAATAAATAGCCGTTCGGAGCTTTCCAAAACTGCAGACTTACTGCTATCTTCGCCCCTTCAAAAGCAAGAAATACATGACCGCACAAGAGATCAGACAGGCTTTTTTGGATTTTTTTGAATCAAAAGGGCATAAAATCGTCCCTTCGGCCCCTATCGTCAGCAAGGATGACCCGACCCTGATGTTTACCAATGCCGGGATGAATCAGTTCAAGGACTACTTCCTGGGCAACCAAACGCCCGAAGTGCCGCGGATTGCGGATACCCAAAAGTGCATGCGGGTATCCGGTAAGCACAACGACCTCGAAGATGTGGGCCGCGATGGCACCCACCATACGATGTTCGAAATGCTGGGCAACTGGTCCTTTGGCGATTATTTCAAGAAGGAAGCGATCGCCTGGTCGTGGGAATTGCTAACCGAAGTCTATAGTATCCCCAAAGAAAATCTCTACGCCACTGTCTTTGGCGGCGATGAGGAAGAGGGGCTGCCCGCCGATGAGGAGGCAAAGACTTTCTGGCTCGAATACCTGCCGGAAGACCATATTCTCTACGGCAATAAAAAGGATAACTTCTGGGAGATGGGCGATACCGGCCCCTGCGGACCTTGCTCTGAAATCCACATCGACCTGCGCAGCGATGCCCGCAAGGCAGAAGTGCCCGGCCGCGATCTGGTAAACATGGACCACCCGGAAGTCATCGAAATCTGGAACAACGTCTTCATTCAGTTCAACCGTAAGGCCGATAGCTCACTGGAAAAACTGAAAGCCTCGCATGTGGATACCGGTATGGGCTTTGAGCGCTTGTGCATGGTGCTGCAGGGTAAAACAGTTACCTACGATACGGATGTTTTCACCCCCATCATCCGCAAAATCGAAGCACTGACCGGCAAAAAATATGGTGGCAGCTTTTCTCCGGACGCCAAATCAGACATGGCGATGCGGGTCGTAGCCGATCACCTTCGTGCTGTGGCCTTCACCATTGCCGACGGGCAGTTGCCAAGCAATACCGGTGCAGGCTATGTCATCCGCCGTATCCTCCGCCGGGCAGTTCGGTATTACTATTCCTTCCTCGACGTGAATGCCCCAATGATCCATCAGCTGCTGCCGGTAATGGTGGCCGAAATGGGCAATTTCTTCCCTGAACTCAAAGCGCAGCAGGGGCAGATCGCCAAGATCATTGAAGCAGAAGAAAAGACCTTCCTGAATACCCTCGAAAAAGGCATTAGCCGCTTCGAAAGCATTGAACCCAAAGACGGCGTCATTCAGGGAGAAGATGCCTTCAGCCTTTACGACACTTATGGTTTCCCCATCGACCTCACCCGCCTGATGGCCGAAGAGCGGATGCTGAAAGTGGATGAAGCTGGCTTTGAAGCCGCACTCGCAGCCCAAAAAGCCCGCGCCCGCGCTGATGCCCACAAAAAAGTAGGCGACTGGCATATCGTCCGCGATGGCGAAGAAGTGGAGTTTGTAGGCTACGACCACCTGACAGTAGAGGGCGCTCACGTTCTCAAATACCGAACTGTCGATATCAAGCAGAAAAAACAATTCCAGGTGGTCCTGAACCGTACCCCTTTCTACGCAGAGAGCGGCGGACAGGCAGGGGATACCGGCCTGCTCTTCTTCGGGGAAGAGAAGGTGCCGGTTATTGATACCCAAAAGGAAAACGAGCTGATCATTCACATCGTTAAGGCCTTCCCGGAAAATATAGAAGCGCCGGTACGTGCCGAGGTGAATACGGTCAGGCGGCAGGCTACCGCGAGCAACCACTCCGCCGTACACCTTATGCACGCTGCCCTGCACGAAATCCTGGGCGAGCATGCACTGCAGAAAGGGCAGAACGTAGACGACAAACGCCTGCGCTTCGACTTTTCCCATTTCCAAAGCATGACAGCCGGGGAAGTACAGCAGGTGGAAGACCGCGTTAATGCACAAATACGCCGCAACATTCAGCTGGAAGAAGAACGCGAGGTGCCTATCGAGGAAGCCAAGGCCTCCGGTGCGTTAATGCTATTCGGTGAAAAGTATGGAGAGAACGTCCGCATCATCACCTTCGACCGCGACTTCTCCCGCGAGCTGTGCGGGGGTACGCATGTAGCTGCCACTGGTGAGATCGGCCTCTTCAAAATATTGTCTGAAAGCGCCGTTGCTGCCGGAGTACGCCGTATCGAAGCGGTTACAGCCGACCACGCGGCGACCTACATCCAAAAGGAACTCGACGCCCTGCAGGACGTGCGCCAACTGCTGAAAAGCCCAAAGGATGTCGCCAAAAGTGTGGCCGCCCTTCAGGACGAAAACAAAGCACTCAAAAAAGAGGTGGAACGCCTGCGCACGGAACAAGCCAATGCCCTCAAAGGTGGGCTGAAGGAAAAGGTGGAAACCATTGGCGAAGTCAACTTCCTCAGCGCCAAACTGCCACTCGATGATGCCAATGCGATAAAAACCCTTGCCTACCAACTGGAGGAGGAGCTGGGCAATGCCTTCATCATCTTTGGAGCAGTAGCCAATGGCAAGCCACAGCTCACTATCGTCATCAGCAAATCATTGACGGAAAGCCACGGCCTGCATGCCGGAAATATGATCCGGGAGCTGGCCAAAGCCATCAAAGGCGGCGGCGGTGGACAGCCGTTCTTTGCTTCTGCGGGCGGTAAAGATGCTTCCGGGCTGGATAAGGCATTGGCCGAGGCCAAAAACAAAATCGCTTAGTGACATTCAGAAGCTAAAGCAATAGTATTATTCCAAACTTTGAAGAATGAGGGGGCTGCTTCCAACGAAGCAGCCCCCTTTGCTTGTATAGCCGGATTGTGATCCATTGCCCCCCCTAACCATTTTCTCTTTTTTTATCGTAACGAAAAAAAACGAGGAATCTCGCAACCATAAAAACCCTAACACCGTTAGGTATACAAACCTAACAACATTAGGTATCAAGTTATGGATAAACAGCGTACAAACAATAAAAGCTTCCGCAAGTACATCTGGCTAACTGCCGGTGTGGCAGGCTTCGCAGCTGCTGTCTATGCGGCTGCAAACTGGGATTATCAATCCTCGATTTCTCTCGAACGGGAAGCATTAAGCATTGGAACAGTGGTTCGTGCACCGTTTTTCGAGTATATCAACCTGACCGGGCAGGTAGAGCCCCGAGAGTTGTTTTATGTCGACAGTAAAGTTGCCGGGAGCGTAGAACGCCTATACGCAGAAAATGGCACGCCGGTGAAAAAGGGAGATACGCTCATGCGCCTGGCTAATGCTGACCTGCAGCTTGAAGTGCTACAGCGGGAATCTCAGCTGATTGAACAGCTCAATAATCAACAGCAAACAGCTCTGCTGCTCAATCAAAATAACCTTAGCCAACAGGAGCGGCTGGCGGAAGTCCGCTATCAGCTGGCGCTCCAGCAAAAAGCTTTTGAGCGCAACCAGCAATTGCTGAAAGATAGTGTTATTGCGATACAGGATTTCGAGCCGGTGGCCAATCGTTATTACTATTTGCAGCAGCGACAAAATATTCTCTCCAGTGCGTTCCGCAGCGACTCGCTTGCCCGTCTTACCCAATTGAAGCAAATGGCGGCATCGGAGCAGCGAATCATAGACAACTTAACCGCCGTTCGCAGCATACTCGACCGTCTCTGGGTTCAGGCGCCGGCGGGCGGGCAGCTGACAGATTTCCAAATACAAACCGGGCAGGCGGTGGAAAGTGGGGAACGGCTTGGGCAGGTCTACAGCCTCGAACAGCCCAAAGTTGTTGCCCAGGCAGATGAGTTTTACCTGAACAAGATCACAAACGGCCAGAAAGGCGAAGTTATCCTCAACGGTGACACGCTGGAACTCCAGGTCGAAAAGATATATCCGACTGTTACAGAAGGGCGATTTCGCATTGAGGCAGGCATCAATGCCCCTCGTGCGAAAACCGCCGCTCTGATCCGCGGTCAGTCGCTCCGGCTACGCCTGTTTTTTGGCACGCCATCCGAACGGACCTTATTACCCAACGGAAACTTCTATGCCAGTACCGGTGGTAGTTGGGTGTATGTCCTGAAAGAGGGCAAAGCCCAAAAACGCACGATCGAGCTAGGGCGGCGCAACCCTGATTACTTTGAAGTGCTCAGCGGCCTGGAAGCGGGTGATAAAATCATCCGTTCGGGCTATGACCGCTTTGAAGATTACGAAACCCTCAATTTGAATTAACATGTCAGAACATCACCAACGCCCGCCCGTCGTCCGGATGCGCGGGGTGCACAAGTACCACTACACCGATCAAATCGAAACCGCTGCTGTTCATGGGGTGGACCTGGATATACTCCCCGGCGAGTTTGTAGCCATAATGGGCCCCTCCGGCAGTGGCAAATCTACCCTGCTCAACTTAATGGGTATGATCGATACGCCATCCAAAGGGCAATACTGGTTCAACGGGCACGACACCTCAAGGCAGTCCGCCCGGGAAAAAGCCAACCTCCGAAAAGGCAACATGGGCTTTATTTTCCAGAGCTTCAACCTCATTGATGAGTTGACGGCTTTTGAAAACATCGAGCTCCCGCTGATTTACCTTAAAGTGCCATCTAAAGAACGGCGTGAGCGAACAGAACAGGCTTTGGCCAGCCTGGACATGATGCACCGCCGCGACCATTTCCCGCAACAGCTATCAGGCGGGCAGCAGCAGCGCGTTGCCATTGCCCGGGCTATTGTTACCGAGCCTGCCATTATACTGGCCGATGAGCCAACGGGCAACCTGGACTCCGAAAACAGCCGGGCGGTGATGGACAAGCTGGCCCACTTTCATCAGCAGGGGGCTACCATCGTTATGGTCACCCACTCCAAAGAGGACGCCAGCCATGCGCAGCGCATTATTGAGCTCTTCGATGGCAAAACCTTACTATCAGAGGAAGCATATCTCCAAAACAATAAAAAATAAATACTATGGCCACCAAAGTACTCGTAGCCGCCTCCACAAAACCTCTCGTGCTGTCCATTTTATCCTATGGGGAGAACTATGGCTACAAAATCATTAAGGAAGTAGAGCGCCTATCCGAAGGCGAGCTCGAATGGACGGATGCGATGCTCTATCCGGTACTGTCGCGTATGGAAAAGGAAGGGCTGGTGCAGTCTCAGTGGGTAAAAACCGAAAGCGGCCGCCGCCGGAAATACTACCGCATCACAGCGGCAGGCAAAGAACGGCTGGAAGAAGAGCGCCGGCAGTGGCTCAACGTCAACCAGGTTTTTATCAAGCTCTGGGGCATGGGCACAGAGGGATATACACCGGCTTAATTTCCATAAATTTTAATTGACAGGTAATTGGTTTCAAAAGAGCTGCTGGTATCCATTAGTAAACCTGGCAGCTGATAACGATATATTTTATGGCATTTGATATTGAAAAGGCACTGCAGGCCTGGCGTAAGCAGCTGCAGCAGAGTGGCCGTGTAGAACCCGGACTGGCAGAAGAGCTGGAAGCAAACCTGCACGACCGGTACGAAGAGTATTTAATCCGGGGGCTTGCACCTGAGCCAGCCTTCGAAGCAGCAAAAAAGCGCGTGCTTCCACCGGATGGCCCCGACTACCGGGCTTTTGAGTCCTCAGCCCAGAGCCGTCCCTGGTACGCTTTCTGGAAAAGTACTTTTGCTTTCATACTGCCCAATTACCTGAAAATTGCCAGCCGGAACCTACGCCGAAAAGGGTTCTACAACACTATCAATTACGTTTGCCTGTCTATCGGTATTCTGACCACGGCGCTGGCGTTACTGTACCTGGATTACGAAACCAGTTACGACCAATTTGTACCGGGCGTAGCACAAAAGTACCGCATGGGCCGCACCTTCCGGTCGCAGGACTACAGTGTAATCAGCTTTAACGGCTACTACGGGGCCGCTCCCGAAGTGCAGATGAAGCAGATCAACGGGCTGCGGGAGGTTCAGGGGGTACGCAGCGCCTGCCACTTTTTCACCTTTGGCCAGCCTGAACTCCTTCGCATCAATGGCAAAGAACTGCCTACGGAAGACCTCCTCCATACCAATACCCCACAAGCCTTTTTCGATTTTTTCCAGTGGCCCTTTGTGCTCGGAAGCGCTGAGGCATTCAGCCAGGATTTGAACACCGCTCTCCTCACGGAAAAACAGGCCGAACGTTTCTTTGGCAAGGACTGGAAAGAGGAGGAACTGCTCGGGCAGACCTTAAGCACCACAGAGGAAGATTACACCATCGTGGGAGTCATTGAAGACCTCCCTCCCAATGCCCATTTTGACTTCAGCATAGCCCTGCACCGGGACAAAATAGCCTACTGGGGCTCCCGTACCTACCTCGAACTCGCAGCCGGAGTATCCGTTGATGCGGTCCGGCAACGGATTGACGACAATATGGGCAACATCAATACCAATTTAGCGGATAGCGAGCTATTTGGCGGGACTATCCTGCAACCCCTTACCTCCATTCACCTCAACTCGGATATGCTATACGAGCTAAAGCCACCGGGGGATAAACGGTACCTGTACATCATTGGAGTCATCTCAGCCATCATACTGTTGCTGACGGTAAGCAATTACACCAATTTATCCATTGCGATGAATGCCGGGCGCTCCCGGGAGATCGGGATGCGTAAGCTATTTGGAGCCAGCGTGGGGCAGGTCTCCAATCAGTTCCTGCTGGAAGCCATCTTTCTCAGTTTCCTGACGCTTCCTGTGGTACTGCTTGGCCTGTGGTGGCTCCTTCCTCGCTTTGATACTTTTATGGGAACAGCCTTAACAGCTACTGTGCTGGACCAACCCTGGCTATTGATTGTGCTGGTGGGACTGAGCCTTATCGTTGGGTTGTTTTCCAGTTTGTACCCGGCCGTTTTTCTGGCCCGGCAGCGAATTATACACCTCTTTCGGGGCAATGCCGCCCGGACTGCCGCCGCTGGCCTTTCTACGCGCAAAGCCATCATTACCTTTCAGTTCGTACTGCTCATCGGGCTCTGCAGCCTTACCCTGCTGGTCAATCAGCAGCTACAGTTTATTCAACGGGCAGACCTCGGTTTTGACAAAAACCAGGTGCTGTATGTCAATCTATCAGAAGACAGCAGCCGGTTTGAGGTTTTCAGAAATGAACTGTTGAAAATTCCTGAAGTCACTGATGTAGGCTCCGGCAGCCCGCTGGGCCGCAACCCCTTCAACCAAACGACTTACAAACTGGCGGGTACGGACCAGGTATTTGACGATGCCTACGATATATCACTGGATTACAGCGCGGTCGATATTCTCAATATAGAAACCTCCGTGCCTGAATACATCAACGATCCGGAGCAGGCACCAAAATCGGTCGTCCTGATCAATGAAACCCTGGCCCAAAAGCTTATGAATCAGTTTGGGCTAAGCCGGGAAGCCCTGATTGGGCAAACCATCATCGAAGAACCGGAATATACCGATGAAGAAACCGGCGAGGTAGGCTTCCCCTTCTCCATTGCAGGCACTTTTAAGGATATCAATATGTTCTCCTTGCGCGAAAGGGTAACCCCGATGTTTCTCACAGTATATAAGGATCCGGGCTATGTCCGCTGGGCCTCCATCGGGTATCAGGGGCTTTCCCCTTCAGCCATTATTGAAGCGGTAAAAACGCGTTACGAAGCGCTCAACCTGGATAAAGCCTTTGTGCACAGTTTTCTATCGCAAAACATTGAGGAGCTGTACCAAAAGGAACAACGAATTGCTAAGCTGAGTATTTACTTCAGCCTGACTGCATTTCTGGTTGCCATTATTGGGCTTATAGCGCTTACGGCTTTTTTAACGACACTGAAACGCAAAGAGATTGGCATCCGCAAAATTCTGGGTGCCAGCCACCGGGATATACTGTTGCGTTTCAACCGGGAGTATGTGCTTCTGATCGGCATAGCGTTGCTGGTAGCTGCCCCGCTAGCCTATTTGGGCGTTCAGGAATGGTTGTCGGGCTTTGCCTATCGGATCACCGTACAGCCGGCTGTTTTCCTTTTGGCCGGCTTGATTACCTTGCTGGTTTCCGTCATAGCCGTTAGCTTCATGGTGGTCCGGGTCTTGCAATCCGCTCCGGTGAAAGCGCTCCGTGAGGAACAGTAGGAAATCGCTATAGAAAAGGGCAGCCACCAATCAATGGCGGCCGCCCCTCATCCTAGTCGCAAAAGCCAATTTAATCTTAGATGTCGGCGAAGTGTTTCACCAGGTCGCGTGTCGTGATGATGCCCACCACCCGGGTGCCTTCCACTACCGGGAGGCACTGAATGCGGTGGCGTGCAAACAGTTCTGCGGCTTTTTGAATAGAATTGGCCGGCGTTAAATAGACCGGGTTGCTTGTCATCAGGTCAGCAACCGTTAAAGACTGATCGAGGGGAATGGAGCCGTCGGGGCTGTTGAAAAGCCGGCGGCTAAAACCACGCATCACATCATTAGCGCTGATGATACCAATCAGCTTGTCATTCGCATCGGTGACAGGGAGGTGGTGGATATCCATTTCTGCAAAGAGTCGGGCCACTTCGGCAAACGCCTGCCCGGGCTTGGCAAAAAGGACATGCTTCGTCATAATATCGCTTACTGCGACCGTTGATGTGATCATACGTTGTGCTTTTCGTTGTAGTGGCTTTCAGAGGAGGCACCTTTACGGTTTTGTTCCCGCAGTGCCCAGTGGTCTGTAGAGGTGGTTTGCATCCACAGGTTGCCGGATTTGCGGAAGACCTGTACGTTGAGGCCGAAACGGTCCGCCATGAGCTGCTCAAAGGAAGCCACGGTCAAAGACGGGTCGATTTCCAAATCTTCTTTATTATGTACCTCCCGCACAAACTTAAGCTTCAGGTCCGCATCAATCCGCTCTTTGACCGGCGAGCCCTGACCAGACTCGTGGGCCTGTTTATAGAATTCGATCTTCAGTCCTGGAAAGGTCCGGTGGAATTCGGCTTGAATATCCCGTATGGTTTTGCTATCAGAAATAATCATAGCATTGACTTTTGCTGCACAGCCGGGCTGTGCCTGATTTGGTTAAATTTGGCTGAGGCTGAGGGAAAGGGCCGCCAAAATCAGATTTTGGCGGCCTCCCGAAAAACTAACCTCACTAAATAGATTCTTAATACCTGGTTAGGGTATGGTATCTTACTTGACCACGAGGGTCGGAATGTGTTCATTGATGGCCAGCAGCTTTTCTGTGACGCTGCCAAGCAGGAGCAGTTCGACCTTGGAGTGCCCTTTGGCACCCATGACGATCATATCTGCCTCCTCTGCCGTAGCAAACTCCATCAGGTACTGGGCGATGCCCGGTGCTTCCTGCATGATAAGTTCGATGCGGATTTGGTCTTTGTGGTCCGGGAAATGCGTGTTCAGAAAAGCTTCGAAGGCTTCTTCGTGGTCTTTCCGCAGCATTTTTTCGAACTGTGCCCGGGTACGCTGAATTTTGTACACGCTGAGGTTAGGCATCTCGTAGATGTTGACCGCAACAATTTCAGCGGGTGTTTCCAGGCTTGCGTTCAGCGCCAGCGCATTGCGCATAGCGTTGATGGAATGCTGCGAGAAGTCAATCGGTACCAGGATACGCTTGAGCTGTACCTTGGAACGGTCAGGTACGATCAGGGTGTTGCCAGGTGCGCGGCGGGCCAGGTTCTTGGCCAAAATCCCGTGCCGGCTTACCCCGCTTTTCTGCCCAATGATGACCAAGTCTGCGTTCACATCCTTGGCATCTTCCAGCAGTTGCTCTAGTGGGGAGCCCTCCTTGACGTCAAATTCCACATGCATGCCTTCGTGCGTGCTCATCCGGGCACGAATCTCCCGGTCCATTTTGGTGACTACCTCATCGTTGATCTCGTAATTGCTGATCATGCCCTCCGCTTCGCGGCCCAGCATAGAATTCAGCACATCAAACCGAGGCAGCACATGCAGGAAATAAATCGCCCCGGTAGGCACCTGACCTGTCAGAAAGTCAAGGTACTCCAGGGTTTTATTGTCCGTACTTCCCAGCTCCAGGGCAAGCATCCCCTGCCGAATCTGGAAAGGTTCTATTTTTTGGCTTTTGCTTGTACTCATTGTGGCTTGGCTTAAGGACATCATAATGGTTAGGTATTATCTCTACCCCAAATGTAGAGCCTGACCACTTCAATTGCGATGATAATAATCAAAGCCACAGGATGACTTTTATCAAATGGCTGTACATTTGCCGCAAAGGCATATAGCATGGACCTGATTTACGCATTGGATATCGTGGGGACTTTTGTCTTTGCCATTAGCGGAATGCTGACGGCAGCCAATAAGCGATTTGACTTGTTCGGCGGGTTTGTCATCGCTTTTATCACTGCGGTAGGTGGCGGCAGTGTGCGGGACATGCTTATCGGGGCAACGCCGGTGGGATGGATGCAGGACCTCAACTACCTCATCGCCATCGGTTGCGGGGCTTCCTTCGGTTATCTTTTTCAGCCTTATATCTACAAGCTTCGGCGCACGATGTTTCTCTTCGATACGATCGGGATTGGCTTGTTTACCATTTTGGGGCTGACCAAGACCCTCGACTTCGGCATATCGCCGGTCATCGCCGTGATGATGGGCACGGTATCTGCGGTATTTGGCGGGGTCATCCGTGATACGCTTTGCAATGTGGAGCCGCTGATTTTCAGAAGTGAGATTTACGCCACGGCTTGTGTGGCGGGTGCCGTACTTTTCCTCATCCTCCGGCAAACCGGTCTGCCTTACGACTACAGCGTGATGAGCACGGTGTTGTTCATCATTGCCCTGCGCATCGTAGCGGTCCGCTATCACTGGGGCTTGCCGGAAGCGGGGCGGGCGTCTACCCCCTCTGAAGAGCGCTGAAAAGAAAAATTTTCTACTTTTCCGGCGACCTCCTGAACAATTCCGGCAGCATCAGCCCCAGCCCCACCATAATGGAGACATCGGCAAAATTAAAAATACCGGTGCGCAGACTGGGGAAGCCCATATTCATAAAATCGACAACCTGATTGTAAAGGAGCCGGTCGTACACATTGCTAATGCCGCCGCCCAGGATAAAGGCAAAGGCCAGGATTTGCAGCTTGCTCAGGTTTGGCGAGAACAGTGTATATCCCAGCAGCCCGATCAGAAGCAGAACAGGCAGGACTTTCAGGCCCCAATAGCGCAATTGCTCTGACATATCAGCGCCAAGGCTGAGAAAAGCCCCGCGGTTCTCTACAAAGGAGAGGCGGAAGAAATCGCCCAGGTAGGAAATCTGCCCGGCGCCCATAAGTTGCTCCCGAGCCATGCTTTTGGTAACCTGATCGAACACGATATTGGCAATCACTACGCCCAGCACGAGCGCTATCCGTTTGCCATTTACAGTGAAGTTCATCATTAATATTCGGTTTTATCAGTTTTGCGGGCCCAAAGCTCCATAGCTTCCAGGCTTTCATTGCGCATGCACTGCTGTGTGGGAATACGGCGCTCTTCCATTGGCCGGTTAAGCTCTTCGTAAATCATTCCGTCATCAAAGCCTACTGCACTTGCATCGTGCCGTGTACAGGCATAGAGCATACGGTCCGGGCGGGCCCAATAGATCGCTCCCAGGCACATGGGGCAGGGCTCGCAGGAGGTGTACAGCGTACAGCCGTCGAGCTGAAAGCTGCCCAGGTGCGCACAGGCATTACGGATCGCCACCACCTCAGCGTGGGCAGTGGGGTCTGCATCAGCCAGCACCCGGTTTTGCCCCCGTCCGATGATAACGCCGTCTTTAACCACCACCGCACCAAAGGGACCACCCAGGCCCTGCTCCACTCCTGCCTTGGCCAGTTCTATGGCGACGCTCATAAAGTCCTGATCCTCCATACCGGATTTTTGCCTGCAAGATACAATTTACGCAGGGAGATGGAAATTGGTATATTTAGGCCAACGAACATCCAACTAAAAATGACTCAACCTTTCTTTACCAACGATGCGGTGATTCTCGGGCTGCTCATCAGTGTGCTGGCCCTGGTTTTTGTAACTTCCGCCAGCGAAAAATCAGGCTGGAAGAAATTCTATACTTACGTGCCGCCACTTTTGCTGTGCTACTTCCTTCCAGCCCTGTTGCACTGGCCGCTTGGGCTGATTGCCCCTTCCTGGTATGATCTTGGGGCTATGGCAGAGCACTTCCGTGATAGTGGTATTGCCCCCAACCTCACAGACCATGCAAGCTGGAGCACCCTCAAACAGGTTATTACCGATCAAAATATTCCGAAGGAAGACCTGAAAAAGTTCGTGGTTAAATCACAGCTTTACTTTGTGGCTTCCCGATACCTGCTACCTGCCAGTTTGGTGCTGTTGTGCCTGGGTATTGACTTTAAGGGCATCCTGAACCTCGGGCCGAAGGCACTTATCATGTTTGTTGCTGCTACCTTTGGTATTATCCTCGGCGGCCCTATTGCCCTGCTGCTCATCGTGAATGTTTTCCCTGAGCTTATCCCTGTTACCAATGACGAACTTTGGAGGGGCCTGTCTACCGTAGCCGGCAGCTGGATCGGCGGCGGTGCCAACCAAACCGCCATGAAAGAGATCTTTGATGTAAAGGACAACCTCTTTGCCTCCATGATTGTGGTGGATGTGGTAGTGGCCAACATATGGATGGGCTTCCTGCTCTACGGGGCCAGCATTTCAGATAAGCTTGACCGACGGCTCAAAGCAGACAACAGCGCTATTACCGACCTTAAGCAGCGGGTTTCTGACTATCAGGCGAGTGTGGCTAAAATTCCTTCCACTACGGAGACCTTTGTGTTGCTCGCAGTAAGCTTCGGGGGGGTCTCACTGGCACACTGGGGCTCAGATGTGATCGTCCCCTGGGTTAGTCAGTTTAAAGCGGCGCTGGAAGCTGCCCGGCTGAACTCCCTCATGTCCGGTTTCTTCTGGCTGATTGTCATCGCTACCACACTGGGCCTGGGGTTATCCTTTTCCAAAGCCAGGAAACTGGAGGGCGTGGGTGCTTCGCGCTGGGGCAGTGTGTTCATCTACATCCTGGTAGCAACTATAGGTATGAAAATGAACCTGGGCGAAGTACTTCAAAACCTGGGGCTGTTTGCCATCGGTATCGTTTGGATGCTCATCCACGTGACTACCCTGCTGATTACGGCTAAAATCATACGGGCACCTTTCTTCTTCGTAGCGGTGGGCAGTCAGGCGAACGTGGGCGGTGCCGCTTCTGCGCCAATTGTAGCTTCTGCCTTCAGCCCGGCTCTTGCCCCTGTGGGCGTACTAATGGCGGTGCTGGGTTATGCGTTGGGTACTTACGGAGCTTTGATCTGTGCCTTTTTGATGCAATCCGTAGCCGTAGGCTAGCCACAACCGTCCAGCTTTACATTTTATGCAACAAAAAGACACTTCTATGTTATAAAATGCCAAAGCTTGACCTCTTCTTTTGAAATTTTCAAAAAACAACTGCATATCACAGGCTTTATTGGCAAATTGCTAATAAAGCCTGTCTTGTTTTAGTCCCGTTCTATTTATTTTTATTTTTTATTGTAAAATTTGCAATAAAACAGAGCTTGGCTTAAATTTGTATTATCGAAAGCAGCAAAAGTGTTGCAAATTTTCAAAAACACTGTGAGGTGGCGAAACTGGCAGCCGCGCCCTCCCGTCTCGGGGGTGGAGATTATGGGATTAGCCTCCGGGCAAAACCACTCCGTGCAGGTTCGAA